>CAZIFL010000001.1:0-225267 GCA_964539095.1 uncultured Synergistaceae bacterium
TAGAGGGTAGGTCTATATGTATATGCACTACTGTTATCACTATAGCTTTTCTTCTCACGGGGGCGCTCTGTCGGAGATAAGCAACGCCTCTTCCGGCTCGCCTCGACTGTACCTTTCCGCAAAGCTCTCCGGAGGAGAACCTTCTCCCTGTTTTCAGAGGGAAAGATATCCTCTCGGATACTTCTCGAAAGTCCGGGGTTTCTCGTCAAAACCATAGTGAATCCGGAGCTCTTTCTTTCCCCGTTTGGAGGAATACTTGGAGGTCTCTTTCGGTGGGGACGCACCTATCCTCCGCTCGCACTCCGGATAGGTGCTCTTTGGGGAGGTTCGGTATCTTTGGTTTATGACTCCCCGGGGAAGGAATATGTTCCGGAGAGTGGTTGATACGTGGTTTCCCATGGCTCGGGGTTTATGCCCCCGGGTCTCCCTTTTGTAAAAGGGAAAGGGGGAAGAGGGGCAGAACCGTTTTCGGTTTCGCCGGTTGCCCACGCTATCCACAATACTACCAGGGCACTCTCGGGGGTGCCCCGGCCCTGCCGGGCATCGTGGATAGCGCCGGATCGTGGATCCGCTCCCGGGAATTTTGAATAGGGATATGTTTTCCCTGAAAGAGGAGGGGAAGATGCGTTTTTTATCTACCGAAGCGGGTTCCACAATCCTTGGACAACCGGCTCAAGATTGGTGATATGGGTTCACCCGGGGGAGAGGGAATTCTTTTCGGAGGTAGCAGGAAGAGGAGGTTCTTTTTTTTGGGGGAATAGGATCTCCGGATCTGTGGGGAAAAGCCTGGAGTTTTTCCCGCACCTATCCTTTGCTCTCGCTCCGGATAGGTGCTTTGAGAGAGGCGCTTTCCGGGAGGAGGTTGAATTTCGGGTAGAGGAGGAGCAAACACGCATCTATGTTCACTCCCGCTGCACATAGATGCTTCGGAAAGCGGTAGGGATTATTCCTTCCCGGGAAGAGGTTAAGCAGGAAAAGCTTGGGAAGGGTCTCGGGAGAGTACCGAAGGACATTTGGAGGTGGTTTTCAAGGAAAAAATATGGAAGGGGTTTGGGAATTACTTTTTCTTTTTCATCAAGAAGACCTTTGAGGGAACCGAGAGGAGCGGGATTTACCCCGTACCGGGTTTCCTTTTTTGGTTTCTTGGGTTTCCTTGCTTTGGGGGTTTTTTCCCCGGGAAGAGACGGTTTCGAGTGGTTATCGGAATGTGGCAAAAACACGGCAAAGGAGCCCCGCCGGTTGACCCACGCTATCCACAATACTACCAGGACACTTCCGGGGGTGCCCCAGTCTTGCCGGGCATCGTGGATAGCGCCGGGTCGTGGATCCGCTCCCGGAAAAGAGAAGGGGAGGAGATTTCCCTTCGAAGGAGGGGAAAAGAGGAGTCCGTTTCTTATGGACGCGGGCTCCACAACCCTTGGACAACCGGCTCCGGAGAAAGAGAAGATGGGTAAAACGAAAATATAGAGGAGGAATCGAGATGGAAAACAACAATCTTGCGGTATGTTCATTCGCTTTCGGAGAAGCCATACGGTGTGCACGAGAGGCCCGGGGAATTTCTCTCGAAGCTATGGCACAAAAAATAGGGGTTGTTTCTTCCGATTTGATTGCCTGGGAAGGAGGGCAAGGCCCCGTGCCTTTTTCCGCCATCCAAGGTATTCGGGAGGTTTTGGGATGTTCCTATTCGGAATTGCTGGACGGGATACGTTCGCCTTCGGAGAAAAAGGAAGCGCGGGAAGCTCTTTCCTGGCTTGGGGAAAACAGCGATGACGTGCCGGACGGAGCTTTTGGTTTGTGCCTCGATTACGAGGGGCTTGTGAGGAAGGTGGCTCCGCATTGGGATTTGGGTAAGAGCCTTGAACAGAAGGGTATCACGGGATATGCCCCCCGGGAAAGAGGGATTTTTACGTTCGAGGTTTCTGCAGAGGTTGAAGTACAGGTCAAGGGGGTTCGAAGGAAGAAGGGAGCGGGAGAACCTCGGGGTTAGGGGGAAAGAATGCCAAAACGTTCTCCCGGGGAGAGAAGTTCTCCTTCCCGGGAGAACGTTTTTTTGGAGAGGAGGCAATCAAAATGTTTTCGAAAGGGCATATCTTGCCGAAAATGGTTTTTTCGCGAACCCCTTTTTTCGTTCCTGTGCTTTTTTTCACTGTGGCCACAACTTGGTTTCTTTGGCTCGTTCTGGAACGACAGGAGGATATCCGGTATCATGAGTCACTTTTCGAGATAACGGGAACCCTCGACTTGAAAGGATTACTCTCGGAAGGGCTCCCCACGATTCTCGTCCTGGGCGGGGAAGGGTGTTCTTCCTGCGAGGAAATGAAGTCCATGCTCCAGGAGCTTCACACTCTTTTGCGGGGGAAAGCGAATATTCGCTATTTGGATATTTGGAAGTATCCCCATTTGGAAAGGGGATTTCCTCCGGTGGGATGTGTCCCTTCGGAGTTTTTCTTCGACAGAATGGGGGATCCCTTCCTTCCTGTAAATCCCGAAGAATGGGGTTTTTTGAAGTATGTTTCTCCGAGGACGGGGAAACATATTTTTACCGGGCATGAGGGAAGGATGGAGAAGGAGGAGATCCTGGAGGTTTTGGAGGAGATGGGGAAAAATAGGATGTAAATTCGAGCTTTTTATAAAAAACAAAGAAGGTGTATTTGACGACAATTCCACTAAATGATAAATTTAACAAGATGTTTTTATTTTTTCGATAGCAAATCATGCCACTTGATTAGGAGGAGGAATGCATAGTATGCCAAGCGATTATGTAGCTCCAAAAATTGATCTCGATGCTTTTAACTGCCCAATTTGTGGCGCGTTTGCATATTTTCATTGGCATCAATGTTGCGTCCCTCCTTCTAAAATTTTATATGAATCCTGCTTTTCGTTAATGGATATCGAAGGTGATTTTTCAGGAATTAGAGCACATCTGTTGCCAATTCGAATTGGTGTTTGCTCGCGATGTATGGGAATTACTTTGTGGTGTTCAGAAAAAGAAATAATGCTGTGCCCTTACGATACTGGAAACGCTCCCCTCCCGGTTTCAGATATGCCCGAAGAAATCCAAAAGGATTATTTGGAGGCAAGGAGTATATGCCATATTTCTCCTCGTGGTGCTGCCGCACTTCTCCGTCTTGCTATACAAAAACTATGTAGGTATCTTCTTGGGAATGAATTTGGAAAAGACTTAAACAAAGATATTGGAAGCCTTGTAACAAAAGGGTTGTCTCCTAAGATACAACAAGCTCTTGATATTGTTCGTGTTATTGGGAATAACGCCGTGCACCCTGGCAAAATACAGGTTGATGATGATCCTGGCATTGTTGCCTCTCTCTTTCAGCTTGTGAATCTCATTGTGGAAAGCCAAATTTCACAACCAAAAGAAATTGAAGAAATTTTTCAAACGCTTCCTGAAAGAGCGATAGAAGCTATTAAGAGGCGAGATGGGGAAAACATGTAAGGTTAATAAATAATTTTAAATTTTTTTACACTTACAGAAAAGAGGGAATCGCATGCCAAGGGAAATATTCATTAGCCATTCCGCAGAGGACAAAATCTTAGTTGGTCCATTTGTGGATTTATTGCAAACAGGTATGAATATATCAATAGAGAATATTTTTTGTTCATCTATCCCGAGTTCCGGTATTCCATCAGGACAAGATTTTGTTGATTATATAAAAAACAAATTAAAAGATGCTCGTGTTGTCATTCCAATAATAACGCGAAAATTTTTTGCTAGTCAATTTTGTTTATGCGAGATGGGAGCAACTTGGATATCAGGGAAGCGTTTTTTGCCATTACTAGTTCCCCCTCTAACTTATGGAGACATAAAAGGGGTTTTACTTAGGACTCAAGTTACTTACATAAACGAACCGGACAAATTAGATTCTTGGGTCGATGATTTTTGTAAGGCGATGGGAATGGAGAAATTAAGCTTTGCTCGTTGGGGTGAAAAAAGGGATGAATTTTTGAAGGATCTTTCGGAAATAATTCCTAGGTTAGAAGCTCCAAGCATTGTACCTCAAAATCAACACCAAAAAGTGCTTGATGAATTGGATTCATACAAAGAACAACTTGGTGAGGAATTAAAAGAAAAAGAGTGTTTACAAGAATACATTAGCAAATTAGAAGGAATAAAAGATCAAGAGGAAGTAGTAAAAGTAAAAAAAAGATATACTTCGATCGAAGATACTTATAAAGATTTAGTCGAAAAGGCTAAAGAAAAACTTGATCCGTTGCCAAACATTGTTGTGGAGTGTCTTTTTAAATATCTCAACAAAGATCCTATGCACGTAAGTCTGGAAGATCAGAAAGAGGTTTTTTTGGCTCAGGACAATGATTATATTTATATAAATACGGATGATTATACTTGTAGCCTTAATACTGAAGACCTTACGGTTAACGAAGCAATAGAGGCAGTATGCAATCTAGGTGCTTTTTTGTCGAAAGCGAATGCAAATTTTATTGATGAGAAAACTAAAGAATATAAACTTGCTCCGTCTCTGGGGAATAGGCGATTTTGGGTACAGGTACTTAGACAGCACTTCTGAGGTCATCACTGCCATTTTGAATAAAAATTAATGTTTTGGTGATAATTTACTAATTGTCCGGCAAATCGGTATCATTTTGAGAGGTTTTTTGGAAATGGCTCCAGAAGTTTGGGAAGCCATTCCCGGGAAGACCATCAAGGAAAAGGGAGATACCCTTTTTCCAGAGGAATGCGGAGGCAGTGAACCAAACAAAGATACAACGAGGAAGATCCAGCTCCCAAGCACAATCTCATGGGTTTTTCGGTGAGTTGTATGAAGGAGAGGATGCCTTGAAGTATTTCCTCGAACAGTTGATCCATATCTATTGGACACATCAATCACTTGTAAGACTTACCAGGAACGGCTCCGAAAGCTCCACAAAAACCTCGATTAACGACAACAAAAGAGGCTTGAGCAAAAATATCAAGCCTCTTTTGTTCTTTTGGAAGTTAGAAAAAAATATTTCAGGACATTTTGCTCCAACGGCGTAGAAACACCGCAACATCTGCTTTGTCCAGTTCACTCCGAGCAACGGATAACACCATTTCGGCAAAATCCTCCTCCGGAGCATGGAAGTCATAACCGTTCAAAGCGAGAAATACCAAGGCTGCCACCGCACCGACACGTTTGTTCCCATCGAGGAACGGGTGATTTTTCACCAGGTGGAAGAGATATGCTGCGGCCATTTCGTAAATGTCGGTGTGCAAAAACTCACCCCCGTAGGTGGCTAATGGCATACCGAGAGCGGATTTCAGAAGATCCATGTCCCGAATACCCGAGGCGCCTCCGTAACGCATCACCTGATCCTGGTGAATCTCGATTATTTCGCTCAAACTGAGAAATTTCGGTTCCACAGTTTACTCCGCCAATTTTTTCAAAGCCTTGGAATAGCGCGAATTGACCTTATCGAGGGCGTTTGTGAAGGCTTTCCGGCGATCAGCATCCTTTACGGGGGAGAGAATGAGGACTTGCCCATCCGTGGTAATATCGAAAGGAGTCTCTGCATCTGCCCCCAGTAATTCCAAAATAGGTTTTTCGATAACCAGAGCCAGGCTGTTCCCGTGTTTTGTCAGAGTTTTTATCATGACGGCACCTCCTCAATATGACGTTGATACGATGTATGTACAAAAATACAACCACAGAGCGTTCCCGTCAAGAAGTATCGTCCATAAATTTCTTCCCTCCACAAATAAGGAGAGGTCTGGGGTAAAATATCAATCTCATGGATTCTTCCCCAAAAACGAAATTTTCCTCATCCCCCCATATGATAGGACAAAATTTCATAAAGGAGGGTTTTCCATGAGCGCTTTTGTTGTCGAAAACGCGACTATCGGTATTATCCTGAGAGGTCTTCTGGAAATGGCTCCGGAAGTTTGGGAAGTCATTCCCGGGAAGACCATGAAGGAGAAGGGAGATGCCCTTTTCCAGATGAATGCGGATGCAGTAAACCAGAGATACCACGAGGAAGAGCCAGCCCCCGAGTATAACCCCATGGTTCTTTCGGTGAGTTATATGGAGGAGAGGGATGCTTTGAAGTATTCCCTTGAACAGTGGTATTCCAGTTTGCGGTGTTTTCTCTATCAATGTTCCGAAGGGAACGTGCCTGAACGGGAACTTTATCTAGTCCTTGATGATCTGAGCGAGAAAATGCAGCATCTGCAAAAAACCCCGGCATACGAAAAAGCTTTCTGGGGTTAGAGGGAATTTTGATAGGGTAGGCCTTGGTGGAAGCCAGGGCCTATTTTTATTTTGGTTAAATTTTTTATCAGCGGGGATAGGCCTTTTCCCTTTCAGAGATGGGAGAAATAGAAAAAAGAGTTCTCGCACCTAAAAAAACTTCGTGGTAGGATGTTATGGTGGTTTGAGGGGGGTTAAAAATAAATGGGGCTTGAGACGAGAAAAACATTTGATGTCGTTTTGGAAGGATTTCGCAAAGGGTCTTTTTCAGAGCAGGACAAGGGATACCGTTTCGAACGCCTTATGCAGGCATACCTTCGGACGGATCCGAAGTACGCTTACTCTTTGGAAAAAATCTGGCTCTGGAAGGATTTCCCCGCACGCAAGGATTTTGGCAAGGGCAATGATGTGGGAATAGACTTAGTGGCCCGCACGGTAACAGGAGAATTCTGGGCTATCCAGTGCAAATGCTACCGGGAAGAAAGTTCCATTGCAAAGGCATCGGTGGACTCTTTTCTTGCGACTTCTTCCAGACGTTTCTCCTTCGAGGGAGTGGGGGAACAGATTTCTTTCTCCCAACGCCTATGGATTTCCACCACCAACAATTGGACCTCTACCGCTGAAGAGGCTATTCGCAATCAGGATCCTCCGGTTACACGTCTCAACCTTTCGGAGTTACAAAAAGCCCCTGTGGATTGGGGGAAAATCGAACAGGGGTTTTTTGGAGAGGAATCCCGAACGGTAAAAAAGGCCCTCTATTCGCACCAAGAAGAGGTTCTCAAAAAAACCCATGAGCACTTCAAAGATCATGACCGTGGGAAGATTATCATGGCTTGCGGTACAGGGAAGACCCTAACCTCCCTCCGCATAGCAGAGAGAGAAACGGGAGAGAGGGGCCTTGTCCTTTTCCTTGTGCCTTCTATAGCTCTTGTGGGACAGGTGTTGAATGAGTGGATTGGGAATGCCGAAAAACCTCTCCACCCTATCTGTATCTGTTCCGATCCGAAGGCATCCAAGAAGCATGATGGCTTTAGTGTGGTGGATCTTGCCCTTCCGGCCTCCACGGACAGCAGGAAGATTTTCCATCAGCTCAAGAACGCTGGAGAAAGAGAGGGGCTCACGGTAGTTTTTTCCACCTATCACTCCATTGATGTCATTGCAGGTGCTTTGGGAGGAAGGTTACATCAGGAAACAAACCCGCTGATGTTTCCGGAAGAAACAAGCCAAAAAGGAATCTTCGACCTTATCATCTGTGACGAGGCCCACCGCACCACAGGAGTGACTCTCTCTCAGGAAAAGGAGTCTGCTTTTGTAAAGGTGCACGACAATGATTTCCTTCCTGCGAAGAAACGTCTCTACATGACCGCAACCCCCCGTCTCTACAAGGAGGAGTCCAAAGAGAAAGCCAAGGAGAAAGAGGCTATCCTTTGTTCCATGGACGATCCGGCTCTTTATGGAGAGGAGATCCATCGTATCGGCTTTGGGAGAGCCGTTCAACAGGGGCTTCTCACGGACTACAAGGTGCTGGTGCTCACCATAAACGAATCCCAGGTTCCTCGGAATATCCAGGCCATGATTGCCAACGAGGAGTACGAGATTTCCGCAGAGGATGCCCCTAAGCTGGTGGGATGTATCAATGCGCTTTCGAAAAGGGTTTTGGGGGATCATGGGACGATAGCCGCCACTGATCCGGATCCCATGAAGAGAGCCGTGGCCTTTTGCGGTAGAATCCAGGACTCCAAAAGGATTCGAGACTCTTTCAACGAGATTGCGGAAAAGTATCTCGAAAGCCTCCCTTGGGAAGATCAGAAGAAAACGGTACTGACGGAGGCCCATCATATTGATGGCTCCATGTCTGCTACCCTGCGGGATAAAGAGATGTCCTGGCTCCGGTCGGAGACTTCCGAGGATCGGTGCAAAATTCTCACCAACGTTCGTTGTCTGAGCGAGGGCATCGATGTTCCTTCTCTGGATGCAATCCTTTTCCTTTCAGCCCGGAATTCCGAGGTGGACGTGGTGCAGTCCGTGGGACGAGTCATGCGGAGAAGCCCCGGTAAAAAGTACGGATATATCGTCATTCCCGTGATCATTCCCGACAACATAGATCCTGCCAAGGCCCTTGACGATAACAAACGGTACAAGATCGTCTGGTCTGTGCTGAATGCTCTTCGTGCCCATGATGATCGGTTCGATTCGGAAATAAACAAGCTGGAGCTGAACAAGAAAAAAAGCGGCAGAATAAACGTTGTGGGAGTTCCGGGTGATGATAATGGTTCCTCTGGAAACGAGGGGGAAGATTTTCCTGAGGGCTTTCCCGGAGGGTCGCAGGGATTTTTCGATTTCGGAGAGCTGCAACAAGCCTTTTACGCCAAGCTTGTCCAGAAAGTGGGGAGTCGCGGTTATTGGGAAGAGTGGGCAAGAGATGTGGCGAAGATTGCGGAGCGGCATATCGAAAGAATAGGGGCTCTTGCCAGAGAGAATCCGAAATACCAGGAAGCTTTTGGAAATTTCCTTGAGGGGTTGCAGAAGAGCATCAATCCTTCGGTTTCCGAAGAAGAGGCCATTGAAATGCTCTCTCAGCACATTATTACAAAGCCCGTTTTCGAGGCTCTTTTTGGAAGCTACTCCTTCGTGGAGCACAATCCCGTCTCCAAATCCATGCAGCGCATGGTGGATCTCCTCGAAGAAGGCAACATAGCGGAGGAGAGATCTTCCCTGAAGCGTTTCTACGAGTCTGTTTGGCAGAGGGCTCAGGATATCGACAATGCGGAGGGAAAGCAACGGGTTATCATCGAGCTTTACGATAAGTTCTTTCGCTCTGCTTTTCCGAAGATGGTGGAGCAGCTTGGTATTGTCTATACCCCCGTGGAAGTGGTGGATTTTATCGTGCGCTCCGTGGAGGATATTCTCCAGAGAGAGTTCAAACGATCCCTCTCGGATGAGAATATCCATGTGCTGGATCCCTTTACGGGAACGGGTACTTTTGTTACCCGTCTTCTCCAGAGCGGTCTTATCCGTTCCGAAGATCTCGAAAGAAAGTATTCCCAGGAGATCCACGCTAATGAGATGGTTCTTCTGGCGTACTATATCGCCACCATCAATATCGAGAACGTCTTTCACGACTTGTCTGGACGAGAGGAGCATCTTCCTTTCTGTGGAGCGTGCCTTACAGACACCTTCCAGCTTGGAGAAAAAACCCTTGACACCGCTCCTGTTATTTCCGGCATTTTCGCTCAAAACACCGAGCGGGTGGAACTTCAGAAACATACTCCTCTGCAAGTTATCCTGGGGAACCCTCCTTATTCGGTGGGACAAAGATCTGCAAATGACAACGCCCAAAATCAGAGTTACGAGAGTCTGGAAAAGAGGATTGCCGAGACCTATGCTGCTGCCTCCACAGCCACAAACAAGAATGCTCTGTATGACTCTTACATCAAGGCTTTCCGATGGGCTTCGGATCGTTTGGATGAGGGAAACGGAGGGGTTATCGCCTTTGTCTCGAACGGTTCCTGGATAGACGGGAACAGCACCGCAGGGCTCCGAAAATGTTTCGAGAAGGAATTCTCCAGCGTTTATGTCTTCAATTTACGGGGGAATGCCAGAACCCAAGGGGAACTACGTCAGAAAGAAGCGGGAAACGTTTTTGGTTCCGGATCCCGCACTCCCGTGGCGATTACTGTTCTTGTAAAGCATCCCGGAGCAAGTGGTAAAGCCTCTATCTTTTACCGTGACATTGGGGATTATCTTAGGCGGAAGGAAAAATTGCGGATGCTCCAGGATCTGCGTTCTCTTGGCAGTGGGGAAATGGAATGGGAAGAGATCACTCCCAGTGAAGAGGGAGATTGGATCAACAAGAGGAACAGCCTCTTTGATACCTTCATCTCCCTTGGAGATAAGGGAAAGGGTAAAAGCGACAAGACTGTATTCCATCCCATTTATTCCAATGGATTGAAGACGCAGCGAGACGCTTGGTGCTATAACTCCAGTAAGTCTGTGCTTGAAGAGAATGTTCGTGCTACCCTGGACTTTTACAATGAGCAGCGTCTTCTCTACGATAGGGCACAAGTAGAGAGGGGAACGGTTTTGGATCCCAAGGATGTGGTGGATCACAATTCCAGAAAAATCAGTTGGAGTTGCGCTCTTCTTGTAGATGCGCAGCGAGGACGGGAACATGTTTTTGAAGATGGTTTTCCCGTGGTATCGCTCTACCGACCTTTTTTCAAACAGCATCTCTATTTTTCCCGATCTTTAAATGAGAGGGTATACCAAATCCCCAAGCTCTTTCCCTCAGGAGAGAGCAAAAATCTTCTTATCTGCGTTTCCGGAATAGGAGCCAGTAAGGATTTTTCGGCTCTGATGGTGGATAGCATCCCTGATATCCAGTTGATATTCAACGGCCAATGCTTCCCCCTCTATTACTACGATGACGAGGGGCAACATGTGGGGAAAAGTCTCTTCGAGGAGGGGTATTCCCGAAAAGATGGGATCACGGATTTTATCCTCTCCAGGGCACAGAGGATGTATGGCAAGAAGGTGACGAAAGAAGACATTTTCTTCTACGTCTACGGACTTCTTCACAGCCCGGACTATCGCAAGACCTTTGATGCAGACCTCAAGAAAATGCTCCCCCGGCTTCCGTTGGTGGAAAAACAGGAGGATTTCTGGGCTTTTAGCGAAGCAGGACGAAAGCTGAAGGATCTTCATGTGGACTACGAGAGCATCCCTCCTTATCCAGGAGTGCTCGTTTCGGGAGAAGAGAAAGGCTTTTTCCGGGTGAAGAAGATGCGTTTTGCCAAGAAGGGGAAGGAAGCAAAGAAAGAAACTATCCTCTTCAACAGGGACGTGACCATAACGGATATTCCTCTCCGGGCTTACGATTATGTGGTAAATGGGAAGAGTGCCATTGAATGGGTCATGGAGCGGTATCAGCTAACTACCCATAAAGACAGCGGTATTCAAAACGATCCTAACGCATGGGGAGAGGATCAGGGGAATCCCCGATATATTTTGGATCTGCTTTTGAGTGTTATTAACGTCAGCGTTAAAACTATGGATATTGTGGAGTCCTTACCGGAAATGTGTTTCTCGGAATAGAGGAGAGATGTTTTTGCCGATGACTATGCAGGAAGCGTGGAATTTTTCTTCCTTTAGGGAGAAGAAGAGGTTGGTTTGCGGTCAGATACGAGAGGAGGGAAGGCATGGTTTCTGCCGAAACATTGGAAGATTTTGCGGAACTCCGAAAACGAGTGGATCGCTTGCGTAGGGAATATGGGTGCTTTGTGAATATCCAAAGCATCCGGGAGATTGTCATGGTACAACGAAGAAACATCGACCTGAAGCCGGATCTTGAAAATCTTGCAAGGATGGAGAGATATTTATGCGGAGAGATTCCGAAAGAGGAAGTTTTTTCGGAAACCAAAAAAATTTCCCGTGATGAGGAGTTGTAATCAAAGGAATTCCGGGAAAAAACGCCTTCTCCCAGGCATTTTTTTCGCGCTACTCTCTCTTCTTCTCGTTCTTCCCCTTCAGGCCCAAGCCATTTCCATCGGCACCTTCAATATCGAGTATTTCAACGTCTCTGGGAAAAGGGCATATTCTCCGGAAGACTGTAAAGCCCTGGCGGAGAGGATCCGAAATTCCGGAGCGGAGGTTCTGGCTCTTCAGGAAATCGAGGGCAACGCCACCATGCGTTTCTTCGTTACGAAATTCCTCCCGGGGTGGAAATACGCGGGGAACGATACCGGAGGAAGGCAGGATCTCTATTTTCTCTGGAAAAACAGTATCAAGCTCCTGGATGATCCCACGGCATACGGAGCGAACGCTTCCTTCCGGTTCGAGGGGAAATCCTACAAACTCCATGACCGCCCTATCCTTGTAGGGAAATTCTCGGATCCCCGATCCGGAAGAGTCTTTACCCTGGTGAACGTACACCTCAAAAGCCAGTCTACCCGGGGAAAAGAGGATCAGGAACGGGCAGAAAGATACAACAATGCCAAAAGGGCGGAGCAGATAGCGTGGATCAACAAGCTCGTGGCATCTCTTTCCGGTCCCGTGTTCATTCTGGGGGATTACAACGTCGAAAATCCCCAGGGAACGGATTTTCCTCTTCTGGGCCTTCCCCGGGGAAAACAGAGTTACGATAACACGAGAAGCAATCTGGACTATATCGGATATACGGGGATCTCCAAGGGGCCATCCTGGAAGATCTACGAGGTGGAAAGTGCTATCCAAGCTCGGTCCACGAGAAATTCTCAACATCCGGATCACGATATGGTCATTCTTTCCCTCGACGGCCAGGGAATTGTTTCCGGGAAAGGTGGTACCGCTTCTCCCCAGGTATCCCTTCCACCGAAAATGCCGACGGGCGGGGAAGATCGGATTGTTTATGTCACAAAGACGGGGAAGAAATACCATGAGGAAGGGTGTTCCTCCCTAAGCAAGAGCAAAATCCCTATTTCCTTGAAAGAGGCGATAGGGAAGGGGTACATTCCTTGTAAAAGGTGTCACTAAAAGGCTTCTCAAATATCATTCGGTAAAAGAAGAATGTCTTTTAATTTTTTTCTTCTCGCTAAAGGAGGAGGCACTTGGTGGAATTTTCTCAAAGCTCCCGAATAGCTTTATTCGTAGTACCGGCAATTCTTTCCCTATGGTGTCTCTCCGCTTTAGCAATCCGTAGAAAAGCTACTCCCATTCTTGAGCAGCTTCAACAGCAGCTAGAGGAAGTGGAAAACTTTCTCCCAAAGGGAAGCTACATAAGACACTCTCAAAAAACATGCCTCATGGAAAAAGTAGAAAAAATCCTCCAAAAGACCACACCCCCTTGGGGGGCCTCTTTCATGTTTCCCAAGGGGTATAGAAAAATCCAGGAATTTCGAAGAATCTTGAAAAATACCGAGTCCCGAATAGAAAAGGCCAGCGAAGCATTCGTAAAAGAGGAACTCCGGAAATTTGCCACCTTCTTCGACTCTGTAGAAAGCAAGCCCCTAACAGAAGCCCAACGCCGTGCCTGTGTTATCAATGACGATAGAAATCTGGTCTTTGCCGGAGCAGGTACGGGAAAAACCAGCACCATGATTGGCCGGGCGGGGTATCTTTTGGCATCGGAGCAATGTTCTCCCGAAGAAATCCTGATGCTTGCCTTCGGGGGAAAAGCATCGGAAGAAATGAAGGAACGCCAGGAGAAGCGATTAGGGAAATGGCTCTCCACGAAAGGCGACATTCTACCTACCATAGAAACCTTTCATGCTCTGGGAGGTAGAATCATAGAAGAGAGTTCCGGAAGGAAATATGATGTCACTCCCTTGGCAGAAGATAATGGGAAGCATCTCCTTCACACCTTCATTGAGCGGAACATCCAAAATCGCTGCGAATATGATGAGGCTTTCCGTTGGAACGTCATCAAGTATTACGGAGGCGAAAGGTATCCCTATAAAAGCCCCTTCGACTTTCAATCCATGGAGGAGTATCGGGAGTATATCTGTAGCAATGAGATCATGACTCTCAAGGGAGAATGCGTGAAAAGCTTTGAGGAGTGCCTTATCGCCAATTTTCTCAATATCCACGGTGTGAAATACAAATACGAAGCACCCTACGAATATTCTACCTATGGCCCCGATTATCGGCAGTACAAGCCGGATTTTTACCTTGAGGAATATGGAATATACCTTGAGCACTTTGCGCTAAATCGGGAAGGGAATCCTCCCAAGCATTTCGACCAACAGAAATATCTTCAGGGAGTACGCTGGAAGAGAGCCCTTCACAGGAAGAATCAAACCATCCTTCTCGAAACCTACTCGTATCTGAAACGGGAAGGCAACCTTGAAACGTATCTGGAAGACCTTCTGAAAGAAGCTGGAGTCTCTCTCGCTCTTCGATCCGGAAAGGAAATACTCGAAGAACTCAATACCTCGTTTATCACAACGGAGCTTGCGGAGCTTTTCGGCAGCTTCTTGAAGCTTTTCAAGGAATCGGGATATGACAAAAAAAGCTTTGAAGAGTACGCCTCTGGAAATCCTGAAGGATCCGCCTTGATAAGGCTTATGGAGATCTTCTATCCCGTATATGAAGCCTATGAAAACGAACTGCAAGAGAAAAAACAGATCGACTTCTCCGACATGATCATGCAGGCTACCGCTCAAATAGATGCCGGATCTTTCATTTCTCCATACAAGCACATTCTCATCGATGAGTTCCAGGACATCAGTAAAGCTCGGATGGGACTCGTTATGGCGCTCATTCGCCAGAATCCCGAAACAAGGCTTTTTGCCGTGGGAGATGATTGGCAATCCATCTACCGTTTTGCGGGAAGCGACATATCCTACATGAGGGACTTCGAAAAGCACTATGGCCCTGCGGCCAAGATCACCCTGGATACCACCTTCCGGTTCAATAACATTATTGGAGATGTGGCTTCCTCATTCATCATGAAAAACCCCGGACAGGTAAAAAAAGACATTTCCTCCGTATTCACAACGGATCATCCGGCAATATTCCTGATTCCTGCCATGGACGTTCAAGAAGTTCTTTCCGGGATCCTCCGGGAAATCCAATCTCTTGCAGAAGGGAGCTCCCACAAGAAAAGCACCGTTCTTATTCTGGGAAGATACAACTACAGTTTGAAAGAGTATCCCCTCAAAAAAAGGGATTTCCCGGGATTGGATATTAAGTGTATGACCATGCACGGAGCCAAGGGAAAAGAGGCGGACTACGTTGTCGTCCTCGATTTGGCCCATAAGAAATTCCCTTCTCAAAAAAGTACGCACCCAATCATCGAATCTCTTCTCCCCGAAAAAGAAACCTTTCCCTTTGCGGAAGAACGACGGCTCTTCTATGTTGCCCTCACCCGTGCCCGTCATGAGGCGTACCTTCTCTACGATCCTGAAAAAACTTCTTCCTTCATCCGAGAGCTTTTGAAAGAACGGGATCCCCAAGAAATTTTTATCCAGGAAACAGAGCCTATGGGAAGTTATGTTTTTTCAGAGATCCCTTGTCCGAAATGTCTTTCCGGCATCCTTCAGGTAAGAAAAGGGAAGAACGGAAACTTCGCAGGATGTAGCAATTATCCCTACTGCACATATACAAGTGACCTCTGCCCTCAATGCGGCAGCATCATGGCCCAGGAAAAGACAGCCCTATGTTGCGCTAATCCTTCATGCTGTATGCAAATACCTATTTGTCCGCTTTGCGGGGGGAAAATGAAAAAAAGAACCGGATCACATGGGGAATTTTGGGGATGCAGCAATTATAGAGGAAACGAGGAGTTTTCTTGCAGGCACAAAATTGGTCAGCTTACGTGGAATAAGAAAAACCCTAAGGTATTGCACCTAACACCTTAGGGGCCAGACCTCGGCTTCTTAGCTGGAAGGTGCTGTGCTCCACCGAGCGGGATCCTACACCGCAAAAGGGGGCGACCCTTCTTTGGTAAGGAGGAGTATGATACATCGGAAAAGAGGGGAGATCAAGGAGAAAATTCATAATTAAAAATCATGTGCCCATATTCGGTGGCCAAGGCCCAGAAAAAGGGCCTGCCGAGCTTGTTACCCATCTAAAAAATGGCTATCTTTTCCAAAAAAGTGTGAGAAAAACAAAAAAGGACTCTCAACTTCCCATAATGTCTCTTATGGGAAGTTAGAAGCTGAAAATATTTTTATAGAGTTCGTACGTATTGATTTTAGTTGACCTTTATTTTGTCTCAAAATTAGGAAGGATACACCATACCCGACAATATTTTCAACAACCTTACGTTGAAGCGTACGAAATCGCCCCAACAGGAACGGGGAGTCTTTACATAGGAAGATCTCGGTAAGCTTTTCCGGAACGATACGTTTCGGGCTTTGGGGAAGGAACGTCCCGAACGATACTGGGTACCCCTTCTCGCCTTCTATTCGGGAGCGAGGCTTGAAGAAATATGCCAGCTTGAGGTACGGGATGTCCGTAAAGTAGGGGATATACTACTACGGTGCTTCGACATCAACGACCGGGAGAGATAAGGCAGTAAAAAACGATGTGGGGAAACGCTAGTTCTCCTGCGTCCTCAGCTTATGTCTCTCGGATTCCTGGAAAATACTGGGAAGATATGAAAAGGGGAGGGCAGAAGCGACTCCTTCCCAATCTCAAAAGGGATCTACCCCATCCATGAGACATGGTGGCACAGATCGTACGTAGGGCGAGACTTAGCTACAATGATTGACCTATGGCCGGTATTGGGGTAGGAAATCCTCTGGGGTTGTGTATGGGAAGATGGTGTGGAGGGGAATTGATATATGGTTAGAAGTGGTGTAATGTAAAATGCAGATGTTTTTGCCGTTTTTCTTGATTTTGGGAGATGCTTTCATTTAAGGGGGAGATCCTTATGAGTAAGCAGTATACGCGTGGCTCTGAGTGGCGGCGTTGGGAATTGCATTTACATACTCCATTTACTAAAAAAGAAGATAGGTATATAGGAGACACCGATGATGAAAAGTGGGAAAAATTTTACAATACAATTCGTGATTATATTGGAGATGGAGCTGATCCTTTAAAATCGATATGTGCAATTGCAATTACGGACTATCTTTCCATTGATAATTATATGAAAGTACGTGAGGAGAATCGGCTTCCCCATTGTGTAAAACTGCTTCTTCCCAATGTTGAGCTTAGGATGACGCCGATAGCACGAAAATCCCCTGTCAATATTCACTGTATATTCTCGCCCGAAATTGCAGATGAAATTAATGATCGTTTTTTTGCAAAACTTCAATTTGAGTACAATGAGGACAGTTATAGTGCAGCAAGGAAACAACTTATCAGGTTTGGGAGAGCTTACACTGGAAATTCTGAGCTTTCTGAAAAAGAGGCTTACAATACTGGTCTCGAACAATATGTGATAACTCCTGACACATTATCAAATCTTTTTAAACGTGATCCAGGATTGCGAAATAACACCATAATTGTGGTTTCAAACAATAGTAAGGATGGTGCCTCTGGAACGAAATCTCATCATGATTATTTCGTAGGGGAAGTTTCTCAACTTGATGCAACTCGCCGTGCGATATATCAACTGTCTGATATGATTTACTCATCCAACCCAAATGACATTCAGTATTTTTTAGGCGAAACGACTGATGACGAAAATTCTGTAAAGGAAAAATGTGGTTCATTAATGCCTTGTATCCATGGCTGCGATGCCCACACAAACGAAAAAGTTTTTAACCCTGACAATAACCGTTATTGTTGGATAAAAGCTGATCCAACCTTTGAAGGGTTAAAACAAGTTTTATATGAGCCAAAAGATCGTGTTAGAATCAGCCCTTCATATCCTGATTCAAAGCAAAGCTATCATGTAATTGACCATGTTAGAATCGATGACGAAAATTTTGATCCGCAACCAATTTGTTTCAATGATAAACTCACTTGTATTGTTGGGGGAAAATCTACAGGCAAATCATTACTCCTTCATAATATGGCATTAGCGATTGACGCAGCGCAAGTAAAGAAAAAAGAACTAACCGCAAAAACAAATGTGAAAGAAATTCAGCAACTCAAGGTGTATTGGAAGGATAGAGTTCACAGTGGTGAGGAAAATATTTTTCGTAAAATTATTTACATCCCTCAAACATATTTAAACAGGCTTAGTGATGAACATGAGGAAACTACTGAAATAGATAAAATAATTGAAGGCATTGTTTTGCAGGACGAAAATGCCCTTTGTTTGTTTAAAGAAATGAATGAAAAGATTGCTACGCATAAGCAATTAATTGCTAAAACCATCGTTGATTTTTTACATACAATTTCTAAACTAAATTCAGTCAAAGAGCTTAAAAAAGAAATGGGTGATAAGGATAGCATTTTGCTTGAGATAAAAAAACTTTCAATGCAGCTGAAGCAATTATCTGAGGAATATAACGTCACTGAAGATGAAATGAAAACATATCAAGAGGCTGCGGAAAAAATTCAGCAATGTACTGGTAATATTAAAAATATTACTCTAGAAAGAGAGACCATAGGATCTATAGAATCAGTGTTGCAAAAGAAAGATTTTCCTAAGAAAAATACCTCTCGGTTTTCTGCTAAGCTGGCTGGTGCAATTGAACGGACTCAAATTACGGCTGATTCTCATTGGCTAACAGAACGCGGCAAAATATTAGCGGAGATCAATGAGGTACTGTCGGAATATCAAAAAGACTTATCGAAATCCCATGCTCAAGTGGAAGCACTCAAACCCAAAATGGAGGGTAAAGAACAGATCCGCAAAGTATCTGACTCTATATTAAGTGAAAAAGGAAAGCTAGAGAAGCTTTCCCAGCTTGATGCTGAATCAGAAAAAATCAATGAATCGTATGAGGCTCAATTGTCCATACTGACCAAAGCATTTGAAACGTATAAGGGGTTTTATGCCAAATATGCTAATGGTATCAACCGTAGTTTTGCTACACCCGAGGAAGATCTTGAATTTGAGATTAATCATGTGTTCAGGTTAGAACGTTTCTCGCAGAAATTCCTAGAAATTATTAATAAAAAAACGAAGTCACGGTTTTCTCACTTTGACCTCGAAAATATCACAGAAGAAAATCTTACCTCCTCAAATTTAGCTTTGCTTATTAAAGCTATCCTCGCAAATTCTTCTGAATCACTTCGATTAACTGCAGGGCATACACCTGAATCTGCTCTGCGAGACCTTTTGGGCGATTGGTATAATATTGAATATGTTGTGAGAATGGGTGGAGATAGTATTGAAGACATGTCTCCTGGCAAGAAGGCCTTGCTGTTGTTGAGGCTTCTTATTAGTCTCGCAGAAAGTAAATGCCCTATACTGATTGATCAGCCGGAAGATGATCTTGATAACCGTTCTATTTTTCATGAATTAATACAATTTATAAAAACTAAAAAGATTGATCGACAAATTATTGTCGCAACTCATAATGCAAATATTGTATTAGGCGGAGATTCGGAATTAGTTCTTGTTGCTAATCAAAGAGGGAAAAATTCTCCTAACAAAGAATATCGCTTTGAATATCGAGGAGGAGCCATTGAAAACAATTTTCCTGTTATTGATGAAGAGGGAAATCCTTGTCCCGGGATCTTAAACATGAAAGGAATCCAAACACACATCTGTGAAATTCTTGAGGGTGGTGAACGTGCTTTTGATTTACGGAGGAGCAAATATAGGTTATAGGAAAAGCAAACGTTAAAAATTTTTAGAATGAGTTGCTAGGTGAAAATCACAAGTACAACGGAGACAAGACGTTCATAAGCTAAATTGTAAGTTGTCCTAGGGTTGTTTACAAAATGCAGGACATTTCGGAAGATAGTAGGGAGGTATAAGGTAGGAAACTCGGTTTTTATTTGTCTCCCTTTTGTCTCTAAAGCATAAAAAGCAATTGCTATTGCTGGCTTTTATGTTCCCCGCGCCTCCACCAATAATTAGTTTGTAGCCGTCGGGATTGTCGCAGATCCCGACGGCTACTGCGTTTATGGGTTGACCCTCTGTCGCATTTGTCGTATATTTCGCCTGCAAGAGAATGTTTTTTTTCTCCATTGCCACGTGATTATAGCAGCACCCATCTTTTCCCCAGGGGCAAGTCCGAAGGGTTTCCCGTCTATTCCATCCTCAATGTTGCCGGCCACTGCGAAGAGCTTGTATATCCCCCCGCCGAACTCGGAGAGGTGGAGCTTTTTCATTCTGCCGTTTTCCTCTTCGAGGATTTCAATGGTTCCTTCAAGAAAGAGCTGGCGACCATAAGCTGCATTCTCCCCTGATGCGGTTTCTTTATCGGCGTCCTTCCACCACCGTCCGTTCCACTTCTCACGGATAGCGAAAAAACGGTAGTCCGGGCCGTGCTTCTTTGTGGCAAGATTGTTGGGGACGTAGACAACCTCAGCCCATTCCTGCAACACTATGGTCTCTCCATGCTCCCCTTTAGAGGTTTTGAGGGGTCTACTGTATTGATACATCAAGCCTCCTCCATGCAGGGGGAAAACCCTTATCCAGGGCTACTGATCTTATTGACACGTGCAAAATACGTATGATAGAATGCCTTCTAGAAGGGAGGCGAAAATATTGGGGAACAAGGAACACCCCGCAAACAAGAGCTACACCCAGGAAGAATTCCGAAAAATCGCGGAAGAACTCGGGTGGACGGTCTCGAAAGCACGAGGCAAGGGAAGCCATTATTTCGCCTCAAAAGAAGGGGAAAAAGGATTCCCCATACCGCAGAAACTCAAAAAAGGTTTGCAAGAAAGCATCAAAAAAAGGCTGGGGCTGAAGTAGCCCCAAGCCTTTTCCGAAACCTATAAATCTTCGAAGCTCTCATAAAAAGAGCGACGGAAAACCCTTTGAAAGGAGGAATTACCTTGACAAAGTATCCCGACCGTTATGCCTATCCGGCGATATTCATTCCCTGTGACGAAGAAGACGGCGGTGGGTTCGAAGTCCGTTTCCCGGATATAGACAACTGCTTTACCTCTGGTGATACCGTGGAAGAAGCGGTAGAGCAGGCAAAATACGTACTCGAAGACTGCCTCTATCATGAGGAAAAAAACAACGAAGAAATTCCCCGCCCCACGCCGCTTGGAGAAGTGGCCTGCCCGGAAGGGGGATTCAAACAACTGGTGGTGGCCGTTATGCCCCCGGTACGGAGGGCCTGGAGCAACAAGGCCGTAAAGAAGACTCTCACCATCCCCGCATGGCTTGATGAGCTTGCGAAAGAGCAGGAAGTAAATTTTTCTCAGCTCTTGCAATCTGCCCTCAAAGAAGAACTCGGGATCGACAATCGTTTACCCTGCGTTCCGCATTAACCCTGCGATCCCTTGCAATTACTGGTGCGACTTTAGCTTTTCTTTCGAGTAGCAAGAGTGATTTGTCAAGCAACTGCAAAATATTGCAAAATTTAATACAGAATGTGGGGTTTGCATTTGCACATGTAAACATGGGCTAGAACAGGCCAAAGAAAAGCCCCTCCTCGGAGAATTTCGCCGGGAGGGGCTTTCTGTATCCTTTTTGCCAATGATACTACCTGCTTGTTGCATAATAAAAATAAGGGGTGCGGATAAAATCTTGGACAAATTTCTTAGGCAGCATAGCCGTTTAACTGCCTGAATTCTACCGGGCTACCCATACAAAATAGCGAGGAACCAGTTTTCTTGACCGGGATCCGCTTTACATAAATGCCCTCCTGGGGTAATCTGCATACATCTAGTTTGCGGAAAAAGGACGATCCTGGTGATGTCGATCACGTGGTCGTAAGGTGTTCCGAGATTAGGAGGAGGAGAGAATGAGAAGCGCAAAAAAAGGATTGTGGCATCTCTTTTGTTTGATGGGGGTATTGTTTATGGCTGGGGTTGGATGTGCGTCTTCTGAGGCTCCGGATTATAGCGGTGATTTTGCCTGGTTATCCAAACCGGAGATGTTGGATAAGCCTGTGGATGTTTTTTACGTTTATCCCACCATCTACGTGGATAAAACCCCAGGGAATATGGATATTGCCCGGGAAGACCTGCGGGAGAATGCTCGGGGGCTTCTCTCCGCCCAGGCAGGGATCTATTCTCTCTACGCCAATCTCTTTGCCCCTTTCTACCGCCAGCAATCTGCGGCCACCCAGAGCATGGAGGTCAATAACGGCGGCCGGGATGCTTTTGCAGATCCCCTTTTTCAAACCGGCTACGCAGATGTTGAGCGAGCCTTCGACTACTACGTAACCCATCTCAATCCAGACCGTCCTTTTATTCTTGGAGGGCACAGTCAGGGCTCCATGGTGCTTATCGAACTTATGCGCCGACGTATGGGGGATCCGGAGTTGCAGAAGCGGCTGGTGGCGGCGTATCTCATCGGCTACACCGTAAAGAAGGACGATCTTGAAAACTATCCCCAGATGAAGCTTGCTCAGGGTGAGACGGATACGGGGGGTATCATCACGTACAACACCCAGGGGGTGGATGCGGAGGGCTCTCCGGTGCTGCTCACCGAGGCGGTGGCCATAAATCCCCTGAACTGGAAGATCGACGGCACCCCCGCGGATAGAGAGAGTAATCTTAAGGCTATTTTCTTTAACGATGCTACCGGTGAAATCTTTGAAGAGATTCCCCACTTCTGCGGTGCCTTCATAAACACTGAAACCGGAGCACTGATTGCTACAGATATGCAGACCCCGGAGGAGGTGGATCTGGTGCATATGGGGCGTTGGCCCCATCAGGTGTACCATCGTTTTGACTACGCTTTTTTCTACGAGAATCTCAGGGAAAATGTGAAGAAGAGAATAGATGCGTATATGATGCTCTCCCAGGGGAGTTACCGATGCATATGCGAATGAGGAGGCATGTTTCATGGCATGTCATGGATGGAAAGACTCTCGTTTTCTGAGGAAATGGTTTTTCTTCTGGATCTTGGGGATAGGATTTCTTTTGCTCTCCCCGTGTTGGGGGGAAGAGGCGAAGAGTGCTCTTGAACAGGGGATATACCACGAAAGCCGGGAGGAGTACCCCGAGGCAGTGGCATGGTACCATCGCGGAGCTGAGGAGGGCATTCTCGAAGCCCAGCATCGGCTGGGAATGATGTACTGGAAGGGAGGGGGGCTCTCGCAGGATAATCGGGAAGCCTTCATGTGGTTCTATCTGGCGGGGGCACAGGGGAATATCGCATCTTCGGTAATGTGTGCTACCCTCGGAGATCTGCTTACTCCCGAAGAGATCGACCAGGCAAGAGAGCAGGCCCGTGAGAGGCTGTCCCAACAGAAAGACTGAATGAAGAGGTTTCTAAAATAGGTTTTGACTATTCCGGAACCTCTTCGACATGGTATAGATTTTTCAGCGTATCTCCCGGGTAATATGGAATTCGATCTCCGGGTGCTTTTCCGATACGTGGCGGAGCCGCCACTCTCCGTCTGCGAGAAAGGCGAGATTTTCCTCCCCATCCAGGGCGAGGAAGTGCTGGTGTATTTTCTTGAAGTTCTCCAATTTTTTGGGATCTTTACAGGTTATCCAGCGGGCGGTGGTCCACTCCACGGGCTCGTAATCCGCCTCCACCCCGTATTCCGCCTTCAGCCGGGCCACGGTGACATCGAACTGTAGCACCCCCACCGCTCCGAGAATATAGTCGTTCCGGGAGAGGGGCCGGAAGATTTGTACTGCCCCCTCCTCGGTGAGCTGCAGAAGCCCTTTCTGAAGCTGCTTGAGTTTCAGGGGGGATTGCAGGCGTACCCGGCGAAAGTGTTCGGGGGCGAAGCTGGGAATCCCCGTAAACTTAAGAATTTCCTTGTCGGTGAAGGTGTCTCCGATCTTGATGGTGCCGTGGTTATGGATACCGATAATGTCTCCCGGCCAGGCTTCTTCTGCCAGTGCCCGCTCCTGAGCCATGAAGATCACAGGATTTGCCACGGTGATATCCTTGCCGGTACGGTGATGCCGCAGTTTCATCCCCCGTTCAAACTTTCCCGAACAGATCCGCAGAAAAGCCAGACGATCCCGGTGGGAGGGGTCCATATTCGCCTGGATCTTAAAGGCAAATGCTGAGAAGCTTTTTTCCTCGGGGGCCACCGTGCGGGTAACCGTAGGACGAGGCAGGGGAGCCGGGGCGATCTCCACAAATGTATCCAGTAGCTCCTTAACCCCGAAGTTGTTAAGAGCGCTGCCGAAGAAGACAGGGGTCTGGTTTGCCTTGAGATAGTGCTCCAGGTCGAAGGGGTTTGCAGCCCCGTCCAGAAGGGCGAGATCTTCTCGAAGCTCCTCCGCCTGGCTTCCCAGAGCGTCATCAAGAGCGGGATCTTCGATATTCAGAATGATCCGGGCCTTTTCTACCTTGGAGCTTCCGGGGGTGAAAAGGCTCAGTTCCTTTTTATGGATATTATACGTTCCCTTGAAGCGTTTCCCCATGCCGATGGGCCAGGAGAGGGGGGCACACTCCACCTGAAGCTTCTCCTCAATCTCGCCCAAAATCTCCAGGGGTTCCATCCCTTCCCTGTCGAGCTTGTTAATAAAGGTGATGATGGGGGTGTTGCGCATCCGGCAGACTTCCATGAGTTTCCGTGTCTGGGACTCCACACCCTTAACGCTGTCTATCACCATGATAACGCTGTCCACAGCGGTGAGCACTCGGTAGGTGTCCTCGGAGAAATCCTCGTGTCCAGGAGTGTCCAGAAGATTGATCTCATAATCCCGGTATTCGAATTTCATCACCGAGCTGGTGACGGAGATCCCCCGCTCCTTTTCGATGCTCATCCAGTCGCTGGTGGCGTGGCGTACGGCCTTGCGTGCCTTGACGGTTCCCGCCATCGTGATGGCCCCTCCGAAGAGGAGGAGCTTTTCGGTAAGGGTTGTCTTTCCCGCATCGGGGTGGCTGATGATGGCGAAGGTCCGGCGGCGTCGTATTTCCCTGAGGTCTGACATCTCGTTAGCAGCAGTTTCACAGCATATAGTCATGTTTCGTGCATTTCTCCTTCTTTAAAAAAAGTAGCAGGAAGAGCATAGGAAAGCCGGGGGAGATCCCCGGCTCTTTTTTCAAGGCCTATTGTACGGCATAGAAGAGATTTTTCAAACTCTCCGATTTCTCCCCTGTAGAGGCTTCAGAGAACTCAGATAAAGAAGATTATCTTCCTCTCCTCTAATCATGATATACTGCCTGCCTGGAAAGCATGTTGCTCAAAAGGGGCGGATTTTGTGAAGATACAATGTGCGGAGGGCATAACGGGAAGAATAATGAAGCTTTCGCCGCTCCGATGGATTCTTTCTTCCCTGGTATTTGTGGCGTTGAGTGTGGGCGTTCCTTTTCTGATCTGTCAAAAAATCGGAGCCCAGAGTGGTACGCTCAATCCCGCTCTTTTCTCCAAAGCTCTTCTGGCGAGTATCCTTGGGCTACTTTTCCTTTACTTCCTTACGGATGCCCTGCGTTTATACTACGTTCTTCGGGTTTTGGGGCATCGATTAAAGATCCTGGATCTTGGAAAGCTGACCTTTATCAATATTCTCTTTTCCAATATTACCCCTTTGGCTACCGGCGGTGGTTTTGCCCAAATCTGGTATCTTTCTCGGCGAGGTATTCCTCTCGGAGTGGCCACTGCAGCAACAACGCTTCGAACCCTTCTCGCCATGGGGTTTATCTTTCTTCCCGTCCCCTTTCTTGTTCTCAAATTGCCTCTTTTTCGCGGTAGCGAAATTCTTACCAGCTCCGGTCTTCTCCTCGGTTTTTTTGCCGCTGCGTATCTCTCGCTCTTTCTGCTCATGCTTTTTCGTCTCAAGTGGTTTCTCTGGATTTTCGACGTGTTTACCCAGGTTCTGGCATGTATCCGTGTGGTGAAGCCAGAAACTCTTGCGTCGTGGAGGCGAGTGCTTTTTAGAGAGACCGTGCGTTTTTCCCGTTGTATAAAGATCTATCTTCGAGGAGAAAAAAGGGATCTCTTGCTCTCTGTCGCGTGTACCGTTGTTTTTCTCGTATCGCTCTTTTCCTTCCCCGCCCTCTTGCTGTGGGGATGGGGGTATTCTTTTAATTATTTTCATGTGACTGGAATGCTGGTGGTCTCCACATGTCTCATGTATTTTGCCCCGTCTCCCGGGGGATCTGGTTTTGCTGAAGGTGTTTTTGGGATATTCTTTGCCTCCCTAGTAGCTCCTTCGGATCTGGTGGGTATTATTGTGGCGTGGCGGTTTCTTACCATATATCTGGGTATGTTGATCGGTATTCCCGTGGTGCTGTGTGAGCTGTTCGGAAGAGGTTCAAAGAGTGTGTAAAATATCACGATGGAAACTGCTTTTCTATATAAACCTTTTGGTCATCTTCTTGGTGATCTTCTACAAGATGTACCTTCATTTCTTTGAGCAGAACCATGTGGCGGTGCATGCAGACCAAATTGAAAAAATTGAATCCCTTCTCGAAGGTCGGCAGTCTTTTTCGTTTGCAGTGGTGGGTAATATTAAAAATTCCATAGGCGTTTTTGAGCGGAAAATCATACCGGAATTAAACAGGAGCGAGGTGGATTTTATCGTCTCCGCAGGCAACGCTGTGAGTGGAGGTGGAGAAGATAAATATCGGGCTCTTCACCGAACTCTAGGGTATCTTAACAAACCCTACCTGTTGACTTTCGGAGAGGGTGAATACAGTGCTTTTGGAAGTTTTCGGTATTATGACCACTACGGCCCTTATGTCTTTTCCTTTTCTTCTGGGGGTAATACGTTTCTCTTTCTCGACAGCTCCGGAAAGACCTCTTTTCGATGGCAAATGCGCTGGCTTCGGGAAGAGATGGAGTCTCCTTCAAGGAGCAATCTTTTTATTTTCATCGGTCATCCTCTGTTGCCGGTAGAAAAAAAGAGCGTTTTTGACTTCCATGACGATTATCTTGTGGATGAGGAATTCCGGGAGTCCTTACGAAGCGTAATCGAAAATGCTGGGGTTCGCATGGTCTTTTCATCAAATCTCCCCCTGTATTCCTTCCAAAAGGTGAAGCATACCGGATATGTCGTTACTGGAGGTGCCGGGGGTTTGCTGCTCAACGATGAGCGGAGTTTTTACCACTTTGTGAAAGTCTATGTTCACGGGAATTCTGTGACCCTGGAGCCTGTGAGACTTGATATTGGGCAGCACACCTTTTTCCGCACCGTCGAGAGTCTCTGGTTCTTTGTGCACTCCCTCTTTTATGTGGGTTATCTTAACTACCTGCTTTTTGTATGCTCCTTGGGGCTCAGCGCATACTGGTTTTATTTGCTCCTTCTGAAAGAGCGCAATTATTACCCAAATTATAATGCTTTTTCTGAGCTTACCTTGAATGCTCCTGTCAGAGTTGCTATGTTAAGTAACAGCTATTTGCCCGTTATTGCGGGAGTGCCGATCTCCATCAAGCGGCTTGCCTCGGTTCTCTCAAAAATGGGACATCATGTGCTGATCTGTGCTCCCAGATATGAAAAGTATTCCGACTGCGATGAAGAGAATGTCTTCAGAGTCCCATGCTTTTCCAAAATTTTCGGAGGTCGCGTTATCGCTCTACCGAATATTTTCTCTATAAAAATTTTTAGAAAAATTCGGGAGTTTTCCCCTCACATTATCCATATTCATCATCCCTTTTGGATGGGAAGTTTGGGGTTGTGGATAGCTCGGTATCTCAAAATTCCTGTGGTATATACCTACCATACCCGGTTAGAGCATTATTCGTATGCTGTACCTCTTCCCAAGGCTTTTTTTCGAAATTTCCTTTCTCATGCTCTCATCCGGAGAATTGGTAATAAGTGTGATGCCGTGGTGGTCCCTACGGAGGCATCGGAATACTATCTGCGCATGATTCGGGTAAAGAGCCCTGTCTTTGTGGTTCCCACAGGTATTGAAACGGAACAATTCCACCAGCCATGCTCCGAGGAAGAGAAGGCACAATTACGCGAGGAGCTTGGGATTATGAAGGGGAATAAGGTTCTCTTGAGCGTTTCTCGCCTCAATGCAGAAAAGAACATTGAATTTATGCTGGAGGCTGTGGCATATCTGGTGAGGAAAGGCATGGAAAACTTGAAGTTCATTTTGATTGGAGATGGCCCCGATCGCTCCTCTTTAGCTCAGGCGGCCCATGCCTTGGGGTTGCGTGATGTTCTTGTTTTTACAGGCTCGGTCTCCCCTGATGCCATCCCCGCCTACTACAGCCTGGGGGATATCTTTGTTTTTGCATCCACCGCAGAGACTCAAGGGATGGTTATTTTGGAAGCCATGGCAAGCGGCATGCCTGTGGTAGCGATACGAGCCAGTGGGGTTGATGATTTTGTCGTAGATGGCGTGACGGGTTTTAAAACGATCCATCATATCGAAGCATGGGCAGAAAAAGTCCATCTATTGCTTGAAGATGATGTTTTGCGAGGGGAGTTATCCCGTCAAGCCGTATCCATGGCGGAGAGATACCGTGTGGATGCTTTTGGGCTGAAAATGGAGCGAGTCTATGCTCACGTGCTCACCCAACAACAAAAAGCACATCCTCCAAGCAGAACAAGGTGTTAGCATGGCCAGTTTTCTTGACAAAGAGCGGAAGAGAGTGTTACTTTGGTAAAATAGAGAATTACGTGGTTTGCCGGTCTGTTCCCGCTCTTCCGTGTGTGTAGAAGATCGGTACGATACGGTATAATTCTGGGAGGGGGTGGTTTATGCAAGGTGCTTGTGTTCTGACGTTACGAAGGTGCAGATACAGGTTTCTACAAATCTCAAGGGAGGTGTTTCAATGAAACGTACGAATGTGATGGTCTTTGGAGTGGTTTTCTCTGTACTTGCAGCCCTTCTGGTGATGGGTTGCGTATCCCCCGGGATCGCGAAGGAGAAGGTTTATAACTGGAAATTCCAGAGCCATCATACCCCGGGATCTCTTGCTGTCGAATCTGCGATCAAACCCTTTATCGAAAGGGTGGACAAAATGTCCGGAGGCAGGTTGAAGATAAGCCTGCACTATGCGGGAGAGCTGGTGGGCTATGCTGAGGTGGATGAGGCCCTTCAGGCGAACATGATCCAGATAGCCAATACGAGTTCCCTCTTTTTCAGAGGTTCGCTCCCCATGGGATGGATGTCCGCGCCGAATATGCCTCCCTTTGTTACCCGAACCAACGATGAGTTCAACGAACTGTTTCATCATCGGGGGATCGACAGGCTCGTAGGAGAGGCTCTGGAAGAGCGGGGAATCAAGTTCCTCGGCAGTCACAGCGTGGGGAACACCTACTTCTGGAGCAATAAGCCCATGAACTCTCTGGAAGATCTCAAGGGATTCAAGGTGCGCTTCTTCGGCTCCATGTCAGACTGTGTGGAGCATTTTGGGGCTGCTCCGGTTATGCTCCCTCATCCCGAGACCTACATGGCTATCGCCATGGGCACTCTCGACGGCAGCGGCACTGCCTGGTGGCTCTATAGGGATCTCAAGCTCTACGAGGTATGCCCCTACTTCATCGGTCCTGCCATGCAGGTTCCTCAGGGGATGGAGCTTTGGGTTTCCAAGATCGCCTGGGATGAGCTTCCCGAAGATCTTCAGGCCATCGTAGAGGTAGCGGCCAGCGCTTTCAATACCGACTACATGGATGCGGTTACCATGCAGGAGAAGGAGATGTTCAACAAGTCCTTCGCTGAGTGGGGGACTACCTACATGGAGTTCAGCGATGAAGACGTGAACAGAATCACCAACGAGTTCTCCCTCCCCTATCTGGATAAGGTTGCTGCAGAGCAGGGAGCCAAGGATCCTAGGGTTATCCAGGCCGTGGAGATCATCAAGCAGTTCATGAAAGACTACGGCTACATAAACTAATAGGCTTCGTCGGGAGACCCCCTTCTCTTTTTTCGGGGAAGGGGGTTCTTTGCTTTCTTTTTCCCGAAGGTCGAAGCGCTTAGAGAGGTGAGGCGATTGTATTTTCTCAGAGGTTTTATCAAAGTGGTAGATTTTGTAAATGATAGAATGGGCAAGATCGTAAGCTTCCTTATCTATCCCATCATGCTCGTCCTGGTGTACGAAGTCCTCATGCGGTATTACTTTAACCGTCCAACCATTTGGGCTCATGAAACATCCTGCATGCTCTACGGGGCCCACTTTGTTCTGGGAGGGGCCTACGCTCTGCAGCATGATGCCTTTGTGAATGTTGAGGTCTTCTATGTGCGACTTCCCCGGCGTGTACAGGCTGTGGTGGATCTCCTTACCTGGAGCATGTTCTACATCTTTGTGGGAGTACTGCTTTGGAAGAGCCTTCCCTGGGCGCTAAAGAGCTTTGCTGTGCTTGAGCGATCCGACAGTACATGGGGCCCCCAAATCTGGCCCATAAAGTGGACCATTCCTCTGGCGGCGTTTTTCATGCTTCTTCAGGGAATGACAAAGACCATGAAAGATCTTTTCATGGTGGTAACCGGACGGGAACTTATTCCTGCAGCAGATCCGGAATCTCCGGCTGGGAACTGAGGTGAATCCATGGATATAGGAGTTATTTCAATTTTTCTTTTCGCCAGCATGTTTCTTCTGCTGCTTTCGGGGCTTCCCGTGGCCTTTGTTCTCGGTGGGCTTGCTACAGTTTTTGCGGCCATCTTCTGGGGGCCCCAGTCACTTTTTATCATCGTTGCCAGAACCTACTCCATGATGTCTACCACCACCCTGGTGGCGGCGCCTCTTTTTGTGCTGATGGCGGTGGTTTTGGAGCGTTCCGGTGTGGCGGAAGATCTTTTCGAGATGATGTACCGGTGGTCCGGAGGTATTAAGGGAGGATTGGCTGTAGGAACAGTGCTGGCCTGCACCCTTATCGCTGCCATGTCCGGCATCGCCTCCACTGGTGTGGTGGTGATGGGGGTTATGGCCCTCCCCGCCATGCTCAAGCGTGGATACGATAAGCAGATCGCCACGGGGTGTATCCTCGCCGGAGGCGTTCTAGGCCCCCTGGTTCCTCCCAGCATCGCCCTGGTGCTCTACGGCACCATCGCTCAGGTCTCCATCGGGGAACTCTTTGCGGGAGGCATGGGTGCGGGGATGCTCTGCTCTGCCCTTATTATCGGTTACATCCTGATCCGCTGCTATCTCAACCCCAAACTGGGTCCCCCCATTCCCGAGGAGGAGCGGGCGGATTGGAAGGCCAAGGTGGCTTCCCTCAAGGGGGTTGTGCTCCCCCTGCTTCTTATCACCGCTGTGCTGGGGTCTATTTACAGCGGCATCGCTACCCCCACCGAGGCAGCGGCAGTAGGGGCCTTCGGAGCTTTCGTCTGTAGCGCACTACATCGGCGGCTTACCTGGGATCTTATCAAGAGTGTGGCCTATACCACCATCCAGGTTCAGGGCTTTATGATGTGGATTCTCTTCGCTGCTCAGGCTTTTGCAGCGGTCTATATGGGGCTGGGAGCTTCGAGAATGGTCATCCGGCTGGTGGAATCCTATGAGATCGGCTGGTGGACCATGCTCATCGCCATTCAGGTGGTCTGGTTCCTCCTTGGGCTTGTGATCGATGCCTGGAGTATCCTCATGATCACCCTTCCCATCCTGCTTCCTCTCATTCCGCTTTACGGCTTCGATCCTCTCTGGCTCGGGGTTCTCTACGCGGTAAATACCCAGACGGGATACCTTACCCCTCCCTTCGGCACCATGCTCTTCATGATGAAGGGTATCGCCCCCAAGGAGGTGACCATGAACGATATCTATCGTTCCATAGTCCCCTTTGTGGCCACCCAGCTTTTCTGTCTGGCCCTCTGCATAGCCTTTCCGGTGCTGGTCACCTGGCTTCCGGATCTTCTCTTCAAGTAGCAGAGGTGCACGTTCGCATTCGCACAGTGTATGTACGTAAAGAAAGACGTGAGGCGGCCTCAAAAAGGCCGCCTCACGTCTTTCTTTACTGTGATTTTTAGTGAGCCGAGGAAGGGCTATCTCCCCGAGAGAAAAGACGCTCCGGGGGAGAACCTTTAAGGGATTGGCGAAAGATGCTGAAGGGAAAACCTTCCCGTGCAGCCTCTTCCGGGGTGTATCCCGAAAAGATAAAATCCTCTCCACCAGGAAGCCATGCGGGGTGAAGAGCACAGATGTTGTTATCTGTGAGTCTTCGAGTGTTTCCATCCTTGGGAGTGTAGAGAAAGATGGCGGAAAGCAGCGGAATATCCAGCTTCTGCCACTCCTCGGTCCCTTCTATCTCCGCATCGAAAAGCCATTTGCTTCCGTCGGGGGATACAGAAAAATGAACCGCACTGGAGGCAAAGGCCTCCCCAAGAATGGAGAAGAGAGGCATCTTTCCCATTACCACCCCCCGCTCTACGTCAATTTGGTAGAGACTGTCCAGATCCTGGGCAAAGACCGAGGTTCCCCGGGCGGACCAAAAGGGACTGTAGAGCCCTCCCTGTTCCGGCGCGAGAATGCGGAAGGCTTCATCCTTCAGCGTAAGTAATCCAAGGACCCAATCCCCCAGATCTCCCATCCAGTGGTTGAAGAGTAGCGAGCTCCCATCGGGGGACCATCGAGGGCCGTAGCTGTTCTCTCCGGGGATGGAGGAAAAGAGGCGCACCTCCCCAGGTTCCTCCCCCTTGGAAAGAGGGACAACACCGATCATGCGGTCTCCCCCTTCGGTGTAGAAGGTAAAGGCCACCATGTCTCCCCGGGGAGAGATTTCGGGATCGTATCCCTGGGCGATTTTCTGAGGAGAGGAGCCCTGAAGATCTGTGAGAAATATGGAGTCTTCCACAGAAAAGATAACTTTTGGCACGTTCCCTGCAGCCTTTTCCAGAAAAAGTGGCGAAACGAAAAGGAAAAAGCAGAGGATCCCTATGCCAAGGCGGGGGAGATACAACAATACATCTTTGAAACGTTTCATTTTCATGTAAAAAATTTCCTCCCTTTCTTTGGATTTTTCCCAACGTGGCCAATCCCTTTTCATTATACTCCGGAAAGAGAAAAAGAGCCTCCGTAATGCGAGGGGAGTTTGTAAAAATATGCTCTCGTTGATACTATGATATCCTATGCTGGCAGAGTAGTCTGGGGCGGTTTTTTATGGAGCTGTGAAGTGAAGGAGGGAATGGGATGAAACGAGTGGTGGCAATTCTGACGGGAGGAACCATAGCTAGCGCCGTAGGCGGGGACGGGGCACTTCCGGATACAAAAAGCTCCGGCAGGCTCGAGGATCTTCTGCGGAGCTTCTACCGGGATCGGGATGTGGAGGTTTCCATGGTGCAGCCCTGGGGAAATCCGGGGTACGATAGCTCTGACATCGGTCCCCTTCAGTGGATCGATCTTGCCCGGGTAGTGGTGGAAGAGATGGAAAAGGGGGATCTCCTGGGGGTTATTATTCTGCACGGCACGGATACCATGGCCTATACCGCCTCATGGCTCGCCATAGCTCTTCGAGGAATTCCCATACCGGTGATTCTCACGGGAAGCCAGCTTACTCTGGATTATACCCCGGAGGATGTGCTGGTGAACCTTCGGGGGGCCGCCCAAGTGACCTGTACCCGCACCGTGGGGGTGTGGATCTACTTCAACTGGAAGCTCATTCCCGGAGAGCGGGGACATAAGGCCCGGGCCACCCATCCAGATGCGTTCATCGTGCAGAACGGCATGCCCATATCTTTTCACCCCGAATGGGCTCTTCGTACGCACGAAGATTCGTCGGAAGAGATAGCCTGGTCCCCCCCAAAACCGCTACTCCCTCTTCTCTGGGGTGATCTGTCTCCCTCGTTTTGGAGCGATCGGCGGAAAGAGCTTCGATGGATTTTCTGCGCCCCGGGTATCCTCCCCGTTTTTTCCGGTGAGGAGCGCCTTCTTGGACTGCTGGGGTTTGGCTCCGGCAATGCTCCTCAGGAGGTGCTTCATGCTCTTGATGACGCGTGGCCCGGGGAGGTAAAGCCCATCATCCTTGCCTGTAGCCAAGCTGAAGGGGATAGGAAAAAACCCGATGCCTACGGCGATGTGGGGATAGCTTCGCTCAAGAGCCGGGGGTTTCTCGTCTGGAACCAGGGGGATGCCTCACTGGAGTTTGTCCATGCCCTGGGGTGGTACGCCCTGCTCTGCGATCCCGAGGATCCCGAGACCATACTGAGGGAGTACCTTCAGAAAGTTTGATGCCAATGCTCCCCACAGGTCTTTTTGGAGCAATTTCTAGAAATTTTTGCCGCAGAGACCCTCAAGGGCGAATCCGAGGATTCATTCTTGGGGGTCTCTGCGGCTCGGCCTCTTCTACACCAGACCGTAATGCTCCAAACGCCGTCGCACTTCATCCTTACCAAAAAAGACCGCTACCTCGAAGATCCCCGGACTCACCTTCATTCCCGTGAGGGCGAACCGCAGAGGCATGGCGAGGGACTTCATCTTGACGTTTTTCTCCTCCGCCCAGCTCTTGGCAAAGGCCGCAAGCTCCTCATCAGACCAGGAGGGAAGTTCCAGCAGAGCCTTCAGGAAAGGGCGCAGAATCTCCCGGGCCTCTTCGTCCAGATCCGAGGCATCGTACCGCTGGCAGACCGCATCAAAGCTCAGAAAGTAGTCGCTGTATCCGGCGATCTCCTGGGTAGTCTGCCCCCGGCCGTTCAGAAGCTCCAGAGCTTTTTCGAGATATTCCGAAGAATACTCCTGTGCCGGTAGGTTCAGAGCTTCCCAGTGGGGGCGTACGTGGGCCACAAGCTCGCTCTTGGGGAGCCTCCAGAGATGCTCCTGATTGATATGTCCCAGCTTATCCATATCGAACACCGCCGCACGCTTTACCACCCGGGAAAGCTCGAAGATCTCCACCGCTTTCTCTCGCGTAACTATTTCTTCATCTCCAGGGGACCATCCCAGAAGGGCGAGAAAGTTGAAGACCCCGTCGGGAATGTAGCCGAGATCCCGATATTCGTAAACGCTGGTGGCTCCCTGGCGCTTGGAGAGCTTTTTCTTATCCTTCCCGAGAATCATGGGAAGATGGGCAAAGGTGGGAAGTCGCCATCCCAGAGCCTCGTAGAGGAGGATCTGCTTGGGGGTGTTCATGATATGATCCTCCCCCCGGATAACGTAGGTAATATCCATGGTGTAGTCATCCACCACCACCGCGAAGTTGTAGGTGGCGGTACCGTCGCTCTTCATGAGCACGATATCCTTGTAGGTGCTGGTGGGGATTTCGATATGTCCGTAGACCACATCATCAAAGGCTACCACCTGCTCCTCCTCCGGGAGCTTATAGATAATGGCATCCCCCTCTCGGTAGGCCTTTCCCTCTTCCAGGAGCTGCTCCGCATACTTGCGATAGGTTGCCACCCGTTCGGACTGCCGGTAGGGGCCGAAGTCTCCCCCTTTGTCTGGCCCTTCGTCCCAATCAAGGCCGAGCCACCGCATCCCCTCCATGATGGTCTGTTCGTATTCTGATGTGGAGCGCTGAAGATCCGTATCCTCGATGCGGAGCACAAAGGTTCCCCCGGTATGCCGTGCCCAGAGCCAGTTGAAGAGAGCCGTATGCCCTCCTCCGATATGAAGCGCCCCGGTAGGGCTTGGGGCAAAACGAACCCGTACTTTTTCCTGCATGTATATCCCTCCAAAAACGTAATATGCTCTATACTAAGATACGCATTATAGCGTACTATGGGTTTTTTCAAAGTTTTCCCAAAGGAGGCAAAGGGTTTGAGAGATACAATTTTGCTCGTGGATGGACATGGCCTGGCCTATCGGGCCTACTACGCCCTGCCGGAACTTTCCGCTCCGGACGGAACCCCCACAAGGGTTCTCGTGGGTTTTATCAACACCCTCATGAAGGTTGTGGAGGAGTGGCAGCCCCAAAAGCTGGCGGTGATCTTTGATGCTCCTTCCCCCACCTTCCGGCATGAACGCTACGAAGCCTACAAGGCTACCCGTAAACCCATGCCTGAGGATATGCGCCCTCAGATACCCCTTCTTCGGGAGATGCTCGGTTTGCTGGGGATCTGTGTCACCTCCCGGGATGGGGTGGAGGCGGATGACGTGCTGGCCTCTACCGCTCTCTACTGGGCAGACAAGGATTTGGACGTGCTCATGCTTACGGCGGATAAGGACATGCTCCAGGTGCTTGGGGAGAAGGTACGGATTATCCGCCCCAAGAAGGGTGTAAGCTCCTTCGTGCTCTTCGACGAGGAACAGTTTCGCAAGGAATACCCCTTCGATCCCCCCGGGATGATCGACTACCTTGCCCTGGTGGGGGATGCTTCGGATAATGTCCCCGGAGTGCCCGGCATCGGCGATAAGGGGGCCCGGGATCTTCTCCGGGAGTACGGAACTCTTGAGGGGATCTACCAGCATCTGGAAGATCTCAAACCCGGAGTGCGTAAGAAGCTGGAGGAGGGGAGAGAGAGTGCCCTCCTCAGTCAGGAGCTTGCCACCCTTGACCTGAACTGCCCTGTGAAGGAGAGTCTTTTCGAGGGGTGCTCTCCGGAACGAGAAGAGCTTCGAGAGCTTTGTCTCCGTCTGGGGATGGAGCAGACCTATACTAAGATGGTGGCTTCTTTTGGAATCGTCTCGTTTTCCGACGCCGCTGTCATCTCTGAAGAGACACCCCCCTGGGAAGAGCGGGAAGCCCCTCTGGAGGAACTTCTCCGCCAGTCCCTTCTCGCCCTTTTCTGGAAAAAGCAGGAGGGGGGCCGGATCTTCGGTGTAGGGGACGAAAGCGGTGCCTTCGCCTGGCTGGAAGAATCCTCTCTTTTTCCCGAAACGCTTCAGGAGTGGAGCCGCAGAGGAGGTACCCTTATCACTTCTCGATACAAACAGCTCTGTACGGATTTCCCTGAAACTGCCCCATCTCCGGAAAACGTGTGGGATCTTGAAGCGGGGTACTACCTTCTGCACCCCGACAGGGCCCAGAAGGACTATCCAGCACTCTTTGAGGATCCCCAGCACCCCGCCCCCCAGGAGCTGTGGCGCCACTACAAAACCCTGGAGCCCCAAGTGACAAGTCGGGAGCTTCTGCGGGTTATGCGCAGAATTGATCTCCCCCTCTGCCCGGTGCTGGCGGATATGGAGCGTCAGGGGGTGCGGATTGATCGGAAAAGCCTTATGGCGCTGAAAGAAGATCTTGAGGCAAAACTTCAGGAGATTCAGCTCGCGGTGGAGGAGGCGGGGGGGACGGAGCTTAACCTCAACTCTCCCAAGCAGGTGGGGCACCTCCTCTTCGATGTTCTTGGCCTCCCCCCCATCAAAAAGACCAAAACGGGATACTCCACCAACACCTCGGTACTGGAGGTGCTTGCGGCCTACCCCAACGGAGAGATCCCCCGGATGCTTCTGGAGTATCGGGAACTCTCCAAAATACTGACCGGTTTCGCCCAGCCCTTTCTAGAGCTTGCGGACCCCGAAAGCGACATCATCCGCACCACCTTCGAACACATTACCACCGGCACGGGGCGGCTCTCCAGCACCCACCCCAACCTTCAGAACCTTCCCCTCTACGGTGAGTGGGCCCAACGTTTTCGCCACGCCCTGGGGCCGGTTCGAGAGGGGCATTGCTACGTCTCCGGGGACTACTCCCAGATTGAATTGCGCATCCTGGCGCACCTCTCCCGGGAGGAGAGCCTGGTAGATGCCTTCCGGCAGGGGCGGGACGTGCACAGCGAAACTGGGGCCCGGATCTTTGGGGTGGAGCCCGGCGAGGTTACCCCGGAGATGCGCCGCCAGGCGAAGATGGTAAACTTCGGCCTTCTCTACGGCATGGGAGGCTTCGGCCTGGCGGATCGGCTCAACATCGGCCGTGCCCAGGCACAGAAACTCGTGGATGCCTATTTCGCCGCCTTCCCGGGTATCCAAGCCTATCTCGAAAACGCCGCCGAAGAGGCCAAAAAGAACGGCTATACCGTCACCCTCTTCGGTCGCCGCCGTCCACTCTCGGAGGTAACTACCGTGGAAGGCCGGGGAGCGGGAGCCCTGAAACGAGTGGCCATCAACACCCCCATTCAGGGAACCGCCGCAGATATTGCCCGGATGGCCCTGGTGCAGTGGCACAAAAAGATCCGTCGCGAGGGGCTTGATATGCCGCTGGTGCTACAGATCCACGACTCTCTTGTGCTTGAGGTCTCCCGTAAGGAGGCAGAGAGGGCGGGAGAACTTCTGCGCACTCTCATGGAAGAGGTGGTCTCCCTCTCGGTCCCCCTCAAGGTGGAGATAACTCTGGGGGATACTCTGGGATCAATCTGATAGCATTTCGTAAACTGTATTTACGTTATTTTCTATATATTTTCGTGAGAGAGATCTGGATTTTGATAAAAAAACAGGGGATTTTCTGCGAAAAGGAGGAAATCACCTCAAAAAGTTCAAAAATGCTTTTGACACTCCCCCAAGAGAACCGTATGATATGAGGCGCTTGAAAAATACCGTCTTTATATAGCGAAAGGAGTCGATGAAGGGTGATTATGCGAACCCTGCGGACCCAGGTGAAGTGGATCATGATCAGTGTGGTGGTAGTTTTTGTGGTTTCTATTCTCTTTATGTACGGAGGAGGAAGCAGGGGAGGAAAGTCCGAAAGCGAAGACTATCCCGTAGCGGAGATCAACGGCATGACTCTCATGCGCAGTCAGCTCTATCGCAGTATGGTAAGTCTGGCAGAGCAGAGCGGCAGAAAGGATATCTCTGCTCAGGATATCGTGAACTTCCGCATCCAGGTGATCAACGATCTCGCCGTGGGGGATGAACTCAAAAAAGAGGTCAAAAACCGCAAGATCAAAGTCTCCGAAGAGGATGTCAACGCATCGTATCAGGGATTGGAAGATCAGTTCCCCACCCGGGAATCCTTCATGGAGTACATGAAGCAGATGGGTATCACCGAAAGCAAGCTCAAGGAGCAGATTCGCGAAGATCTCTCCAGGAGAGCCCTGATCCAGCAGGCGGAAGAGGGGGTAGCCGCCACTCCCGAAGAGCTTCAGGAGGCATACGATGCCCTCAAAGATATGGTCTTCAGCCGGCCTCACGTGATCTACGTGCGGGTTGCGGATTTTGCCAGCCGGGACCATGTGGCTCAGGAAGCGGTGGAGCAGATGCAGGATGGGGTCTCCTGGAACGCCATGATCGCCACCTACCTCGACGACCTTCGGGATTTCACCTCCGGGGACGAATCTATTCCCTTTGCGGAAAACCGGGTTCCTCCGGTGCTGTGGGATGCCATGGCAGGGATCGGCGATGCCCGGGTGGCAGGTCCTGTGGAGCTTACCAGCGAGGATTTCTATGTGCTTGAGAAGGTCTCGGAAGAGTTGCCCCAAGTCCTCCCCCTGGATGAAGTAAGCGGAGACATTCAGGAGATGGTGCTGGCCCAGAAGAAGCAGAACGCCCGGAACCAGTTCTTCGATACCCTCCTCAAGCGGGCAAAGATCAAAATTCTGGATGAATCGCTCTTTGTGGCTCCTCCCGTGGAAGCCGACGTAGATTCTCAGGTGGGAGAAGAGGGTGAAGTGCTGGTGGTGGAGGAAGTCATCACCGAGGAGCCTGTTGCTGAAGAGTCTGAAAATCCCTAGGAATAGCCATGAAGTAATCATGGAATGGCCATAGAATGATCATCAGATAGTTCTGGGGGGCATTCGGAAGGGGAAAAAACTCCCGAAGAACCTCGAAAAAGCACCTTTTTGCGGAAAAGATCAAATTAGCGGTTGACATACCTGGGTTCTGTGCATAAAATACACCTTGCGCGATTTCTTCCGGTGGGATGGCCGAGTGGCTGAAGGCGCTCGCCTGCTAAGCGGGTAAGGGGGCTAAAACTTCCTTCGAGGGTTCGAATCCCTCTCCCACCGCCAGGTAGCAAGCATCATGTTTACCATATATGTGCGCCGGTAGCTCAACTGGATAGAGCACCTGACTACGGATCAGGAGGTTACGAGTTCGAATCTTGTCCGGCGCGCCAACGATAATAAAACCCCGTTTCTGCAACGTTGCAGAAACGGGGTTTTTTGTTCCTTGCTCTCTTTGAGTTGAGTCTCTTTAGGACAGCGCGAACTCCTCTTCAATGACGCTGAGCTTTTCCATGAGTTCTTCCCACTCCTGCATCTTTTCCGGTAGGAGCTGTTCGATCTCTCCATGCTCCTTCAGGTGGGCGGTCCGTTTTTCCGTATTTTCCAGCACCTCGGGAGAGCAGAGGGCCTCCTCCAGGGCGGCTTTACGGCTCTCCAGATCTTCGATCTCCTTCTCCAGAGGGGCGAGATGCGCCGTGACGGTACGCCGCCGTTCTGAGAGAACCTGCCGCATTTCCGCCTCCCGGCGTTTCTGTTCCTTGCTCTTATACCCCGATGCGGAGAAGGCTTCTTCTGGTTTTTCTTCGGAGCCTCGTTCCTGGGCTTCTTCGTTCTGTTTCTGCTCCTGTAAAAGAGCTTCCCGTTTTTCTATGAAATAGGAGTAGTTCCCCAGATATTCCCGTCCCTTCCCCCGATGCAGTTCAATAACCCGTTCCACCAGCGTATCGAGAAAGTGCCGATCGTGGGAGACGATTACCAGGGTGCCCGAATAGGCCAGAAGGGCTTTCTGGAAGAGTTCTTTGGTCTCCATATCCAAATGGTTTGTGGGCTCGTCGAGGATGAGAAGGTTTGTCTCCCGGAGGAGCATTTTCAGCAGCGCCAGCCGGGTCTTTTCCCCCCCCGAGAGCACCGAGATGGGTTTGTCGATATCCTCTCCGGAGAAGAGAAAGGCCCCCAGAAGATTGCGCTTGTACTGGGGAGAAAAATATTCTCCCTCGGCGAGCACCTCTTGCCAGACGGTGTTCTCGTAATGCAGATTGTCGATGCTCTCCTGGGAGAAGAAGCCGCAGAGCACCTTATGGCCGAAGGAGATGCTCCCCGAGGAGGGCTCCTCCTTGCGGCTCAAGAGGCGGCAGAGGGTGGATTTACCCGCCCCGTTTACCCCCACCAGGGCCACCCGCTCCCCTCGGGAGACCGAGAAGGAGAGCTTTTCGAAAACCTTTTTGCTGCCGTAGCTTTTATCTACATCTTGGAGGGTCAGTACCTCGTGGCCGCTTCGGGGGCATTCGGGAAAGGCGAAATGCACCGATCCACCCTCGCTCTCTGCGGCGAGAAGCTCTTCCCGCTCCAGCATCTTGATACGGCTCTGCACCTGGGTAGCCTTGGAGGCCTTGTAGCGAAAGCGTTCGATGAAGTCCTCCGTCTGCTTTCGCAGGGTTTGCTGCTGTTTTGCCCGTTTTTCGAAGAGTCGTTTATCTTCTTCCTTCTGCTCCAGATAGTAGGAGTAGTTTCCCTTGTATTCCCGAAGCTGTCCCCGGGCGATCTCCAGGGTTCGGGTGGTCATCTTGTCGAGAAAACGCCGGTCGTGAGAGACCGCGATAAAGGTGCCCCGGTAGTCTTTAAGGTAGCCTTCAAGCCACTCCATGCTCTCGGTGTCGAGATGGTTCGTGGGTTCGTCCAGAAGCAGTATCTCCGGCTCCTGCAGTAGCAGGGATGTGAGAGAGATGCGCATCTTCCATCCTCCGGAGAAGGTGGTGCAGGGTCGCTCCGAGGTGTCTTCGGGAAAGCCGAGCCCCCGGAGGATCTTCTCCGCCCGGGGACGGAAGGTGTACCCTCCCTGAACATCGTACCGGTTCCGCAGGTGTTCGTAGCTCTTTAGGAGCCCCTGACGTGCCGTATCCTCCGAGGCCATGCTAATCGCTTCTTCCAGAGACTGAAGCTGTTCCTCCATCTCCAGAATCCCCGACTGAGCTTTCAGATAGTGGAGCACCGTATTGCTTCCCAGCTCCGCAACGTCCTGGGGGAGATACCCCAGGCTCTGTCGCAGGGGTATCTCCACGGATCCTTCGTCGGGTTCCATATGCCGGGCCAGAATTTTAAGAAAGGTGGTCTTGCCCGCTCCGTTCTTTCCCACCAGACCTGTGCGAGAGGTATCGGGAAAGAGCATGGAGATGCGGTCGAAGAGAAGCCGCTCCCCGAAGCGGAGGGTGAGATCGCGTACCTGAATCATCCACTAAGCCTCCGGTGCTCTGTTCTGTTTTGGGGTAATCACCTGGGATCCCCATCCTTTTCGAAGCTCTTCAAGGGGAGCCTCCCGGAGAAAACCCACCATCTCCGCCATCACCGAAAGGGCAATCTCTTCAGGAGTCTGGGCGTTGATGGGAAGCCCCACGGGCTGATGAATCCGGTCCAGATGTTCCGACGCCACCCCTTCTTTCAGGAGCTGTTCCCGGACGGAACGAATTTTGTTTCGGGAGCCTATCATTCCCAGATACCGGGCGGGCTCTTTTTCCAGAAGCCGTACTGCCTCCGCATCCAGAGCGTGTCCCCGGGTGGCGATGAGGACGAAGCTGTTTCCATGAAGCTTGAGCCCCTGGGAAAAGACCTCCTCCAATGGGCAGCACAAGCTTCTGGCCTGGGATCTGCACTGCTCTGGAAGGGCGGCGAACTCCTCCCGGTCGTCCCAGAGAACTCCCCGCCATCCGAGAAAGCAGGCGGTCTTGAGAATCGCCTTTCCCACATGCCCTCCTCCGAAGATCACCACCTCCGGGGTGGGGATGAGGCGTTCCAGAAAGACCTTCATGCTCCCTCCGCAGACCGCTCCCTCTTCGGCGGCCTCCCGGTTATTCAGATCAATATCCATAAGCAGCGTCTTAGGCCCCTCCGAAAGCAGCTCTCGAGCCTTCTGAAGAACCCGATACTCCCCTATGCCGCCCCCCACGGTGCCTGTGATGCTCCCCTCGGGAAGCACCGCCATTTTCGACCCCGGCTCTGCAGGGGTGGAGCCGTCGCTTGCCACCACGGTGCAGAGTACGCAGGGGATTCCTTCGGCGAGGCACTTCTGGAGGGTTTCGAAGACCGTGGTTCCTTCCTGTACGATAATCATGAATGGTTGTCCCTTTCCTTTACACGTTCCGGTGCTATAGCTTTCGATGCCATTTCGTCCCCTCGGGAGAGTCCTTCAGGATGATTCCCTCTTCCAGAAGCATGTCCCGAATTTCGTCTCCCCGGGCAAAGTTTTTGTTCTTCCGCGCCTGGTTCCGCTCTTCCACCAGCTTTTCAATCCGTTCATCCTCCGCATTTCCAGCGGCATTTCCCAGAAGCTCTGGAATGTCGAGAACCCCCAGCACCTCATCCACCATGCGGAAGAACTCCACCCCCTCCTGTTTGTTCGCCTCCGAAAGGGCCCCCTCCTCGTGAAGTGCGCTGTTCAACGCCTTCACTGCCTCGAAGACCGCTCCCAAAGCTCCTGCGGTGTTCAGATCGTCATCCATATCGCTGAAAAAGCGCTCCCGGGCCTTCTGAAGAGCCTCTTGAAGTGCTCCTGTTTCCTGAAGATCTTCCTTTACCGAGGTCTCTACAAGACTTCGGTAGCAGCTCCGCAGACGTTCCACCCCTCCCATGGCCTGTTCCAGCCCTGCGGCGGAGAAGTTGATGGGGGAGCGGTAGTGAGCGCTCAGCATGAAGTAGCGGATGGCCAGGGGAGAATACTGCTGCCGCACCTCCCGGAGGGTGCGGAAGTTCCCCAGGGATTTGGACATCTTCTCGTGGTCCATGAGAAGGTAGCCGTTGTGCATCCAGTATTTTACAAAGGTCTTTCCTGTGGCGGCCTCCGCCTGGGCGATCTCGTTTTCGTGGTGGGGAAAGACCAGGTCACTGCCGCCGCCGTGGATATCCACGGTCTCCCCAAGATACTTGGCCGCCATGGCGCTGCATTCGATATGCCACCCCGGACGTCCCTTTCCCCAGGGGCTCTCCCAGGAGGGTTCTCCGGGCTTTTCCGCCTTCCAGAGGGCGAAATCCAGGGGGTGTTTTTTGCGGGAATCCACATCCACCCGGGCTCCCGAAAGAAGCTCCTCAAGATTTTGACGGGTGAGTTGGCCGTAGGGTTCAAAACTCAGCACATCGAAATAGACATCCCCCTCCAGCTCGTAGGCATGTCCCTTCTCCAGGATCTTCTGAATGGCTTCAATGATCTCCACTATATGTTCCGTGGCTCGGGGGTGCACATCCGCCCGCTCCACCCCCAGAGCATCCGCATCGGCGAAGTACTCCCGGATGAACCGATCCGCCAGCTCGGGCACGGAGATTCCCATCTCCCGGGCCCGGTTGATCATCTTGTCGTCGATATCCGTAAAGTTCTGTACGTAGGTTACCGCATAGCCTTGGTTTTGAAGATAACGCCGGAGTACGTCGAAGACGATAAAGGGGCGGGAGTTGCCGATGTGGAAAAAATCGTATACCGTGGGGCCGCAGACGTAGATCCCCACCTGAGGGGGATTGACGGGGACAAAGGGCTCTTTTTTCCGAGAAAGATCGTTGTAAACTGCTAAGGGCATAAAAACACCTCCGAAAAATACTGTATAGACCCCGAACGTGGTATTATTCATGGTTATGTGGGCTCTTGAAGAGGAGTGTATCATGGATTTCGAAAAAATGCGTTCCAAGATACGGGGTTTTCCAGGGCGTCCCGGGGTTTATCTTATGCACGATGAGGAGGGCACCGTCCTCTACGTGGGAAAGGCCAAATCTCTCAAGAAGCGCGTGGCCTCCTACTTTCGTACCAACTACGCATCCCCCAGGCTGCGTAAGCTTGCAGAGTCCGTCCGGGATATCTCCATCATCCGTACCGAGTCCGAGATGGAAGCTCTCATCGTGGAGGCCCGGCTGATCAAGAAATATCAGCCCAAGTTCAATGTGGAACTCAAGATGGGGGAGCGCTATCCTTACGTGAAGATTACTCGGGAGCCCTTTCCCCGGATTGTCATCACCCGGCATAGGGAAGAGGACGGAGCACAGTATGTGGGACCCTTTACCCGGGTGGGGGAGGTTCGTGCCCTGCTGCATCTGGTGGAGCGGTTCTTTCCCCTCCGGAGCTGCGCCGGAAAAATTACCCCCTCCCGGGAGAACCGCCCCTGCATGAAGTACCATGTGGGGAAGTGCCTCGCTCCTTGTGCGGAGCATATCTCCTCCCAGGAGTATAATCATATGCTGGCCCATGTGGTGTTGCTCCTTCACGGCCAGACTCGGGAGCTTGTGGAGAAACTTCGGGGGCAGATGGAGGCGGCAGCGAAGAGGCTCAACTTTGAAGAGGCAGGGGAGCTTCGTGATACCATCCGGGCCATCTGGCGCTACACCCGGCACCGATCTCTCGGGGTTCTCGGGGAGGATCTCCGGGAAGAGATGTGGGAGACCCTTCTGGAACTTCAGGAGGTGCTGGAACTCCCCACCCTCCCGTGGAGAATCGACGGTTTCGATATCTCCCACGGAGGGGGCACCCATACGGTGGGGGTGGCGGTGGTCTTCGAGCAGGGTATTCCCAACCCCTCCCTCTATCGCCGTTTCACCCTCCGCTCCGTGGAGGGGGTGGATGATTTCCGCTCCCTGCAAGAGACGGTAGAACGGCGCTATGCAAAGGTGCTCGGGGGGGAGGAGCCTCTCCCTCAGCTTGTTCTGGTGGACGGGGGGCCGGTGCAGCTTGCCTTTGTACGGGAGGTGCTGGATGCTTTAGGACTTACCTCACTTCGGGCGGTCTCTCTGGCTAAGCGAGAGGAGACCCTCTACTTCTGCTCTTCCCGGGAGCCGTTGTTGCTCCCCCGTGAGAAGGGGTATGCCCGCCTGCTCCAGCAGATACGGGATGAATCCCATCGTTTTGCGGTGGGAAGCTATTCAAAACAGTATCATCGAGCGCTGCGCCGCTCCTCCCTGGAGGAAATTCCGGGCATCGGTAAAACCAGAGCTGCTCAGATTCTGGGACACTTCGGGAGCCTTCGCAAGATACAGCTTCTCTCGGAAGAGGAGATTGCCCAGGCCCCCGGAGTAGGGCCGGGGCTGGCAAAGAAGATCTATGGGGCACTGCATGAAAAACATGAAGAACACGAAAAGCATGCAGAAGAGGAAAAAGACGAACCGTACGGAGAAGAAGCATGAGCCGAGAAGAACGACAGCAGGACAAATACTATATGCGCATGGCCCTCAGCCTGGCCAGGCGGGGTACCGGGCATACCTCTCCGAATCCTTTGGTGGGGTGTGTGCTGGTAAAAGATTCCCATGTGGTGGGGATGGGGTACCACCGCCAATACGGTGGTCCTCATGCGGAGGTGGAGGCTCTGGAAAGGGCGGGGGAGAACGCTCGGGAGAGCACCGCCTATGTTACCCTGGAGCCCTGCTCCCATTACGGAAAAACGCCTCCCTGCGCACCCCGCCTCGTCCGGGAGGGGATTGCCCGGGTGGTGATAGGCTCTCGGGATCCCAACCCCAAGGTGGCAGGAGGGGGCGTAAACATTCTTGAAGAGGCGGGCATTCGCGTAACTTCGGGTATTCTCGAAGAGGAGTGCCGCAGGATGAACCGGGGATTCTTTTCCTGGCATCTCCGAGGGCGTTCCTGGGTCTGCTTGAAAGGGGCTCTCTCTCTTGATGGTTCCATAGCCCTGGAGGATGGTACCAGCAAATGGATTACCGGAAGCCGGGCCCGGGAGATAGGACATCTTCTGCGGGGAGAGCATGATGCCATTCTCGTGGGGGCGGGGACGGTGCGCTCTGATGACCCTCAGCTTACGGTGCGATCCGTGGCGGGGGTCTCCCCGGTTCCCGTGGTGATGGATCCCCGGCTCTCCCTCTCTCCGGAGAGGGCGGTCTTTCAGGCTTCCCGGGCAGTAATAGCCTCGGGAATTCCGAAAAATCCGGAAGAACGCCGCCACAGGGAAGAACGAAAAAAAAACTTCCCCCCTTCGGTATCCTTTGTGGAGCTTCCTGAAATCGCTCCGGGGGAGCTGGACTGTGAGGGGCTTCTGCACAAGCTCGGAGAGATGGGGCTTCTCTCGGTCCTTATCGAAGGAGGGGCTTTCGTGGCCAGCGCCTTTTTGAGACGGCACCTGGTAGATCAGGTGGCTCTTTTCTACGGCTCTCGCATCCTGGGTCGGGGGCTCTCCTTTGCAGAGCATCTGCATCTTGATTCTATGGAGCAGGCCATCCATATTGCCTCCCCGGAGTGGCGCCCCATGGGAGATGACTTTCTCCTGGAAGGAGTGCCCCTATGTTCACGGGATTGATAGAGACCAAAGGAACTGTGCAGAGCCTGGAGATCAAAGGCGACGTGGCCCTTCTCTGCATCGCCGCTCCGGGATTTGCGGAAAAGCTCTCCTTCGGGCAGTCTGTAGCGGTCTCCGGAGCTTGCCTTACCGTGACCCGTCTTGAGGGATCTCGCTTTTGGGTGGAGATTATGCCCGAAACTCTTGAGCGAACCATCCTGAGGAACCTCTCTTCCGGAAGGGCGGTGAATCTTGAGCGTGCCATGGTGGCTGGAGGGCGTTTCGAAGGACATATAGTGGCGGGGCATGTGGATTATCTCGGCACCATAACCGCCCTTCTGCGGCAGGGACGAACCCGGAAAATTGCCCTCTCTCTGGATCCTGAAGGGATGCGCTATCTCGTCCCCAAGGGCTCTGTGACGCTCAACGGCGTAAGTCTTACCATCATAGAGTGCGCCAGAGATTCCTTTTCCGTGGGGGTTATTCCCACCACCTTGGAGCAGACCACCCTGGGGGAGCTTCGGGAGGGGATGAAGGTGAACGTGGAGACGGATCTCCTTGGAAAGTATGTCTATCACCAGCTCGCTCTTTACGGAAAACCTCTCCGGGAGGAAGATGTGGGGAAATCAAAAAACGCTGAGGGTTCCCTCGATTGGGAGACCCTGCGTAAGTCCGGGTGGCTGTAAATATCAAAGAATTGTTTGCATCAGTGGGATGCGGGGAACGATTTTCTCTCTCCCATGGATTAATACGGGAAAGAAAAGCAAGGAGGAATAGTTGTGACTGAATGTATGCCGGGGGGAGAACTTTTTTGCCCCGTAGAAGAGGCCCTGAAGGAGATCCGAGAGGGGCGCATGGTTATTGTAGTGGATGACGAAGATCGGGAGAACGAAGGGGATCTCATTGCGGCGGCGGAGTGCGCCACCGATGAAACCATTAATTTTATGGCACGCTATGCCCGAGGACTTATCTGTGTCCCCCTCAGCTCGCAGCGCTGCGAAGAGCTGGGGCTTGAGCCCATGACCCGAGAGAATACGGATCTTCATGGCACCGCCTTTACGGTCTCCGTGGACGCCCGGGAGGGGACTACCACAGGAATCTCTGCCGCCGAACGGGCTCTCACCGCTCGACTTCTTGCTAAGGGAGAGGCGAAACGAAGCGATTTTCGCACGCCAGGGCACATGTTTCCCCTCATAGCGCGCCTCGGAGGGGTGCTTAAACGAGCTGGGCATACCGAAGCTGCGGTGGATCTCGCCCGTCTTGCAGGGATGAACCCCGCGGGAGTGATCTGCGAAATCATGAACGAGAACGGTACCATGGCCCGGTTGCCGGATCTTGAGGCGTTTTCCAAAGAGCATGGCATTAAAATATGCTCCATCCAGCAGCTCATCCGGTATCGCATGCACCGGGATAGTCTGGTAAAGCGGGTGGCCACGGTGCGTATGCCCACGGCCTACGGGGATTTCAACGCCATCGCCTACCAGACACTGGCGGAGGAAAATCAGGATAAACCCCATCTCGCCCTTATCCGGGGCGATGTGGAGGGGGCGGAGAACGTCCTGGTCCGGGTGCACTCCGAGTGCCTCACCGGGGATGTCTTCGGTTCTCTCCGCTGTGACTGTGGGGAGCAGCTTCATGCGGCTATGGAGATGATCCACCGGGAAGGATGCGGGGTGCTTCTCTACATGCGTCAGGAGGGGCGGGGGATAGGCTTGCTTCCCAAGCTTCATGCTTACGAGCTTCAGGAGCAGGGGATGGATACGGTGGAGGCCAATCTTGCTCTGGGGTACGAAGCGGATCTTCGGGACTACGGCCTGGGGGCCCAGATCCTGGTGGATCTTGGCATCAAGAGCATGCGGCTTCTCACCAACAACCCCCGGAAGATCGTGGGGCTTCAGGGGTACGGCCTCCAGGTAACCGAGCGGGTGCCCATTATCATGGAAAGTAATCCCTACAATGAGCGTTATCTCGAAACCAAGGAAGATCGACTGGGGCATATGCTCCATCTGCGGGAGATCCTTTAAAATAAATATTTTTCTACAAGTTTAAAACTTTTTGGGGGTGTAGGTTATGCGAGTTGTGGAAGGCCATCTTATTGGCGACAAAGCGAGAGTGGCGGTGGTGCTCTCCCGGTTTAACGAACTCATTACGGGAAAGCTTCTGGAAGGTGCCAGAGATGCCCTCATTCGGCACGGTATCAAACATCAGGATATCGTGGTCTACTGGGTTCCTGGAGCCTGGGAGATTCCCCTTATCGTGAAGGAGCTTGCCCTTCAGGGGACATTCGACGGCATTATCGCCCTGGGGGCAGTTATCCGGGGAGACACACCCCACTTCGACTACGTGGCGGCGGAGGTCTCCAAGGGGGTTGCTCACGTTGCTTTAGATCACCGGGTTCCCGTGGCTTTCGGGGTGCTCACCTGCGACACTTTGGAGCAAGCTCTTCTCCGGGCGGGGAGCAAGGCGGGAAATAAGGGGGCTGATGCGGCCCTTTCGGTTATCGAAATGATCAACCTTCTTCGCGAAGTGCGAAAGGTATCGGAGGTGTAGCTATGCTTGATATGCGGTGGATACGGGAAAATCGAAAGGAACTGGAGCAGATGCTCCAGGCAAGAAACAACGCCTTCTCCGTGGAGGAGCTTTACGATCTGGATGAACAACGCCGGGAGATCCTCACCTCCATGGAAGAGAAAAAAGCCCAGCGGAACGAAGGTTCAAAACAGGTAGGGCTTCTCAAAAAGCAGGGGAAGGATGCGGAACTCCTCATGGAGGAGATGCGCATCCTGGGAGATGCCATCAAAGAGATGGAGGAGGTGCTTTCCCGTATCGACGGGGATCTTGAGAGCCTGATGCTGCAGATTCCCAACCGTCCTCACGAAACGGTTCCTCTGGGACTGGACGAAAGCAATAACCCGGTGATGCACTACTGGGGAGAGCCCCGAAGCTTCGACTTTGAGCCCCAGCCCCACTGGGATCTCGGAGAATCGTTGGGGATTCTCGACTTCGAGCGGGGGGTGAAGCTTGCGGAGAGCCGCTTCACGGTTATTCGAGGCAAGGGAGCGCTCCTCATGCGGGGGCTTACCCAATTCATGCTTGATCTTCATACGCGTGACCACGGCTTCGAAGAGATTCTACCTCCTCTCCTGGTAAACAGCGCCACCATGCAGGGGACGGGGCAGCTCCCCAAATTTGCGGAGGATCTCTACCGCTGTGCCCAGGATGATCTCTGGCTCGTCCCCACCGCCGAGGTACCTCTCACCAACATCTATGCGGGGGAAATTCTTGAGGAGAAACAGCTTCCGCTCTATCTTACCGCCTACACCCCCTGTTTCCGCCGGGAGTCCGGAACCTACGGCCGGGATGTGCGGGGGATTCTCCGGCAGCACCAGTTCGACAAAGTGGAGCTGGTGAAGATCTCTTCCCCCGAAAAGAGCTACGAGGAGTTGGAGAGCCTCACTCTAGCGGCGGAAGAGGTGCTGAAGCGCCTGGAGATCCCTTTCCGTAGAATATGCCTCTGCACCGGAGATATGGGATTCGCCTCCTCCAAGACCTACGACATTGAGGTGTGGATCCCCTCTCAGGATAAATATCGGGAGATCAGCTCCTGCAGCAACTGCGAGGATTTCCAGGCTCGCAGGATGAATCTTCGCTTCCGCCCTGAAGCGGGAGGAAAACCGCGATTTGCCCATACCCTCAACGGTTCGGGGATTGCTGTAGGGCGCTGTCTCATCGCCCTCATGGAGAACTACCAGCAGAGGGATGGTTCTATCCTTATTCCTGAAGCGCTCGTCCCCTACGTGGGAGGCATGACCCGCATAGAAAAGCCTGCTTGAGTTTTTTAGGGCCTTCGAGCTTCAGAGGACAATCTATCCGGCATCTCTCCTGAGGGCTCCTCATCCCTTGGGGGGGTGTCGGATATTTCGAAGAATTTTCAGCGAATTCCCTTTTTGTTTTCCTCTTATCTCATGCTATACTTGAAGATATGTGTTATGTGAATAAACGAGGGGAAGTTCCGGAATCCGAAAACCGTGAAGGCGTGTGCCGCAGATTTTCGTTCTTTCCGCGTGGGTGGGGTTTGATCATTAGTATAAAGCTCAATAGCCAGGCAGTCAGGGGTTAGAAAGGAAGGCCTTACGATGTTTGAAGGAGAATGTGCCTTTATATCCCGCATGGTGATTTTACTGATGGCAGGGGGGTGTCTCCTGTTTCAGAAATATATCCGAAAACATATATCCCGGGAGCAGTATGACTATCTGCGAGATATCATGCTCCTTGCCTCGTGGGTTGTGGTCGCTCTCTGGAGCGGTAGCGAGACCGCTCGTGAGATCGTGGCTACCGCATTTCTCGCATGTATGGTTGGGATTGTCAGCAGTCGCAGTAAACATAATCTCTCCTGGCTTTATCTTGTTATCGGTTTCCTCTTTGCCTTCTGGGGAGAGAAGATTGCCTTTGTCGGGATGCCCGAGGGGCAGTATCTCTTTCTTCATCCCCTTGTCTCTCATATTATTACGGCCTTATGGGTAGGATTTTTTCCGCTTCTCCTGGTAAGTCTTGATCGCATCCCCGGCATGGCTGGACATCTGCTTCTCTTTGTCTGGCTTCTCATGGTGGTGATTACGGGATTCTCCGGTCAGAACCTTGAGGGGGCTGTTACCATGTGCCTCGGAGGGATCGCCCTGCTCGGAGTTTTCTGGAGCCGTCATGGACATCTCTATCGGCGACTTGGGGAGCCTCTGGCGGCTTTCTGGGGAGTTCTTGTGGCGGGGGTTTCCGTTATGGGAGTCAGTAAAGGGATTGCCTTTTCTGCCCTTATGCTGCTTCCTCTGGCGCTCTTTGCCATCCCCATCATGGAGGTCTCCCTTCATTTTATGAGCAGGGCACTTTCTTCTGCCACCTCCGGAGGCAATGTTTTTATCTACAGGCGGTTGGTCGATCGCGGGGTGGATCACCCTGATTCTGTCCGTATGGTAGCTTTTCTCTCCGCTGCTCTCGGTTTTTCTGCGGCGGTACTCCAGATTCGACCGGATGGGCAGGGCGCTGTGGTGGCCTTCTTCGGCATAGCTGCATCACTGGCGTATGTGGGAACAGTGCTCAGAAGAAGCGAAAAAAAACGAGGGAAACCCGCTCCTCTGCTCTGGGGAGTGCCGGTGAATAACGTCTCCCTTCACTACGCTCTCGGCAAGGCCTGGGCTCTTATCAACAACGGTGATCCTCTGGGGTGTACCGTTTTTACCCCCAATGCGCTTTCAGTCTATGCCGCACGAGATGATGCTGAGCTTGTCAAGGCGTTTCAGAACGCGGATCTCTCCCTCCCGGACGGCATGGGGCTTGTTCTTGCTTTGCGTTTTCTCGGTTTCCGTATACACGAACGGATCGCTGGCGTGGAGTTTATGGAACAGCTCTGCCGTACCGCCTCGTATGCCAAATGGCCCGTCTTCTTTCTCGGAGGGGAGCCCGGTGTTGCGTCCCGGGCGGCGGAAGTTCTCCTGGAGCGCTATCCGGGGCTCGCTGTGGCGGGTTCGCACCACGGATACTTTGACGATGACCAAAGTTCTCTTATCTGTGAGGCTGTGCGTAATTCCGGGGCCAAAATCCTTTTTGTAGCCCTTGGAGTCCCTCGTCAGGAAAAATGGATTGCCGCCCACGCACAGGAGCTTCCCGGCATGTTCCGTATGGGGGTTGGGGGTAGTTTCGACGTTCTCTCCGGAAAGCTGCAACGGGCTCCTCGGTGGATGCGCCGGGTGGGGATGGAGTGGTTTTTCCGTCTCTGCCAGGAGCCTTGGCGGTGGCGGCGTATGGCGAAGTTGCCCCTCTTTGTCCTCTACGTTTTTGCTTCGCGTTTCGGTTGGAAAAATAGAGTGGATGGTGGAAAAAAGTGAATACCAGTGCTGTAAAACTTATGGTACGGGATCTTACGGCGGTATCTCCAGAAGATCGTGTGCTTGATGCTGTGCGCATCCTCTACTCGCATCGTCTTCCGGGAGTTCCTGTCATTGATGACGACTGGCAGCTTGTGGGCTATCTGGCACAGTCGGATATTCTTGAGGCTGCTGTCCCTACCTTCCTTGAGGTTCTGAGCCAAACCTCCTTTCTTGACGATACTGAGGGAAACCTTTTACAACGTCTCCAGCTTCTGGGGCGCTGTAAAGTGAGAGAGTACATGCGCTCCGATCCTCCACGGGTTGATCCCGGTGCAAGTCTTATGACCGTGGCAGATCTTATGCTTCGCAAAGGAGTGGAACGCCTTCCAGTGGCCGAAAACGGGCGTTTTCTCGGTATCATTGATCGGGGTTCCTTCTGTGAGTTTATGATGGAGGATGAAGAGGCGTATGCAGAACGTAACGCCTGAAAAGCCCGAGGAGCGTCTTGCGGGGATGGAAGTTCTTCTTGAGGAGTACCGGAAAAACCTTGAGGAAGATCTGGCCCGGAAAATTGCGGAGAAGGAGCGGGAGTACCAAGAAGGTCTCGTACGATTAGATGCGATGACCCAAAAGACTTTCGATATTGTGCGGCATGAGGAGGAGCAGAAGTTTGAGGAAAGCCGGGCTTTCGAGGAGGATCTCCGCAGCTCCTGTGCTTCCGTGAAGCGGCTTCTTTATGAAAAAGCCAGAGATCCTCTGCGCATTCATAGGGTAGCTCATGCGATATGGCCTCATGTGATAGGAGACGAGCAAATGAACAACGAAAGGGGCGAATCGTCTTGATCCAGAAGATGGTTCGTTTTTTTGTCTGGGGCGTGGCAAGCCGCAAGCGAGAGGTTATTGATCTTCTCCATACCATGGGAGTTCTTCATACGGATGAAGAAGACCGGGATTACGGGGAAACCCTCTCCAATCTCAAGCGTCTCAAGTTCCTGAGTGCTACTCTTCAGGGAATGGTGGATGTTCTTGAGTGGTCTGATTGGAATACTGTCTCTGAGGAACGCCTTCAATGGGCCCAGCAGTGGATATCCTCTTTTGACAGTAAAGTTCTTCAGGATATTGAGGAGAGCCTGGATGCCTTTAGAGAGCGGCTTCAGGGACTTGCTCATGAAAAAAAATCGCTACAGGAAACCCTCCGTATTCTCCGCAGCTCCCACCGCGATGTGGTGCATTTTTCCTCCTTCTTTGAGGAGGAACAGAGACGGGGAAACCGGGTCTCTCTCTGGTGGGTTCCGGGGGGGAGTTATGCGAGGATGCTGCAGGAAGTTCGGGGCGTGCTGCGCAAGTTCACCCCTGTAAAGGAACGGGTCTCGCTGCGTTATCACAGCGTTAAGACGGGGCACGATGATTTACTGGTCTCTTTCAGCGTTCCTCCTCTCGCCCAGGATGCTCTGGAAAAACTTTTCGAGGAGGAAAACGTAGTGGCCTGGCGTCCTCCTCCTGCGTTTACCAAGTTTACACATCACGATTCTGTGGCGGCGATTGAGTCCGGGCTGCATTGGGTTCCCAAAAGGCTCAAAGAGATTGATGCAGAGCTGGAGAGAACACGGAACGCCTGGGGCCCCAAGCTCGGAGCCATGCTTATGCTTATTGAGGACCGGATGGAGGCGCTTCAGGTGGAGAACAAAACCCTCTCTCAGGGGGAGATGTTCTCCCTCTTCGGATGGGTTCCTCAAGATCGTGCGGAAGCAGTGGAAAAGGAGCTTGGCGAACGTTTCCAGTCTCAGGTTTTTGTGGAGTGGCGAAAGCCTTTGGGAGGAGAGCTTGCTCAGGTTCCCACATCGCTCAAAAATCCAAAGATTTTCGATCCTTTCCACCTCTTTCTTAAACTTCTCTCTCTACCCACCTATACTGGCATGGATCCCACCATCATGATCGGTATCTTCTTTCCCCTCTTTTCGGGGTGTATGGTGGGAGATGCGGGGTACGGCCTTTTGATCGGGGTAATCGGGTTTTTCCTTTACCGCTCTCAAAAGTCCGAAATCTTTCGTATGGTGGGGATGATCTTCTTCCACCTCGCCTTCTGGAGTATCCTCTGGGGGTTTGCCTACGGGGAGTTCTTCGGGGATGTGGGGCTTCGACTGTTTAACATGCACCCTCTCTGGCTTGAACGTTCCCATGTGGTGCTCCCTGTGATGGTTTTCTCGGTTACCCTTGGATTAGCTCATGTGGGGCTGGGGCTCCTTCTCGGGGTTTTTGAAGGGATCAAACATAAAAATCACCATCTCTGGATGGAACGTTTGGGGATGCTCGGTATTATTCTGGGTCTTCTTCTACTGGGAGCGTGGCTTTTCGAAATACTGCCTCCGCACGCGGGAGGAGCGGTTCTTGTGGCAGGGCTTGTCTGTGTTGTTTTCGGAGGCGGTCTGGGGGGGATGATCGAAACCCTTAGCGCCATTGGGAATATCCTCAGCTATGTCCGTATTGCCGCCATCGGACTCTCCTCGGCGATCCTCGCCATGGTTGCCTCTACCTTTGTCGATGTTCTGGGGGTTTCAGTGTTTGGCATTCTTCTTGCAGTACTGCTGCATCTGCTCAACATTGTCCTTGCCTTTGCCGGTTCAGGGCTTCATGCCGCCCGGCTTCACTACGTGGAATTTCTGGGGAAGTTTTATACGGGACAGGGAAAACCCTATGTTCCTTTTGCAAAAAGGAGGAGTGCTTCGTGGAAAAAGCATTAATTGCTCTGGCTGCAGCTCTAGCAGTGGGAATACCCGCCATTGCTACTGCGTATGCTCAGGCTAAAATCGGAAGTGCCGGAGCCGGCACGGTGGCAGAGAAACCTGAAACTGCAGGAACCATGATTATTCTGGAGGCTATTCCGGAGACCATGGTTATCCTTGGTTTCGTCGTAGCCATCATGCTTATACTGCGTTTTGCCTAGGGGAGAGAGCGGCGTGGTCCTCTCTTCACCCCTGGAGGCATTCAAGGAGGCTCTTCGGGAGGAGTATGCCCGTCGTTATCAGGAAGAGGCGAAAAAGATCGAGGACTCCCTCGGGGATGCCATCGCCCAGCGCCGTCTTGAAGTTGAAAATAAGGTGTCCCGGATGCGCCTTCTCCAAGAAGAGGCTTTGCAACTTCGAAAGGATGCGATTCGGGGCAAGGTTCTTTACGAGCTTACGGAGTATCTCTACTCCCTTGGGCAGGAACTCTCCGAAGAGGTCCGGCAGGAGATCCAGCTCCGTGTAGCTTCGCTGAAAGAAAACGGAGTGCTTCAGGCTACAGAGAAGAGGCTTTTCCAGGAGGCTCTGGAGCTTTTTGGAGAAGATCTCGTTGTCCTCTCCTGTTCCTCCGAGGTTCCCGAAGAGATTAGAAACCATCCCCGGGTGGCACGATGTGCCTTTTTTGAAAAAGACCAGGAGTTCTGGGGAGGGTGCGTGCTTGTAGATGAAGCCACAGGGACTCAGGTGGTGGACAACCGGCTTTCTACGCGATGGAACAAGGTGAGGAATCGGCTTGCGAAAGAGATTGGGAGTACCATGGAAGAACTTTTTGACCAGGTTCTTCGGACGGTACGAGAACTACGGATATCTTAACGCTCTTCTCCGTTCCCGGCTTTCCTACTTTCTTGAAGAGGAAGAATACGACATTCTTCTTCGCCGAGGGCTGGAGGGGATGGAGGCGTATCTTCTTGAGAGCAAGTATGGAGGAGTCTATCGAAACGAACTTGTCTCAAGAGAGCGCAATGCGTTGCAGCGTATTGAAGTGGCTCTCGCTGTCGGCATGGGGAATGAGCTTCTTCGGATGCGTAAGGCTGCCGATGGAGAGACCCGGGATCTGGTCAGCATTCTCCTTGCCCGGGGAGATCTGCACAATATGCGGGTACTTCTTCGTTCTTTCCTCCCCGGAAGCGACCGTACCTACGGAGAACCTCTCTGGCACAGTTACGGCATGATTCCGCTTCATGTGATTTCCCTTCTCTGGAAGTCGCAGAGCCTTCAGGAGCTTTCCGAGCGGAGTCACGATATCCGCAATCCTCTGGGAAAGGCTTTGGGAAATGCGGCGCTGAATCTCTTGCGTGGTTTGGAATACTGGAAGGTCGAGCGGGGCTATCTTCTGGAGTATAAGAACTACCTCTTTGATCTTCTTGCCTCCTGTCCCTCATCGAATGGAGATCTTATAGAGACCTATCTTCGCATGCTGGTGGACCTTCTCAATCTTGGCGTATGGCTCCGGAAGGAGCACGGTTTCTCCCGGGCAGAACTCTCCGACGAGGCAGATTACCTCGGAGGAGGGCTCATCGGGGAGGAGCATCTCGCCCAGTGCCGTTCCGTTTTGGAGGCGGTTCGAGGAACTCCCTGGATGGGAATGGTACGGCAGATTCATGAGGAGACCCCTAATATGTTCCAGCAGGCTTTAAACAGGAGCTTTCTTCGATGGCAAGCCTCGTTTCTGCGCAAAAATCCCCTGGGAATCGAAGTCGCCATGGGATATGTGGCCCGGCAGGTGGCGGAGTGGGATAACCTTAACTATATCGTCACGGGGTTGGCTCTGAATTATCCTGAAGAAAAAATACGGCCCCGTCTTTTGCTTTTCTGACGTTGCCTGCATAGACAAAAACAGGATTGAGGACTATGAAAAAAACGGGAGTGGTTTTGGGACGTAAGATTTTTGTGGATCTTTGGTCTCTTGTGGGTTTTGCTCCCTGTATCTGTGAAAACCCCCGGTCTCTGGGGGAAGTCTGGGAGGAGTTGGTACAGGAGAATGTGGCCTTTGTACTCTACGAACCGGATTGGTTTGAACAGGTGCCTCAGTACTATCGACAACAGGTACAGCACCTGGCAAGGCCCGTATGGATTCCCTTTCCTAACATGCGGAACATTGCCTAGATGAGGAAGAATTCTATGGACCAGGGAACAATCGGCTCTCGAATCCTGGGAATTGCGGGCCCCGTTATTCAGGCGGAGGCATCTCCCGAGGTGCGCATGTACGAAGTAGTGCGGGTAGGGGATCTTCACCTCATGGGAGAGGTGGTCCGCCTCCGTGGTAAAGGGGCGGATATTCAGGTATACGAAGATACTACGGGGCTTTCGGTGGGGGAACATGTGGCCTATTCCGGAAAACTCCTCTCGGTGGATCTCGGTCCAGGGCTTCTTGGAGGGGTCTTCGACGGCATCGGAAGGCCTCTGGATAGATTTCCAGAAGAGGAACTCTTTCTCCCTCGGGGGGTGGCTTTGCCCTCCCTTGATGAAGAGAGATTCTGGGAGTTTACTCCCCAGGCTGAGCCAGGGCAGATCCTTCGCAAGGGGGATATCTTCGGTGTTGTTCGCGAGGGAGCCCGGTTTGAACACCGCCTCATGGTACCTCCAAATTTTGAGGGGGGAGAACTGGAAGAAATACTTTCTCAGGGATCCTACCGGGTGGGGGATCCCTTGGGGCGTCTCTCCTCCGGAGAGATCCTCCAGATGAAGCAGAGCTGGAATATCCGGACCCCCCGGCCGGTGAAGGCCATGCTCCCCCTGGATGAGCCTCTTCTCACGGGGCAGCGGGTTCTGGACTCGCTCTTCCCCATGGCGAAGGGGGGGGCCGCCATTATCCCCGGAGGTTTTGGCACCGGAAAGACCGTGACCCAACAGTCTCTGGCCAAGTGGTGTGATGCGGATGTGATCATCTACATCGGTTGCGGGGAGCGGGGAAACGAGATGACCGAAGTTCTCGAAGAGTTCCCAGAGCTTCGGGATCCCCGGTACGGCACCCCTCTCATGGAGCGGGTGATGCTCATCGCCAACACCTCCAACATGCCCGTGGCGGCCCGGGAAGCGAGCATCTACGTGGGGATCACTGCGGCGGAGTACTTTCGGGACATGGGCTACTCCGTGGCTCTCATGGCGGATTCTACCTCCCGGTGGGCCGAGGCGTTGCGAGAGATTAGCGGTCGTCTTGAGGAGATGCCCGGAGAAGAGGGATACCCCGCCTATCTTGGGGCCCGACTGGCGGCCTTTTTCGAGCGGGCGGGGAAGGCCCGCCTTCTCGGAGGGGAGAGCGATGAGAGAATCGGGTCGGTCTCGGTGGTAAATGCGGTCTCCCCTGCGGGGGGAGATTTTTCTGAGCCCGTCACTCAGGCGAGTCTTCGCATGGCGGGGGCCTTCTGGGCTCTGGATAAAAAGCTCGCCCAGGAGCGCCACTTTCCCTCCATTAACTGGCGCACCAGCTACTCCCTCTATGCGGAAGGTTTGGGACGCTACTTTTATGAGCGCTTCGGTGATACCTGGAAGGAGAGAGTGCAGTTCATGCAGGATCTTCTTGCCAAGGAGAAGGAGCTTTCGGATCTCGTGCAGCTTCTCGGCAGGGATGGTTTGGGAGAAGAAGACAAATGGATTCTCGAAATCGCCCATCTTGTTCGGGTGGTCTTTCTGCAACAGAACGCCTTCGATGATCAGGATGCCTATTCCTCCCTCTTTCGGCAGCGGCAGATGCTGGAACTCTTTCAGGGGCTTTACGAACGAGGAAAGGCCTATCTGGACGAGGGCTTTTTCTTCGAGAATCTTCCTGTAACCTCTCTGCGCCGAGAACTTCTTGATCTGCGCTCCATGTCAGAGGAGTCTCTGGAGAAGGATGTTCAGGTTTGGCTGGCGCACTTTTCCTCGGATCTTGAATCCCTGAAGGAGGCGATAGTCCGTGCTTAAGACTTCAAAACCCCTCTATCGGCGAGGATATCGCTCCATCCGGGGGATTGCGGGCCCTCTCGTCTTCGTGGACCATGTACGAGACGTGGCCTATGGGGAGCTTGTAACCATTGAAACTCCCGAGGGGTGCCGCACAGGGCAGGTGCTCCAGATTCAGGAAGATCTGGTGATTATCCAGGTTTTTGACGGCACCCTGGGGCTGGGAGAGGCGCATACAACCATCTGGCTGGAGCAGGATGTGGTACGGGTTCCCGTGGGGAAGTCTCTCATCGGCAAGGTGCTCAATGGTCGGGGGGAGATGCTCACAGGAGAACCTCTCCCCTTTGCCTCGGATTATCTTGAAGTAACGGGGCAGCCCCTCAATCCGGAACGCCGCCGAAGTCCCCATGCCTTTATTGAAACGGGGATCTCCACCATAGACCTCACCAACTCCCTGGTGCTGGGGCAGAAGCTCCCCATCTTTACCGGAGCCGGGCTCCCCTCCAACGAGCTGGCGGCGCAGATCGTATCCTATTCACGGGTGCCCGGCACGAACCAGCCTTTTCTGGTTGTCTTTGCTGCTATGGGGATTACTCGGCGGGAGGCGAACTTCTTTCTGGATGCCTTCCGTAAAAATGGTGCCCTCAGCAAAGGAGTTTTTTTCATGAACCTCGCCAGCGACTCTGCGGCGGAGCGACTCCTCACTCCCCGGATGGCTCTCACTGTGGCGGAATACTTTGCGTATCAGATGGGGTATCACGTGCTGGTGGTACTTACGGATATGCTGCACTACTGCGAGGCTCTGCGCGAGATCGGGGCTGCCCGGGAGGAGATCCCCGGACGCCGTGGCTATCCCGGGTACATGTACTCCGACCTCTCCACCATCTACGAACGTGCAGGATGCGTGAAAAACTCCTCCGGAAGTATCACCCAGATCCCCATGGTCTCCATGCCCGATGACGACATGACCCACCCCGTGGTGGATCTTACGGGGTACATCACGGAAGGGCAGATTGTTTTGGGTCGAGCGCTGCAGCGTAAGGGAACCTATCCCCCGGTAGACATCCTCCCCAGCTTGAGCCGACTGATGAACAAGGGTATAGGCAAGGAGAAGACCTTTCCGGAGCACCGCGCCCTGGCAGATCAGATCTATGCCTCCTACGCCCGGGCTCGGGAGCTGGAACAGCTGCGGATCGTCATTGGAGACGATGCCCTCTCCCCTCTGGAGAAGCGTTATCTCCGCTTCGGCAAGATCTTCGAGGAGTCTCTGGTGCATCAGGAGGGTCGGCGTACTTTGGAGGAAACGGTGCAGCGTGCCTGGCATCTTCTGGGGGTGCTCCCAAAAGAAGAGATCTACCGTCTCCCCCGGGACGTGGTGGAGCGCATGCATAAGGAACGGGAGATGTAGCGGTGCCTCTTCCGATTACCCGTGAACAGCTTCTTCTGCTGCGACGACAGTCCACGTCGGTACGCCGGGGGCTGCATCTTCTCGAAAAAAAACGAGATGCCCTTATCCGGACCATTGAGGAAGATCGCCGCCGTTTCGAAGAGCTTCGCCATCGCTTCGAGGAGGAGAGCCAGGCCCTTGAAGTGGCCTATACCCAACTTCGGCTCTTCGAGGGTGCCTTCTCTCTGGATCTTCTCCGTAGCAACAGCCCTACACTGGCCGTTCGAGAGGAGAAGGAATCCATCATGGGATGCGCCTTTCCCCAGTTCTACCCTGAGGGAGAAGAGGCCTGGGAGGTGCTACACCGGCAGAAGTACGATCCTGCTCTCTCATCGTTTTTTGTGGATGATCTTATGGATGGTATGCGGCGGATGGCGGAATTTCTGTGGGAATACATCAATATTCTTACGCGACTGAACATCCTGAATAGGGAGCTTCAGAAGATCCGCCGCAAGGCGGGCAATCTGGAGCATAACATCCTCCCCGGCATGCACCAGGATATCCTCCGGATCCAGGACGGACTTCAGGAGCGGGAACGCCAGGAACGGCAGGTGCGTAAACGGGTGGTTCGGGGAAAGAAAAAAACTGAAAAGCCCAGGTCTTAATGAAGATTCTGGTCCTTGCGGTGGGAAAACCTAAAAAAAGCTGGGCACGAGAGGCCTGCGAAGAGTATCTTCTGCGTCTTCGGGGGTATGCCTCTCTGGGGCTTGAGTGTGTACCTCCCGCCAAAGGAAATCCCGTTCAAAGTGCGGATCGGGAAGGAAAATCTATACTTGGCTCTATAAATTCTGGGGATAGCGTGGTACTCTTGGATGAAAAGGGAACCTCCCTGGGAAGCCGGGGTTTTTCCCAAAAGGTTATGACGCTTCTCGGCTCTGCCAGAGGAAAAGTGGTTTTCGTTGTAGGAGGTGCCTACGGAGTGAGCCAGGAGGTGCGTGCCCGGGCAGACCTTACCTTACGTCTCTCGGATATGACACTCCCTCACGAGTTGGCTCTTGTGCTTTTACTTGAACAGATCTACCGGGCCTATACCATTGTCTCGGGGCATCCCTATCACCACTGAAGGAGTCTCCGCGGAGGTGCTGTAGATGGAGCAGACGTTCTTATATTTATTTATTAAGGAGTGTTAGAAAAGCGATGAAGATGGAAAAAATGCTGAAACAGGCCCAGAAGATGCAGGCTCAGATGGCGAGAATGCAGGAAGAACTTGCTGCAGAAGTGGTGGAGGGTTCTGCCGGAGGAGGCATGGTTACTGCCAAAGCCAACGGTCAGGGAGAGGTGACGGGAATCTCTATCTCTCCCGAGGTTGTGGACCCTCAGGATGTAGAAATGCTTGAGGATTTGGTACTTGCCGCCATCGGAGAGGCTATGAGAAAAAGCCGGGAACTTTCAGAGCAGAGGATGGCTCAGATCACCGGGGGGATGAACCTCCCCGGGCTCTTTTAGGAGAGAGATTTGGCAATTCCTCCTCTTATCGAAAGGGCGGTGCAGCTTTTTTCGCAGTTTCCCGGCATCGGAGAAAAGAGCGGTCGTCGCATGGCCTTTCATCTTCTGCAGCAGCCCGAGGCTTTTTCTCGAAGCCTTGCGGAGGTGCTTCTAGCACTCCGGAGGGATCTTCGTTTTTGCAAGCGTTGTAACGGCCTGGCCGAAGAAGATCTCTGCCCGGTATGTATGGATCCCTTTCGGGAAAGGTCTCTTCTCTGCATCGTAGAATCTGCAGAGGATATGCTCTGTCTTGAGGAATCCGGAGCGTACCGGGGGGTGTACCACGTTCTGGGGGGGTATGAATCTCCTTTGGAAGACAGAAGCATCCCCGAAAGCTCCCTGGTAAAGCTTGTGCGACGGCTTCAGGAAGAAAACACCATAGAGGAGGTGATACTGGCTACAAATCCGAGAGTCGAGGGAGAGCTTACAAGCTATAGAGTGTGCGAATATCTGCGTAGCCGACACTGTTGCCCTAGAATAACAAGGCTTTCCTATGGTCTTCCTGTGGGAGGCAGCATAGGGTATGCGGATAGAATAACCCTTCATGCGGCGTTGGAATCCCGGAGGGATATGCAGGAAAACGTCTGATGCTCCTGCCCTTGCGGTGTCCTTTTTTATCGTACTGTTCGTATTGTTCCACAAGGCAAGGCTCTCTCTGTTTGCAGTGTGCGAAGAGGTTTGCTCAGCGAAGCGTCAAAATCGGGGGGATAGAGAGGACAAAAAACGGAGCCTCTTCAGTTGCCCCATTAGAAATGGAGGTGAATATGTGTGGATGATCAAGGATTGGGACACATGCTTTCTCGAGGATTAAGAATTACCATGATGTTCCTAGGTGGGCTTGCGGGGTGGCAAATTTCTAATTACATCCAGGACCTTGGATGGTGGCCCGCCAGGACATTGCTCCCTTCTCTGACCCTTACGGGAACTTTTATTCTCTTTTTCGCTGTGGTGGGGATGTTGCTTACCCCTCTTTTCATCAGAAGTCTTTCTCAGGGGGGGCTTTTGTTCGAAAAATATTTACAAAACGTGAGTTGGCTTGATATTTCTGTAGGCATTATAGGACTTGTTATTGGACTCATCGTGGCGAATCTTCTTGCCCTTCCCTTTACAGACTTTCCCGCTGTGGGAACTTACGTGGCGGTTCTGTTGAACATTTCTCTGGGATATCTTTTTACCTGGGTTTTCTTCAAGCGTCGGGAGGACGTTATCTCCATGGCGAGTTCTTTGGGAGGATTCTGGAAGGGAAAGCTTCCCCGAAAAACAAAACGTAACGGTGAGCCCCTTTCGCGCTCCTTCCAGAGCAATCTCTCCTTTCAGGATATTTCGGTAGTGAAGATTCTTGATACCAGCGTTATTATTGACGGACGTGTTCTTGACATTGCCCGGGCTGGTTTTCTGGATGGGGTCGTACTTCTTCCGCGGTTTATTCTCGTGGAGCTTCAGGGGGTTGCCGATTCTGCGGACCCCGTGCGTCGAGGGCGAGGTCGCAAAGGATTGGACGTGATCAACGAACTCCAGAAAATTCCGGATTTCCCCATGGATATGCTGGAGACAACCCTGGGAGATCTTGATGCGGAATCTGTAGATCTGGGGCTTGTGGCTCTGGCCAAGGAGCTGGATGCCAAGATCATTACTACGGACTATAATCTCAACAAGATAGCTCAGATTCAAGGTATCAGGGTGCTTAACGTGAACGATCTCGCTAATGCCCTGAAGCCAATGCTTCTTCCCGGCGAGACGGTAACGGTGGACATTATCCGAGAAGGGAAGGAGAGCCACCAGGGGGTGGGGTATCTTGATGACGGCACCATGATTGTCGTAGAAGATGGTGCTCAGCATGTTAATAAGCGGGTGGACGTTGTGGTAACCTCCATGCTGCAGACTTCTGCCGGGAGAATGATTTTTGGCCGCCTTCGTCACGATGAGTAGGAATTCCTGGAGTTTTGTCCTTGTGGCGGGTGGGCGAGGGCGCCGCATGGGAGGAGAACCCAAACAGTTCCGACTTCTTCAGGGAAAACCGCTATGGCTCTGGAGCATAGAGGTTGCGTCCAGACTCCGGAACCGGGGGGATCTCTGTGACCTTGTTCTGGTAGTTCCGGAAGAGAGCGTAGAATCTGTGCAGGCAGCTCTTCATGAGCCTTTGCTGGAGTGTACCGTCGTATCGGGAGGAGCCGAAAGAACCGACTCGGTGCGTCGGGGGGTGGCGGCTGCTCAAGGAGAATACGTGCTCATCCACGACGGCGCACGCCCCTTTCTCTCGGAGGATCTCTGCCTTCGGGTTATGGCAAAGGTAGATGGCTCGCCTGAGCCTTTGGGAGTAGTCCCTCTTCTCCCCTGCTCGGATGCACTGAAAGAGGTGAATCCCGAAACGGGGGATGTCTGCGCCTGTGTGGATCGCACCCTTCTTCGGCGTACCCAGACTCCCCAGGGCTTCCCGGTGAAGGATCTGCGTGAGCTTCTCGAAAAGGCCTCTCCTCGCTTCGATGAAGGAGAACTTTGGAGAAGTGCAGGAAAAAGACTCTCTTTTGTTGCGGGAGATCCTCGGAACTTCAAAGTAACCTATCCAGAGGATCTGGAGATGGCCGGAGCCCTTTTGGAGGGGTGTAAAGAAATGCGGACAGGACACGGTTTTGACGTACATCCTCTTGTTCCGGGAAGGGCTCTTGTTCTTGGGGGAGTTTGCATCCCTTCTCCTCTCGGGCTCCAAGGGCACTCTGATGCGGACCTCATCACCCATGCGGTGTGCGACGCTCTTTTGGGAGCGGCGGGCCTTCCGGATCTGGGAAATCTCTTTCCCGCCTCTCAGGAACGGTACAAAAATATTCGTAGCCTTCTTCTCTTGGAGGAGGTGCTTCGCCGACTCCTTGAAGAAAGATGGAGCATCTCCTGGGTAGACATAACGCTTCATGCGCAGTATCCTCGTCTGAATTCATACCGTCAGGAAATCCTCTCCTCTCTTGGAGCGGCCCTCTTCCCTGGAGAAGAGAACCGCTGCAATCTTAAGATGAAATCCGGGGAGTTCTGCGGTAGCGTAGGGCGAGGGGAGTGTATGGAGTGTTATGCCGTGGCTACCCTTGAACGAAGGCAGTTTTAGAAAGAACCTTTTTTCGGAAGCTCTCTAATATTTCCTTATAAAAGACGTAGGCTTCAGAGTGTTCCTTCGTGTCATCCATGACGCAGCCCCTTGCGGTTTTTTGGGTAAGGGGCTTTTTTTGTAACTTTGCATCTGGACGAAGCAAAAAAGCGCGAGAAAAGGTCTGTTCCATAGGAGGAGAACAGGGTTCTGGAGAGCCCTGGAAGGTGAAAAGTGAGGCTTTGATTATGCTTGAAAAATTTGCACCCTACGAAGGTTTTACGTTTGATGACGTGCTTCTTGTCCCCGGTTACAGTGAGGTGGTTCCTGCGGATGTGGATGTGTCCTGGAAAATCACTCCAGAGATCAGCCTTCGCATTCCTCTCTGCAGCGCCGCCATGGATACGGTTACTGAAAGTCGTCTTGCCATCGGTCTTGCAAGAGAGGGGGGAATTGGCATTGTCCACCGAAACATGTCTCCGGAGCGGCAGGCAGGAGAGGTAGACAAGGTGAAACGTTCCGAGTCCGGAGTTATCGTAGATCCCTTCTATCTCTCTCCGGAAAATCAGGTTCGCGAGGCGGTGGACCTGATGGAGCACTACCACATTTCGGGAGTTCCGATCGTGGATAAGGGCATGCGTCTTGTGGGGATTATTACGAACCGGGATTTGCGCTTTGTTACGAATTATGAACAGCCGATATCGGGAGTCATGACAAAAGATTCTCTCATCATCGCCCCCGAGGGAACTACCCTGGAGGATGCCAAATCGATTCTCATGAAGTACAAGGTCGAAAAGCTCCCCATCGTCGATGCTCACGGCTGCCTCAAGGGGCTCATCACCATTAAGGATATTCAGAAGGCTAAGGATTTCCCCGGCGCCTGTAAGGATGAACGGGGGCGTCTTCGGGTAGGTGCTGCTATTGGCGTTGGGCAGGATGCCCTGGAGAGGGCAGAGCTTCTGGTGCATTCCGGGGTGGATCTTCTGGTAATCGATACTGCCCACGGACATGCTCGCTCAGTGCTTGATCGGGTTCGTGAGATTCGGAGCCGCTACAAGGACCTTCAGATTCTGGCGGGAAATGTTGCTACCGCAGAAGCTACAGAGGCCCTTATTGATGCGGGGGCAGATGCTGTGAAGGTGGGAGTGGGCCCCGGATCTATCTGTACTACCAGGATTGTGGCAGGGATCGGAGTCCCCCAGGTGGCGGCGGTAATCCAGGCTTCCCGCGCGGCTCACGAAAAGGGGCGCACCATAGTAGCAGACGGTGGCGTTCGTTTCTCAGGGGATATTGTGAAAGCCATTGCTGCCGGGGCCGATACCGTTATGGTGGGATCCCTCTTTGCGGGAACCGATGAAAGCCCCGGAGAAGTGGTGATCTACCGAGGGCGCTCCTTTAAGAGCTATCGAGGAATGGGCTCCTTGGGAGCGATGAAGGATGGGTGCAGCAAAGACCGTTATTTCCAGGAGGGTGCTCGGGAAGAGAAGCTTGTTCCTGAGGGGATCGAAGGGATGGTCCCTTACAAGGGACCTCTCAATGCAATCGCCTACCAGCTTGTGGGGGGGTTGCGCTCCGGTATGGGGTATGTGGGGGCTGCTAACATCCGGGAGCTTCAGGAAAAAGGGTGTTTTGTAAAGGTTACCGCAGCCTCAATGAAGGAGAGCCATCCTCATGATGTTACCGTCACTAAAGAAGCTCCGAACTACCGGGTAGAATCCTGAAGGTAATGAGATCCTGAAGGTATAGAAATTCTGAAAATAGATGAAGAATTCTCAGGATGTAGTATAATAATAATGGGAAACGCTGGAGATAGATCCTGGAAAGTTGAGAGGTTCTTCACAGCACTTCGTTTTTCAGGGAGGGATTTCCATGGAAGCCCGGGAATACCGTTATACGGCACCGTACAAGAAAATGGTATGGATGGGGGTTCAGCATCTTCCTGTGCTCGAAGAGGATATCCTTGGAACCACGGTAAACGTGGAAATTCTGGAAGATCCTTTTGTCTGGAGCCTTGAAGGAACCCGGGATGCGGAGTGGTGGGATCAGTTTATTGAGGAAGACAGCTTGTAGGTCTTTTCCTTTTATGATATATTCCCTTTGTTTCAGTGCTTGCGGGGGGAATTTTGGGAAGAGTGGGGGAGCCCCCACTCTTCGTTTTTTCATTGGAGGGGTGGATATGCAGACGTCCCGTCCGAAGGGATCGTTTCCTCGGGAAGAGATTGTACGTATAGTAGAGGATCTCGGTTACGAGTGTGTGGGAATCCAGCAGACGAAAGAAAATGACCGGACAGTGTTCCGGATTTTCATAGATTCTCTGGGGGGCATCACTATAAAAGATTGCGAGACTGTCTCCCGCAAGGTGAACCTCATGATAGACACAATGGAGGAAGGCTCTTTTGGAGAGAACCTTACAAACTACTTTCTCGAAGTAAGTTCTCCCGGAGTGGAGCGTCCGCTCTTCACTCTTCAGGACTATGTTCGCTTTCTTGGAAAGAAAGTGCACCTCGTTCTGAAGGAAGAGGGAAGCCTGGAGGGAATTCTTCAGAGTGTAGAGGAGGAGAGTCTCTCTCTTCTCGTAGAAGGTCAGGAAGAACCTCGTATATTCTCGTTTGAAAGTATCGAAAAGGGGCATCTCGTATTTGAGTTTGAAGTAAAACAGCATGCCCATAAACCTAAATCTGACGCACCAAAGAAGAAAAAGAAAAAAAAGCGCAAACCCTAGGGCGCGCCGCTTTTGAGGAGGGACTGGAGTTCATGCAGTTAGGAAAAGATTTTATGCGGGCGCTACATCAGATAGAAGAGGAGAAAGGACTTCCCGTTTCTGTCATTATTTCCAGCCTGGAGGCCGCCCTGGTATCTGCGTATAAAAAGAATTACGATGGCAATGCTAATGTGCAGGTGGAGATGGATCTGGAAAACGGGGAGATCAGGCTTTACGAAGTAGTCTCCTCTGAAGGAGAGGCGGAAGAGGGGAAGACCTCTCCTTTAGAGGAGAGAATCGAAATCAGCCCTAACGGGTTTGGCCGGATTGCCGCTCAAACTGCTCGACAGGTCATCATCCAGCGTCTTAAGGATGCAGAACGGCAGATCATTTTCGATGAATTTGCGGATCGGGTCGGAGATCTTGTAAACGGAATTATCTTTAAATCCGAAGGGGATCACGTTTTCGCTCGCCTGAATGATCGAACCGAGGCTATCCTCCCCCGGGAGGAGCGCATCCCAGGAGAGATCTACCGCCTGGGAGATCGACTCAAGTTCTATCTTCTGGACGTACGGAAAACAACCCGGGGACCCCGTATTGTCGTCTCCCGGACGCATCCGGGGCTTCTGCGCAAGCTTCTGGAGCTGGAAGTTCCGGAAATTCAAGAGGGAACCATCGAAATCAAAGGCATTGTAAGGGAGGCGGGAACGCGATCCAAGGTTGCGGTGCTCTCCTTCGATGGTAATGTGGACCCTGTGGGAGCCTGTGTCGGAGCCAAGGGAACCCGGATAAAATCGATCAGTTCCGAGCTTCACGGAGAGCGCATGGATGTCATCATATGGAGTGCCGATCCCCTACAGTTCATCCGCAACGCTCTCTCTCCCGCCAAAATTATGCGGGTGGAGCCTCTTCTTGAGGAAGATCGGGCGGTAAATGTTTACGTTCGGCCGGATCAGCTCTCTCTCGCTATTGGTAAGGCGGGGCAGAATGTGCGTCTTGCAGCGCGACTTACGGGGTGGAAAATAGACATCAAGGTTCTTGAACCCGAGCGCATGCCCACTCTACATGATCTTTTCAGCGACATTGTCCACGGAGATCCCAAGGATCTCTGGGAGGAATAACGAGGTTCTTTGATGGAGAAGCGGAAGAGACCGAGAACATGTGTGGGTTGCGGAGAGGAAAATCCTCGAAAGAGCATGTGCCGTATCGTCCGCTCCCCCGAGGGAGAGGTGCGGTATGATCCTACGGGAAAGATGCCCGGCCGGGGGGCCTATCTTTGTGAGGATCCATCCTGTATTCTTAGAGCGAAGAAAAAAAAAGCTCTCTCCAGGGCTCTTCGATCTGAAGTGGAGCCGGGGTTATATGATGAGCTTCTACAGCGCTTTCCCCCGCGAGAAGCTGGCTCGGAGGATTCTTGTGACTGAGCCGACGAGGGAAATCCAGAGGGGAGACCTCTCTCCTAGCTGGAAGAAAATTCTCTCTCTTCTCTCCCTTGCCCGGCGGAGTGGAGTGCTTCTGGTGGGGCAGGATTCGATACGTCAGAGGGCACGGGGGAAGAAAGGTTTTCTTTTTATCGCTGCACGAGACTGCTCTTCGGGGGTGCTCCGCTTTGTAAAGGCGCGGGTAGAACGGGGAGAAGGGGTTCTTGTAACAGCCCCGGAAGATCGGGGAGAGCTTTTTACATCCATAGGACTGGAAACGACGCAGATCGTGGCTTTACCACAAAACCATGGCCTTGCGCAGGAGATATATAGATTGTTAGGGGGCGAGGGCATTGACGAATAAAATTCGAGTGTATGAACTGGCAAAGCTTTTGGGACTCTCCACAAAAGAGCTTTTGACCGTTCTTGAAGAGCGGGGCGTAGAGGTAAGTTCGCATATGAGTTCCATCGATATGGAGGTGGCTCAGGAGGTGGAAAAGCTTTTTTCCGGAGAGAAACCGGAAGGAGCTGAGCAGACACCTTCTGCGGAGAAAAAATCCAAGAAGGAGGACCCGGAAGAGGGGGCGGAGGAGATCCTCTGTGAAATCCCTCAGGGAGCCTCTATCTCCCAGGTGGCGGATATCCTGAACATCTCTGCGGCGGATGCGGTGCTCGCGCTTGTGAACCGTGGCATGATGGTTCCGGCCAACGCTCCTGCGGATGACACCATCCTCGAAATTCTTGGAGACGGCTTCGGAGCCCTTCTTGTGTGGGCAACTCCCGAAAAGACCGTTTCAAAGAAGACGGAGAGCGCACCGGAACCTGTAAGAAAGGTTTTTCACGGCAGCAATTTGCAGCCCCGATCTCCCATTGTCACCGTTATGGGGCATGTGGATCACGGAAAGACCACTCTTCTCGACTATATCCGGAAGACCAACGTTACTGCCGGAGAGGCGGGGGGTATTACCCAGCATATCGGAGCTTCCTGCATGGAGCATAACGGAGGTAAAATAGTCTTTCTTGATACTCCGGGGCACGAGGCCTTTACCGCTATGCGTGCACGGGGAGCCAGGGTAACGGATATTGCGGTACTTGTGGTGGCGGCGGATGATGGCCTCATGCCTCAAACGCTGGAGGCCATCAACCACGCTAAGGCGGCGAATGTCCCCATCATCGTGGCGGTGAACAAAATGGACAAGCCCGAGGCTCGTCCCGATCGAGTACGCCAGCAGCTATCGGAGTACGGCCTCATCCCTGAGGAGTGGGGTGGGGAGACCATCATGGTGGATGTTTCTGCCAAAACCGGTGCCGGAGTAGATCAGCTTCTCGAAATGATCTCTCTCGTAGCAGAGATGGGAGAACTCAAGGCAGATCCCACCATAGAACCCCGAGGATATGTTATCGAGGCCGAACTTGATAAGGGAAAAGGCCCCGTGGCGACAATAATCATTCAGGAAGGAACCCTCATGCGGGGGGATATCGTTCTTACCGAAAGCTCCTGGGGACGGGTTCGGGCGATGCTGGACGACAAGGGGAAGAGCGTGGATGCCGTAGGCCCCAGCATGCCTGTTGAGATTCTCGGCCTGGGAAGCGTCCCCCAGCCGGGAGAAGAGTTCTGCCGGGTGAATCACGAAAAAGAGGCGCGGGATGTAATCTCTCAGAAGGAGCATGCGGACCGAGAGGCCAAGGCGGCCACCACAAAACGCCCCACGCTGGAAGATCTTTACGATCAAATCAAGGATGGAGAGGCTCCTCAGCTTAATCTGGTGCTTAAGTGCGATGTTCAGGGCTCTTTAGAAGCTCTCAAGGGCTCTCTTAACAAGCTCCCCAATGATGAAGTAGGACTTAACGTGGTCCACGAGGGTGTGGGGAGAATCACTGAGTCTGATGTTATGCTTGCGGCGGCATCGAATGCCATCATTATTGGATTTAACGTCCGTCCTGAGAGCAAGGCAAAAAAGTCCGCGGATTACGAAGGCGTTCAGATCCGGCTCTATCCGGTGATCTACGACATTATCGACGATGTCCGGGCCGCCCTGGAGGGGATGCTTGCCCCGAGGCTGAGGGAGAATATAACGGGAGAAGTGGAAATTCGAGCGGTCTTCAAGGTTCCCAAATTCGGCAAGGTGGCGGGGTGCTATGTTACCCGTGGAAATATTAAGCGGAATTCCAAGGTTCGCCTCATCCGCGAGGGTGTTGTCTACTGGCAGGGAACCCTTTCGGATCTCAAGCGCTTCAAAGATGATGTTAAAGAGGTTACCCAGGGGTACGAGTGTGGCATGAGCTTCACAAACTTCCAGGATTTCAAAGAGCAGGACATGGTGGAAGCCTACGAAATTATTGAGGAGAAACGCAACCTCGAGTAGCCTTTTCAAGGGGAGAACCCCCTCAAAAAATGTTGCACGGGAGGATCTTTCATGACTGCCGTAGGAAATTCCCGAGAACCATCGGAACTCTATATCGGCGTTCTGCGCTGCTCCTTTCGTATTTTCCAGGCTTTCAGCCTCAAGGACCGGCGAAGAGTTCTCCGGTCGGTTCAGGAAAAGCTGCAGAACCGAAAAAACTGGAATCTTTCGGTGATTGATCTCAGCGAGGATCATCTCTGGAATCTGGGAGAGCTTGCCATGGTTTCCGGGGGGATCTCCTACGGGGATACCCTTGAAAAGATGCAAGCCCTGGAAAACAGACTGTACGAACTGGAAGACCGGGGAGATTTCTCCGTGATCTCTTTACGTAGCGAGGTTTTTGAATATGGGAAGCATACGCATGGAACGAATCAACCGAGAGATACAGCGCATCATCTCAGATATTCTCCGGAGCGGTCTTAAAGATGATGTCGCCGCTAAGGCGGTTGTCACGGATGTAGAGACAGCTCCTGATCTTTCGGTGGCGAAGGTGTATTTCACCACCATATCGCCGAAAATACGAAAAAAAATTCTCCGGCGCCTTGAAAAGGAAGCCAAGAAAGTACGGAGTCTTTTGGGGCGGGAGATTCACCTCAAAAAAACTCCGGAAATTCATTTCATCATCGACGAATCCGAGGAGAAGGCCCGGCATATTGATGCCCTTCTGGACTCTCTCCACCTTCCGGGCTCACAAGCCTCTGCAAAGTTTTCGGAAGAGGATTTTGAGGATGAAGAAGATGATGACTACGACGATGACGAGGATGACTGGGGGAGACGAGAATCTCCCGAGGTGCCCTGATGTCTTCGGAAAAACTGCTCGTGGAATGTCTCGAAAGTGCGGATATTTGGATAATCCTTAGCCATGTTCGCCCCGACGGTGACACTCTGGGAAGTGCCTCGGCGCTTTTTTCCATAGGAAAAGCTCTGGGAAAGCGCTGTTTTTGGACGGGGGCGGATCCCGTGCCGGAGAATTTGCGATTTCTCCCCCATGTATCGGAGTATGTCACATCTCTGGATTTGCTGCCCCGGGATCTCCCGGGGCAATCCTGCCTCGTAGCTCTCGATATCAGCCATGAAAGCCGTTGCCCTTCTTTAGCTTTGGAATGGGGCAAGCAGCGGGGAATACCATTCCTGGTGATAGACCATCATGGGGATAATAGCCTCTTTGGAGATCATAACGTGGTGGTTACAAGGGCTTCCGCCACGGCGGAAATTCTTTATTCTCTTGCCGAAAAGGCCTCATGGCCCCTTGGAGAAGAGGCGGCTCTCGCACTCTACACGGGGATCGTCACAGACTCTGGCAGTTTTCGCTACGCTAACACCACTCCGGCGACCCACCGTATTGTGGCAGATCTTTTGGAATATGGGGTCTCTCCTCCCCAGGTAGAGGAGGCTCTGAACGGCCATCTTTCTTTGGGGCAGATGCGCATCCGGGGGCTTGCCCTCTCACGGGCGACCCTCTGTCTTCAGGGGAGAGTTGCCTGGTCCTACATTTTGGAAGAGGATTTTGCCGCTACTGGCACTGGAAGGGATCATCTGGAGGGGCTTTCGAGCCAGCTTCTTGGGGTTGAGGGGGTAGATTTCTCTATATTTCTCTACCAGGAGCAATCCCTTCTTCAGGGAAGTCTGCGATCCAAGGGCGTGATAAGCGCCCAGGCTATTGCCCAAACCCAGGGAGGAGGAGGCCATCCTCAGGCTTCAGGATTTTCTCTGCAGGGTTCCTTGGAAGAAACCCTGGAATCATTGAAGGAGGCGTTGCGGCGTGCCTATGCAGAAGCCGGGCATCGTTCTCTTACATAAACCTCGGGGAGTCCGGAGTGCCACCTGTGTCTCCCTTCTCAAACGACTTGGAGGGGGGAAGCTTAAAGTAGGCCACGCAGGGACTCTTGATTCTACCGCCGAAGGTCTTCTGGTGCTCCTCACAGGGCGGGCTACTCGGCTTAGCCAGTACATCATGAACTTTCCTAAGACATATTGTGTGACCGTGCAGTTCGGTGTCGTTACCAGCACAGATGATGCCTCCGGAGATGTCCTTGGGGAAACAATGCTTCCCCCGCCGGAAAAGCTTGAGAAAATGACGGATCACCTTCTTCCCTCCTTTCTCGGAACCCGAATGCAACGCCCTCCTAACATTTCTGCGGTGCACGTAGAGGGGAAGCGGGCCCACGCGCTGACGAGATCTGGAGAAAATCCTCAGATCACAGAAAAACCAGTATCCCTCTACAGCTTTCGCCGTGCTTCTTCTGCAGATGCTCAGGGGAGGATCTCCTTTCAGCTGGTCTGTAGCAAGGGGACCTACGTCCGGAGTCTTGCTCGTGATATGGGGGAAAAACTGGGAGTTGGGGGGCACGTACAGAGCCTCACCCGGAATACAGTGGGGCTCTGGGATCTCTCCGAGGCTCTCCCCTTGCGTGCGCTGGAAGAACGAAATCCTGCAGAACGAGAGAAAAACCTGGAATGGCTTGCCGCAGTATCCCGCTCTCCCCTGGAGGCTGCCCGGCATTATTCGTTGTTTACATGTCCCGATGAAGCCTCTGCTGGGCGTCTCCGTAACGGTAACGCCGTATTGTTTCGAGAACTTTCCCGGGCATCCTGGGGGATCCTCTCCTGGAGAAATTCTCTTGTAGTAAGCCTTCCGGAAGATCTCGTTTTCGGGAATTTGGCACTTTCGGAGAGAAAAGAATCCCTTTTTGTTCCTCAGGGCAGGATCTCTCTTGAGGAGGAGCCCTCATGATCTACGTAGTGGGGGCCTTCGATGGATTTCATTTGGGGCACCAGCTTCTTCTTGAAGAAGCCCGTAAGCTTGCGGCTTCCCGTAACGTATCCTGGGGGGTTCTCACCTTTTCTCCCAACCCCAAGGCGGTTCTGGGAAGACGTTCCTTTGCGGATCTCTTTCTTCCCCAGGAACGGCAGCGTATCGCCGGATGGCTTAAGGTTCCCTCCCTGGAGATTCTCCCATTCACAAGAAAGCTTGCGGAGATGGAGCCTCGTGATTTTCTCCATCTTCTTGAAGAGCGCTATTCCTTTCAGGGGATTGTAGTGGGGGAGGATTTTCGTTTCGGCAAGGCAAGAATGGGCTCCATTGTCGTGCTGGAGGAGGAGTGCGCCTCCCGGAAAAAAACCTTTCGGGCGGTTCCCTCTGCCTGGAAGGATGGTGAGATCATCAGTACCACGCGGATCCGTCGATGTATCCGGGATGGAAGAATGGAGGAGGCCCGGGAGCTTTTAGGATATCCCTATTTTCTCAGCGGCTTCGTCATCCCAGGAGATCAGCGAGGACGATCACTGGGATTTCCCACAGCAAACCTTTCGATCCCCCGGGGGAAACTCCTTCCTCGCCCGGGAGTCTATGCAGGGCTCTCTCTTGTGCAGGGAACCCGCTATGCGGTAGCGCTAAACATCGGGCATAACCCCACCTTCGAAGGAGTGCGAAGCATTCAAATAGAAGCCCACCTTCAAGGGTATTCGGGGAATCTTTACGGCATGTCCCTTGAGTTGCACCTGCTTTCGTACCTGCGGAATGAGCGCAAATTCCCCTCTCCGGAAGAGCTTGTGGCACAGCTTTGGGAGGATAACCGGAAGGTTTCCCACACGGTGCGGGAGTGGCTGGATTCTTCAGGCAACAGGGCTGTCTGGAACGAGTAGGGTCTTTTTTCTCCTCCCCTCCCACGAGAAGTCCAAAACCCTTCAAACCATTGTCACCGAAGGGTTCCCGTGGTACAATTCTGCATGCTTTCAGCGGGCCCGTAGCTCAGCAGGATAGAGCGACGGCCTCCTAAGCCGTAGGTCAGGCGTTCGAATCGCCTCGGGCCCGCCAAGTGATAGCAAAGCCCCAAGCCGAAGTGGTTTGGGGCTTTTACTTTTTCTGACTCTCAAAGAATCTCCGCCCGGTTTTCTTTTCGCTGAAATAGAGCTACTTTGTTACGCCCCATATCTTTAGCGTGGTACATGGCCAGATCTGCTTCCTTGAGCAAGTCGTCCACAGTACTTTCTGGAGAATCTTCCGTGCACATACTGATACCAAAACTTGCGGTGACGTGGATCTCTTTTCCGTTGATGTCGAAGAGCGTCTCTGCCAGGCTTTGCCGAAGCCGTTCTATGATCTGGGTTACTCCGGCAACATCAGTTTCCAGAAGGATAATGCCGAACTCCTCCCCCCCCAGCCGCCCGGTAATGTCAGTCTCCCGAAGATGTTCCTTCACGAAAGAAGCCATTTTTCGGAGGACCTCATCCCCCCCATCGTGTCCGTAGGTGTCATTGATGGCTTTAAAGTGGTCGATGTCAAACATCACGAGGCCCATGCTGTGCCTGTACCGTTGAGAACGCTTATGCTCCTCCCTCGCACATTCCATGAATTTTCTTCGGTTGTAGATTCGTGTGAGTTCGTCCGTGGTAGCGAGGAACTCCAGTCTGGCCTCGTTGTTTTTAAGCTCTGTAATATCTTCCTGGATGCTGACGTAGCTTGCAATTTTTCCAGATTCTTCCGCCACAGGAGATATGGATATCCGCATCCATATCTCCGAGCCGTCCTTGCAGCGGTTGATCATCTCTCCTCGCCATTCCCTTCCTTGCGTGATACTACCCCAAAGATTACGGTAGATTTCAGGGCTTTGCTTCCCCGATTTGAGAATACGAGGATTTTCCCCCAACGTTTCTTCTCGAGAATATCCCGTAATTTTTTCGAAGCTGGCGTTCACATAGAGAATGCTTCCCTCTACGTCGGTAATCAAAATTGCCGAAGGGCTCTGTTCCACCGCCAGAGAGAATTTGCGAAGCTCATATTCAATTTTTTTACGGAAATCCACATCTGTGTTTGTCCCCAAAACTCTTTTTGCCTTTCCCTGAGAAGTGCGTTCCAGCACCATGCCTCGGGCATGCACCCATTTATAGCTGCCGTTTTTACAGAGAAGGCGATGTTCGTTTTCGTAGCGCGAACTTTTTCCGCTCAAATGCTCTTCAAGACTTATGAGGGAATCCTCCCGGTCTTCCGGGTGGATTCGTTGACCCCATTCTTCGAACTGATGAGAGATTTCCTCATCGTTATAGCCGAGCATCTCCTTCCAGCGAGGGGCATAGAAGCAGGTTCCATGTATAGGGTCATAATCCCACAGGCCGTCGTGATTTCCCTGAAGGGCGAGCTTAAGCCGCTCTTCGTTTTCTCGCATTCCTCGATTTGCATTCCAGCGGAAGAAAAGGAAAAGGCTTCCCCCCATAAAGAGAACAAGAAAGGTAGTGGAGAAGGTTTGGAATAGTTTGGTCTCCCGAAGATAGGCATCAATTTCCGTGTCTGGAGCGGAAAGAGCCACCACAAGACGAAGATTTCCCCTCCGAAGGCTGTTCCATGCCACAAGTTTACGTACTACAGTTTCCCCACGGGATCGGGAAAAGCTGTATTCTCCCTCTCCCGAGGTTTCTTCCATCAATCGCATATCTATCTCCATAAGTTCGGGAAAAGCATCGTGAAGCCCGTCGAAGACGTTGCGCCCGATGATCTCTGCCTCATGATCGTAAAGAATCTCTCCGGTGCCGGAGAGAAGAAATCCCGCCCCGTACTCTCCCGAACGAAGGGGGGCTATATAATCCAAAGAGAGCTTGCACAAATTGAGAACCCCGAGGAGGATCCCCTGAAAATCTTTATTGGCATAGACAGGACAGAGAACTCCCAGGAACTGTTCGTGAGGGTTAAGATAGGGAGGAAAGAAGAAGATGGTGCCCGCGGGAAGAGAGCGTGCTTCCTCCCAGTATTGAGAGATCCAGGATTCCGAAAGCTCCATCCCCTTTATTCCTTCGGGAGAGGGATTGTTTTGAAAGAGAGAGGGGCCTCCGGGGTGGGAGAAAAATGCATAGCTCACCAGGTGATGGTTATTTTGAAGCTGAATTTGGAAGAGGTTCTCCAGAGAGAGGGCGGTGCGCTTTCCCTCCAGAAAGTCCACAAGAGAATAGGTAGCGAGAATCACCAGACCTCGCTCGACCCCGTTGAGGGTCTCTTCGAGCCCTTGGGCAGCGATGCTCGTTTGTAGATACTGGTTCTGATTAAATTGGGTCTCGCTTTTCCTCTCGGCTCGCTGGAAGATGCGGTGATTGATAGAGATGTAGACTGTCAAAATGCTCGCGAGAAGGAGAAAGACAAAGATTCCTGCAGATAGATGAGAGAGGTGGCGTAAAAAACCACGATTTTTCACGGAAAATCCCCCTTATTATTGTTGTATTACCTATGTTTTATAATGCGTGCCTTTCCGAAAAGGTTACTTCTTCCACCAGGCTTTATTGTACACCAGAGAAGATGTTTACGAAAACATCGCATAGGGAGGGTAAAATATTTTCATCCAGCAACATCGTCACTAGGTGAATCTTATGGATATCTGTCCATCAGAGGTGATGAGTATTATCAGGGATCTAGATCTCCTCGTATCCCTACGTGAGCGGGTTTTTCAGAAGAAATTTCAGAAAGGTTCTGAAAAAAAGCGGTTTGGAAGGGGGCTGGAGCAGAAAAATGTTGACGGAGCCGGAAAGGATAGGTACAATACAAAACGTCATTCATCAAGGATGATTTGTACGGTGCGTTCATAATGCTTGCCATACGTATCTCCGCCATAGATTGCTGGAGTAGTCGACATGGGAAGGGTCTCTTACAATACGTCCGGAGAGGAATCTGGGTTCTCATGCGCATGGGAGAGTTGAAACAGATTGTTATGAACGAAAATAACGGGTTGAATCAGGAGATTTTTGGGGTAGGTCTTCGGTGGCAGAAAGTGGTGGTTCTGGAGGATAAGATTCTGGTGCTTGCGGAGAATCAGCGGGTTCCTGCCCTGGCTTCGCTGGACAGAAAAGATCCGAGCGCCACGAAGGCTATTGGTCACGCATTGTTGGGAGAGTTTAAGGAAAAGATGCTTCTCCGATTGGAAAAGAGCCTTGGGGTTTCCCTTCGGGGAGTATTGAAGGATTATGATCCGGTTCTTGAGCTGGCGTGCATGCTTATTGTCTTTGATCGCCCCGTGACAGAACTGGTGACTCCATAGGTTTCCCATAGAGTAAACCGGAGGTTTTCAGGAGACCCATCCCTGAAGGGGTGTGTGTAGCTTTCGAACCGCTGGTCTTTGTGAAGAAAGAATTTTTCTTTCTTCCGAAGGCTGGCGGTTTTGTGTTTTTGCATAGCTTTTGTGTTCAGGAACGTGCATTCTCGCAGCGTTTCGTGAGCATGGAACTTAGAGGAGGTGTACGGTTTGGAGATGAACATGGAGGAGTTTTCCCATGTAGTTACTGTGGATGATGTTGTGGAGGCTCTGGATAAAATAACCCACGGCAGAGTTGTGCGAACCGGAAAGGACGTTTCCGGAAATAGCCGATTCGTGGTTACCAAAAGCTCGGATATTCCCGGGAAGGCAGTCACGGAGATCCCCGGTCTTGTCTGGGGAGATCCCTGCAAGGTGGTGCGAAAGATCGGGGTGGGGATGACCCTGACGGAAAACGTGATAGAGCTTGGGGCAGCCATGGGGATGGACGCATTATTGCTGCACCATCCTCTTGCGGACGGAGCCAGCTCTGGGGGAGTGACCCTGCGGAACTACATGAATCTTTACGACATGGCCCTTTTCGAGCTTCACGAGGCTTTTCACGGGTTGCATCCCGGCATTTCCTGGCTTCACGGACATAGGGTGCGGCATGTTCAGATTGCCTATGGGGGGGTGCCGGGGAATATTATGTTTGTGGGAACTCCTCTGGAGGGGGTGAGGACTCTGGGAGATATCTGCCGTCGCCTTGCCTCCTGCATGGGGTCCGCAGAGCATGGCGAAGTGCTTCGGAGAGTGCGGGAGATACGAAAGTGCCCTGAGATCGAAGATTCCTGCGTGGCGGGAAACCCTATCATTCTGGAGGGAACCCCTGAAAGTCCTTTGAAGGAGATCCTTCACATCTTCCCTCATACAGGATTTTCCCCGGATAACCTTGAGAGTGCTTTGAAGGAGCACCCCGGGGTAAACACGGTGATTGCCTCTATAAGCAGAATGCAGGAGGCCTCCCCTCTGGTGAATAAGGCTCGAGAGTTGGGGCTCTATATACTCTGCGGGAATACCCACGCCATGGAGATTTACGAAAACGGTATGCCCCTTGCCTTTGCTCTGAAGAGCATGCTCCCCTCGCTGGATGTTCGGGTCTTTCAGGAAAAAACCATCTGCTGCCCCCTGGAGGCCTTTGGTTCTCCCGGGCTTCGGGAATACGCCAAAAGCATGGCGGAGACCTACTTGTTGCAAGAGAGCGCACTGTAGCTCTCTCGAAAATAGAAAAAACTATACTTGAGGAGGTACAAGATAATGAAGAACGCTTCAGAGTCTACGCCGAAGAGACAGGGTCGTGAACTTCGTAAAATTGAAATGCTGGGGCTTTGTCTTGTGGTGACATCCCTAGGATTTCTGGTCTTCCGTCCCGGAGATATTGCGGGCCTTTTCAACGCCATGGTGGATAAGGCCTTCCCTATTGTGGTAAAGGTCTTCCTTACAGGCACTGTGGGAGTTGCCATTATCTGCAGCGTTATGATGGGACGCATCCTCGAACGTTGTGGTTTTACAGATGCCCTGATGCGTATTTTTGTCCCCATAACTCGTTTCCTTGGGGTTAATGCTGCGGTGGTGATCCCCTCTATATACAACATCCTTGGGGATATCAACGCTGCCGGGCGTATTGCGGGGCCCATTCTCGTCAAGGCAGGGGCTACCAAGGACGAACAAAAAATTGCCATCGCCACCATGGTACAGTCCCAACAATCTTTTTCGACCTTCATGTTCGGTCTCATCGCTCTCACCGCCGTGGGCGCCAAGGCCTATCTTGTGGTATTGATAGCGGTTTTTGCCCCTCTTATCGTGGTCCCCTGGCTGCTGCGGCTTCTTTTGTGGAGAGATACCAACCCCGTGCCTCTCCACGATCTTCCCCGGTTTACTCCCGAGACGGATCTTCTCCCTACGCTTTTCGGAGCTGCTAAAGAGGGGGCATCGCTTCTTTTTCTGCTCATCATTCCTGCTGTGGGGGCTGTCTATGCGATTATCGGAGCCTTGGACTATCTTAACATATGGCCTTTTATCGAATCCGGTCTTACCGCCATGCTTCATGCTTTTTCCATAGATCCCCAAACGGGGATGGTGGCGATTCTCGCATCTCCCACCCTTGCCATGGCGCAACTCAAGGATGTGGCGGCCACCATGCCTGCTCAGCTTGTCATCGGCTCCTTTGTGCTCAGTGCCTCGGGTTTTCCCTTCTCTGTTCTCTTCGGACAGATTCCCACCATATGGAGCGAATGCACAGATCTTTCCGAACGCGAGGCTCTGAGTGCGGCAGTCCTCGGTGCTGTCATGCGCCTTCTCACTGCAGGAGCTATAGCCACCTTTCTGGTGCCTTTCCTCACATAGCTCAAGGAGACGCGTTTTAGCGTTGAGCATTTCGAATTAGAGAAGGCCCTCTCCTTTGCGGAGAGGGCCTTCTCTAATTCGAAATGCTCTTCTTCTTGAGCGGAGGCCAAAGAAAGAAGTGAAGCAGGGGAAGGGTCCCAAAGGCCAGGGTGGAGGTGATACGGAGAATCCCTCCGTATCCAATCAGGGCAGCTCCTCCGGAGATAACAAAGGGAGTAGCGAGCCAGATGAGATCCATGGCGGTTCCGAAAAGAGCAAACTGAGAGGGGCGAAGGTCCTCCGGAGTATGGTGGGTGAGAAGGGATTGCAGCAGAGGTTGTACCAACCCCATGCCGATACCGGAGCAGCTTCCTCCCAGGAGGAAAAAGAGGGTGTTCTTGCCCCAGAGGGCGAGAAGGGCTCCTCCGAAAAGAGTGGTAAAGGAGGGGAGGAGCAGCCGCGCCCCAAGGCGATCCACAGTTCGAGTGAGGGTAACCCGGGAGAGAACCGCTGCCAGGGCGCAGGGAAAGAGGAAAAAGGATCCTGCAGTCCCCCACTCCTTGGCGGCGTTAGCGATAAAGGGCATCACCGGAGCTGTCATGAGAGCGTATACCGCATAGGAAAGAATGATGCCTCGAAGAAGGGGGTTGCTCCAGGCAGTTCGTGCGGCGTGCCGTAGGAGTACCGGGGATGCGTTTTCTCCAGGCTGCCCTCCTCTGAGTTTAAGTAGGAATGCCGCACCGAGCCCGAGCGCTGTCGCTCCCAAAGCCAGCAAAAGAGGAGCCCGAAGAAAGCCCCTAAGGATCAGATACTCTGCCAGAGGAACCAGAGCTATCTGAGGGAGGATTTGGGAGAGCCCCGAAAGGCCGAACCCCAGCCCCCGAATATCCGGAGGAAGCACCGCCGCCTGGTGAAGAAAGGCTGCCACGGTAAAAATACCCCATCCCATTCCTTGAACACATCTCCCCAGAAGGATAGCTCCCAGAGATGACGTAACGCAGAGAATAGCAGTGCCTCCGAGAAGAAGCCAGAGGCCGCAACGGATCCCCCAGCGGGAGCCGTGTCTCTGGATGAGGATGTTCGCCCAGGGGCGAAAGCCGCTGATCCCCGCTTCGAAAAGAAACCACACTGTGCCGATGGCAAGAGGAGGCAGATGTTGGAGTTCCATAATAAGGGGGTGCAGAAAGAAGATGGCGATGCAGGTGTAGCCAAAAAAAGCGGAAGTAAAGCAGAGAAGAAATTCTTTGGGAAGACGAGTATAGCTGGACATGGATAAACCTCCTGGAGATAGGAACTCATGAGTATGATACGCTAGAAGGGGAAAAAAGAAATCCCTCCTTTTTCCGATACAAAGACCCTCCAAAGCAGGCGTATTTTTCCCGGAAGATTGGCGGAAAATGCTATACTTACCGGAGTGTCCTGCAGATCTGTTTTGACACCGAAGACGATGTACCAAGAAAGGGAGGAAATCTGTCATGACTATAACATGCCGCAATACGTGTTTTTTCGGAGTACTGCTTCTTTTCTGCGGAACCCTGCTTCTCTCCGTGGTCCCTCCCTCTGAGGCCATCTCCTTTCCCTGGTGGGGGAAGGGAGAGCCTCCGAGCTTTGAAGAAGCGTGGGATACCACTATGAAAAAGCTTGATGGCGCTCTGGGGCTTTTAGATAAGCACGACTCTCTGCCGGATAAAAAGTTTGTCGGTCGTGACAAGACCAAGAATGACGAAAAGATTGAGGAAATTTTGGGAGACCTTTTGCTGCTACTCTCGGATTCCCGCACCACACGGCTTCGTCAGGAGGCTCAGAAGCTTCGGGAGTACCGGGCAAAGAAGGAGCAGGAGATAGCTGCGTATGAAGAAAAGATGCTTACCGCACCCCAAAAGGGCTCTCTTCTCACCAAATCCAGGGAGGACTGGCGGGAGAAGATTGTAGAACTCCGGCAGGAGGTTGTGGAGACCGATAAGGCCCTTGAGGAGTGTCTTCAGGCGATCGTGACGAGCTTGAGAGAGGAGGGAATCAGTGTCTCTGTGGAGGATGTAAAGGGCATTCTCGTCAGCGTCACCGGAGATGACATCCTGGGGATGTATGGGGTCTATAAGCACGTCCGGGCCTTTTCCGATGCCATGGGAGATCTTCTCGCCAAGGAGTCCGGAAGTCCCGGCATGGCCAAGCGGTACTACGGGGTCTACGCCCTGCTTATCCGAACCTGCATCGTTATGAACGACCGTTTTGTCGAGAAGATCGACGCCAAATATCTCCCGGTACTCCAAGATCTGGAGAAACAGGCGGTGGCGCTCCGGAACGAGGCGAAAAATCATCTTCGCCAGGGAGGGCTTTCCCCGACCCAGCAAAAGACCCTTGAATCGAATATCAAATCCAACACTCTCACGTTGACGGTTATTCTCCAGTACCGCAACTATCTTGGTACCCAGAGGCGCGATGCTCAGAAAGCCCGGGTGAATTTCGAGAGGGATTATCTTGTGGCTCTGAACTCCTACAAAACCGTGGCCCTCAGCACCAGCCTTCTGGATATGATCCGCACGAATCGAGAGGAGTTTGAGGCCCTTACATCGCTTAACCTTCCGGAGATGCTTCTCTTCGATAACGAGGCCATGTGGAAGGAGTTCGAACAGATTTCCCAGACATTAAAGCAATGAGAGGCTGGGGGATCTGCAGAGGGAATGTTTTTGAAATTGCCGGTGTAGCACAGCAGATAAAAGGAGGTTCTTTTTGTGGAAAAACATATTCTCTCCGTTCCAGATATGACCTGTGAACACTGCGTTAAGGCCATTGCAGGCGCATTAGAGGGGGTGCTTCCCTCTTCGGATTTTGAGGTGCTGCTCGCTACCAAGCAGGTGGTCCTCCGCACGGGAGATACCCTTCTTCTCGAAAGGGCTGAAGAGGCTCTTCGGAACGAAGGGTATACTCCTGCTAGGGTGCTATAGTTTCTCTGCTCCGAGGAGGAGTTGCGTGCTCCAGTTTGCCTCGCAGTCCACTTTTTTCGGGTGTACCCTTGGGGAGAAAACTTCTTCCGAAGAGGTACACCTGTGTTTTTTTGGCATGTTCCTTTGCCAGGGAGGAGATTTTGTATGAAAGAACAGGAGGCATTCCAGGAAAAACATGCCTTCCGGGTGGCGGGGATGACATGCGCCGCCTGTGCCCGAAGAGTGGAGATGAGCCTCAAAAAGCTCCAAGCGGTAAAGTTTGCAGCGGTGAATCTCGCAACAGAAAGCGCCTTCGTGGTGCTTCGAGAACCCCTTCCGAAAGAAGTGCTTTACGAGGCTGTCTCCCGCGCGGGCTACCAAGTGACCCAGGATACTCCTGAGGATATGGAGAAGAAGCGGTATCGCCAGCAACTCCGAAGCATGGTTCTCGCCTGGATCATTACAGGCCCCCTCATGGTACTCATGCTCTTTCACATGGGGGGATACCATATTCCTTTCTATGGAGGTATGGAAATTTTTGGCGGTGCGGTGGTGCTTTTTTGGGCGGGGTATCCCAGCTTTAAGGGAGCCTGGATAGCCCTTTCACACTATCACGCCAACATGGATGTGCTGGTGGTCTTCGGGGCTCTTGCCGCGTGGAGTACCGCTCTTCTCGAAGCTTTGGGGGTTCCCGTGGCATCCTTCGGTGCCGTGGGAGCCATGATCATGGGGCTGCACCTTGTGGGGCGCTTTATCGAATCCTGGCTACGAGACCGGGCTACCCGGGAGGTGCGCCAGCTTATGGATCTTCAGGTTGCAGAGGTGCGCCTTCTGGATGAGCAGGGAAATCCTTTCATGGTGCCTCTTGAGGCGGTCTCCCCCGGTGCCGTAGCGCTGCTGCGGCCGGGGGAGCGTATTCCCGGGGATGGCATCCTTCGGGAGGGGGAGACCTCGGTGGATGAAGCCATGATCACCGGGGAGGCGCTGCCGGTTTCGAAGAAGCCCGGAGATACCCTTGTGGGGGGGAGCCTCAATCTCACCGGGAGCTTTCGTATGGAGATTACCGGTCTGGGGGAGGAGAGCTTTCTCTCTCGCATGATTGCTCTGGTCCAGGAGGCCCAGGGGGCCAAGATCCCCATTCAGGCCCTGGCGGATAGAATCACGGGCTTTTTTGTCCCCCTTATCGTGGCTCTCGCCATGGGGGGAGGGCTCTTCTGGTATTTCTTCAACCCCCGCTTCGGCCCTCTCGTGGCGCGATGGTTTTCCTTTCTCCCCTGGGTGCGCCCTCTGGACGACATCTCCATGGGAATTTTTGTCTTCGTGGCTACTGTGGTTATCGCTTGCCCCTGCGCCCTTGGACTGGCTACTCCCATGGCGCTCATGGTGGGGGTAGGAAGAGCCTCTCGAAAGGGATTGATCATCCGCAACGCCGAGGCCATTCAGACCGCTCGCGATATCGATACTCTGGTGCTCGATAAAACCGGAACACTCACGGAGGGGACCCCCTCGGTGGTGGAGCACTCTCTCTCTCCCGAAAATCTTTTCCGAGCAGCGGCTCTAGAGAGGGAGTCCAACCATCCCCTGGCGAAGGCCATCGCCTCTTTGAGAGAATCCGGAGCATCCTCGGAGGTGCGGGAGGTTCATGAAATTGCAGGCGAGGGGATTGTGGGGTTTGTGGATGGAAAAGCTCTCTTTGTGGGGCGACCGGAGAACCCCGCCCTCTATCAGGAGAAGCTTGACCGGGGGTTCACCGTGGTGGAGGTGCGCTCCGAAGGGGAGATTCTCGGGGCACTGATGATCACGGACCCTCTGCGAGAAGGAGTATCCCAGAGCATTGCCCGTTTACAGGAGCTGGGTATTCTCGTGGTGATGGCCACGGGAGATAATGCCGGAGCTGCCCGGGTGGTGGGAGAGCAGATCGGCATATCCCGAATCTATGCGGGAGTGCGCCCGGAAGAGAAGCTGGATATCGTACGGACTCTTCAGGGAGAGGGGAGACGAGTAGCCATGGTGGGGGATGGCATGAACGATGCGGCGGCTCTCAAGGGGGCGGATGTGGGGCTCGCCATGGGATCCGGTACAGACCTCGCCATGGAGAGTGCGGATATCGTGGTGGTTCGGGGACATGTGGATCGGGTGCTGGAGGCTCTTGAAATTTCCAGGTCCACTTTCCGGGTAATCCGGCAGAATCTCTTCTGGGCCTTTGCCTACAACTTCGTGGCCATCCCCTTGGCGTTGCTGGGGGTTCTCCATCCGGTGATCGCCGAGGCCGCCATGGGATGCAGCTCCATCTCGGTGGTTCTCAACTCCCTGCGCATCCGCTCTTCCTGACGCAGGGGCAAACCCGAAGCGCTCGCGAGACGTAATACGATCGTCTGGAGGAACTGCTCTGTACCATGGTAGCACAGCTGAAAAAAGAATGGGGTGAAAAGAGTGAAGAAAGCTTTGAAAGCAGCAGGAAAGTGCATGGTCTGGATAGTATGCTGGATTTTGCTCATAGCCTCCGGAGCCAGTCTCTGCGGGGCGGAGGAAATTCTTTCGGCCTATCCCGAAACGGTGGGCACTGCCCGGGAGGCTATCTGGAAAACCCTTACCTCGGGAGGTGTCAATGCCGCTACCGTGGCGGTGATGGATCATGGAGAAATTATCTACTCCGAAGGGTTTGGAGCTGCGGATCGATGGGCTGGACGTGGGGTGGATCAAGAAACCCGTTTCAACATCGGTTCTACCAGCAAGATGTTCGTCGCTGTGGCGATTCTGCTCCTTCGGGATGAGGGAAAGCTTACCCTGGATGACCCGGTGGTGCAGCACCTTCCGGAGTTTAGCATGCGAGATCCCCGGCACAGGGATATTACAGTACGTATGCTCTTTAACCACTCCTCGGGGCTTCCGGGCTCCACCTTCGAGTTCGAATTTGCACCCCAGGGGGATCCTCATGCCCTTCTTCTTGAGGTTTTGGAAGGGGAAGATCTCAAGCATAATCCCGGAGCTATGAGCATCTACTGCAACGACGGATTTACTCTAGCGGAGATGGTGGTGGAACGTCTTTCGGGAGAGAGTTTTCTCGATTTTCTCAAAGAACGGATTTTTGAGCCTCTGGAGATGCATCACACCGGAGCCAGCGTAGGAGAAAAGCCGGGAAAAGTAGCTTTTTTTTACGACACTCCTGAGGGGAAGAAATATCCTCTAGAAAGGGTTTCCGTTTATGGTGCAGGGGGGCTCTCCTCTACGGCGGAAGATCTCTGCCGTTTTGGAGAGAGCTTCATCTCTGAAGGTAACAAGATTCTCTCAGACCTCTCTCTCAAGGAAATTCTTGCATTGCAACCAACAGCGTTCTCCGAAGCCTTGAGGGGAGATGCCATTCTGGAGTCCTTCGGATGGGATTATGCCTTTCTTCCGGCGTACAAGGATTTGGGATACCAGGTGCTTGCCAAGAGCGGAGGAACCTTTTTCTACTCCACCAATCTTCAGGTGCTTCCTGCGGAAAGAATCGTTGTGGCGGTAAGCCTTTCGGGAAGAGCGAGCGGAGAAGCCCTTACCCGGGCGATTCTGGATGCCTTCATGCGGGAAAAAGGCCTTCCTGCTCCGGAAAAAGAACCTGTGCAGAAACCTGTGGAGCCTCGGGAGATCCCTGAAGATCTGCTCCGCTTCGGGGGAATATACACGAACGGAGAAAAGGTTTTTCGCCTGAACTTTGAACAGGAGGAGGGGCTCTTAAAAGTATACACGGTTCTCCCTGCCCCCCCGGTGGAGGAAAAAAATTCTCCCCTTTTTGTTTTTCTCCACCGGGACGGTCTCTTCCAGGATACACACGAGGGAGAGAACTATTATTTTCTCCAGAAAGAGGAAGAGCACTATTTCGTCGCAGAGAAGGTTCCTCTGTACGGTTTCGATATCCCCAAGCTGCAAAAAATCAAGATGCCGGAAAACCCCGTCTCCCTTGAGGTGGAGGTGAACGACACTCTCTGGCTTCGGCGGAACGCTCTTCCCATGACCCAGATATTGGGAGATCTCATGATGGTGCGATCCTTCACTACTTCCGATCTCCCCGGATATGCGCACTTTTTGAACGTCCTTCGAGTGGAGACCCCAGAATTTGGGGCTATCGCGGCTACCGCCTTTCGGGATCAAATGTCTTTGCATCTCTTTTCAAAAGATGGAATTCCCCAAGCCCGGCTGGGGATGTGTCTCTTCTCTCTCGAATCTGTGGCCCAGGAGCTTTCTCTCGGAGAAAACCGGATACGTATCAATCCCGAGGGAGAGAACGGGTGGGGCCGGCTTGCTCTGGGAGGCATCGTATCCTTTGAAAGGCCCGAAAAGGGACGGATCATGGTGTTCTCGGAGGAGGCTGGAGAGGTGGCGTGCCTCTACGATAGCCTGGTGGATGAGGGAGAACACTATTTCTCAGAGAAAAGCTTTATTTTTACCTCAGGAAATCCGGGAGAGGTCTTCGAAGTTTTTGTGCGATAGATGCAAGGAAGAGGGAACCGCTGTACAATCCTTTCCAGATGAACCATGGCGGCGCAGCGAAATGTGAGCATTCAGGGTCGTTTGTACCCTGTATGAATAAGAAGAGGAGGAGAGAGCATTGGACGTGAAAAAAGGTTTTTCTCTGAAAAAATATGGAAAATCTCTTGGGTGGATTGTTCTTGTGGCGGCAGTGGGAGGAGGGGTCGCCTTTTTCAGTGCGGAGAAGAAAAAGGAAGCTCCTGTGGTTCAGGCGGATCGAGCCTATCTCGTAAAAACCTTCGTGCTTCTCCGGCCGGGGGATACCTTCCGAAGGGAGTATCCTGGCACGGTCCAGGCATCAAACCAGGTAGACCTCTCCTTCCGGGTCTCCGGGCCCCTGGTAGAGCTTCCTGTGACGGAGGGAAAGAGCGTCGCCAAGGGCGATCTTGTGGCGGCCATCGATTCGCGGGATTTTAATAACAGCCTCAACGAGGCCACAAGTGCCTTGGACAATGCGAAAAAACAGCTTGAGGCCATGAAAAAGGGTGCTCGTCAGGAGGATGTTGCGGTAGCTCAGGCTAACCTTGCCTCCACTCAGGCAAAGCTCTCCGAGGCTAAGGCGAACTACGAGCGGTTCAAACAGCTTTTGAGTGAAGAGGCCATCTCTGAAGCGGAGTTCGATCGCTACCGCACTACCTATAACGTGGCCCAGTCCGCTGTCTCCGCGGCCCAGCAGGATCTCAAAAAGGCCCAGACTGGGGCTCGTCCCGAAGACATCCAGGCCATGGAAGCCCAGATTCGGGGGCTGGAGGCAAAGAGAAAGGCTGCTGCAGACGCGTTGGAGGATACCCGCCTTCTGGCTCCCTTCGATGGCACGGTGACGAATAAGTATGTAGACAACTTTCAGGATGTGAGTGCCAAGCAATCCATCGTGCGCCTTCAAGACCTGGGAGAGCTGGAGATTCGCATCTACGTTCCCGAGCAGGACATATCACGGGCGGACTCCGCCGCAGGTGCTGTACGCGTGACGGCTAGGTTTGATGCCATACCAAATCAGGAATTTCCCCTGCACCTTAAAGAGTGGGGCACCCAGCCGGATAACCGTACCCAGACCTACCCCGTTACCTTTACCATGCCCCACACGGCTCAGGTAGGTTCTATCCTTCCGGGGATGGCGGCCTCTGTGGAGGTTCGGGCGGTGATGGGAACCCCTGTGGGAGGAGGCTCCTTCATGGTTCCCGTGGAGGCGGTGGTGACAGATCCCGAGAATCCCATCCAGGGCATTGTATGGGTGGTGGATGAGAAAAGCATGACCGTTCACTCTCGGAAGGTCTCTCTTGGAGCCTATAGCGATGGTGAAGTGGTGGTGGCGGGTCTTTTCGACGGAGGTGAAAGGATCGTTGCTGCGGGAGGCGATATTCTGCACGAGGGAGACAAGGTGCGCCTCTTCCAGTCTCGAGAGAGTGGGAGTGATCAATAATGGGTCTGGCGAAATTCTGTTTACGGAATCGCCTCACCACACTCTTTATAACCTTTCTTCTGGTGCTGGGGGGAATCTTTTGCTTTACCCGTCTGGGGATGCTGGAGGATCCGGAGTTTACCATCAAAACAGCAGTAATCTACACCCCCTATCCGGGGGCTACGCCGGAACAGGTGCTTCAGGAAGTTACCAACAAAGTGGAGGATGCGGTGCAGCAGATGGGAGAGATCAAGCATATCCGCTCTCTTTCACGCTTTGGCGGCTCAACGATCTACGTAGATATCCAGGACAAATACTTGAAAGGCCAGCTTCCCGAGGTATGGACCAATCTGCGGCATAAAGTGGGGGATATGCAGTACCAGCTCCCCCCAGGAGCAGGGCCTTCCGTGGTGAATGACGACTACGGCGATGTCTACGGCATGTACTACGCTCTGGTGGGGCCCGGCTACAGCTACCTAGAGCTTCGGGATGTGGCGGAAAATCTCAAGAAAGAGCTTGTTTTGGTGGATCAGGTCGCCAAGGTGATCTACAGCGGCAACCAGCAGGAGGCGATCTTCGTCGAAATTTCCCGAAGCCGTCTCGAACGTTTGGGAGCCACCATGCAGACCATTTTAGGATTGCTCCAGCAGCAGAATCTGGTCACCCCCACAGGGAACGTTCATGTGGGCTCTGAGTATCTGCGTATTGACCCTACAGGAAGTTTTGAATCTATCGAGGCCATTGGGGATCTTCTCGTTTCCGGGGAGGACGGAAGCCTGGTGCGCCTCGGAGATGTGGCGAAGATCTACCATGGTTACGTCACCCCTGCCAAACAGTACGATCGGTTTAACGGAGAACCTGCGGTGACCCTCGGGATCTCCACCGTTGCGGGGGGTAACGTGGTTACCATGGGTGAGGCGGTAGAGAAACGCCTGAAGGAGCTTCAGGATCGTATCCCCCTGGGAATGGAGCTTCGCCCCATCGAAATGCAGTCCCAAGAAGTGGTGGAGGCGGTACAGGGATTTGTAATCAATCTTCTGGAATCAGTGGTTATCGTTATCGGACTGCTTCTCATCTTCATGGGGCCCACGGTGGGGATGATCATCGGTGGGGTACTCCTTATCACCATTCTAACAACTTTTATCTTCATGTTCTTTATGGAGATCAGTCTGCAACAGATATCTCTTTCCGCCCTTATCATCGCTTTGGGAATGCTTGTGGATAATGCCATCGTGGTGGCAGAGGGTGTGCTGGTAGGGGTGGAGCAGGGCCAGGACAAAGAAGAGGCCGCCCTCCGGGTGGTAAAGGATACCAAGATGGCCCTTCTCGGAGCTACCACCATCGCCATCCTTGCCTTCTCCTCCATCGCCTTCTCCAACGACAGCTCCGGGGAATATCTGCGAAGCCTCTTTCAGGTGGTAGCTCTCTCTCTTGGAGCGAGCTGGGTGCTCGCCATCACGATAACCCCGCTCTTCTGTGTCATGTTTATCCGTCCCCCTAAGGAGGGGGAGACCAAAGATCCCTACGGATCAAAATTTTTCAAGCTCTTTCAGGGACTTCTGGAAACGCTTATTCGCTTCCGTTATGCCTTTATGCTCTCGCTGGTGGGGTTGCTCGTGCTCTCGGTCTTCTCCTTCCAGTTTGTGGAAAAGATCTTCTTTCCTCCCTCCACACGAGCGGAATGTACCATTGATTTTTGGATGCCCGAGGGGACCCATATCGATGATACCCTTGCCCAAATGCAGGTGGTGGAGAAGTGGCTGGAGTCTCAGGAGGAAGTTGATTCCTACAGTACCTTTGCGGGAGGGGGAGCCCTTCGCTTTACCCTTACGTATAGCCCGGCAGATTCCAACAGCTCCTACGGGCAGTTTATCGTATCCCTCAGAGATGCTAAAGATCTGGATGCCTTTATCCCCAAGGCCCTGCGGGAAGTAGAAAATCTCGTCCCTCAGGCGCGCCCCATTCAGGTAAAGCGCTTTTCCAAGGGCTCCGGCTCAGCACCTCAGATCGAAGCTCGTCTGAGTGGTCCCCGGGAGAGTGTCCTCCGAGGCCTTGCCAATGAGGTTCGAAAAATCATGCTTGCCAATCCTCACACTATGGGGGTTACCGACGACTGGCGTATGAAGGTAAAAGTAATACGTCCTATCATTGCAGAGAATCAGGCCAAGCGAGCAGGATTGACCCGGCCTCAGATCAACCAGGCGGTACAGATGGCTTATGATGGTTACACTGCGGGGCTCTTCCGGGATGATGACCAGATGCTTCCCATCAAGATCCGGCTTCCTGAGGAGGAACGGGGGAAGGTGGAGAATGTGCTGGCTACCCAGATCTGGAGCCCCAACCTTCAGCGGTTTATTCCCCTGGGGCAGGTGGTGCGGAGTCTGGAGACTACCTTTGAAAATGCCTCTCTCCGCAGGCGGGATCGGATGCTTACCCTCACTGTTCAGTGCGATCCCACAGAAGGGTACAATACCCAGCAGCTCTTCAGTGAGCTGGCTCCCCTGATTGAGGCTCTGGAGCTTCCCCCTGAATATCTTTTAGAGTGGGGGGGAGATCATGAGAGTTCTCAGGATGCCCAAGCGGCGGTGATGAAATTTGTCCCCCTGAGCTTCCTGCTTATGGTGGTGCTGTTGGTGATGCTCTTCAACTCCTTCCGACAGCCGGTTATGCTCATGCTCACCCTGACCCTCTCCATCATCGGAGTAACGTCAGGACTTCTCCTTTTACGACAGCCCTTCAGCTTTGTAGCTCTTCTGGGTCTCCTCAGCCTGGCGGGGATGCTCCTGAAAAACGGTATTGTGCTTCTGGATCAGGTGAACCTTGAAATCCGGGAGGGGAAACTGCCTTACGAAGCGGTGATACACGCCACCATAACCCGTATCCGACCGGTAATGATGGCCGCTATGACCACTGTACTTGGCGTAGCTCCTCTGATCTTCGACGACTTCTTTGGCCCTCTGGCGGTGACTATCATGTTCGGTCTTACCTTTGCTACCCTTCTTACCCTTCTGGTGGTTCCCGTGCTCTACTGCATTTTCTTTAATCTTCGCAAAGAGGATCTTCTCTCCTCAAAATAGTAACGTTACAAGGTTTTTTTGGGATAGATGCTCGCGTTCCACAAGGGCAACACGAAGGGGTTTTGGGAAAATCCAAAGCCCCTTCGTGATTTTCCCGGAAGATCAGAGCTGTTTTTTCTGACCCGTTCTCTCAGGGAAGTTCTCTTCTTGATGGAGAAAGTAATACTTCCGGATAAAGCGTTCCTGAACCTTGAACGACCAGTGCACGTCCCGGATGTAGTCCGCCGCCGTCCAGAGGTCTCCCTGTCGGAGGCGGTGGATGATATCCTCATGCTCTCCTGTGGATCGTATTTCCCACTCCTTCACGAAACCCTTTATCCGGGGGAAATCGTAGAGCCTCTGCTTGAGGATCTGTACCGTATGAACCAGCTCCTGATTAGAGGAGAGCTTCAAGTATACATCGTGAAAAGCAAGATTTTTCTCATAGAAAAGAGGAAAATCGTCCTTTTCCAGAGCCTGTTGCATCTCCTGGTTTAGCTGATCCATATGGTCGATGTCCTTGGGAGTGATGAGCCCTCCTATGCTGTGAATGGTCTGAGCTTCCAGGGCGCCGATAATTTCGTAGATGTCCCGGATCTTTTCCAGAGAGAGAAGGTTTACCATAACTCCCTTGCGGGGAAAGAAGGTGACAAATCCCTCTGCCTCCAGGTGAAGCAGGGCATCCCGAAGAGGGGTTTTGCTCATTCCCAAGTCTCGGCTTAACTCATTGAGGTTGAGAAAGGAGCCGGGTTTGATCTTTCCCGAATTCATTTCATGGCGAAGGAAATCGTAGATATATTCGCGCAGGGATTTCACTTCTGGAATAGGGCTTATGGGCATGGAGGTTTGATACCGCCTTTCCGTGATTTCCATAAAGAGATCTTCTGGAGAAGAGACGTTTTGAAGAAGAGACGCTTCATATCATACAATACTTTCGAACTTCTGGGGATGAAAAAAATCTTATGCCAAATCTTTATCTTTTGCACAAACAGAATGAGAAGGATAGAGATGAGGAAAATCCTTTCTTCTGTTACACTGCGTAGGGGTTCGGAAGCTGTCTGTAAAAAGTCTGCCCAGAGGCAAGGAGGAAAGATCATGTACATGTCTTCGCTTTTTGTACCCACAAACAAAAGTGGTCCCGCCAAGGTGAAGGATACGGGACTTGTAAATATCGTAAAAGGTGGATATGCCCTCTACGATAATCATGGAGATACGTTGCAGCTGCTTCCTCTTGGAGTGGGACTTCGAGAAAACCTTCTGCATGTGCTGCAAGAAACCTTTTCTGCCCGGGGAGTTCAGCAGATTCGTACAGATATCCCCGAAGAGGGGGCTCTGGCGGTTGCCTCAAGAACGCTTAAAACGGAGGATCAGCTCCCCTTTCTTTTTATGGAAGAGGGAGGTAAAACACTCCATCTTTCGGGAATTCTCTCGGATATAGATTCTCTGTCGGTTTGGATGGAGGACTTCTATGCCCGCCTGCACGGGACTCTTGCTGGTCTGGATGTGCTTACGGCGGTGATTGAAGAGGCGGTATACGTCGAGGGAGTCTGGGAAGAGCGAGTGTCGCTCTACGCTCCTGCGGAATCTCATGCCTGGAAGGGTTGTGAAGGATTTATCTGCGCCGAGTGCTGCCAGGCGGCTCATCCCCACGCCCTTATTCTGGAGGATTTTTCTGAGGAAGAACGGGGAAATCCTCAGCCTCTCACCGAGGTTCACACCCCTGGAGCGGATACCATTGAAGAGCTTTGCCGGCAGCTGAAGCTCCAGCCGGAAGAGACCCTCAAAACGATGTTTTTTGCCACCGAAGGAGAGGAGAGCCCCCGGGTGGTGGTAGCTCTCATGCGCGGAGATCGGAAAATTAGCACTCTCAAGCTCGCCAAATATCTTAACATCTCCTCGGTACGTCTCGCCACTTCCGAAGAACTCCACAAGGCTATGGGGATTCTCGGGGGGTATCTAGGGCCTCAGGGGGTTCCGGAAAAGGTCATGATGGTGGCCGATCACAGCGTTGAGGGGCTTGTAAACGTGGCGGTAGGGGCGAACAAACCTGACTATCACTGTACAGGAGCCTGCTGGGGACGGGATTTCAGCACTTCTCACGTGACGGATCTTCTGCAGCTTGAAGAGGGTTCTTCCTGCCCCTTCTGCGGAGAGCCCATGATACGCCAGAACTGGCGGCGGATAGCCTCTTTTGGTCCTGCCCCCGCACTTCGGAGCCGTTACTCCAGCCTGGACTACCGGGATAAGGAGCACAAGAAACACGAACCCAAGTTCTTTAACGGCCAGGTGGATATCGAACAGATTCTTCTCGTCCTCTTCGAAAACAAAGAACCTCTCCATCTTTCTCTGGCGCCTTTTGTCGGCTACCTCTACGTCACGGAAGACGTGGAAGGGGAGGAAGAACTGATGGAAGAGGCGGGAGATTTTCAGGAGAAGATAGCAGAAATTCTCGACCTGGAAGATATCCCCGTTCTTGTGGATGACTGCACGGAAAAAGCTAAAAACAGAGAGTTCAACGCTTCGGTGCTTCGTTTCCCCTGGATTCTTCAGATAACCAAAGAGGGGCTTGCTCTTGGAAAGGTTACTCTTTTGAATACCGAAGATGAAGAACTTCTTCTTGATCCCGAGGATCTTGTGCCCTATTACGACTCCTTTGTCATGGATGCCTTCGATGCAGGAGATGATGACGACGAGGAATACGAGGAGTAAGATCCTCTTTGGCCCCTTTGTCCTCCCCGGAAAAACGGTTGTAGCTTTTTGTTCATAAGAAAATCCCCCCGGAGAGAGCCTCTTCTCGTGGAGCACTCCTTCGGGGGGATTGTGTACGTTCTACCTGCTGCTATTCACGCACATCCTTCGTGCACTCAAAGGTTTCCCGGTAGGTAATGCGTCGTTTTTTCTGTTCCTCCATGACGAACTCGAAGAGGGGATCCGAAGCGGCAAGCTTTTCCGGGGCTAAAACTCCCTTTTGGGGGATCAGCCCCTTGGCGAGAGCCCGGGCGAAGATGGCGCAGGTGCATCCGGTACAGCGGCTCATGGAGGTGTTCCAGGTAATTTCATCGAAACGGTCCTCCAGATACCAGCTGTAGCGTACCCGATCCTTACCCCGGAAGCCTTCTACCTCTACAAGCATCACCGTAAGATCCCGATCTCCCTCTTCAGGCTTCATCTCCCACATGGGAAAGAGAAGGTCCGCCGCCACTTCCAGAGGGGAGACTTCGGCACCGCCGAGCTTTCGAGGAGTTGCATCGAAGAGTCCCATGCTCCGGAGAAGGCGCATCTGCTCCACGTGCCCCGGCCAGCGCATGGTCATCTCTCCCACGTTACGTCCTGGAATATTCTTTAAAAGGCTCCGGAGTCCGTCCGTGTAGAAGGCCTCCAGAGTCCCCACGGGGAAATCTTTAAGGTGGAGCCCCGAAGTAGCCTCGTCCACCACGAGCTTGCGCTCCCGAATGTACCGGGCGGGACGGGTAAACTCTTCGATGCAATCCTTAGGAGACCAGGTTACCTGATAATTGAAGGGAGGTACGGGTTTATCAGGAATGCCACCCACGTAGATAAAGGCCTCATCCACCTCATCCATAAGAGCTGCTCCCCGTCCCATAAGGAAGTTGGACATCCCCGGAGCTACTCCGATATCGGGTACCACGGTGACATCATTTTTCAGCGCCAGATTGTGAAGAAGATCGAAATCCTCCGCCATGAAGGAGATGTCAGCGAGAGATGTTCCCGTCTCGATAACCGCCTTCATCATCTCGTATCCGAACTGTCCCGGTACTCCTGCGGTTGCCACATCGGCTTTCTCGAGAATTCTCCGCAACGCCGCAACATCCGTCCCCGAGGCTACCTCGGTGGTTATCTGAGGGAACTTTTCTTTAAGCTTTTCGAGAGCCTTCGGGTTGGGGTCCACCACGGTAACTTCAAAATCTTTAAGAAGATCCTCTACGATAACCTGTCCTACCAGACCAGCCCCTATCTGAACAACCTGCAAAGCAAATCACCTCCGATAAATGTCGTGTACATTTGTGTTCCAGCATAGCACATCCTCGCCTTGTGTGCAATATTGTTTTTTCTGTCTTGCATGGAGTCTTTCAAAATAAAAAGTTTTGGAGATCCTTTCTTGGAGCTTGGAGAATCCTGAAGTATATTTAGAGGAGGCAAAAGTAAAGGTGTTCTTATTGTTAAATCTTCTAAAACACTATAAATGGAGAGCAGGTGAAGATGCGTGAAGATAAAAAGTACCCCGCAGGATTTTCAGGTGGAGGAGCGTATCTCTCTTCCCATAGCTTCACGGGGGGCGTATGCTGTCTATCGCCTCTGGAAACGGGGAATCACCACGCTGGAAGCGCTTCAAAGGCTTTCTCGTGCATGCAGGGTCCCTGAAAGTGAGATTCGTTATGGAGGAAAGAAGGATCGTCAGGGGGAGACTGTACAATTTGTAACGGTGCCCTCTCATCGCAACCTCAGCTATCGAGAGGGGGATCTCTGCTCTTCCTTGGAGGGATATGCTGAGGAACCCATGGGGCCTCTCTGGATTACGGAAAATGCCTTCCAGCTGGTACTTCGGGAGATTCCCTCTGCCGGGGAGGCCCATGCAATCTGCGAAAAGGCCCATGAAATCTCTCGTCGGGGGATGCCGAACTATTACGATGATCAGCGTTTCGGTGCCCAGGGAAATACCCGGGAGTTTTTTGCGGAAAAGCTCCTTCAGGGGAACCCCTCAGAAGCTCTAAAGCTCTACTTTACCGAGATTCATCCCCAGGCCCCCCAGAGAGTACGGCGCAGAAGTGTTTTTATCTCCCGGCACTGGGGAGATTGGCGCAAGATCTATCCTTTCTGCAAAAAAGGGCTCCCACTGAAAGTTCTCAGCATGCTACGGCAGGACGATTCCCCCTCGGGATTCTGGAAGGGAGTCAACACCCTTTCGGGAGAGCTTTTGGGGATTTATATCTCCTCCTTCCAGTCCTTTCTCTGGAACCGGCTTCTCGGAAACTACCTCTTTCAGGGATGGCAGGAGGAGGATCTTCTCTGCGTTTCCTGCGCCCTCTGGAGCTTCCCTGTGGGAGTATCAAAGAAAGCCTCCTTCTTCCTTCCGGAACCCTGTGAAATTCCTTCGCATGCAGCGGAGACACCCCCCATGGAGCCGAATCTTTACAAGCTCTGGATAGGGGTTTTGAAAGAACGGTCTCTCTCTCCTGAAATGTTTGCTCTTCCAGAGCTTCAAAGAGCCTATTTCGGATCTTTTCAACGTCCCTCTCTGGTTTTTCCCCGGAAGATGCAAGCCTTTGTAGAACCTGAAGAATCAGGAAAATTTCAAAGAGTAAGCCTTTCTTTCACCCTTCCGCGTGGAAGCTATGCAACGCTTTTGGTAAAGTCTATTAGAATATTGTGACGATAGGGGAGAAAGAAAGAAATCCACTCTATAGAAAGAATTGCATGCCTATGCTATACATGTACGTAGCCGTGTATTTTGATCAGGGCCTTCTTGAGAGTTTCTGCAAGTATGGCAACGTTATGAAAAGAGAGAACCTCTGCTTGCCTGACTGTGGCGCTCGGGTCTCGCCTTTTCTGGCGTTGCGATGTTTTTTAAGGCCTACAGACGAGGGGGAGATGGAGTGGTGTTTTTGGTAGCGAGAAATCGGGAGAGATGGCAGTTTTTTTACGGTGTGTTTCTTGTGCTCTGGGGGCTTGTATTGTTTCCCGGTAAAGCTCTGGCCGCAGGATTTGCGCTGTACGAATTTGGGGCCCGGGGAAATGCCCTTGGGGGTACTCTTGTGGGGCGGGCAGACGACCCTTCGGCGGTCTACTTTAACCCTGCAGGCATTACCCAGCTTCAGGGAGAGCAAATGATGCTTGGATTTACAGCCATCACCCCTTCTGCAAAGATAGAAGCTTTCGATTGGGGAATCGGCTCAAATCGGGACAAAACCTTCTGGCCCCCCCATATGTACTATACCAAACAGATTAGTGACACCCAATGGTGGGGGATTGGTCTTTTCACTCGCTTTGGTTTGGGAACGGATTTCGACCATGATTGGTTTGGACGCTATAATCATTATAAAACGGAAATTACCAGCCTTTCGTTGAACCCCGTCTACGCGTGGAAGCTGAACGATACTCTTTCGGTTGCCCTTGGAGTAGAGGCCATGTGGTTTCAGTATGATACCTGGAAAAAACTTGATTGGGCTGCCATTGCATCGGGGACGCTTCCCGACCCTTCTACCCACATGGCAGATATCGACAGCCATCTTCTCGGAGATAGCTGGGGATATGGTATGAATATCGCTCTTCACTGGCGTCCCACGGAGAAATCCCGTTTCGGCCTGAGCTGGCGAAGTTCGGTAAAGCAGAGCCTCAAGGGGGATATCACCTTTCAGAAGCCCACTCTTCCCGACCCCTACACCATTCCGGAGGGATTTTTTGAAAACACAGGAGCGCGTGGAGATGTAACCTTGCCGGATACTCTTTCCCTGGGATGGGCTTATCAGATCTCCGATCGCCTCTCCGTGGAGATCGGGGGAGTCTGGACTAAGTGGAGCACCTATGATTCCATGACTATCTACTATGATGACCCCCTGGTTCCGATCAATCCGGATTCCCGCTCTTCCTACTCTCCCAAACACTGGAAAGATGCCTGGCGGTATGCCATTGGAGTGGAATATGCTCTTTCGGATACGTGGGATCTGCGGCTGGGGTACGTCTACGATCAATCTCCCATTCCCGATGCGTATGTAGATTACATCGTTCCCACGGATGACCGGCAGATCTACTGTGTAGGCTTCGGCTGGAAGGGAGAGCGCTGGACGGTCGATCTCTCCTACATGTATCTCAATATGGATAACCGCTACATTGCGGGAGATCCGCGTATCGGTGTTTACCCCTCCCGCCTCATCGACGGGGATACCCAGCTCATCGGCCTGAGTGTAAGCTGGAGCTTTTAGGAGAAACTTTCACGGGAAAGTTCCCGTTTTTTGCCCGGGATATTCCTAAATTGAAAAAATAGCGTATAATGGACCTCCGGAATGGAGGAAGACGTACTGCATGCCACATGTCTTCCTCCTGATTTTGTTGTGTTTGGAGTTGTAATGGCAGTCCAGAAGGGCAGTCATGGACTTTCCGGGATGGAATCTGTTTACGTAGCGTTCCTGTGGTCTTGGAAAGAGGAAAAGGTTTCTTCCAGAATAGGAAGGAAAGCCGGTTTGCACAGAGCAGGCCCTGGTAAACATAGGGGAGGTAGAAAGTTGGAAATAAAACCCGTCAAAAAGGTAAAAAAGATGAAGCTTTACGGTTTTAATAACCTCACGAAAACCTTGAGTTTTAACATGTACGACATCTGCTACGCTAAAACACCGCAACACCGTAAGGAATACATCGCCTACACTGATGAAGAATACAATGCGGATCGCCTTACGGGAATTCTCACAGAAGTCAACAATATCATCGGATCACAGATTTTGAACATTGCTAAGCAGGACTACGATCCTCAGGGCGCCAGCGTGACTATGCTTGTTTCAGAGGAGATGGTCGAGCAGCACGATTCTCCCGAAAATGGAGACTTACCGGAGTTTGATCCCAAAGTTGAAGAGGAAGATGAGGCTCCGGGACCTCTTCCTGATGCAGTAGTGGCACATCTCGACAAAAGCCACATCACGGTGCATACCTATCCCGAAAGCCACCCTTATCAGGGGATCAGCACCTTTCGAGCGGATATCGATGTCTCTACCTGTGGCCGCATCTCCCCCCTCAAAGCGTTGAACTATCTTATTCACGAATTCGATCCGGATATCGCGATCATCGACTATCGGGTTCGGGGATTTACTCGTACGGTAGACGGAGAGAAAATCTTTATTGATCATAAAATCAACTCCATCCAGAACTACATTGCCAGTGATACCAGGGATAAATACCAGATGATCGATGTTAACGTCTATCAGGAGAATATCTTCCAGACCAAGATGATTCTCAAGGAGTTTGATCTTGACAACTATCTCTTCGGAGCGGGCAAAAAAGACTTCATCCCCCGGGAGAAGAAACGGATAAAGCAGGCCCTCAAAAAAGAAATGTACGAGATTTTTACCGGAAGAAATGTGAGAAAAATGTAAATGAATTTTTTTTGTGCCTTGTGGAGTTTTTCCGTTTCAGAAGGGCGTTTTTTTGACATGTCTTTTGTTGCCGCCTCTTAGGGAGAGCCTTTTCGTGACTTGGGCCCATCGGGAAGAGTACATGCGTCTTGCTCTGGAAGAGGCCGAGAAGGCCGCCCGGAGAGGGGATGTCCCCGTAGGGGCGGTACTTGTCCGTGGGGGGGAGGTTCTTGCCTCCGCAGGCAATGTCCGGGTTCAGCATAACAGTCCTTTGGGGCATGCGGAGCTTGAGGTTCTTCGAAAGGCGGCTCTGCGGGAGCGCTCATGGCGCTTTGATGGAGCAGAGCTTTACGTAACCCTGGAGCCCTGTACCATGTGTTGTGGGGCGCTCCTGCAGTGCCGGGTGGCAAGCATCTGTTACGGAGCTTCAGATCCCCGGGCAGGGGGAGCGGGAACGCTCTATAATATTCCGGAGGATTCGAGAATGCCCTTCCGCTGCAAGGTTTACCGGGGGATTCTCGAGGAAGAGTGCAAAAAAGTTCTCCAGGATTTTTTCCTGACCAGACGAAAAAAATAGCCATGACAAAAGCAGGGGAGAGACCTGCGGAGCAGAAGGAGCCGAACTTTCAAGAGAGTTCGGCTCTTCATCGTATGGTAGTGTTGTTGTTTTCCGTTTATTCCTGCGTTGCTTAGGCCATGGTGACTACGGTGCCTTCTTTTCCGTCCAGAGCTTCCACTGCTTTAGAAAGAGACGTGATGATAGCTTTCTTGCCGGGGAAAGTTCGGGCAAATTTCACCGCTGCCATCACCTTGGGGAGCATGCTTCCGGGAGCAAAATGCCCTTCTTCGATGTAGCCGATAGCCTCGGATACGGTCATGGAGGAAAGAACCCGCTGATCCGGTTTGTTAAAATTAAGGCATACCCGATCCACTTCTGTGAGAATGAGAAGAACATCCGCCCCAATATCCTCAGCGAGCTTTTCCGCAGCAAGATCCTTGTCGATTACAGCCGCTACCCCCGTGAGGGAGCCATCCATGTTCTCTATCACAGGGATACCTCCCCCCCCTGCGGTAACGACGATGGTGGTATCCCAGAGGCGCTTTACCGCATCAATCTCAGTAATCTTCTTTGGTTCCGGAGATGCTACTACACGGCGCCATCCTCTTCCGGCATCTTCCTTCATGACGTATCCCTTCTCCTCGGCAATGCGTTTTGCTTCTTCCTCGGAATAGAAGGGGCCGATGGGTTTGGTTGGTTTTTCGAAAGCCGGATCCCTGGGATCCACAACAACCTGAGTGACGAGGGTTACCACAGGAACGTTGCGATTACGATTCCGCAGGGCATCCCGGAGAGCCTGCTGAATGTGATAGCCGATATACCCCTGACTCATTGATCCACAGACATCAAAGGGCATGGCGGGGGTCTGGGGGTTCGCTGCCGCAGCGATCTCCTGGGCGAGGACAATACGCCCTACCTGGGGACCGTTTCCGTGGACTACTGCCATTTCATAGCCCCGACAGCTGATCTCCGCCAGGTGAGCGGCGGTCTTCTGTACCACATCAAGCTGGGCTTCTGCCGTGGGGGGGGTTCCTGCTTCCTGTAATGCGTTTCCTCCGAGAGCGACGACAATCTTTGTACTTTCCATAGCTACACCTCTCCTTTTTTTGGATCCCACAAGGGTTTTCCAGTAAAAAACGGTGAAAAAACCAGGGGATTCTCCCCGGGGGATTCCTGAGTGGGACTTCCCCGTATTGTAAACCAAATAGGGCTTTTTGTTCAATATGGAAAGAGGCGAAAAAGCATCTTGCCACAAGTCTCTTTTTGCGGTACAATCCCCTCCGTTGCACATATTCCTATAGGGGCGATTATGCGGAGGGGTGGCCGAGCGGTCGAAGGCGGGCGACTCGAAATCGTCTGGGCGGTGTTGAGCCGTCCCGTGGGTTCAAATCCCACCCTCTCCGCCAGTAATAGGCTGTAAAAATGTACGTCCATAACTACGGAGGAGTGGCCGAGAGGTCGAAGGCGCACGCCTGGAGAGCGTGTAGACGGGCCTAAACCTGTCTCGTGGGTTCAAATCCCACCTCCTCCGCCATCAGAGAAAATGTAACCGTCGGGAGAATCTAAAAACCCGACGGTTGCTTGTTTTTTCTTAATATATTTCATGACTTACAACGGTCAAAGCCCTTGTCTTTCGGAGAGTTCCGATAGATAGGGGCTTTCATGTCCTGAGGAGAGTCTATGCTAGAATGGCAAAAATTAGGATTGATATCGGATTGGCAACCATGGGTTGCGGTAGAGTGAGGAAGAATGTATAACGTAACTACTACCTGCTCCGACGAGTAATCGTTGTTTTCTTGTGGAAATATGCCGGAGAAATGCCAGTAAAATGAAAGAAGAGAAGAAGGAACAAAAACATGGGAAAAAACTATGCTTATGCTAATCGCGCTCAAGGGTGTCTGCTCGGACAGCTCGCGGGGGACGCTTTGGGCAGTCTGGTGGAGTTTCAGCCCCACGAAGAGATTCGGCAGCGCTACCCCGAGGGAGTTCGGGAGCTGGCGGCGGGAGGTACATGGGATACCCTGGCAGGTCAGCCTACGGATGATTCCGAAATGGCTCTACTTCTTGCCCGGATGCTTGTGAAAACGGGATTCTACGACCCTCAGGCGGCTTTGAAGGAGTATCGCTACTGGCTGGATTCTCATCCCTTTGACTGTGGCACCACCATCTCCGGAGCATTGCGGGGAATCCTTAACCCCCAGAGTCAGGCTAACGGAGCCATGATGCGCATCAGCCCCCTCGGAATTTTCGGTGCCAAACATGAGTTGTCTCACGTGGCGGAATGGGCTGTACAGGATGCGGCACTTACACACCCCCACCCGCTCTGTCAGCAAGCAAATGCCCTCTTTGCCATGGGGATCGCCCACGGCATTGCTTCAGGATGTACACCTAAAGACCTCTACGAAAAGATGCAGGAGTGGGCGCAGCAGATGCCGTTGGAACCGGCGCTACAGAAAGTTCTTGAGGAAGCAGCCCTGGCGCCTCCGAAGGACTATCTCCGGCATCAGGGTTGGGTGCTCATCGCCTTTCAGAATGCTCTCTGGCAGATGCTTCACGCTCCGAGTCTTGAAGAAGCGGTGGTGGATACGGTTATGCGGGGGGGAGATACGGATACCAACGCCGCCATTTGCGGAGCCATTATGGGGGCTCTCTACGGGCTGGATGCCATCCCATCCCGGTGGAGCCACCAGATTTTGAACTGTCGCCCCCAAGCGGGAGATCCCGGAGTTTACCGCCCCCGGCCGGAGTGTTTCTGGCCCGTGGATGCCCTGGAGTTGGCAGAAAAATTGCTAACATAACTGTAGTTTGCAGCACTTATATGCCGTTTTGACGTGGAAAAATGGAGAAGCCCAGATGGAAGATCTGCACATGCAGCTTTTGATTGATCTGCACAAGCAAAATCACAGGCAGGGCCCGGGAGGCGAGGAGGAGACGAGACAGGCTTTGAAGCTCGCTTCCCTTGACCCATCCCGCCCCCTGAAGATAGCGGATATCGGCTGTGGCACTGGGGCATCTACTCTCATTCTCGCTAAGGAGTTGGACGCCCATATAACCGCAGTGGATTTTCTGCCGGAGTTTCTCGAAGAACTACAGATCAGAGCCCGCTCTCGGGGGGTGGCAGAGAAGATTACCACCCTAGAGTGTTCTATGGATGCCCTCCCTTTTGCGGATGAGGAATTTGACCTCATCTGGTCTGAGGGGGCCATTTACAACATGGGTTTTCAAGCGGGAATTGCTGCCTGGAGGCGCCTCCTCAAACCCGAGGGGAAGCTGGTGGTTTCCGAAATCACCTGGCTCACCGTAGCTCGTCCTAGGGAGATCGAATCTCATTGGCAGAGAGAATACCCCGAGATTGACCTTGCCTCTGCAAAGATGCGAATCCTTGAGGAGCACGGCTATACTCCGGAGGGGTACTTCATCCTTCCTTCCCACTGCTGGCTGGAGCATTACTACCGCCCCATGCAGAGCTGCTTTGAGGCATTCCTTGAGCGTCACAGCGGAACCCCCCAGGCAAGAGATGTGGTGGGGGCGGAAGAGCGAGAAATGGCTCTCTACGAGAAGTACAACCCCTACTACAGCTATGGGGTCTACGTGGGGAAGAAGTGCCCATGGTAGAGAGATAGCTAAGGAGCCGAAACGCTTTATCAATTTGCTTAAGGTTGAGGAGGAAGATTATGTTTACACTTATCGAAAACGCCGAAGTCTACGCCCCGGAAGCTTTGGGAAGGAGGAGCATCCTCGTGGGAGGAGAAAAAATTCTCTGGATGGGGGAGTCTTTTGCAGCCCGGGAAACCCTGCCGAATCTTACCGTGATGGATGCTTCGGGATGTCTTGTGGTGCCAGGTTTTGTAGATAATCACGTGCATATTATCGGCGGAGGCGGGGAGGGAAGCTTTGCTACCCGAACCCCTGAAATTACTCTCTCAGAACTTACCACTGCCGGGGTGACCTCAGTGATCGGTGTTTTGGGAACCGACTCTGTGAGCCGCCATACCTCAAGCTTGATCGCTAAGGCGCGGGCTCTCGAAGAAGAGGGGATCAGCGCCTGGGCTCTTTTGGGATCGTATCAGCTCCCCCTGCGCACCTTTTCGGGGCATGTTCAGGATGATCTTGTACTGTTGGATAAACTTATCGGTATTGGAGAGGTGGCCATCTCGGATCATCGTTCTTCCCAGCCCCTTCTGGAGGAGCTTATCAAAATAGGGGCGGTGGCCCATGTGGCGGGGATGCTCAGCGGCAAAGGCTGCTTGGTGAATGTGCATCTCGGAGACGGGCCGGGAAATCTGGATCTTCTCTTTGAGGTGGTGGCCCGATCAGAGCTTACCCTGGCGCAGTTTATTCCCACCCATCTGAACCGTAATCCCGAACTTTTCGAGGAGTCTCTCCGCTATGGCCTTGAGGGAGGCTATGTGGATGTTACCACCAGCACAATCCCTCTTTTTCTGGAGGAGGGGGAGGTGAAGTGCAGCAAGGCTCTCAAGCGGTATCTTGATGCGGGCATTCCTGTGGAGCAGATATCTTTCAGCTCCGATGGACAGGGGAGCCTTCCCAACTTTGATACCCAGGGGAATTTCCAGGGGTTATCCGTGGGGAGCTGTAGCTCCGTATGGCCCGAGGTCCGAGATGCGGTATTTCAGGAGCATATCCCTCTGGAGACAGCTTTGAAGGTGATTACCTCTTCTCCCGCAGATCACTATCGCCTCCCCGCAAGAAAGGGGCATCTAGAGCCGGGAGGGGATGCGGATATGGTCTTCCTGGATAACTCTTCTCTGGGCATCCGTACCGTCATGGCTCGGGGAAAAATAATGGTGCATGAGGGGGAGCCGGTAGTTTTCGGCACTTTTGAGAGAAGATCCTGAGCTTTCGCCTCCGAAAATTTTTTGCCTTCAGAATATCCTTTCCTGTAAAGAATCTTTTGGACTCTCTTTCGGATGTGGTAGAATCTGCGGGCATTCCTAAAATAGGTGAAGAGGTGTTTCCCTTGGATTCTCAGCACATAAGAAATTTTTGTATCATCGCCCATGTGGACCACGGAAAATCCACGTTGGCAGATCGGCTTTTGGAAAAAACCGAGACCGTAACGTCCCGGAATATGAAGGAGCAGTTTCTCGACTCTCTGGAGCTTGAGAGGGAACGGGGCATTACCATAAAGCTCGTGCCGGTACGCATGAAATATACCGCCAAGGACGGGCATGTCTATCAGCTCAATCTTATCGATACCCCTGGGCACGTAGATTTCAGCTACGAAGTTTCCCGCTCCCTAGCGGCGTGCGAGGGGGCTCTTCTTGTGGTGGATGCCGCCCAGGGGGTAGAAGCCCAGACCATGGCCAACGCCTATCTTGCGGTAGATCAGGAGCTGGAGCTTCTTCCTATAATCAATAAGATTGATCTTCCTTCGGCGCAGCCTGAAAAGGTGGCGGAGGAGATTCATGAGCTTATCGGTATTGATACGGATAATCTCATTCTCTGCAGTGCCAAGGATGGCAGAGGAATCGAAGATATCCTTGAAAGTATAGTTCGTAACGTCCCCCCCCCTCGGGGAAATCCCCAAAAACCTTTGCAGGCCCTTATCTTCGATTCTATCTACGACAACTACCGGGGGGTTGTCTGCTACATCCGGGTGGTGGAGGGAACGCTGCGTAAGGGGGATGCCATCACCTTCATGGCTCAGGGGAAACGGGGAGAGGTGGAGGAGCTTGGCGTCTTTTCTCCCGGCATGGTTCCCGTGGAGGTTCTTCAGGCAGGAGAGGTGGGGTACGTTATCACCAACATGAAATCCCTGGAAGAGGCTCGGGTGGGAGATACGGTCACCTCTGCCGTGACTCCCGCTCCGAAAGCCCTTCCGGGATACAAACGGGTGAAGCCCGTAGTCTTCTGCGGTTTCTATCCCTTGGAGCGGGAAGACTATCCCCATCTTCGCGATGCTCTGGAAAAGCTTACCCTCAACGACAGCGCCATTGAGTTTATCCCCGAAACCTCCACTGCGCTTGGTTTCGGCTTCCGTTGCGGCTTTCTGGGATTGCTTCACATGGACATTGCCAAGGAGAGGCTGCGGAGAGAGTACGGAGTAGATCTGGTGGCCACCACACCGAACGTTGTCTACCAGATCCAGAAGACTAACGGGGAGGTTGTCGAAGTGCATCGCCCCTCGGACTTTCCTCCGCTGGGTGAGATTGAGGAGATCCGGGAGCCCTATATTCGCCTCACTACCTTTCTTCCTCCGGACTACGTAGGGAAGGTGATGCAGCTCTGTCAGGATAAGCGAGGGGTTTTCAAATCTATGGACTACATCACCCCCGAGCGGGTTCGCCTTGTCTATGAGGTCCCTCTTGCGGAGTTTATCTTTGATTTTCACGACAAGCTCAAATCGCTCTCCCGAGGGTATGCCTCTCTCGACTACGAACATATCGGCTTCTTTCCGGGGGCCTTGGAGAAGGTCGATATCCTTATCGCCTCGGAGTCCATGGATGCCTTTTCCTTTATCTGCCACAGGGATTTTGCCTATCGGCGGGGGCTTGCGGTGACACGAGCCCTTAAAGAACTGATCCCCCGGCAGCTTTTTGAAGTTCCCATCCAGGCAAGCATCGGTAAAAAGGTTATCGTGCGACAGAATATAAAGGCTCTCCGAAAAGATGTGCTCGCCAAGTGCTACGGTGGAGATATTACGAGAAAGCGAAAGCTGTTGGAGAAGCAGAAGGAAGGAAAACGAAAGATGAAGATGATCGGTCGGGTTTCCATTCCTCAAGAAGCCTTTCTCGCCTTTCTCAAGGTGGATGACGACGAATCCTGATCTGCTGTCTCTTTCCCTGCGGGGGGCTATGGAAGGAAATCCATGGTCCCCCGCATCTTTTTTGGTTCTTTCCTAGGGAATGCTTATGACCCGGGAGGCGTAGATCATGGCCTCGGTGATATCGAACATGTTCGAGATGGTTCCTGCTCCGATCTGTTTGGTAATGCCAAAGTGATTCGTGCAGGTGCCGCAGACGAGAAGCTCCACTCCCTGATGAAGCATCTTTTCGAGACTCTCCAGGGTGGAGGATCCCAGCTCCGCAAGGTATACCCCTTCGTTCATGAGAATAATGCTCTTGGGTAACCGCTCTTTTTCTGCTATGGTACTTAGAAATCCCTTTATGAGGACTTCTCCGAGATCCGGATCCGCTCCTCCCAGAATACGGTGGCATATGACGAGGACAAAGTCTTCTCCGGGCTTCTGTGAAGGCTCTTCCAGGGGACATCTTTCCACCTCCGCTTGAGGAACGCTGTTTCGGGAGGCCTTGAGAGTGATGCCAGGGTTCCCCGGCTCCCTGGAGAAGGAAAAGCCGGATTTTTCGAGAAGGCGCCCCACATTCTGCGCCGGGATATCTGAATCCACGATCACTGTAAAGTTTTCATGACCCTCGTCGATAGCTTTTTTAGTGAGTATCACTGGCTGGGGGCAGTTTTTTCCGCGGGCATCAATCAGCATGACAGACCAACTCCTCTTTTATGGAAAATTTTGATAGAACGTATGGTGGTAAACTGCTCCAAGAATACAGGAAAAAACAGTATTATAATAGCCGTAGTTTTTGAGATAAAGGTTTTTTGGGGAACGGGAATGTGACGGAAAACGTTATTTTGTGAACGGGGTGGTTTTTTTGCTTGATGCATCGAGACGGGCTCTTTTACGGAAGATTCCTTCCATGGATGAGATCCTTGCTGCAGACTGGGTGATTCACGCAGAAGCAGCTATAGGGCGCGAGGCTGTGAAAAGCATTATCGCTGAGGTGATCGGCTATGCACGCCAGAAGATCCGGCAGGGAGAGATGGAAGATCTTTCGGTGGAATCTCTTCTTAAAGAGGCGGAACTCCTCTGCATGCGCCGGAGTGTTCCCCAGCTGATCCCCCTTATCAATACCACGGGGGTTGTGGTACACACCAATCTGGGGCGATCCCTTCTTCATCCTGAAGCGGTGGAGGCAGTGTGCCGGATCGCTTCCCAGTACAACACTCTGGAATATGATCTTCAGGAGGGTGAGCGGGGAAACCGACATGCTCACGTGGAGTGGCTTTTCTGCCAGCTTACGGGGGCGGACGCAGCTCTGGTGGTGAACAATAACGCCGGAGCGGTGCTTCTGGCCCTTACGGCTCTGGCTCAGGGGAGGGAGGCTGTAGTCTCCCGTGGAGAGCTTGTAGAGATCGGGGGCTCCTTCCGGATTCCCGAAATCATGTCTCTCTCGGGGGCAAAGATGGTAGAGGTGGGTACCACCAATCGAACCCACCTGAAGGATTATATCCAGGCCCTCACGGAAGAGACCGCGCTCCTTCTCAAGGTGCACCCTTCGAATTTCAAAATTTTGGGTTTTTCTTCCTCAGTGCCCCGGGAAGAGCTTGCCGCCCTGGCCCGAGAAAAGGACTGCATATTCATGGAGGATCTCGGGAGCGGTACCCTTATTGATCTTTCCCCCCTCTGTGGCTCTCAGGAGCCTTCCGTTCGCAGCTGCATAGCTCAGGGGGTGGATATGGTAACCTTCTCGGGGGATAAGCTTCTCGGAGGCCCCCAGGGAGGAATTATCGTGGGCCGGGTTGCTCTAGTGGAGAAGTTGCGACGGCACCCCCTCTATCGGGCTCTTCGGGTGGATAAGATGACCCTCGCAGCTCTGGAGGCCACGTTGCGGCTTTATCTCACGAAGAGGGAGATGGAGGTCCCTACCCTTGCCATGATGAGCATTTCAGAAGAGACGCTTCAAGAGCGAGGGGAGGAGCTTCGGCAGAAGTTGGAGGGGGCCGTCCCCTATCTTCGTGCCGAGCTAGTTTCGACAGAGGATACCATCGGAGGGGGCTCTTTTCCCGGAACCACCCTGAGGGGCTTTGGAGTTGCCCTTACATATCCGGGACTTTCCCCGGCACTCTTTCAAAAGCGTCTGCGCTCTGCGTCATTTCCCGTTATCTCGGTAGTTCGAGAAAATGCTCTTATTCTTCACATGCGCACTCTTTTGCCCGAACAGATAGATCTTCTCGTCCAGAGTGTTAAGGAGGGTGTATTCTCATGACAGATATCCCTGAAAATGCCTCTTCCTCGGCGGAGTATCCCTTTGTTCTCGGTACTGCCGGGCATATTGATCACGGTAAGACCACCCTGGTAAAGGCTCTCACTGGACATGACTGCGACCGCCTGAAAGAGGAAAAAAAACGGGGCATCACCATCGAACTCGGCTTTGCTCCTCTTACCCTTCCGGATGGAACCGTGATCAGCGTCGTGGATGTGCCAGGGCATGAGCGGTTTATACGTCAGATGGTGGCCGGGGCTGCAGGCATACAGGGGGTTCTCCTGGTGGTTGCCGCTGATGAGGGGGTTATGCCCCAGACTCGGGAACATCTGGATATTCTTACCCTTCTCGGGATCTCCCACGGCGTTGTAGCTCTTACAAAAAAAGACCTCGTGGACGAGGAGATGCTTGATCTGGCGACGGAGGATGTGCAGAATGCCGTGAAGGGGACCTTTTTGGAGAATGCTCCTTTGGTGCCTCTCTCTTCCCACACGGGGGAGGGACTTCCGGACCTCCTCCAAGAGCTTGGGAAGATGGTGCGTCATGCCCCCTCCCGATCTCTTCAGAGCATCTTTTTCTACCCCATTGATCGGGTCTTTCCCAAACAGGGTTTTGGTACCGTGGTGACCGGCACAGCATGGGGAGGAAGCGTTTATGCCGGGGATGAACTGCAGGCTCTTCCCAGGGGAGATCTGTTCCGTGTACGCGGATTGCAGGTACATAACCTTGAGGTCTCTCAGGCGGTGGGGGGGCAGCGGATTGCGATCAACCTCTCAGGAGCCAAAGGGGATATGCTAGAGCGGGGGGATGTGCTTGCTCCCCCGGAGATTCTCGTCCCTTCTCAATGCTGTAACGTCATGCTTCAGGTACTTGCTTCTTCGGGAGACCGAGTGGAGCACTGGCAGAGAGTGCATGTGCACATGGGAACTTCTGAAAGCATAGGGCGCCTTGTTTTTTTTGATCGCAAAGAGGCCACCCCCGGAGACGTTCTGCCGGCACAACTTGTTTTGGAAACACCTCAATCCATGCTACGAGGGCAGCGCTTTATTCTGCGGAGCTATAGCCCAGTCCGTACGATAGCCGGGGGAGAAGTGGTGCTCCCCTATGGAAAGAAACCCCGAGGGAGTAGAGATCGTCAGAGACAAAAAATCTTTACGGAAGAACTCCAAAAAAGCATGCATTCTCCGAAGAAATATCTCTTAAGATATCTTGAAGAAATGGGGTGCCTTGAGGAAAAGGTTGGTCTTTCCGCTCTTCAGATACCCCCAAGAGATTTTCAGAACCTTATAGTAAATCTTAAAAAAACAAACGATCTTTATGTCTTCGGAGAAAAGAACGCTCTTCTGGTGTCAAAAAACTTCATGGATCAGAGGGGAAAAGCACTAGAAGAGGAGCTTGTCCAAAGGTATGCTCAGGAAAAGGGTCTCCGAGGAGTGCCGTTCGAAAAACTTCTCGCCCCCTCCTTTCCAATAAAAGAGCCGCGCGTACTTCGGCTGGTGGCGGAGGAGCTGGTTCGGCAGAGAGAGAAACTTTTGCTTCAGGAGGATCTTTTCCGTCATGTGGACTGTACCCATAACCTTGCTGCCCTCTACGAGGAAAAGCTCCCCCTTCTTCTCGATTTCTGCCGTCGTCAGGGGATGCAGTTCCCTCTGGTAGAAGAAGTTTGTAGCGAACTGGGCCTTTCGGATAAGGATCTGAAAGGGCTTCTCGGAGAGGCGAAATCCTCTGGAGAGATTGCTCTTATCGGCGAGAACATGGTTCTCTCCAGATTTCAGGAAGAGTCCGTTCTCGCTGCTCTTGAGGGGTTTTCCGGAGCCTTTACCCTCTCAGAGGTGCGCGATACATTTGAAAGCTCTCGAAAATATATGCTTCCTCTCTTAGAGTACCTGGATAGCCGGGGGTATACTCGGAGAGTAGGGGATAAACGGATTCTCCGGAAGAGATCCCGGGAATCCTGAGATCAAGGAGTATTTTTATGAAAGAATTTCTTGTCCAGTCTCCTCTGAAAATAAATATTACCCTGCGCATTATTGAGAAATGTCCTGATGGTTACCACTCCCTCGGGTCAGGAGTTCTTAAGTTCCCCCGGGGGGAGATTATACGTTTTCTCGAGCCCTCTTTCGAAGAACCCTCCCTTGAGAGAGACCAGATAGTTACGCGTAACTATCCTATTGAGGGAACCAATATTCTTTTTCGAGCGCTGGAAATTATGCGCCACAAAAACCCTCCCTTTCCTTTTCAGAATATAGTCATCGAAAAGAGTATTCCCCCCGGAACAGGAGTAGGGGGGGGGAGCGGTAATCTTGCGGCCTTCCTGCTGTGGATGGAAAGACGATACGGCATTACCTTGGAGGATCGGGAAATTGCTCTCTTGGGAGCGGATGTCCCGTTTCTCAACTCTCCTCACCGAGGAGCTTTCCTTACTGGAATAGGCGAAAAGATAGAACCCATGGAGGTTGATTTTGACTGCATTGTCATTCTCTGCTTTCCCGATTGGTCTTCTCAAACTGCAAAAGCCTACAAAGATCTCGACGAAAAAGAATCGCAAGGATTTCTTTGCTGGAGTTCTGAAGCTTCTGCGCGGGAAGAGATGTTTTCTCTTATGAGAAAGCTTCGACAGGGGGAATTTTGCGGACTTATGCCAAACGACTTCATCTCGGTACTTCCCTTCCAAGAGGCCTATGCCTCCTTCTTTTCCCTCGCCGCCTCCGAAGGAGCACTTGCGTGGGGTGTCTCGGGAAGCGGTAGCTCCATGTATGCCCTCTACCCGCGAAGAGAAAAGGGGAAAACGAAAAAGACACAGTCATTTCTCGAGGGGGTAGCGGCCCTTCCCTGGATTCAAAAAACTCTTTACCTGGAGTCGTGGTAGATTATGAAAGTTAAGAGAATGGACCGGATGCTTCGTATCGCATCAAAGCTCTTTCTATATCCTTCAAAGCAATTTTCCGTTACCAGAATAGCGGAGTTTTTTGAGGTGTCTAAGACGGTGATCAGCGAGGACATCTCCCTTCTAGCGCAGGCTGTGAAGCAGGAAGGGTATGGGTCGGTACAGGTAGGACGTGGAAGAAACGGGGGCGCTTTTTTCCAGCCCTCACTTGAAGAGAGCAAGAGAAAGGAGTGGCTTCAGGAGATTGTCTCGCTTCTTGAGGATCCTGAAAGGGTACTCCCTGGAGGGATTCTCTACTACAGCGATATTATCTTCAACCCCTTTTACTCTTTTCGGCTCGGCTACATTCTTGCATCCCATTTCGCATCAAGTGGCGCAGATGCTGTGATGACGAGCGAAGTAAAGGGCATTCCCCTAGGCATGTTTACAGCCCACGCTCTCGGCATACCTGTGGTGCTCTGTCGCTTCCGAAATCGCCCGAGCGATGGCTCTGCCGTGGCGGTGCATTATCCTGCCATGGGAGGAGACGTTCGAACCATGTACATGGGAGTGCGACAACTTAAGGAAAAGAAGAAAATACTTATTATCGATGATTTCATGCGTGGCGGGAGTACTGTGGCTGGAATGCTTCAAGTTGCCCGAGAATCAGGAATTCAGGTGGCAGGAGTGGGGGTCTTCCTCGCTTCGGCAACTTCTCAGCCAGGCCGCCTGGCGCTTCCGGAGGTTCACGCTCTTCTTGAGGTAAATGTAGAAAAGGATCGTACCGCAGTGGTCACCATAAAATGAATATAGAATGTAAAAGCCCGCTCAATAAAGAGAAAAAGGAGAAATATTTGACGCTTTTGCCTTTCTGCTCTAAAATCTGCCAACGGGAGGAGGTGGCTGCTTTATGACTGTGAGTGTTGACCAGGAAGAATGTATCGGATGCGGCGTATGTGTGCAAATATGTCCGGCGGTGTTCGAACTTGATGAATCTGCGGGGAAGGCGAAGGTAATAGGAGATGCCTCGGAAGAGTGCGTCAAGGAAGCAGCTGAGAGTTGCCCTGTAGGCTGTATTAGTATAGAATAGGAAGCCGTTCCTTTTCTGGGAAATTTTTACCGAAGGGGCCCATAGCTCAATTGGTCAGAGCCACCGGCTCATAACCGGAAGGTTCCTGGTTCGAGTCCAGGTGGGCCCACCATCCGAAAAGACAGCCACCTTGCACGGTGGCTTTTTTGTTTTGATCTGTCATGGATAACGAAAGGAGCGCTCATGCACAGCATAAAGGAAATCCTGGGCCGCATAGAAGTCGAGGCTCCTTTTTCCCTGAAGGAAGATTGGGATAACGTGGGACTTCTCGTGGGTGATACTCAACAGAAGGTTTCCAAGGTGGGATTTTCCCTTAACGTTCTTTCAACTACCGTGGCCTCTGCAGTAGCGGAGGGATGCTCCCTGCTTATCACCCATCATCCTCCTTTTTTTTCTCTTTCCTCCATACATACGGGAACCCCCGAAGGAGAAGCCCTTCAGCGGGCGTTACAGAACAACCTTTCCATCCTCTCTCTCCATACCAATCTTGATAGAGCATCACAGGGCATTAACAAAACCTTGGGGGAGATGCTCTCGTTACACAAGACGTCTCCGCTTCTTCCGAGGGACGTCTCTTCTCTGGAAGGAGATGGGGCCTTAGGGGTTTTAGAAAAACCTCTTTGCATGGACGCTTTGGGAGAGACGCTCCGGGGGTGCTGGAACCTCTCCTGGGTAAAAGGGTACCGTTCGCCGTGCCACGAGGAGACTCATAGCTTTTCGCAGATTGCTCTCGTAGGAGGTTCTGGAAGCTCTTTCTGGCGGGATGCCCTCTCTGGGGGAGCGGAGCTTTTTATCACGGGGGATCTCAAATACCATCATCGGCTTGAAGCTCTTCAGAACGGCCTCTCCCTTATCGAGGTAGATCACGGCGAGATGGAAGAGGTCGCCTTTTTCGCAATCGTTCGGAGATGGCAAGAATCTTGGGGAAAAGGGCTTGCCTTTTCGTATATTCCATTCCAATCCTGGGAAAAACCTGCTATGCTCCTTTAGAGATGAAGAGACGAAAAAGTAGCGTCTCTGTAAAAGCCAAGAAAAATAAAAAACAATCAAATTTCATGAAAATGTTTCACGAAGAAAAGAAGGGGTGTGTCTTTCGTTATGCCACGTGTTTTTAGCGGAATGCGACCGACGGGAAAGCTTCATCTGGGGCATCTTGCAGGAGCGCTCTACAACTGGAAAGCCCTACAGGAGCAAGAGCAAAATGAGTGCTTTTATTGCATTGTTGACTGGCACGCTCTTATGACGGATTATGCGGATCCTCGGATGGTGCAGCAGAACTGTACCGAGGTTTTTCTGGATTGGCTCGGTGCGGGAATTGATCCCGAAAAAAGCGTTGTGTTTATTCAGTCCCACGTACCGGAGCATGCGGAGTTGCATCTGGCCTTTTCTATGATCACCCCGCTGGGGTGGCTCGAACGCAATCCGACATACAAAGAACAGAAGCAGAACATTAACTACAAAGATCTCAACAACTACGCCTTTTTAGGGTACCCTGTTCTTCAGGCGGCGGATATCCTCATCTACAAGGGAGAGAAGGTTCCTGTTGGAGAGGATCAGTCTGCCCATCTGGAGCTTTCCCGGGAGATCGCCAGACGGTTTAATAACTTTTACGGTCCTGTTTTCCCGGAACCCGAAACGATCCTTACCCCTACTCCGAAGGTCCCGGGAACGGATGGGCGAAAGATGAGCAAATCCTACGATAACAGTATCACCATCTCCGATGAGCCTGAGATGCTCTGGGATAAACTGCGCACCATGAAGACTGACCCTGCCCGGATGCGCAAGACCGACGTCGGAGATCCTGCGAAGTGCCCTGTCTGGGATATTCATCTCGTGTTCAACAAAAACGAAGAGGAGAGAGCCGAGCTTGATCATGGCTGCAGAACTGCCGGGATTGGCTGCATTGAATGTAAAAAGAAACTCAATGGGCATATCCTTGAGGTGCTGAAGCCCATTCAGGAGCGGCGTGCCACTTTTGCAAAAGATCCCGCAAAGCTTCAAGAACTCCTCCTTCTGGGAGCTACGAAGGCCCGTAAAGTGGGATCCCAAACCATGAAAGAGGTTGTTGATGCTATGGGGCTTATTCGGGGGAGCTTTCGGTAGGTTTCATGTTTGAAATCGAAACGAAAGGATTTTCCGGCCCTCTGGATCTTCTCTGCGAATTGGTGGAGTCGGGGAATCTTGAGTTTTCCCAGATCCGCCTTTCCGAGATTGTGCTGCTCTACACCGCCTATCTTCGAAAAAAAGAAGAATTCCACCTCCGGGAAATCCTTCATTTTCTCTCCCTTACCTCCAGACTGCTTCACGATAAGGCAGTTTCTCTTCTACCCTCTCAGGCCCTAGAAGAGCAGCAATGGGAGGACGAGGAGGATCTCCCTGTGGAAAAGCTTGTGGAGACCTATAAGCCCTACAGAAAGGCCGCATTTCTTCTGGAAAAACATCTGGAGGAACGACAGCGCTGTTTCTCTCGAGCTTCTTCCGAGGGAGCCCTTTTTTTTGACGCCGGGGATCTTTATCTTCTGGGGATGTTGTGGTGGGATCTTTTTGAACAGCATCGCCAGAGAAGCAGCCAGATTTGCGAAGATATCGCTGAGGATTTGGAAGACCCTTGGCAGGGGGTTCCTGTAGCGATTCCGGAAGAAGGCCAGGTGGAATCTCGAATGGAGGAGCTTCGTCAGATCCTCGAAAAAGAGGGAACCCTTTCTTTTAGAGATCTTCTGAGAGAGCAAAAAAACAGAGGATTTGTCGTGCTTACGCTTCTAGCCCTTCTTGAAATGTGCCGCAAGGAAGAAATTTACATCGTTCAGGAAGAAATTTTTGGGAATATCCATGTCTCTTCAGCATAGTTCACAGGATGCTCGCATACATGCTTTGGAAGCCCTTCTCTTCTCCTCTCCAGAACCCCTTTCGGAGGAGAGGATTGCCGGGTTGATGGAAGAGGAGAAAAATCAAATAGCAAAACTCCTCAAGGATCTTCAGGAGCATTACCGGCAGGAACACGCTCTTCGTATTGTGCGACTTGCAGGGGGATGGCAGGTTGTCACGGCCCCCGAACATCACGATGTGGTGGAAAAACTAAGAGTTCAGGCGGGAGAAGAGAAACTCCGGATCAGCAAAGCGGCTTTGGAAACCCTTGCGGTAATCGCATACAATCAACCTGTAACCCGCGGGGAGATTGAGGAGATCCGCAACGTTCGCTGTGATCGAGTAGTCGACACCTTGCTGCGTTTCGGTTTAGTGCGTATCGCAGGAAGAAGAAAAGGAACGGGGAATCCTTTTCTTTATAGAACCACGGATTTTTTTCTCGAAATATTTGGTATAAACTCTATCACAGACCTTCCCTCCCTTGAGGAACTCCAGGAAAAGGAGTAGGAGAAGGCCATGGTGTCTGAAGAAAAAATTCGCCTCAATAAATTTCTTGCCTCTTGTGGTGTGGGATCCCGACGATCTGTGGAGACCCTTGTGGAGGAGGGGGCGGTCTCCGTGGATGGAGAGGTAGTTCGTTTTCCGGGGACCCTTATTTTACCCGGGCAAACCGTATCCCTTCGGGGAGAACCCCTTCTTCTCCAGAAGCATCTCTACGTGGTTTTTTACAAACCCGAGGGGTATGTCTGTTCCATGTCCGACCCTCATAATGCTACAATATACGAGATGCTCCCCATCTCTTTTCTCAACGTCCACCGCCTCTTTCCCGTAGGACGTCTTGATAAGAATAGTCAGGGGCTCTTGCTTCTTACCAACGATGGGGATTTTTCTCATTCCCTGGGGCATCCGAGCCAGGGTGTATCAAAAACCTACGAAGTGATGCTCCAGCGTCCTTTGATGCAGAAAGCCCTTTTCGCCTGGAGAGAGGGAATTCCCCTGGAGGGGAAAAGGCGAGTCCCTCTCTCTTTGGAGATTCTCTCTCGAGAACCTGAGAACCGCTGGATACGCATTGTTCTTCGGGAGGGTTTAAAGAGGGAGATCCGCCTTATGGCGGAACATCTTGGGAATCGCGTTCTTTTCTTGAAGCGCGTAGCCTTAGGAAATCTGGAACTGAAAAATCTTCTCCCCGGAACATACCGAACATTTTCTAAAAAGGAGCTATGGTGTATGATACACCATGGGGGTTCGGTCTAAACTGGAATCCATGCGGGAGGTCGTATCATGCAGGGAATTGATGATCGAACAAAAGATCTTATACAGAAGCGCGTTTTAAAAAGGGTGAAGGAGATTCCTTCCTTACCTCAGTTTGTCATTGACACGCTCAAGGTTCTCGATAATCCTGACAGCAGTGCCAGTGATGTGGCTCATAAGCTTTCCCGAGACGAAGGTTTGGTTATACGCATTTTGCGTCTGGCGAATTCTGCCTACTATGGCTTTTCCAGAAGGATCACGAGTGTTACCGAAGCCATTGCCCTGCTCGGATTCCGGGCGGTGAAGAGCATTGTCCTCTCTGCATCGGTGTATAAGTTCATGGAAAGCTCCTTCACCGGATACGCCCTTGATCGAGGGCAGCTCTGGATTCACTCTCTTGGGGTGGCCTATGTTTCGAAGCATCTTTCCCAAAAATTTGGAGCAGATCCCGAAGAGGCCTACGTGGCAGGAATCCTTCATGATCTCGGCAAAATAGTGCTGAATGATTTTGTCCGCTTTGGATACAGTATTATCGTTCGCCTTGTCGAAGAAGAAGGAGTTCCCTTTGTGGATGCTGAGAGAGATGTGCTGGGCTTTGATCATGCTCAGGTGGCGAGCATGATCCTTGAGCAGTGGAATCTTCCCGAATCCTATCAGTATGTGGCTCGGTATCATCACGAGCCGGATGCTTTCGATGCAGAGGACATGCAGATGCGCAAGCTCGTGGATGTGGTTCATCTGGCCAATGCGATTTGTCTTATGCTTGGTCTGGGGCTGGGGGCGGATGGTCTCCAGAGCAACATCTCCCCAGGCGCACTGGAGCGTCTCGGCGTTACAGATTTCGAGATGCTTCTTTCCGAATCGGTGGATCTTATCTCCCAGGTGGAAGAAGAGTTCCATCTGGAGAGAGTATAGAGCTCTCGTGCTTATCGTCACCATAGACGGGCCAGCAGGTTCGGGAAAGAGCACGGTGGCAAAAAAAATTGCTGCAAGATGTGGCCTCCCCTTTCTTGATACGGGGGCTATGTATCGTGCGGTGGCCCTCTATTTTATGGAAAACGCCGTGGAACCTGAGGAGACCGAAAAGATCGAAAGACTCATGAACTCCATATCTCTTCGTTTTCGCGCAGAACGTCTCTTTCTTTGCGAAAGGGACATCACCGAGGCGATCCGCCTTCCCCAAATCTCTGAGCGAGTCTCTCTTTATGCGTCCCTCCCCGGGGTGCGAAAGCATCTTGTAGCCTTGCAGCGTCAGCAAGCTCAGGAGCCCGGTGTGGTGGCGGAGGGGCGGGACATGGGGACCGTTGTTTTTCCTCAGGCGAACTTTAAATTTTTTCTCAGTGCTTCCCCGGAAGAACGGGCAAAGAGAAGATGCCGAGAGCTTCGGCAAAAAGACCCTGCCTCCCGCATCTCCTGCGAGGAAGTTTTAAAAAATATTCTGGAGCGGGATTTCCTGGATAGCAACAGAAAGGAATCTCCCCTTCGGAAGGCTTCTGATGCTCTGGAAATAGACACAACCTCGCTCTCGATAGACGAGGTTGTGGAAAAACTGGTTCTTCATATGGCTTCCTCCTAGAGGGGGCGTGGGTTTGTTTTGTGCGCAGGGAGAATTTTTGTGAAAAAATCTCACGAAGGTGCGACAATTCAAAAGAGAGTTGTCGCATTTACTGTACTTGGAAACTCCGGCAATTCCGAAGCAGTTCTCGATAGACAGATTCAGGAACTTCAGATTCTTCTGGGCACTCTGGGCTGTACTCTTCTGAGGTTTTTTGTGCAATACCGGAAGGCTCCAGATCCCCAGTACTATGTCGGAAAGGGGAAAATCCTCGAAATACAGGCCTCTATGGATTTTCTTGAAGCTCCTATTGCTGTCGTGGACGGTTTTCTTACCCCTCGTCAGCGGTATGCCCTGGAGTCGTTCCTCGGAAAAACCGTGTGGGATCGATCGGAGATTATTCTCCAGATCTTCGAAGCCCGGGCCTTTACAACCGAGGCAAAGCTTCAGATTGCCCTTGCCCGGTACCGTCGTGAGATACCCTATCTCAAAGGATTGGGACAGCAGATGTCACGCCTTGGAGGAGGCATCGGTACCCGGGGTCCCGGAGAGACCGAATACGCCCGGCATAGACGTAAGCTGGATAGAAACATACAGAACATCGAAAAAAAACTCCAGACCATCCAAAAACAACGAGGGTATCGCCGTCAACGCAGATCAAAAAAGGCTCTCCCTTTGGCAGCGCTGGTGGGATATACTAACAGCGGAAAAACGACCCTTCTCGGCAAGCTGGCCCGAAGAGACGATATTTCAGGATCGGACAAACTTTTTGCCACTCTTGACACTGCCGTTCGTAAGGCTTTTTTTCCTGGTGGAGATACCTTTCTGCTCTCCGACACGGTTGGTTTTATCCGGAATTTGCCCCCGGAACTGATCTCTTCTTTTCGGGCTACCCTCGAAGAGATTTCCTCGGCCCAGATACTTTTGCTCGTTCTGGACGGAGCAAGCCCATCTTTCCGGGAAGACTACCAGGTTGTTCGGGAAACCTTGCGTGACATCAGTGCGTGGGAAGTACCTCGAGTCTGTCTGATTAACAAGATTGACATGCTACCCAGAGAAATTCTAGAGGAGTACTCCCTTTTCCTTGCCCGAGAAGAGGAGTCCGTTTTTCCGGTAAGCGTTCTCTCCGGGGAAGGTCTTCCTTTTCTCTTGGGGTATCTAGAGCGTTTTTTCTCGAAGAAGGAATGATAGCCATGAAAAGCATGACCGGTTACGGACGAAGCCAGGCGCAGACACCCTGGGGAAGCCTGGAGTGCACTATCTCCAGCGTAAACCATCGGTATCAGGATATTTCCATCCGAGTACCCCGAGATCTTGCCTTTATAGAACAGGAGATCCAGAATAGACTACGGAAGGAGTCTTTTCGGGGAAAGATGCAGGCGCGCATCTCCTTTTACTGGAACTCAGAACAGCGTATGGTCCCTATTTCGGAGGATGTGCTGGGAGAGTATTTTCGCAAAATCCAGCAGATCCAAAAAAAATATCATATCCTTGAGGATGTGCGGATAGATTCACTGCTTCTTCTTCCGGGGGTGCTCGATCAGGAAGGAGCTTTGGGAGAGGATCTTTACGAAAAACTGAAACAGCATATTTTTGAGGAGCTAGAACAGGCTGTTGTTGCCTGGAATACGATGCGCTCCCTTGAAGGAGAGCATCTTCACGAGGATATGCTGCAGAATCTGCTTGAAGCGGAAGAATTTCTCAGCCGCATTGAGGAACGCTGGAATGTTTTGCGTAAAGATGTGATTCTGACTTTACGGGATCGATTGAAAAATTTTGTAGAAGATGTTGGAGCAGATCTTTCTTTCGATGAATCGAGGATTCTCCAGGAAGCAGCCCTTCTTGCGGAAAAACAGGACATCGCCGAGGAAGTCTGCCGCTTTAAAAGTCACGCTGAGAAAATAAAATCTTCCATGAAGGACAAGGGGCTCGTGGGGAGAAAGGTGGAATTCCTTCTCCAGGAAATAAATCGAGAGGTTAATACCATGGGATCGAAGTCAAATGATGGGGATATCCGATGGGGGGTTGTGGAAATCAAGTCAAGACTGGAGCGCATTCGAGAACAAATACAGAATGTGGAGTGATGGACATGAACTCTCGACTTTTACATATCGGTTTTGGCAATATGGTGGTCCGGGACAGGGTGATTTCGATCGTTTCTCCCTCTTCGGCGCCGGTAAAACGATTAAAAGAAGAGGCTCGGCAGGAAGGACTCCTCATTGATGCCACCCAAGGGAGAAAAACCCGCTCTGTGCTCATCACGGATAGCAAACATGTGATTCTCTCAGCTCTTCAACCGGAAACTCTGGCCCATCGTTATGCCGAGGAAGGAGGGGTATCAGTTCAGCATGAATAATAAAAAAAGGGGAATACTCTTTGTTCTCTCCGGCCCAAGTGGTGCCGGTAAAGGGACGCTACGAAAAATCCTTTTTGAGAGAATCCCAGACCTGCATTATTCGGTGTCATGGACCACCCGGCCTCCGCGACAAAATGAAATTCCGCAAAAGGACTATGTTTTTGTGCAAGACCAGGTTTTTCGAGAACTTGTAGATCAGGGGAAATTCCTTGAGTGGGCTCTGGTGCATGATCACTATTACGGAACTCCGCGAGATGATATGGAGCAGAAGCTTCTTCAGGGAAAAGATGTGCTGCTGGAGATTGATGTTCAAGGGGCTCTTGCAGTAAAGAAGTCCTACCCCGAGGCTGTGCTCATATTCATTATGCCCCCTTCACGGGAAGAGCTTCTTGATCGTCTTGCTAAAAGAAAGAGCGAATCGCTGGACCAAATTTCCTTGCGTATTCAGAACGCCGAGGAAGAGATGGCGCACTGTGGAGAGTATGACTACTGCGTTATCAATGAAAATGTAGATACTGCAGCGGCAGATCTAGTGGATCTTGTGTTTCGCCTGCGAAATCAGAAGGGATAGGTGCAGTATGATTTTTTTTGACTACGAAAAGGTTTTTGGTTCAGAAAATTGCATCGACAACAAATATGCTCTCACCTCGGTTATCGCCCAGAGAGCACGCCAGATAAGTGAACAGAAGGGGCAGGGACTTCTTGACGGTGCCGAAAAAGCCATCTCTCTGGCCACACGGGAACTCCTGGAAGGCAAGCTTGCCATTCGTCTTCCCGAGGGGATCCTTTAACTCCTCTCTTTGAGGGAATGCCCTATGTGCTCTTGGAAAAAGGGAAATAACGTTCTTTTCTGCATTACAGGGGGCATTGCAGCCTATAAAATGCCCGAGGTGGTTCATACTCTTGTAAAAGAGGGAAATACTGTACGGGTACTTCTTACCAGGGCCGCAGAGAGGTTCGTCACTCCCTTTCTTTTTGCCACCCTGACAAAGGAACAGGTTTTTCGGGAAGAGGATTTCCTGAACGACGCTACGGGATGGACCATACCGCACATCTCTCTTGCAGAGTGGGCAGATCTTCTCGTGGTAGCTCCCTGTACGGCGAACTCCCTTAAAATCATTGCCCGGGGGGAATCTCATCTTCTTTTGGGAGGAGTTTTTCTCGCCTCTCCCCGAAGAGGGGTTCTTTTTCCTTCCATGAACACGCATATGTGGGAACACCCGATGACCACCCTCTATGCCGAGGAGTGCAGAAATCTGGGACACCATGTGGTGGAGCCTGCAGAGGGGCGTCTTGCCTGCGGAACCGTGGGAAGGGGGAAGATGCAGGACAATACCCATATCCTGGAAGAGCTTTGGCGTGCTCTCGCCCCTGTAAAAAATCTTCAGGGCAAGAGGGTACTGGTAACAGCGGGGCCTACCTGGGAATTTCTGGATCCCGTACGTTTTCTAAGCAATCCAAGCTCAGGAAAGATGGGGTATGCTCTCGCCCGGGAAGCCTGGTACAGAGGGGCTGATGTAACGCTTCTCACGGGGCCTGTATGTGAGGGAAACATGTATGGATTACAGCATATCCCTGTGGTGAGTGCCCAGGAGATGGGGGAGGAGATGGAGCGCCTCCGCGATGTATACGATATCCTTCTCATGGCTGCTGCAGTGGGCGATTACCGGTTTCAGCAGAAAAGCTCTCACAAGATAAAGCGGCAAGGGAGAGGGACTCTCGAAATGGATCTGGTTCAGAATCCTGACCTACTCGCCCGGGCGGGGGCAGTAAAAAAAGAGCACCAAATCCTTCTAGGATTTGCCGCAGAGACCGAGGATCTTCTCGAAAATGCTCAGAAAAAATTGATCCAAAAGAATGCGGATTACATGGCGGCAAACTCTGTGGGGGGAGAGAAGACAGCTTTCGGCTCTTCCCGTAATACTGTCACTCTTCTGGACAGGGATGGAAGAAGCCGCACTTTCGAAGGAAGCAAATCGCAGGTTGCAGCCGCCATTCTTGACGCCATCTCCCCCTCGGAAGGAACAGGCCTCTCATGACAGCCTCTCCTCAATGAACTATCTTTCGGTTATCGTTCCCGGTCCCTGGTGGACCCCCTTAACCTATGCCTGTACACAGCTTCCTTCTCCCTCTCCTCTTCCTGGATCCAGAGTAGATGTTCCCCTTGGAAAAACACGCCGGGTGGGATTCTTTCTCTCCCGGGAAAATCCTCCATCCAGGGAAGGCTCCCGAAAATTTACGGTACGGGAAGCGGGAAATTTTCTTGAGAGTACTCCGCCTATGGGGAAAGAGCTGTGGGAGCTTTCTCTGTGGATTTCTCGACGGTATCTCTGCGCTCCGGGGTTGGCATTAAAAACTGTGTTGCCCGAGCAGATTGTGCGGGGAGAAAGGATCCTCCCCTCCTCTTGGGAACCCGAAAAGGGGGGAGGAAGTCCCTCCTATAACTGCATATATAAAGGACAGGATTCTTTACGCCGCCAAGTCTACGCGGATATGCTGGAACAAGCTCCCTCCTCCAGGGGGATTTTTGTGTTCCCCGAAATAGAACAGGCTCGGGCCTTTTGGCTCTATCTGGAGGAGAGAAAACTTCAGGTGGGAGGAGCCCTCTGGGACCTTTCGGGAAAAGGGAAAAAAGAGAAACAGTTCCTTGTATGGGAGCAGATCCGACAGGGAGCAATTTCCTTTCTTGTGGGTTCCCTGGGATCAATCTTCGCCCCTTTCCCTAAAATGGATTTCATCGTTATTGATCAGGAAGAGAGTGGGGCCTACGAATTCAGAAAAAACCCTTTTCTTCATGCCCGGTCAATTCTTGCCAAGCGGGGGAGTTATTTTTCAAGTTCTGTCTGTTTCGGCGGGCGGGTCCCTTCGTCCAGGGTTTTTGTGCAGCTCAAACCTGATTTTAAGGACTCTCTTCAAAGCTCTTTTGTTTTTACCCATCCCTCACATGGGCTTTCCCTCGCTATGCAAGGTACGGAACGAGAAATCGCTGTCTCCAAAAAGCTTTTGGAAGAGAGTTTGGAAAGGCAACGAAGGGGAGAAGGAATACTCTGGCTTTTTGACAGAACTGATCACAATCAGGAACTTTTCTGCTCCGATTGTGGATATGTCTTTACCTGCTCTCTTTGCGGCGGCACCCTAGAGATTACAGACTCCGGATGTTACCGCTGCTCCCGATGCGGAGCCTCTGAACCCTCCCGGGAACGTTGCCCCCATTGTCGGGGAGAACTATTTGTCTATCGAAGAGCAGGGCTCCAGAATCTACATAAGAAACTTCAGTCTCTTCTTGGGCAAAGTGTCCCTTTTTTTCTCTTCGATAGGGAAAAAAAGCATGGAGGACTCCCTCTTGAAAAGATAAAAAGATTGGGGGGTATTGTTTTAGGTACCAGAAAAGCGCTTTCCCTCTGCGATGCTTTTCCCGTTTCTCTCATTGCCTGGCTTGACGCGGATGCAGAAGCTCGAAGATCGACCTATAATTCCAGGGAAAAGGCCTTTCGTATGGTTTGGGAGTCTTACTGGCGCGGAAGAGAACACCTTCCTGCTCGAAAGATTTTTCTTCAGACCAGGAATCCCCGAAAGGGATGGCAGGGTGCTCTGGAAAGGGGTTGGGATGTATTTTGGAGAGAAGAGCTTCGGGAGAGAAAGGTTTTTTCCTTTCCTCCATATGGGATTCTCATTGAAATATCCGCAGATCCCGTCATACGCACCTCTCTGGAAGAGGAGATGGAACGGCAGGATGTACCTTTTTCGCTTTTTTCGGAATCTCAGGAAAAACTCGAAGAAAGGCTCTGGATAAAATGCAGTAACACTACTGTTGTTTTTGAAGCCATACGCCGGGTTTTTGACATTCAAAACCTTCATGCCAGGAAGAGAAAGCCCTGTATCCTTCGCATATGGAGAGATTGATTTTTTAAGTATTTGGATGCTTTTTTGGAAAGGAATAGTGCCATGGCCGTAATCTCCATTATTGGAAGACCTAACGTCGGAAAATCCTCACTTTTCAACCGTTTCCTCGGAAAACGGCATGCTATTGTAGATGATGTCCCCGGGATAACCAGGGATAGACTCTACGCAGAGATTCTTTACAACAATAAAACTTTTTATATCGTGGACACTGGCGGCATTCTCGGAGAACAGAGCAAAGAATACGATGTTCAGATACGAAAACAGGCAGAGATCGCTATCGAAGAGAGCAACCTCATTCTTTTTCTTGTGGATGCTCAGACAGGCTTGATGCCTACAGACCATGACATTGCACTGTTTTTGCGGAAAAGCGGTAAACCTGTTGTGTTGGTGGTTAATAAGGCAGATTCCCCCGATTACCTTGGAGAACATCACTTTATTCCCCTCGGCTTCGAAAAGATTCTTGCCGTAAGTGCGGTGCACAACAAAAATATTGAGGAACTTCTCGATACGATTTCCCACATGCTGGAATCTGAGGAGGGGGAGGAAGAACAAAAAGCACTCTCTCAGGAGTCTTCTGTTCTTTCCGTTCCTTCTGTAGCTCTCGTAGGGCGTCCCAATGTAGGTAAATCGAGCATTTTCAACTATTTTGTGGGGCAGGAACGCTCTCTTGTAAGCTCCGTGCCAGGGACTACCAGAGATAGTATAGATACTGTTGTGCAGACCTCATCAGGCCCCCTGCGGATTATCGACACTGCGGGATTGCGAAAAAAAACCAGGATCTCATCTGCGGTGGAGTATTACTCTATGGTTCGTAGTTACAGCGCTATTGATCGTTCCGATGTGGCGGTTCTTGTTATGGATGGAGAGGAGCCCGCTACCGAAAACGAGAAAAGAATATGTGGCCACGTGCTGGAAAAGGGGAAAGGCCTTGTTTTTGCCGTGAATAAATGGGATCTTGCCCCAGGAGACCCCAAGATAGGGGATAATATGCGGAAGTATCTCCGGCAAGCTTTCGTTTTCTTTCAGCACGCTCCCATGGTCTTTCTCTCTGCGAAAACAGGTCGCAATATGGGAGATCTTATAAAGGCTATCTTCCGGGTGCACGAACATCGAGAAAATCGCATTGCCACGTCAAAGCTTAACGTCCTCCTTCGCGAGCTTATGGCTTTCGAAAGGATGCCCAGCAACGGACAGGGACGTTTCCTCAAACTCTACTACTGTACCCAGGCAGCGACGGCACCACCCTTCTTCCTCTTTGTGGTTAATGATAAAGATATTGTAACAAAGCAGTTCGAGCGTCATGTAGAAAAAAAACTTCGATCTCTCGAAGACTACTCGGGAGTACCTATTAGAATAAAATGGAAGAATCGTTCGGATTAGGCGGCTAGAGCCCTTGACCTTCCTAACAAAAGCTGTAATAATGAGTCAAAGGGCGACTTCAGCCCTGATATCAGAGGGTTTCGTCCCAAATCTGTAGGAGGTGTTTCGCGTGACCAAGAGTGATTTGGTAAATGAAGTTGCCAAAGCAACCGGCAGCAGCAAGAAGGATGCCAGTGAGTGCGTGGATGCGGTGTTCTCTGCCATCGAACAGGCTCTGTCCCGGGGAGATAAGGTGCAGCTCGTCGGTTTTGGAACCTTTGAGGTTCGGGATCGAGCACCACGGCAGGGACGTAATCCCCAGGATCCCAAAAAGGTTATCAAGATCCCTGCGAAGAAAGTACCCGTATTCAGGCCCGGAAAGGTCCTGAAGGAAGTGGTAGATAAAAAGTAGCTGTTTTTGGGAAGTTCGGTGAGGCGGAAGTTTTGGGGGAGAAGGGTGGCCAGATAAGCTGCCTTTCTCTTTTTTTGTTTCTCCCCCGGGGGATCGATACTACAGAAGCCTCTTCTCTAGACAAAGTACATGGAGATCCGGGCTGCGAGAGCGGGATCATCAAGAAGCTCTTCTAAGGAGAGGCACTCCTTTTTCCCGACATGCTGCACAATCCTTTCCGCCCGTGCTTTGCCGATTCCGGGAAGGGCGAGAAGATTTGTGCGGGAGCAGGTTTCCAGAGAGAGAGGAAAGGGCACCCCCGTAAGAGAGCGCTTCCCGTAGTCTGTTACTGCGACATCCAGCTTTACATTTTCGGCAAGAAGATCGTCCATGATTCCGACGAGGGGAGGATAGCTTCCCAGGGACCTTCCGAAGATGCAGTGCCCTGAACGTGTTTCTGAGAGAACTCCCGGGAGGATGGTTCCCAGAGGGGCAAATCGCTGAAACATAAGCGGATCAATCTCCTCGCGGACCCACTCTTTCCACCGTCGAATATCCCGAGGTTTGGTTCGCGGAGGAGTGTGCTCCAACAGTTTCCCCACCGGAGATTCGGGAAAAGAGATAACCTTTCGTATGTTTATCCGCCGTACAAGAAGATTTTCGCGGACGAGGAGTTCAAGAAAACGGGTGTTGTATTCAAGAGATTCCCGGGTTTCTCCAGGAAGTCCCAGAAGAAAGTTCAGTCCCGGAAGGATTTTAGGAAGCCCTCGGCTGTGGTTGCGCCATCCCCCCGCTTCATTAATGATCCGGACTGCTTCAAAGGCCTCTTCAAAGCTGACTTTAAGATTGTTAAGGGAAGAGACATGCGGATCCAGAGTCTCTATCCCCAGGGAAAGGCAATCCCCCTCAGTATTGCGCGAGGCTATGACCTCCACTGCCCTTCGCGACTCTTCGGGAAACCGGGCTACCGTCAGGGGGTTGCAGTTATCTGTGTGAAGCACCTGGATCTCTGGGCAGGCCTCGCGGAGACCATCATAAAGCTTTTGCAGCATCTCCGGGTTTGGAGATATCCCCCGGCCTGTTTTAATCCCCCCGTAGGAGAGAATATCGGAGCACTTCCCAAGCCGAAAAGCCCGAACCCCGCATTCTTGAAGAGCCCGAACCTCCTCAAGCACATCTTCGAAAGGGCGTTCCCTGTAGGGATGTCCCTGCCACTCAGTGCAAAAGCTACAGTGTCCCTCCTGGCGGCTACATCCCTCAGACAGCTCAAGCTCCGCAATAATCCGAGGATAGCAGGGGTGTTGTAGAACGAGGGGTGCGCCCGCCGTAGCCCACGCAGCACAATCTTTGTAGTTTTTTCTGGCCTGAGAATCCAGGCGATTTTCTTTCAAGAAAGTGGCTAGAGAGGCTACGGGATCCGGAGAAAAACAATCCCCCCATACAGAGAAACTTCCCATCTCTTCAGCGGGACGCCCCCCCTGAAGGGAGTATCCGTGAAGAAGGGGTCCGCCGAAAAAAAACAGTCCCCGTCGAGGAAGATGCGCCAGTTCCTGAAGCTCCCTTAAGAGAAGAGGGCTTCCTCCGCGGTATCGTCCTGGCACGGTAAAACCGGTAATGAGAAGGATATATTCAGCTTCTTTCCAAAGATCTTCCGGTTTGCTCTTCCTCCATTGGTCTGCGGTAATATAGGACACGTCAAAGCCGAAAATTCGAAGCAGTCCGAAGGCGTAGCGAACGTAGGGAGAGACGTAAGGAGGAACCCCGAAGCAGGAAGGTTCATCCACATAACCATCAAAAACAAGTGCTTTTTTCATAGCAGAGATACCTCTTTTCGAACAGGCTATCCTTTCCCGGCAAGGTTTTAGGGAGAATGGAAAAGGAATGTAGAAGGTGTGCTACAATACCCTCTTGAAAGTCAATCGGCATATATGAGGAGGATCTAACGTGAAAGCATACAGGGATTCCGAAGCTTTGGAAAGAAGAATAGTTGCTTGGCTGCAAGAACGGGGAGCTTCTTCCGGAAGAAAGGGGTGCGTTTTTGGCCTGAGCGGGGGTATTGATTCTGCCGTAGTGGCCGGTCTTGCCCGCAAAGCCTTTGGAAGAAATATTCTCGGGGTTCTTATGCCTTGCCACAGCAATCCCCAGGATGCGGAGGATGCGCTCAAAGTAGCAGAAGCCCTTGATATTCCTACCATGTGGATAGACCTTTCCAGGTCCTACGATACTCTTCTTGAGGCTTTTCCCGGCGAGGAGACGTTTTCTTCTTCTCTTGCTCTGGCAAATATAAAGCCTCGTCTGCGCATGCTCACCCTCTATGCTGTAGCCCAGGAGAGAGGTTTCCTCGTTTGCGGTACGGGAAATAAAATTGAGCTGACCGTAGGATATTTTACCAAACATGGCGATTCTGGGGTAGATCTTCTCCCCCTGGGCGATCTTCTCAAGGGGGAGGTTCGTGCTCTTGCGGATCACCTGGGAGTACCGCGAGACATTATTGTCAAGCCCCCTTCCGCAGGTCTTTGGGAAGGACAGACCGATGAAAAGGAGATGGGATACACGTATCAGGAGCTGGATAATTATTTTCTTGAGCAACCGGTCTCTCAAGAGGTACAATCCTTTGTGGAGGAAGCGTACCGACGCTCGGAGCACAAGCGCCAGATGCCGCCCCTTTGCGAAATAGGGGAAACAGAGTAGACAGCATTCTTTATTAAAATATTCTTGAAAATCGGGGGTATTTTCATGGCAGGGCATTCTAAATGGGCCAATATCAAGCACAGAAAAGCAGCACAGGATGCAAAACGAGGTGTGGCGTTCCAGAAACTTGTTCGAGCAATTATTGTTGCCGCTAAGGAAGGCGGCGGGGATCCGGGAATGAACATGAAACTGAAGGCCGCCATTGAGCGGGCCAAATCGGCTTCGGTTCCTTCTGACAACATCGAACGGGCGATAAAGAGAGGTACTGGAGAGATTGAGGGGGCGGTGTACGAAGAAGTTCAGTACGAGGCATACGGCCCTGGGGGGGTCGCCGTTCTTATTGAGGCCACCACAGATAACAAAAATAGAACCACTCCAGAAATAAGGGCTCTTCTCAGCCGGAACGGGGGAAACTTCGGAGAGGCGGGGTGTGTCTCCTGGATTTTCGAGCGTCGGGGTGTTATCGAAATTCAGGGGAAGGTAGACGAAGAAGAGCTTATGCTCGCAGTTATTGACGCCGGTGGAGAAGATCTCTCGTCTGAAGATGGAGATGTTACAGTATATACGGAACCTGGCGTGGTTCTGAACGTCGCGGAGGCTCTCAAAAATGCAGGGTATCTGGTGCGTTCTGCCGAAACACAGCAGGTTCCGAAGACTACCGTTCCCATACAGGATAAGGGGATGGCGGCAAAGATTCTCAACCTTCTGGATGTTTTGGACGATCAGGATGATGTTCAGTCTGTCTCTTGCAATTTCGATATTGCCGAGGATATCATGAATTCTCTGGAAAGCTAGATGGTCTGTCTCGGTATCGACCCGGGCTTGGGACGTTTAGGATATGGGGTTGTCTCGCTCAGGGGTTCCTCTTTCAAGTCCCTTTCGTACGGGTGTTTGGAGACCTCTCCCAAAATTCCCATGGAGGAGCGGCTTCTTTATGTGTATGAAAATCTGGGGAAACTCTTCTCCTCCTTTTCTCCGGATTGTATAGCGGTGGAAAAGCTTTATTTTGGTAACAACAAAACCACAGCGGAAATGGTGTGGCAGGCTCGAGGGGTGATACTTCTTCTGGTGGCGCTGGAGAAGAAACCCCTTATTGAGCCGAATCCGGGAGACGTTAAGATCGCAGTTTCCGGAACCGGAAGTGCTGATAAAGTTCAGGTTCAAAGGATGGTGCAGCGACTTCTCAATCTTCCGGAGCTTCCCCGTCCCGATGATGCAGCGGATGGCCTTGCCATCGCCATTACGGGACTTCTCTTTTTCCGTCATAATCACAAGGTGGGAATGTTCTAAAATCCGAAAAAAGAGCGGGGGAGAACGGCATGGCAATACAATGGGAGTACCTTAATGTGCCTCTGCACTATGGTTTGGGAGAAAAGAGATGATTCACTACTGTAAGGGTGTCGTCACCTCTGCGGAGGTTGATCGGGGACAGATCGTTCTTGAGGTCGGCTCTGTGGGATTTCGGTTTTTCTGTACCAAAGCGGTGCTCCAGCTTGCGGAGGAAGGAGAGCCGCTTCTCCTTTTCGTGCATCTTCAGCCCCAGGAGGATGCAGGGTTTATTCTCTTCGGCTTTGCTGACGAAAAGGAGCGAACCCTTTTCACCATGCTTACCTCGGTTCGGGGGGTGGGAAGCCGGATGGCCATGCTTATCATGGCCTCCCTGCATCTCCAGGAGATCCTTGATGCCATAGTGGATTCTCAGGCATCGCTCTTCGCCTCTCTTCCGGGGATAGGGAAAAAAATTTCGGAACGCCTCTGTTTTGAACTCTCTGAAAAAGTGCATAAAGCTATGGGAGAGGGCGTTATCGGGGTTTCTCAAAGTTCTTCTGAAAGTTCCTCCCACTCTGAAGGTGCTTCCGTACGGCATACCGTTCTTGAAGCCCTCCTCTCCCTCGGTTTTGCTCGGCGAGAGGCCTTGACAGCTTTGAAGGAGGTTCTTGCTTCGGGGGAGAAAAATTTTGCTGATGAGAGTACGCTTCTTCACGAAGCTCTTCGGAGGTTACAGCCATGACCTTTTCCGAAGCAGAACAGGATCGTCTTGTAGAAGGTTCTCCTCTTGGATACGAAGAGGAACTTCTCCCCATACGCCCCCAGGTTCTTCAGGATTTTGTGGGACAGCAGGGGTTGAAGGAGAAGCTTGCCATTTACATCCAAGCAGCAATCCAACGAAAAGAACCTCTGGATCACGTGCTTTTTCACGGTCCACCGGGGTTAGGTAAAACGACTCTGGCAGGAATTATTGCCCGTGAGATGGGGGGGGAGATGCGCATTACCTCGGGACCCGCTCTCGAACGCTCGGGAGATCTGGCTGCGATTCTTTCGAACCTTCAGGAAGGGGATGTTCTCTTTATTGATGAGATCCACAGGCTTCCACCTCAGGTTGAGGAGATTCTCTATGCGGGAATGGAGGATTTTGCTTTGGATATCGTGGTCGGCAAGGGGCCTTTGGCTCGGACAATTCGACTCTCCCTTCCTCCCTTTACGCTTATCGGAGCTACCACAAGACTGGGGCTTCTCACGTCTCCTCTCCGGGCCCGATTTGGTATCGTCGAGCAGCTTGATCTCTACACACCCGAAGATCTTTCAGCCATCGTCATCCGGGCAGCGCAGAAACACAATATCCCAATCCTCGAAGAGGCAGCCTTCGAAATCGGTCGCCGTTCCCGGGGGACTCCCAGGGTTGCCTTGCGGCTCTTTCGAAGAATTCGTGATATTGCCCAGGTTAAAGGAGAGGGGACAGTTCACCTTGAGGTTGCCAGAAGGGCCTTCGGTATGCTTGGCATAACCGAGGAGGGGCTTGACGAGGGAGATCGGAAATATCTGGGGGCCATCGTACAGCTTTTTGGAGGCGGCCCCGTGGGGCTTTCTACCCTGGCTTCCGCTGTAAATGAAGAGCCCCAGACTCTGGAAGACATTTATGAACCCTTCCTGATACGCCAGGGATTTCTGGAAAAAACGCCAAGGGGGAGAAAGGCCACAGAGAATGCTTTTTTTCTTTTCTCCATGACGCCTCCTGCTCCTTCCACACCTCCACAACAGACGTTTTCCTGGGAGGATTGATGATCCCCTCTCCCGCGAAAATTTTCACCCTTATCGGGGGGATTTGCATTCTTTCAGGGGTATTCCTGCTTCTCTGGGATTATTTTAACCTTCTCTTTCCCTTGGGGAAACTTCCCGGAGATATCACCATACGAACCAGGAGATTTGCATTCCTTTTCCCCCTCACATCCATGGTTTTTACGAGTCTTTTTCTTTCGGGGATATCCTGGTTTGCAGGACTTTTTCGAAAGTATTTTATGGCATCATACACGACATAAGGAAGGAGCTTTTTGCATGATTTTTTATCGGAAAGGACAAGCCCCGTCTCCGTATGCCTTTTTTGTTCTCCCGCTCTTTATCTTTCTCTTTCTTTTCCTCACCGGGGAAGCTTTTGGAGAGACCTTGAGGGTTGGCGTGGCTCTGAATGTAAAGATAGGCACTCTCTCGTCGTCTCAAGCCTATACGCTGGTGGACGCACAGGGAAAGCGTCACTCTCTTTCAGGCTCCGCTCCTGTAAAGTACCTTAAGGGAAATTCTGTGGAGATAAAGGGCAAGGTGCTCTCTCTTCCGGTAAAGATTCAGGGAAAGGCTCCTGTGGCCTGGGGAAGCCACCCCTACCGGGGATCCCTTGAGCTGCGGCAAGCTTCTTCAGGAATTTCCGTGATAAACGTGATTGATGTCGAAACGTATCTTCGCGGGGTTTTGAAGATGGAGGCAAACCCTGAATGGCCTCAGGAGGTTCTTAAGGCGCAGGCGGTGGTGGCTCGAACCTATGCGGTGTCACATAAGGGGAGGCATGGTGCCGAAGGTTTTGATATTTGCGCTCTCCCTCATTGTCAGGTTTATAGAGGGATCAATGCAGAGGATCCTCGATGCGACAAGGCCATTCAGGCTACCAAGGGGATGACTCTTGTCTATCAGGGAAAATATGCACTTACTCCGTATCATTCTGATAGCGGAGGGAGTACTGCGGATGTCCGGGATGTATGGGGCGGCTCGGTCCCCTACCTTTTGCCCCGCCAGGAACCCCTTACATACACCTCTCCCTACTCTTCCTGGGAGCTTTCTCTTTCCCCCCGGCAAGTTCAAGAGGCACTGCAAAAAATGGGATTCTCCGTGGGCGAAGTCTACTCCATGCAGGTGGGAACCCGTGATTCTTACGGACGGGCGATAACTCTCCAATTTTCCGGAAGCTCCGGAAGTAAGAGCGTTTCTGCCCACCGTTTCCGCATGGCGTTGGGGAGTGACGTTCTGAGGAGCACCAACTTTCAGGTGCGCTCTTCGGGAAATATCCCGATTCCGTCACAACCTTCTGCTGCAGGTACTATTTCTTTTAAGGAACAGCAAGAACTTTCTCTTATGACCCAGCAGGGCGTTTTTTCCACGGAAGAACTTATGGACATGCTCCTGCACCCCGAGAAACAGCGGACCTATCTCGAAAAGAAGCGCAAAGGGATTCCCGCTCCTGGAACAGCTACAGGAGGAAATATCCCTTCCACGAGGGCGGGTGGATTCCATCTTTCCGGAAAGGGGTGGGGGCATGGAGTGGGGCTCTCGCAGTGGGGAGCTAGGGCTCTTGCCGAACAGGGATGGGGTTGGGAAAAGATTCTGAATCACTATTATCCGGGAACCTCTATCAAGAAAGTGAAATGAGAACGGGGTAAGATGGCGCATATGAACAACAATCTCTTTCAGGCAAAAAGCTACGCTTTTGAACTGCCTCAAGACCGTATCGCTCAAAATCCCGCATCTCCCCGGGATACATCAAAGCTTCTCGTGCTTGAAAGAAAAACCGGAGCGATACAGCACCGACAATTTTTCGAGATGGGAAACTTTCTCCATTCCGGAGATCTTCTTGTCTTCAACGATACAAAAGTTCTTGCAGCTCGACTCTTCGGAGAGAAGGAGGAGAGCCGGGGGAGAGTGGAAATTTTTCTCCTCCATCCCTTGGAAAAGGCGCCTCATCGGTGGGAAGCGCTGGTACGCCCCGGGAAAAAACTGAAGAAGCCCACCCGGGTTCTTTTAGATGGGGGTGTGGCTGTTACGGTCTTCCCCTCTTCTTCCGAGGGCGGGCTTAGGGTGGTGGAGTTCCCTGAAAAACTGGAGATGCACCCTTTTCTTGAGAGGTGCGGCGTGGTCCCTCTGCCCCCCTACATTACCGAATCGCAGGCGAAGGATGAGCAGTACCAGACTATCTATGCCCGTGAACTCGGTTCCGTTGCAGCTCCTACGGCTGGGCTTCACTTTACGGAAAACCTCTTGGCGGAGCTTCGACAGAAGGGAATTTCTCTGGCGTTTCTTACACTGCACATAGGGTTGGGAACCTTCCGCCCCGTGCAGACCGAGGATATTCGGGAACATCTCATGCACGAGGAACACTTCGAGATTGCTCCCGCCACGATAAAGGCCGTGGAGGAGACAAAAAAACGGAACGGAAGGGTTATCGCTGTAGGAACCACTGCGGTGCGGAGTCTTGAAACCGCCGGTGTTTCAGGAACCCTGCAGCCCGGAAAGGGAAAATCCCGCCTTTTTATCTACCCGGGATACTCCTTTCGGATCGTTGACGGTATGATTACTAATTTTCATCTTCCGCAGAGCACCCTTCTCATGCTGGTCTCCGCTTTTGGAGGATACCATAACGTTTTGGAAGCATATCAGGAGGCGGTGCAGAGGAACTATCGCTTTTATTCCTTTGGAGATGCTATGATGATTCTGTAGATAGAGCGAGCCTCTGGAAGAATCTCGGTTTTTTACAGTTACTGAAGAGAGGAGGATCTTTATGTGGATTTGGGCGTCTGTCGCACCCCACCCTCCTATTGTGGTCCCTGAAGTGGGAGGGGGGAGAGAGGGAGAGGCACAGGATACCATCCAGGCTTTTCTCAATCTGGGGGAGGCGCTGTCTTCCCCGGAACTTCTGGTGCTTCTCTCTCCCCATGCCTCTTTTGTCCCCGGCAAAATCTTTCTGGGAGTTGCCGAAACATACGAGGGCTCTTTTCGAGATTTCGGAGCCCCTTCGGTAGCTCTTAAAACTTTGGGTTTTCCCGAAGCCTTGCCCCTTCTTGAAAAGATCTTTCAAGCGGAGGGGGTTCCCTGTAAAACTTTCTCCCAATCCCGGATGGAGTTGGATCACGGATGTCTGGTTCCTCTCTACTATCTTTCCCGACTCTGGCAAGCCCTTCCTCCCCTCATCGTCATGAACCCTGTGGGACTTTCCCCTCGGGAAGCCTATGACGCGGGAAAAGCGCTTGCTCATTTCCTTCCTGAGAAAAAATGGGGACTTCTCGCAAGCGGCGATCTTTCTCATGGGGTTACTCCTTCCGCTCCCGGAAGATACCACCCTTGGGGAAAACGTTTTGACCAGATGGTGGTGGCATCTCTCAAAGAAGGAGAGAGCCTCCCTTTGAGAGATCTCTCCCCGGAAGAGCGAAGGGATGCTCAGGAATGTGGCCTCGCTTCGGTGCTCTGTGCTTTGGGGCTTACGGGAGATCTTCCCTTTCGTGTGCTCAGTTACGAAGCTCCCTTTGGGGTGGGGTACTGTGTGGCGTATCGTAAAGCTCCGGAGGTCTCTTCCCGGAATGAAGGAGGGGTGTGAGATGCATCGTGACGATGCCTTTTCTCAGAAGACTCTTCATCCTTTTTCCTATCCTCGCCTTGCCCGGCATGCGGTGGTTCACTATCTTCAGAATCAGCAGATGCTTCAGACTTCTGAGGCCTTTGCCCTCCTGGATAAAGAGGTTCCGGAGCTTCGCCTTCAAAAGGCTTGCTTTGTCTCCATAAAGAATCTGGATGGAGATCTTCGGGGCTGTATAGGAACCCTTTCCCCCTGCTACCCCTCTCTCATGGAGGAACTTATCGCCAATGCTATGGCTGCGGCCTTTCGGGATCCACGTTTTCCTCCGATTCGGGAACTGGAACTTCCTTCCCTCCTTTTTTCCTGCGATCTTCTGGAACCTCCGCAAGCGACTACCTTCGACGCTCTGGATCCTCAAGTTCTGGGGGTAATTGTCTCCCAGGGGAGTCGAAGAGGGGTACTTCTTCCCAATCTTGAGGGGATTGATACTCCCCGGCAACAGGTAGAGATCGCCATGAGAAAGGCAGGAATTTTCGAAACATCTCTGGAAAATCTTCACCTCATGTCCTTTCGGGTACAACGCTATGAGGAATAGGCTTTTTTCTCGTAAAGAGCATTCCTCCGAAGCAGAGAGTTCATCCTTTCAGCGTGCCTCCTGGTGGCATTGGGAAGAAGAGGATGTCCTGTGCGATCTCTGTGTCCGCCACTGCCGTATCTCTCCTGGAAAAACCGGCTTCTGCGGTGTCCGAAAGCATATTCCCATGCAGGGACTGGAGTCTCTCGTTTACGGAAGGCCTCTCGCCCTGGCAGTTGATCCTGTGGAGAAAAAACCGCTGTATCACTATTTTCCAGGCTCCTCTGTCCTCTCCCTGGGTACCCGAGGGTGTACCATGCACTGTCCCTACTGCCAGAATTATCGGCTCGTTTCTGCTCCTCTCCCGTTGCCGAATGAGAAGGCGTATACTCCCCGGGATGTGCTGGCAGGAGGAGTGGAGCAGGGGATCTCTCTTCTCGCCTTTACATACAATGAACCCACGGTATGGTATGAATATCTTCGGGAGTGCCTCGAACTATGGAATGAACATGAGGGTTGCCACGGTATTCTCATAACTAACGGCCAAATGGAACAGAAACCCCTTCGAGAACTGGCTCCTCTCCTCGGGGCGTGTAATGTTGATATCAAATCTTTCAACGAAGAGCAGTATAAAAACCCCCTGGGAGGCTCTCTTGCCCAGGCAAAGCGTTTTGTGGAGATTCTGCTGGAAGAGGGGGTGCACGTAGAAATTACCTGGCTTGTTGTCCCCGGAATCAATACGGAAGAGAGCTTCTTTCGCTCCTGTATTCGGTGGATTGCCTCCCTCTCTTCTTTCATTCCGCTTCACATCACCCGTGCCTTTCCCGCTCATAACTGGAACGGCCCCCCTCCTTCGCTGGAACTCCTTTACTGTTTGCGTCAGGAAGCCCGGGAAGAGCTTGCCTACGTATACCTTGGAAATACAGGATCCGTGGAATCCACCTCATGCCATAATTGCAAGAATGACATTGTGAAACGTTCGTGCTATAATGCTTTAGAACTTGAAATAAGTAAAGAAGGAAAGTGCCTCTTTTGTGGAACTCCCACACACGTGATTGTGTGAGTTTTCCTCCGGGAGGCGTTTTTTTAGAAAGCAGATCCGAGGAGGTTGATAACGAATGGAAGGAAAGACAATTCTGCTTAACGGGCACTCTCTCTCTCTTGAGGATGTATATAATGTTGCGAGAAGAGGCTATGGGGTTCGCCTTGATCCGGGGGCTGTAGCGCTTGTACAGCGGGGAGCGGAAAAAGTCGCTTCCTGGGTACGGGAAGAGAAGAGTATTTATGGCATTACCACGGGCTTCGGGGATCTTTCGTCTATCGTTATTCCGAAAGATCAGAGCCGGCAGCTTCAGACAAACCTCTTGCTCAGCCACGCCTGCGGCACCGGAGAATACTTTCCCGAAGATGTGGTGCGGGCCATCATGCTCCTGCGCATCAACACGCTTACCCGAGGTTTTTCTGGTATCAGTCTCCCCACCCTGGAACGTCTCGTGGAGTATCTCAACAGGGGTATTCACCCTCTGATTCCTTCGCAGGGATCTGTGGGAGCCAGCGGAGATTTATGTCCTCTCTCTCATGTAGCTATTACGCTTCTCGGATATGGCAGGGTGCGCTATCAGGGAAAAGAGCAGGACACTATGGATCTGCTTTCTTCCCTTGGCATGGAGCCCATTGCCCTGCAGCCCAAGGAGGGATTGGCCCTTAACAACGGCACCCAGGCTCTTACCGCTGTGGGAGCTTTGGCTCTCGGGGATGCCCTGCTTCTTGCCAAAACTGCGGATGTGGCGGCGGCCCTCTCTCTTGAGGCCCTTCATGGAGTTCCGTATGCTTTTGATCCCCGGACACATGATCTTCGGCCGCACTTAGGCCAGAAACTGGTAGCCTCGAATATGCGCAAGCTTATCGAAGGTTCTCAGATTATAGAGAAATACAAACATGATCGTGTACAGGATGCCTACTCGCTCCGCTGCGTTCCGCAAGTTCACGGGGCTTCCCGTGACGCTTTTGAGTACGTAAAGCAGAAAATTCAGATAGAGATCAATTCCGTTACGGATAACCCCCTTATCTTTGCAGCGGATGAAGAAGCCTTGAGTGGCGGTAACTTCCACGGTCAGCCTATAGCCATAGCCATGGACTTTTTTGCTATCGCCGCGGCGGAGCTTGGAAGCATTTCCGAACGGAGAACTGCACGGTTGGTAGATCACAAACTCTCGGGACTTCCCCCCTTTCTGGTGAACAAGAGCGGGCTTAATAGCGGGTTTATGATCCCCCAGTATGTCTCTGCAGCCCTTGTTTCGGAGAACAAAGTTCTCTGCCATCCCTCCAGCGTGGACTCCATCCCTACCTCCGCAAACCAGGAAGATCACGTATCCATGGGGATGTACTCTTCTCGAAAAGCTGCTACTATTGTGGAAAACGTGCGGAAGGTTCTCGCTATTGAGCTTTTTTCTGCTGCTCAGGGTCTGGAATTCTCGAGGCCTCTTCTTGCTGGCAAGGGAACCCAAGCAGCCTACGAGAGAATCCGCCAAGAGATCCCTCCCGTGGAGGAAGATCGATATCTTCATCCCGATATTCTCTCTCTGATTTCTCTCGTAGAAAAAGGGGCCATCCTCCAAGCGGTGGAAGATGTTGTTGGGAGCCTCTAAGCCTGAACGAAATATTTAGTGTGAAAATAAAAACGTATGACAAGAGGCATTAGAGGAAGAAGGGCGCTTTTCCGGTTTTCAAAAAAGCCGAAAAGAGTTTTATTTTAATGGAGGTCGTGTTGCTATGGCAAAACAGCTCATCGAATGTGTGCCTAATTTCAGTGAAGGTAAGGACAACAAGCTCATCGAAAAAATTGTGCAGCCTTTCAAGGAGACTGCGGGTTGCTATCTTTTCGATTATAGGGCGGATGAAGATCATAACAGGCTCGTGGTAAGCCTGGTGGGAGAGCCCGAGGCGATCTGTTCTTCTCTCCTTCAGGCTGCGCTCTGTGCGGTAGAGCATATTGATATGAATACCCACAAGGGGGGGCATCCTCGGATAGGAGCCGTGGATGTGGTCCCCTTTACCCCTATTAAGAATATCTCCATGGAGGAGTGTATCGCTCTTTCCCACACGTACGGAGAGGAGTACTACAAGACTACAAACGTTCCCGTCTATTTCTACGAAGACTCTGCAAAGCGCCCCGAGAGAAAGCGCCTGGAGGTCATTCGCAAGGGACAGTACGAGACCCTCAAAGAGGAGAGCCTCCTTCCAGAGCGAACTCCTGATGTGGGAGGACCTGCTCTCCACCCCACCGCTGGGGCTACTGTGATGGGTGCAAGGAAATTTCTTGTAGCTTTTAACGTTAACCTCAAAACAGATGATGTAGAAGTTGCGAAGAAGATCGCCAGCTTCGTAAAGGCCTCCAGCGGAGGGCTCTGCCACGTAAAGGGTATCGGCCTCGCCCTGGAGGAAAGAGGCATCGTTCAGGTAAGCATGAATATCGTGGATTATCAGAAGAACTCCCTCTACCGGGTACTGGAGATGATTCGCATGGAGGCCCGCCGCTGGGGAGTGGAGGTTCTGGAGACGGAGGTCTATGGCATGATCCCTGCGGATGCCCTTCTGCAGAGTGCGGAGTATTACATGCAGATAGCAGATTTTGATCCTCGCCAGGTTATCGAACTTAAGCTTCTGGAAATGATGGATAGCTAGGTGGTTCCCGTGGCGCTTCGAAAACTCTTTACCAATGCCCGGATCTATTCCCCCTACGATGACGGAAGGCCTCTTAGGGGGAAGAATCAGGGGTGTCTGCGGGTTTTTGAATCCGGGGGGCTTCTGGCGGAGAATGGCGTGATCCTTTCTGTGGGGGATGAAAAAGATGTGCGGCAGCATGCCCGCGCTCTAGAGATTCACGAAGAGGTGGATTGCCGAGGGCGGTCCATGGTGCCTGGTTTTGTCGATCCGCACACCCATATATGTTTTGCAGAGACCAGGGAAGAGGAGTTTTCCATGCGTCTCTCCGGAGTTCCCTACCTGGAGATTCTCGAGAAGGGGGGGGGGATTCTCTCTTCGGTTCGGAGTCTTCGAAAGATGGATGCGGAAACTCTCTTTAAAGTGACGAAAGAGAGAGTTCTTTCAGCCCTTTCCTTTGGCACCACAACCATAGAAATTAAGTCGGGGTATGGGTTGGATCTGGAGAGCGAGTTGAAAATGCTTGAAGTCATTGAGCGTATCAGAAGAGAAACTCCTCTGGATGTGGCGGCAACCTTTATGGGAGCACACGCGGTCCCCGCAGAGTATAAGGGCAGGGAAGAATCTTTTGTGGACTCATTGGTCAAGGAGATGCTTCCCGCAGTAGCCTCCAGAAACATGGCGGATTTTTGCGATGTGTTTTGCGAAAAAGGGGTCTTCTCCGTCGAGCAAAGCCGCCGGATTCTTCAGGATGCTCGAAAGCTTGGCATGGGCGTCAAGATTCATGCAGATGAGGTCCACGACCTTGGCGGAGCAGGACTTGCGGCGGAACTTGAAGCGGTTTCGGCGGAGCATCTCCTGGCGGCAAACGAGGAGAACCTGGAGAAGATGGCGAATAAAGGGATCATCGCAGTTCTTCTTCCCTGCACTGCCTATAGCCTGAAGAAACCCTTCGCCAACGCTCGTAAGATGATTGATCTCAATCTCCCCGTGGCGATAGCTACGGATTGTAATCCCGGATCCTGTTTCTGTGAGTCCATGCCCTTTGTCTTTGGCCTCTCGGTAATGCACATGAACATGAGCGTAGAAGAAGCTCTCGTAGGGGCTACTCTGAACGCAGCCTATGCCATAGGAAAAGCCGCTTCTTCCGGAAGCCTTCAGGATGGCAAAAAGGCGGATTTTCTGCTTCTTGAAGGGAGGAGCCCTGCTGTTCTTGCTTACCATGCGGGGGTTTCTCCGGTAAAAGAGGTCTATGTTCGGGGAGAGAGTGTAGCCTCTCTTTAAAAATGAGAACCCGAAAGATTCTCTTCAGGCACATCGTTTCAAGGGCGTTTTTTTGGGGGTTCCTTCTGGTCTTCCTGCTGTCGCTGGGAGAATTTCAGGGGAGATCTCTACATGCTGAGGAAAAACACCACATATGGGTGGTGAACCCTTGGATATACTACATAACCTCCTTCATCGGGGGAGATGAAATTTCTGTGCATCCTCTTTTCGATTGGGAAAAGAGGATGCTTCTTTCCGATAAAACAACGCTCCCTCTAGGGAGTATTATTCTTGCTCTCGACCAGAGGGAAGCAGACGAAATTCCCCTGGCCTACGAGCTTCAAAATCTTCGCTCCCTCTTTCGAGATATTCCCGCTCTGCGAGGCAAGACAAACCCCATGTATCTTGATCCTCCCACCATGTCTCTTTTGGGACAGAAGGTGCTGATCACCCTTGCGTCTCTCTTCCCACAGCATTACATTTATTTTCAGAGAAATCTTGCGGAATTTGAGTCTCGCCTTGAAAGCACTGTGGATATAGGAAGAAAAATGCTTTCCCCCGTCAGAATTGTCAATTTCTCCGGCTCGTATGCTCTCTGGATAAGGGCTGCTTCCGTCCAGGAGATACGCCCCTCTGCTGAGAAAATGTCTCAGATAGTAAAGGAAGAGGGGCGTGTTCTTTTACTACAAACGCTGGAGACCTCCCTGGAAAAGGGGCATGTGGTGATTACGGATGAAAGCATGCCTCTGGAAATTCAGGAAGTTATAAGGCAGCAACGAAACGGTATCGTCGTTCCTCTTCCGCCCCTTTTCGAAGACCGGGGAGATTTTTTCCTTTTCCTGTACGAGCAGTATCTCGTTATTGTAAATAGACATAACCAGCTGCAGCGAAAAAGCGGCGTTTTATGATCATGCGGAGGGGGAAGGTGCCTGCTTCCCCCTTCCCCCGTCTTGTTTCGTTAAAATTTACTCCTTACTGTTTTGCAATGATTCTCCCAGAACCCTCTGTAAAAGAGCCAACCACCCGCGCAAAGGGAAAGCCTTGATGCCGAAGATGATCCGCGAGGGATGCGCCTGCCCCCGAGGGAACTCCCAGGAGAAGCCCCCCGGAAGTTTGAGGATCATAGAGCAAATCATCTTCCCCCGCAGAAATTCCGATTGATAGAATGCGTTCCTGATAGGTTTCTCTGTTACGGTATGCTCCTGCAGGGAGAAGCCCCATGGAGGCACTCTCCCGGGCCCCCGGCAACACCGGAAGTTCTGAAAGACTGAGGGTAACATCCATCTCCGGAGAAAGCATGTCGAGAAGGTGCCCTGCCATGCCGAATCCCGTTACATCTGTGGAAGCATGAATCTGTGAGGCCATATGATCTGTCAGAAGAGGAAGAATGTTATTGAGAGAGGCCATGCTCTCCATGGCAGCCTTCTGATGGGAACTCTCAGCCATATCAGCCTTGATGGCGGTGGCGATGATCCCTGTCCCAAGGGGTTTGGTGAGAACCAGATCATCTCCGGGGCGCGATCCCTGAACCTTCCATATTTTTCCCTTGTCTACCTCTCCAAATACCGCAAGGCCGTATTTTGGTTCTTCATCTTCCACACTGTGTCCTCCCGCGAGAACTCCTCCCGCTTCGAGAACCTTGGATTCGCCTCCCTCAAGCACCTTTGCAAGAGCCTCCAGAGGAAGGCAGTTTATTGGGAAGCAAACGATATTCAGGCCAAGGAGTACTCTTCCCCCCATGGCAAAAACATCGCTCAGGGCGTTTGCCGCAGCAATCTGCCCCCAGAGGAAGGGGTCATCCACCACCGGGGTGATGAAATCGAGAGTAAAAACCCCGGCTCTCCCATTCCCTAAATCCCAAAGAGCCGCATCTTCTCCATGTTCCCAGCCGCTGAGCAAGAGGGGGTGTTGAGGACGGGAAAGGTTTGTAAGAATATTCGCCAGGTCCGCCGGACCTATTTTAGCGGCTCAGCCGCTTGTCCGTGACATTTCCGTAAGTCTCAACACTCTCACCTCCTCATTTTTTGGTATACTCAAGACATTCACACCCCCTTTCAAAGCTTTTTTCCTCGCGAGCGTTATGGTACACCACAAGTCTTTTGCTCGACTATTCTGTTTGGCACTGTTGCCGAAGATGGGAAACATCCCCGGAGTGGAATATTTTTTTCTCACCCTCCACAAGGACTATAAGAGATCCCTCATCGGTGATATCTTCTGCCCAGCCCTGAAGGGTTTTCTCCTGAAAGGTTAAAGAGATGTGTCGTTTCAGCGTAGAGCAGAAGTCCTTGTAGGAATGAAGAAAAGCCTCTGGTCCACGGGATGCCATAATTCCATACTCTTTCATAAACTCCGCATAAAACCTGAGAAGTAACGGCTTTCGAGGGAGAGGTTTCCCGAGAATCTCCGCAAGAGAGGTAGCTACGTTCCGAATCTCCGGAGAGAAATCGTTTTGCAGAGTGTTTACGTTAATCCCTACACCGACTACGGCGTAGTGGATGGAATCGCAATCACTGGCGGCCTCGGAGAGAATACCACAAATTTTTTTGTTTTCCCAAAGAACATCATTGGGCCATTTCAGATCACAGGATAGAGATGTCTCTTTTTGTATGGCGCGACAAACTGCGACTCCCGCCATAAGATTGAGAAGCTGCACATGTCCCGGCGGAAGGCAGGGTCTGAGAAGAAGGGAGAAATAGAGCCCCCTGCCTGTGGGGGAGAGCCAGGATCGGGTTGTTCGGCCTCGTCCGGTTGTCTGGGTCTCTCCTAACACGAGGCTTCCTTCGGGGGCCCCTTTTTTGGCAAAGTCTTTCATAACGCTTTGCGTGCTTGAAAGAGAGTCGAAACACCACACTTCGGCTTCGGGAACAACGCGGCGAATCTCCTCCTCCAGTACGAGAGGGTGCAGAGAATCAACTTCCTGATTCACAGAGTATCCCTTCCTCTCAATGGAAAATACGGGGAAGCCGCTCTCCCGGAGAAGCGCCACGTTTTTTGACACCGCTTGTCTTGAAATGCCGACATTCTCTGCCAGAAAAGATCCGGAGAGCACATGTCCCGCTCTGGAGAGAAGTAACGCCCCAAGGGCTTTCTGATTGGGGGTAAAATTCATCATGAAGAGGGTCTCCTTCTTTGGGTTCTGCTCGTACCGATGTTATACTTGGCTGGCGTTATCTTACACGAAGAGGCCCTTTTCGTGTACACCCAGGCATCCTTATAGAGCAAAGAGATAGGAGCCCTGGAAAATTGACAGGAGGTTCTTGAGTGGCTATTATACCCATTTCCACAGTTATGGAGGAACTGCGTTCCCTTTTACGGGAACTGCAGGACAGCCTTTGACGTAGCACGTCTGAACGAAAGAGGCGAAGAGCTTCTAGCGCTCATAGGAGAGACCGATTTCTGGGAACGGGAGGACGCTCAGAAAATTACAAGGGAAATATCCCGTATTCAGGAAGAGACCCAGTTTGCCGAGGATATGCTCAAAGAGTTTGAAGATCTGGAAGTCCTTGGAGAGCTTTTAGGAAGCACCAGTGATAAGGATCTGGAAGAAGAGTTTTACTTTCGAGGGGAACGCTTGAAAGAAGGCATTCTGCAAAAACAGCTTGTGCTGTTGCTACAGGATGAGCATGACATGGGAAATGCCATCGTCAGCATACATCCAGGAGCTGGGGGGCTCGATTCTCAGGACTGGGCAGAGATCCTGTACCGTATGTATGTGCGCTGGGCGGAGAAAGAGGGCTTTACCGTTAAGCTTATTGATTATCTCCCCGATCCAGAAGCAGGGCTCCGGAGCGTTACCTTTCAAGTTCTCGGTAGATATGCCTACGGCTACCTCCGGTCAGAACGGGGGATTCATCGGTTAGTCCGTATTTCCCCCTTCGACGCTGCTAAGCGAAGGCATACGAGCTTTGCGTCTTTTGACGTAACTCCTGAGCTTCCAGAGACGGTCTCTGTGGAGATTCGCTCGGAGGATCTGCGCGTCGAAACCTTTCGCTCTAGCGGCGCAGGGGGGCAGCATGTGAATATGACAGATTCTGCCGTGCGGATTACGCATATTCCGACAAACATTGTTGTGGGATGCCAGACGGAACGTTCTCAACATATGAATCGCCAAACCGCCATGAAGGTGCTGGAATCACGGCTCTACGAAAAAATGCTCAAAGAGAAGCAGAATCAGCTCGAAGCACTTCAGGGAGAAAAAAAAGACAGTAGCTGGGGGAATCAGATCCGTTCCTATGTGCTTCACCCCTATACTCTTGTGAAAGATCATCGTACGGGACACGAAGTGGGGAACGTCCAATCTGTACTTGATGGATATCTGCAGCCATTTATCATGGAGTATTTACGTTGGAAAAAAAATTAGCATTTGAAAAAAACCCGCTCTCTAGAAAGGTGTATCTCTTTTTTGGAGTCCTTTTACTGTCTATCCTCATTTTTGCCATAGAAACCAAGGCAAAGGGGGAGGAGACGTCGTTTTTTGTGCCAAGGGTGCCTCTTATGAAGATTTCTGAGGTTCGCCCGGGAATGGAAGGAACTCTTGAAACTGTCGTATCCGGAACCTCTGTATCATCTATTCCTGTAAAAATCATAAGCGTTATCCCCCGCAAGGAAAAGCCGCATCACCTTATTCTTGTGCAAGCCTTCGGCCCTCTGGCAGATGCGCTGGGGGGAATTGCTTCCGGCATGAGCGGAAGCCCCGTTTACGTGGGAGGAAAACTTCTGGGGGCTATTGGATATGGCTGGGAGTTTAGTGACCATCGCTTTGCTCTGGTAACCTCCATGGAGGATATGATACGTCTTTGGGATGAAAAAACTCCAGAAAGGACAGAGATCTTTCCGCCTAACCCTTTTTCTCTTCTCTCCTGTGACCTTTCTTCGTTTAGCAAAGATAATACTCTCTCTGAGGATCTCATTGTGGAGGAGATCTCTCCTCGGTTCCAGGTTCTTCAGGGAGATGGTTTTGGAGTTCGAGGCGTGGAAGAATTGGAAAAATATCTCTCTCTACGCATAGAAAAAGGACTTTTTCATGCAAGTTCTGATCTTCCGGTGTTGTATGCAACGTCTCTTAAGCCTGGAGAAGCTGTGGGGGCTCTTCTGGCTTGGGGAGATGTCTCTCTTGGTGCCATCGGCACCGTCTCCGCAGTAGATCAGGGGAATCGTTTTTTAGCATTTGCACACCCCTTTCTTAATCGGGGATCTGTTGCCTATCCTATAACGACTGCTTACATCCACAGCATTATTCCGAGTGTAGCAACGCCCTTTAAGCTTGGAAGCATGGGGCCTATGGTGGGAATAATCACAAGGGATACTGCCCAGGGTGTGGGAGGTTTTTTCGGAACCTTTGCCCCCTCGGTTTCTTTTGAACTCCTTCTCAAGCTTCCTCGGAAGGAGCAGGTTCTCAAAAAACGCTTTCATGTGGTGTACGATCCTCACCTTATTTCGGGCATTTCCGGAGCGGCATTGTTAGGCATGGTAGATGATCTTTGGGGGAGAAGGGGAGAAGGCACCGCTTTCGTTACTTTCAAGGTGGATAAGACGTCCTTTTTCCCCGGCTGGGAGAGAACAAATATGTTTTTTTCTGAAAAAGATCTTGCCCGGGACTCTCTTAAGGATGTGCAGAACTTTATTCGTCTCTTTACCACAAACCCCTTTCTCAACATCTTTCCCTTGGGATTCTCCGTGGAGGTGGAGATGACAGAGACCTCTCGCATCCTTTACGTGGAAGGTTTGGAAACACTAAAAACAACGGTGGAGCCCGGAGAAAAAGTCGATCTGAAAGTAACTCTTCGCCCCTACCGAGGAGAGCCCCTTCACAAAGAAGTAACTCTTCAGATTCCTGAAGATTACGAAGGCTCCTGTGAGTTGCTGGTTCGAGGGGGAGGCATAGCTGAAATGGGGCAGGATGCGATTCTTGAGGGATGGAGAAGCATAACCTCCATGGATCAGTTCCTTAAAGAACTTGATGTCATGGAATCTAACAACGAAATCATCGTGGAGCTTGTTCTGCGAGATGATTCTTCAGGAAAAGAAGATGAGGAACATCCCCTTCTTAGCAGCATTATCGCTTCGAAAATAGAGAAAGACATGATGAAAATTTTTCGCACCAATTACTATGTGGAAGGGCTGCTCCGGAAAGAGATTCAAGTGCGTAAGAAGAAGTAGCTTCTCTCAATCTCCAAAGATGGGAAGGATAGAAGAATCCCCATGTTTATTACTCTGGAAGGTATTGATGGTTGCGGAAAAAGCACGCAACTTAAGTACATCGCTCGTTTTCTTGAAGAAAATATGACTTCGGAATTCCTGACAACTCGAGAACCAGGAGGCTGGCCGGGGGGGCAATCTCTGAAAGATGTTCTTCTCGGTACGCCGGAACTCTCCGGAGAAAGCGAAATTCTTCTTTTTTTTGCGGACCGGCATGAGCATCTCCGCAAGGTGATTCTTCCTGCCCTTCAACGAGGGGCCGTTGTCGTTTGCGAGCGATACATGGACTCTACGGAGGCTTATCAGCTGGGGAAGAGTCGCTCTGCCTCTGTGCTGATGCGTACGCTGTCGCAATTTTTCTCGTTCCCAGTGCCGGAGTGTACTCTCTATTATGCCATCCCCGCGAAGACGGCGCTTCAAAGAATTTCTGCGCGAAAGTCTCTGGATGTCATAGAGTCCAGAGGAATACCCTTTCTTGAAGGTGTGGCGGGGCGATATGACGTGCTGTATGCACAGAATACGTCTCGAATCGTCAAGATAGATGCTACCCTTTCTCCAGAGGCGGTATGGGAGGCTACGCAAAAAGTGCTGAAAGAGAGACTCTTTTTTTGAAGATTCAGCGAGGAAAGGGAGACGAAAAGGGGGATGCTCACAAAGCCGTGCTTCCAAGAGGGGGGAGGGAAAATATAGCTGCCGAGTCTCTTACCCCTCGAAGCTTTGATGCGGTCTTCTCAAACTCTGAGATTGAAGTCCTTCTTCAAGAGGTCGATCATCTTTCTCGGCAGCTTTTCCTTTTTCCCTCGAAGACTCTCCTTGCAAAATATCGGGATGCGGTGCGCCTTCTTCTCTTCAAAGCCGAGGAAAGGCTTAAGCTCAGAAAGGACTATAAGTGGCGCAGAACAAACCGCTCCGTATATATAACGATTGAAAAAACCGAGGCCCTTCTCGATGAAATCGAAGTAGTGCTTACAAAGGCAGGAGAGAGAAGCCTGCTCTCCAAGTTACTGGATGAGGTAAAAGGATGTCTCATTTCTCTAATGATTTAATCCAAAAAAAGGACTGGAGCCTTTTTGTTACTGCCTGGCATCAACAGCGCATGGCTCACGCAATCGCCTTTGAAATTCCGGAGGAAGAGACGGAAGATTTTTTGCATATTCTGCAAAATTTTTTTTCGGGAAGGGACCTTTCGTCCTCCCCCGCTGTCTCTTCTCCGGATATCCACATTATTGGCGATTCCAAAGGACCTCCAGGGATAGATTGTTGTCGCAAACTCGCAGGAGAACTTTCTCTTTTCCCTCGCTTCCTGGGACACAAAGTAGGCATAGTTTGCCACGGAGATTCCCTCTCCCTTGCGGCAGCGAACAGTCTTTTGAAACTAGCTGAAGAGCCTCCGGAATACAGTTTCCTCATCTTCCTTCACTCTCTCCGTCCTCTGCTTCCTACTTTGAGAAGCCGGGTCTGGAGCCTTTCTCTCAAGAAGAAAATCTCAGAGAAAGTTTTGCCGCATACAGGTGAGGTTGAGCAAACTTCTTTGCACATAGACAGATATCTTCTGGAGCAACTTTACGAAAGAGGATTACTTACCCAGCCTCTTTTTGAAGATATGCTCCGCCTGATCACGAAGGAGGATTATTCTTTTGGAGAATTATTTGATCATATATGGTAAACCTCGTTTTTTGGGATATCTTTCCCTGGATGAAGTAACGCTTGAGAGGGGAGCCTGGGTACATGCACAAACGGATCGAGGAGAGGAGCTTGTGGCAGTTATCGGAAAACCTCGAGAAGATTTTCTCTCTTCCCTGAAAAGCGAAAGAAGTTCTTCCCCCCGTGGGCATTCTGAAAAACAACATCCTCAGGAAAATCCAATTCAAAAAGTGGATTTTATTGCCAGAGCATCCCAGGAGCTTCTTGAAGAGAGAAAATCCCTGGAGAAAGATGAGGCAGAGATCCTCTCTACGGCAAGGAAAATTCTGAGAAAACACGATCTTGCTATGAAGCTTGTGGATGCGGAGTTCCTTATGGGGAAGAAGAAACTCTTTCTTTACTTTACCTCGGAAGATCGTGTAGATTTTCGCTCCTACGTTCGAGACCTTGCTCGAGAATTTAAAACGCGTATTGAACTTCGTCAAATAGGAATTCGTGATGAGGCTCGGGTTGTGGGAGGTCTTGCCTCCTGCGGAAGGCCTTGCTGTTGTAGTTATTGGCTCCAACAATTTTCTCCCATTTGTATTCGTATGGTTAAGGAACAGAATCTCGCTCTTAATCCCACAAAGATTTCGGGCATCTGCGGCAGACTTATGTGCTGCATGTCCTACGAACATTTTATGTACAAAGATTTGTGGGACCATCTCCCCAATCCCGGAACAAAAATACGGGGTCCAGAATCGACCTACGTTCTCTCTGGAGTAGATATCTGCAGTCAATCTGCTCGCATTTTTGGCATGGGGAGGGAAATTATTATCCCCGTGGATATGTATGCAGAATTTTGTGCTACCATTCAGGCGGGGAAGGAGTGGGGAAGTGATTCTCCTCCGCCACCCCGGAAAAACCCTTTCCCCTCTCCCGCTTCGAGGGAGGGCGAGAAAAAAGAGATCAAAACGCCTCCATCCCAAGGGATTTCTCAGAAGCCTTCTGGACAGAGGGCAGAGTGTCCTGAAGAAGATCCCGAGAAGGACTCTCCAAAAAAGAAGCTACAACGGAGAAAAAAAGGATCCCAAACGAAAACTCTCGGCACAGGAACTTCTCCCGGAAAAAAAGAGGAATTTACTTCTGTGAAAAAACAAGTTCCCTCCGGGGAAAGCCGAAAGGAGAGGGGCGAAAAACGAAAAGGAGAGGCTTCGTCCCCCCGAGGGGAAGGGACACCCAATAAAAAAGGGCAGAGGGCTTCCTCTCCGAAAAACCCCACAGAATCGTCCTCGACTTTTTCTGAGGGAAAAGAGCGAAAAAAGGGAACTCCGGTCGTAAATTCCTCTCTTCAAACAAACAAGGAGGAAGCTTCTTCCAACCCCAACCGGAAAAGAAGACGGCGTCCTCGAAAAAGCTTTTCTCATACTGGAGAGACGTCAGATGCAAAGGCGCAGAGAAAAACTCCTCGGGAAGGAAAACCTCAGGAGCAGGAGTAGAACTCTGCAGTAATTTTTACTGTGACAGTGATGGGGAATTCTTTTTGTGAACAGTTTGGAATTGATAAAAGGTTTGCCCCTTGAGAAAACCTTTATTCCCAAAGGATGTGCCGAGAAGCCTTAAGGAGGAGTAGCCATGGGGTTTTGGAACAAGCTAAGTCAAAGTTTTCTTAAAAATGTTACCCAAAAATGGATGGGAGGACTCTCCTCTCTCTTCTCCCAAAAAAAATTGGAGGAGTCTTTCTGGGAAGATTTAGAGGAAACCCTCCTTCTCGGAGATGTTGGAGTGCTGGTGGTGGAGGAAATTATCCGCAAACTACGAGTGGTGGCGGAATCAAAAAAACTTACCCGAGGAGACGAACTCCAGGAGGAATTTGCTGCCTTGCTACAGTCCTTCTTCACGGAAGTCCCGGGCATGGGAGAGGAGATTGCGATTTCCATCCCTTCGCAGGGTCCTTTAGCGATACTGCTTGTAGGTATCAACGGATCCGGAAAAACCACCACGGCAGGCAAACTTGCCCAAATGCTGCGCCGAGAAGGCGGCACGCCAATCCTTGCAGCCTGTGATACCTTTCGGGCTGCTGCCATTGATCAACTTAAAATTTGGGGGGAGAGAACCTCCTCCCGAGTTGTCGCACAACCCTACGGAAGCGATCCCGGAGCAGTGCTCTTTGATGCTCTCCAGGCTTCAAAAGCCTCAAAAACCCCTTCTCCCGTTATCGCCGATACCGCTGGAAGGCTTCATAATAAACAAAACCTCATGGCGGAGCTTGGAAAAATTCATCGAATAGCTCTTCGAGAAGCGACAGCTGTAGAAACGCTTCTTGTTTTGGATACCATTACCGGACAAAACGGCCTGAAACAAGCGCAGGCTTTTTGCGAGTGTGTTCCCCTTACGGGAGTTATCCTCACAAAGTTTGACAATACCGCTAAAGGAGGCGTTCTTCTCTCCATTGTAAAGGAGCTGAAGCTTCCTGTACGGTACCTCGGTTTTGGAGAGGGGATAGAAGACATGGAGCTTTTCTCCCCCCAGGCTTTTGTGGAATCTCTCATTCAGGAACGAAAAAACCATGTGGCATGAAGAAGGCGTCCCTTCCCTTTCTCTTAAAAGCCCCCCGGAAGAGATACTGCGCTTTCTTTTTGCCTATTCCCTCTCCCACGTATTCCTTTACGGTGAAAAAAGCAGATTCTTCCTTACAAAGGAGGAGCTTATACGGTTTATGGAAGGAGAAAACAGCCTTTCTCAAGTCGGAGAGATCTTACATTTTCGAAATCAGGGTGCAGATGGGCAACGCCTCATGGAAATCCTTCCCCCCTTCCAGAAAATCCTTCTTCTCACGGAAGAGGGAGGGCGGATAGCAAGAATTATTGATATCTCTTCAGAGAAAGAGGTGCTTCTACCCTCCTGGTGGGAGACCCCCTTTCCTCTTGTGGCTCTACAGGGAAAGAAGATATGCATGAACCACAAGGCGCTTGAACTTTGCAGCGGCGGCAAAGATGCCTTTACAAAAGCTCTTGAAAGTTTTTCTGGAGAGGGGGAGGAATATATTTTTTCCTGCACCTTTCAAAACGGCGAAGAACGGCGTTTTTTCGCGAAAAAGATCGAAAAACACATATTTTCACTGGAAGATATAAGCAGCGAGATGCACATGGCGGAAGATATCGTATGGTGGGCTGCGGTAGGTAATGCCCTCACAGCATACCTAGAGGCAAAGGGTGTTGGAGTTCAAGCCTTTCATGAAAAAAACGCTCTTCCGGAGCAGAAAAAGCAAGGAGAAACAATTCCGTGCCGCTGGGAGGGGGAGCTTCTCGGGTATATCAAACTTTCTTTTGATGAGAGTTTTGCTGGAGAGGAAGAGGTGCATGAGGGGAAAGCTTGTAACGGGAATTCTCTATAACGGTGACAGGCTCCTTTGGGAGTGGGTTCTTCGGGAAATATCACAAATTTGGGGGGTTGTTCAACGGACGAGCGAGATTTTTCCCTTTTTGCACACAAACTATTACAAAGAAATCGGAGATCCTCTCTTCCGTAGATTTGTTTCCTTTGAGGGGCTCTCTGAAGGAAACATTCTTGCAAGACGAAAGCAGCAAGCCGTGGAATTGGAGCAAAAGAGCGGCAACCCGAGAAGAGTTAACATAGACCCCGGACTCCTTGACGGAGCGCGGCTCCTTCTTGCCTCGACAAAGGACCGGGCCCAGAGAATCCCTATATCAGAAACGCTTTATGCAGAGGTTACTCTTCGTTACAAGGACAAAAAATGGATTCCTTTCGATTACACATTCCCAGATTTTCGAGAGAATACCTACCATTCCTTTCTGGAAATTGTACGTAACGATACTCTTGGAGAAATACGCACGCTACGTGAGGAGGAGCATCTATGATACCCCGTTATGCCACTAAAGAAATGAATGCCATCTGGTCCGAAGAAAACAAGTATGCTCTCTGGACAAAAATAGAGCTTGCGGTATGTCAAGCTTGGGAAGAAAAAGGGGTTATTCCGGGAGAAGCTGTTCTTGATATCCGCGAAAATGCATCCTTTTCGGTCCCCCGAATCCACGAGATTGAAGCAACCACGCATCATGACGTTATCGCTTTTGTCACATGCCTCGCAGAGTCTGTGGGAGAAAATGGCCGTTATATCCATCTTGGGCTTACAAGCAGCGACGTTCTGGATACAGCTTCCTCGCTTTTACTCAAGGAATCCATGGAAGTAATTCAGAACTCTTTGGACGAGCTTATGAAGGTCCTTTTGGAAAAAGCACAAATCTATAAAATGACTCCTTGTATAGGCAGAACCCACGGCATTCATGCCGAGCCGATGACTTTTGGCATGAAGCTTCTTAACTGGTATGATCAGCTTCAAAGGGATGTGGAGCGGCTCGCCCTTGCAAAAAAGCAGATTAACTACGGTAAGATTTCTGGGGCTGTCGGAACGTATGCCCACTGTCCTCCGGAGATCGAAGCCCGAGTTTGCTCGCTTCTCGGAATTCAAGCAGCGCCGATTTCAACCCAGATTCTCCAGAGAGATGCCCATGCAAATCTTGTTAATGCCATCACCCTCCTAGGGACTGCCCTTGAGCGAATGGCTCTGGAAGTTCGCCATTTGCAGCGCACGGAAGTCCTGGAAGTTTTCGAACCTTTTTCCCCGGGGCAGAAGGGTTCTTCCGCCATGCCGCACAAAAAGAACCCGATTATCGCCGAGCGCCTTTGCGGCATGGCCAGACTTTTACGGGGATATGCTCTGGTAGGGATGGAGAATGTGGCATTATGGCACGAGCGTGATATCAGCCACTCTTCGACAGAACGAGTTATCTGGCCCGATCTTTTTCACGTAGCCCACTATATGCTTCGCAAAGCCCTCAACCTGGTGGAAGGCATGAAGATTCTTCCAGAGAATATGAAAAAAAATCTTGACGCCACCGGAGGCCTTTTCTTCAGTCAAAAAGTGCTCCTTACCCTCATCGAAGAAGGTAACATGTCCAGGGAAGATGCATACCAGCATGTTCAGGCGAGCGCCATGCGCTGTTGGAACGGCGAGGGGCATTTTCTCGAGCTTCTTTCTCAAAATCCAGCAGTCACTGAAGCGATTTCTCTCGAAAGACTTCGAGGTATTTTCGACGTCTCAATCTACCTTAACCATGTGGACACCATATTCAAAAGATTTTTGCCGCTAGAGTAACCTTTTTCGGGAAGTCTATGTTATTATGGTTATAATAAAAATTCCCGGATAAGGCAGTCTGCACTGGAGAAAAGCCGCTTAAAAAAATATTTGTAAAACTATGAAGAGGAGGCAATATCATGGTTGTTCCCGAGAGAAACATGGCGCTGGAACTCGTGAGAGCCACAGAAGCCGCTGCAATGGCTGCAGGGAGATGGATGGGGCGAGGAGATAAAAACGGTGTTGACGGGGCTGCCGTAGACGCCATGCGTTATATGCTCAATACTGTAAGCATGTCCGGTACCGTCGTTATCGGAGAAGGAGAAAAAGACGAAGCTCCCATGCTCTTCAATGGAGAGAAGCTTGGCACGGGAGAAGCTCCGGAAGTCGATATCGCCGTGGATCCTGTAGACGGCACGAGCCTTACGTCTCTCGGAAGAGGCGGAGCGGTAAGCGTTGTGGCGGTGTCTGAAAAGGGTGCCATGTATGATCCTCGCCATATCTTTTACATGAATAAAATTGTTACTGGACCTGAGGCAGCAAATGTAATTGATATCCACGCGCCGGTTCGCGAAAACATCCAACGTGTAGCAAAAGCGAAGGGGAAACAGTGTGAAGATATAACGGTGATCATTCTTGATCGCCCCCGTCATCACTCTCTGGTAGCTCAAATCAGGGAATCCGGTGCTCGAATCCGTTTTATTTCGGATGGAGACATATGCGGTGCTCTCATGACGTGCAAAGACGGGAGCGGCATCGACCTTCTTCTCGGAGTAGGGGGCTCTCCTGAAGCGGTGGTAACCGCCGCAGCCATGAAATGTGTGGGAGGGGCCATTCAGTGTACTCTCTGGCCTCGAAACGAGATGGAGAGGGAAAAATGTGTTGGCCTTGGTATTGATGTGCACAAGGTTCTTACCGCAGAAGATCTCGTGAAGGGAGATAATATTTTCTTTGCCCTTACAGGAGTTACCGATGGCGAGCTTGTCCGGGGCGTACGCTATGAAGGGAATAAAATATCTACAAGCTCCCTCGTAATGCGTTCAAAAAGTGGAACCATCAGATACGTGGACGCTACGCACGCCGTAGAGAAGCTACGGAAGATATCTCCAGAAGCCAAATCCTAAAGTTTTTCTTGGGGGATACAGCAAACACAACGTCCCCCTTTCTTTGCCTGACTCACGAGTTCAAGTTCAAGCTCGTGAGTCAGGAGTTCTGCATAGCTGAAAGAGACGGTGCTCTTATGCGATTCTACGTAAAGGGTGAAAACCTTGGGGTACGTATCCAGGATAACACCCTGACGAACCTCGATCTTTTTTCTTCCTCGAGAAGACTTAAAACGCACCCGGGCTCCCCGTTTTGCATGAATGGCATCTCGGATGTGCTGTAAGCTACAACCCATGGGGTGTCACTCCCATCATCATAATTTGTTATATTTTATCACGCAATTGCCAAAGCTCCAATTCCTTGGAGAAAGATTTTTGAATTTCATTGATTTTGCGTACCCAGGAAGGGGCGTTTCCCGGTGAAAATCCTCGTTGGTATGAGCGGGGGTGTGGATAGTGCTGTAGCGGCATGGTACCTACAAAAGGCTGGAGCTTCCGTTCTCGGATGTTATGTCGCTGCCAAAGAAGAAGAGCAGGAGGAGATAGAACGAGTAGCCGCAGTGGCTTCCTCCTTAAAAATTCCCTGCCGATATGTTTTTAAAAAAGATGCCATGGAGCATGCCATTATTGACCCCATGATTCAGGATTATGCTGCCGGAAAGACACCTAATCCCTGCATTCACTGTAATGCCGCTATAAAATTCCCCTCTCTCTTTCAAGTCCTGGAGGAAGAGGGGGCTTCGTGGGTAGCTACAGGACATTATGTTCGCAAAAATGGAAACGTTTCGGGTTTTGTGCTCAAAAAAGGCATTGACCCTGGAAAAGATCAATCGTACATGTTGAGCCAGCTTCCCCGGAATATGCTTGGAAAGCTGCTTTTTCCTCTGGGCACCTTCTGTAAAGAAGACATCCGGCTTATGGGCCTCAAGGCCTTTGGGAGTCTCTTTTTTTCGGTTCCCGAAAGCCAGGATCTCTGCTTTTTGAAAAAGAGAAACCTCCAGGATTTTTTAGAACAGCACCTGGTGGAAGAAACAAAGAAAAAGGGCCCCATCATCTCTCATAAAGGAGAGGTGCTGGGGAAACATGGGGGTCTTTTCCGCTATACTGTGGGGCAGAGAAAAGGACTTGGACTTTCTCAGGGGCCATGGTTTGTGTATGATATGTGCGCATATACCAACACCCTTTACGTTGGGCCTCCTGAAATGCTTCAGGTTTCAAGGCTGTGCTGTTCTCACGTAAACTGGTTTGTTCCCCCCGAATCACTGCAAGGAAGGCACCTTCAGGTCAAGGTACGTTACGGAGCAAAGCCGGTGGGTGTTTGTTCTTTTTCTTTAGAAAAAGGGTTGCTCTGGGTTCAAACAGCAACCAATCTTCAGGGAGTGGCTCCCGGACAAGGACTTGTACTTTATGCAGAAGATATCATGGTATGTGGGGCAATTATTGAAAAAACCGAGGGGAGGAGTTGTAGTGAAAGAATTTGTGGACAGCCATAAAGTGCCTCTTGAAGAACTGCGAAGAATGACGGATCTTGCCGTTCTCGGCATTGAATCCACCGAGGACATTCCCCCTCTCGAAGGCATTATTGGTCAACAGAGAGCAGTCGAATCTATATCTTTTGGGCTAAATATTAAAAATAAAGGGTATAACCTTTTTGTGGTTGGAGAGTACGGAAGCGGAAGAACCACCTATACCCTCAAAGAGCTTCAGAAAAAGGCATCCCAAATCTCCCCCCCTCCCGATTGGCTTTATGTATATAATTTTTCGAATCCAAGTTATCCTATCGCCCTGAGTCTTCCCGCAGGGCAGGGGAGAGCGCTTGCGGAAAAACTTGATTCCCTTATAGAGGATCTTAAGCTCGTGCTGGGCAAAGCTTTTGACAATAGCCAGTATGAAGATGAAAAAGCCCTTCTCGTGAAGGAATTTCAGGAAAATGTCAATGAAAAAATGGAAGAGGTCCGCTCCTGGGCTCTTGAAAAAGGTTTTGCCATAAAACGTACTCCTCAGGGTTTCGTAAATATCCCTATTCAGGACGATACAGACGAAAATGGGGAGCATGCTAAGCGAGAGATGCAGCAGGAGGATTTTGAAAAGCTTTCGGATGAAGAGAAAAAGGCTCTTCAGGAAATTTCCGAGACCATCTCCATGAAAACGCTTGAAGCTCTTCGTCTCATCCGAGACAGAGAAAAAGACCTTAAAGAAAAAATAAAAGCGTTGGAAGAGAAGATCTGTCGTGAAGCCATTGCCCCCTATCTCGGAGAATTTGGGGAGACCTTCACCCCCGATGAAAAGCTTGGGGAGTGGATAACCTCTCTCACAGAAGATGTCATCGAAAATTTCAGTATATTTCTCGCAGCATCCAAAGACGAAAATGCGGAAGTAGATTTTAGCCGCTATAAGGTAAATGTTTTTATCTCTAATAATCCGGAAGATGGCGCTCCTGTAATCGTTGAAACAAACCCGACATACTACAATACGGTGGGAAAAATAGAATACGAAAGTAGGCAGGGGCATCTCTATACTGATTTTACAAGAATTATTGCCGGAGCAGTGCACAAGGCAAATGGAGGATATCTTGTCATCCAGGCGGATGATCTTTTTCGCCAGTTTATGACCTGGGAGGCCCTTAAACGGGTACTCAAAACAGGAAATCTTGACATTGAAAATCTTGGGGAGCAGCTCGGTTTTGTGCCTGTGGCCTCTTTGCGTCCGGAGCCCATTCAAATCGACATCAAGGTTGTTATTGTAGGGTCCCGATGGATTTATCACCTCCTCACATTCTATGACCCCGAATTTAAAAAACTTTTTAAAATTAAGGCAGATTTCGATGTGGACATGCCCCGAAAGGTAGAGACAGAGAAAGAGTTTGCCCAGTTTGTGGCGGGATTTGTACAAAAGGAACACCTTCTCCCCTTCAGAAAAGATGCGGTAGGGGAGCTTGTTGATTGGGCCTGTCGTATTGCAGATCATAAAGAACGAATGACAACGCAATTCAATAAAATAGGAGAAGTCATTATTGAATCCTCTGCTTGGGCTTCCCTGGAGGAAGATGCCGATGTTTCCAGGCAGCATGTGAGAAAAGCCATCGAAAAGAAGTATTTTCGCTCCAACCTTATTGAAGAGCACATTCTACGAGCATACCATGAAAAAATCATTCTTGTAGAAACCGAAGGCGCTAAGGTTGGGCAGATCAACGGGCTCGCGGTAGTAAATATTGGGGATCATGCCTTTGGACATCCTACTCGCATTACCGCTAACGTCTTCATGGGGCAAAGCGGCATCGTTAACATTGAGCGAGAAGTCAAGCTCACAGGACCTATCCATAACAAGGGACTTCTCACTCTCAGCAGCTACCTTGGCCGGAAATATGCTCAGGATATGCCCCTAGCCCTCTCCGCACGGCTCGCTTTCGAGCAATCCTATGATGGTATAGAAGGGGACAGCGCCTCCTCTACAGAGCTTTACTGCCTTCTTTCTGCTCTTGCGGAAGTGCCGATCCGTCAGGAAATTGCCGTAACCGGATCAGTGGATCAGTTTGGAATGATCCAACCCATTGGCGGGGTCAATGAAAAAATCGAAGGATTTTTCAATGTATGCCAGCACCGAGGCCTTACAGGAAATCAAGGTGTTTTAATCCCTGCTCAGAATGTGGTAAACCTTATGCTTAATCATAGAGTTCTTGATGCGGTCAAAGAGGGACTCTTCCATGTGTGGGCCGTAAGAACCATAGATGAGGGGATAGAGATCCTTACGGGGCAGTCTGCAGGAGCAATAGAGGAGTCTGGAGTATATCCGGAAAATTCTGTTCATGGTAAGGTGCGGCGACGCCTTGAGGGCTGGATGGAACGTGGCGCATATTTGCGCAAAAAGTATGGAGCCCAGGAAAATCAAGGGAATGATGAAGCTCTAGAGGAAGAAAATGGGGGAGAATCAGAGTAACCCTTCAGATTCTCGTGAACCTCTCTCCGGAGAGAGGTTCACGAGAATCTGTGACATTCTAGAGGGGCTTTGGGGTATGGGGAAGCAGCAGATCCTCTTTCTCGAAGATCCTCTTGAGGGGCTTGTGCAGACGATCCTCTCCCAGAACACCAACGATAAAAACCGGGATAAGGCGTACCTCAAGCTCCGGGAGCACTATCCCCTATGGAAAGATGTCGCATCAGCAAGCGAAGAGGAGCTACAGAAAAGCATTGCCGTAGCAGGGCTTGGGAGGGTGAAATCTCGTTATATTCTTCAGGCCCTTGCGGCAATAAAGGATCATCTTGGAGAATATTCTCTGGACACCCTTAAAAACTGTCCTTGTCAGGAGATTCGAGACTTTCTCGAAAAGATGTCCGGGGTGGGGCCAAAAACGGCGGCATGTGTTCTTCTTTTTCAATTCCATTGCCCTGCCTTCCCCGTAGATACTCATGTTACACGAGTAGCGACACGGCTTGGGATAGCGAGAAAAGCAGATAGCACAAGGAATATCGAAGATATCTTTCGCTCCTTTCTTCCAGAGAACCGTTTTTTAGAGGTGCATCTTAATTTTATTGCTCATGGAAGAAGCGTCTGCCTTTCTCGAAAACCAAAATGTTCTCTGTGTCCTCTTTCGGGCATATGCCCATCTGTTCTCCCCTGATCTGGCGGTAGCCACACGAAAAATCAAGGGTCTTACTCTCTTCTTGATTTAGTTCTACAGAAGAGGGCAAGACCCTTGTGCCTTGACGGGGCTTTGAAGAAGCCTCTCAAAGACTACTTGTTGATGCGATCCAGAACGAGCTTATATCCATCTGCGCCATACTCAAGAAACTTTTTCACTCTGCTTATGGTAGCGGTACTTGCTCCGGTCTGTTGGGCGATCTGAGGATATGTATATCCTTCGCTCAAAAGACGAGCCACCTCAAGGCGCTGGGCAAGGGCCCTGATCTCTCCGATAGTGGCGATATCCTCCAGGAGCGAATATGCCTCCTCCAGGTTCTCTAGGGAGAGGAAGGCCTGGCAAAGCTGATCCGTCAAACGATCTTTCCATTTTTCAGACATCATAACACCCCCATGGCAATGTAAACTCCTCGATTCTCATTTTAATCAAGTATAGCAGAGAACGCTCTCATTTTCAAGCTCTGCATAGCTAAAGTGTTTTCGTTTATGGAGAGCCGTAGTGATGGTACTCTTTTGTGACGTCAAAAAAATGGAAAGAATAATTCTTTAGGCCTACACATATCATGCTTCTCATGCTAGAGTAGAGTAAAGTGGGGTGAGGTGGCATATAGTGGGAGGGTTTTGTATGCTTTTGGGGACTTATGAGCATAAACTGGATTCAAAGGGGAGGCTCGTTTTTCCGTCAAAGTTTCGTGAAGCCTTTGGAGAAGAGGCCGTGGCCTCCCTGGGTTTCGCCCCCTGCATTGCCATATACTCCCTGGAGCAATGGGAAAGACTCTTTCTCTCCTTAAAGAGTGCCATGTACGACAAGAAAAAATTTGAGAATTTTTCCCGGGTTTTTTTGGCTACCGCAGCAGAGATATCCTTTGATGCTACGGGTAGGGTCCTTATTCCGACACACCTTCGTGAAAAAACTCAAATAGGCCAGGAGGTCTGCGTCATTGGCCAGAGTAATCATGTGGAGATCTGGGATAAGCACAGGTGGTCCACGTATGAGAAAGAGGTTTTTATGAATTTTTCAGAAATTGAAGAGAGCGTAAAGGGACTTTTATAGTGGAGCATGTGCCGGTTCTCGTTCAAGAGATTCTCTCCATACTTGAGGAGTTTCAACTTCCTCTCTACCGAGCAATAGATGCCACTCTCGGTTTGGGTGGCTATAGCCACGCTCTTTTAGAATATGCGGATTCCATGCAGATCCTCGGCATTGATCAGGATGAAGAGGCCCTTGCTTTCGCTGAAAAACGCCTTGAAATGCACAAAGAACGCTTCGTTCCTGTACAGGGGAATTTTAAGGATATCCTTGATATTTCTCGAAGAGAGGGTTTTGTGCCTTCGGATGCTATTTTCTTCGACCTGGGAGTCTCCAACCTTCAGCTTACGACTCCCGAACGAGGTTTCTCCTATCAGCACGATGGGCCTCTTGATATGCGTATGGATCGCTCCGCCTCTGAAGAAACAACCGCATTTCATGTTTTTAACGAATATGCTCCCGCGGATCTGAGCCGCATTTTTTCAGAGTACGGAGAAGAGCGTCATGCCTATAAATTTGCGAAAATTCTTGTGGCGGCACGAGAAAAAGATGGTCCGCTTGAAACCACAGGAGATGTTATAGAGGCTCTGCGAAAAGGATTATCTCCTTCCTTCATGCGCAAGCTTGGAAGACACCCTGGAAGAAAGATATTCCAGGCGGTGCGGATTTTTGTGAATGATGAACTGGGAGCACTTAAAGCAGCGTTGCATGCTGCGCCTGAGATTCTTTCTCCGGGGGGTTCCCTCTTCGTTGTTAGCTATCACTCTCTGGAGGATCGTATGGTAAAGCACACCATGCGGGAGTGGCGGCAGTCCAAGAAGGGCGTACCTCTTTTCAAAAAACCTCTGCAGCCTACTTCGCAAGAGGTTGAGGAAAACTACAAGTCCCGAAGTGCCAAACTTCGGGTATTCCGTTTTTTTGAAATGGAAGGGGAGAGACGAAAATGACGAAACCCGAGATCATCGTTGAAGAAAAGGTAAAAAAACAGTACACCGTATCTTTTCTGAAGGTATTCTTTGGAATGGCATTGCTTTTGGGCTTTCTCTTTCTCTCTCTCGGGGCAATGCGTATTTATGTTGGGACCCTCGAAAAAAGGCTTTCCCGTATAGACGCAGCTTTGACAGCTCTTCAAAACGACTACGCCCAATCCATGTATGCTTTTGCGGTTGCCACAAAGCCCGAAGTTGTTCTCGAAACAAGCAGGAGAGTCCAGAAAATGAGTATATCCTTTCATAAAACAGCCATGCTGCACCTGCCAGCATTCAAAGATGCTTCTACCGGGATTTTGCTTGCCCAGGGAAGTTCGGTCTTCTCCTCTCCCGAAGACCCTACTCCGTTCGAACTCGCAGAAAAAGCTTTTTTGGGGTTTTTTGTCCCCCTGGCTTCTGCGCAGGATGAACGGTATCCCTAGAACACTCTGCCTCCATGTCCCCCGAAAGGCTTGAGAGACAATATCGGCGCCGCAGTACATTCTTGTGGTGTCTCCTGTATATCGCTTTTATTCTTCTTTTTTTCCGCATTGCCTCTCTGCATATCTTCCCGGACGAGCGTGCCATAGCCCGGGCCTCGAAACAGTACTGGACCTACATAAAACTTTCATCAAAACGTGGCATCATCTCTGATTGTCGGAATGTTCCCCTCGCTATCTCCATACCAAGCGTTAGTTTTTTTATTGATCCTCTGGAGTGGAAGCCAGAGAATGCAGTAAAGTTGCGGGGATTTTTTAATGAAAAAACAATACAAAGGCTCTCGCAACACAACGAAGGGCGTTTTGTCTGGGTTGCCCGAAAACTTACAGGAGATTTAGTAACAACGATCCGCTCCCTGAATCTTCCAGGGCTTTACGAAATAGAGGAGGGGAAACGAGTTTATCCTCAGGGGGAAGATGCTGCGCATATTCTTGGCTATTGCGACATTGATGAAAAAGGGCTTGCGGGAATTGAGCTTGTCTATAATAGTGTGCTCTACTCCCCTCCAGGGAACCACCTCATCGCAAAAACTGCCGGAGGTAAGATGGCAAGCATTCTCTCTCCTGAGGCGGCTCAGACTCTTCGAGAACCCGGCAGAGTGCAGCTTACTATAGACTCCCGAATCCAGCACGTTCTTACCGAGGAGCTTCAGGAGGCGATGAAGAGAGAACGAGCTCAATGGGGAGCCGTTCTTTGCATTGATGTTACCTCTGGTGCAATCAGGGGTATGGCAAGCTGGCCTGTTTTTGACGCAAACCATCGGGAGACTCTGGCAAATACAGAGGCCTTACGCAATAACGCTATCGGGCGAATCTATGAGCCTGGATCGACGCTAAAGCCTGTGATTCTTGGAATAGCTCTCGAACTTGGCCTCGTGGGGTGGGAAGAGGAATTTTTCTGTCCCGGAAAGATTCGTGTGGCGGATGGCTGGATCTCGGAAATTTATGGACGAGGGCATGGGAAAATCTCTCCCAGAGATATCATCGCAAAGTCTTCCAATGTGGGAATGGCCCTCATAGGAGGACGGATCAAGCCTCAGGATGGATATGACTACCTGCGATTCTGGGGTTTTGGCTCTCAAACAGGAATTCAGTTTCCCGGGGAAGAAAAGGGGATTCTTCATAAACCGGAACAGTGGCTTGGTGTGGTTCCTGCAAATATTGCCATAGGTCAGGGAATAGCGGTGACACCCTTACAGCTTCTTGCGGCAACTGCAGCTATAGCTAACGGAGGAAAACTCTACCAGCCTTATTTGGTTGAATCCATACAAAACGAACATGAACGCTTCCAATATCAGGGATCAAACCACATACGTAATCATGTTCTCACAGAAATTACAGCCCAGCGCCTACGGGAAGCAATGTCGCGCGTGGTGGAGCAGGGCTCTGGGAAAGCTGCTGCAATAGCGGGAATTTCCGTAGCGGGGAAAACGGGAACTGCTCAGATAGCCCACAAAGGATCCTATGCGGAGGATAGCTATGTGGCTTCCTTTGTGGGGTTCTGGCCTGCGGAAAACCCCGTACTTTCCCTTCTTGTGATCATAGGAGAGCCTCAATCGGGAAATGACCAAGGGGGAAAGGTTGCGGCTCCGGTATTCCGAAAAATTGTGGAAAAAATCTCTGCCTTTGAACCGGAATTCGGACAGAGTCGAGCACATCGTTAATATAACAGGAGAAAGGGTGGTTTCCCATGCGTTTTCAAGAGCTGGTATCCATGCTCAAAGAAGAGAAAATTCCTGTGGCAAGGGTGGGGGAGAATGCTGAAAGTCCTCAAATCTCGGATATCACATGCCATTCCTCGAAAATATATCCTCAAAGCCTTTTCTGCTGCCTTTGCGGAAGGGAACGGGACGGTCACGATTACGCTTTAGAAGCACTTTCTAAAGGGGCTGTTGCTTTTCTGTGTGAAAAAGAGCTTCCCATTGATGCTCCTCAGGTGCAGATACCAGATCTTCGAAAATATCTGGGGAAGATCTCCGAGATGCTGTACGGCTTTCCCTCTAAAGAACTCCGGCTTACTGGCATTACAGGAACCAACGGAAAATCCTCTACGGCCTTTATCATGCGGGCTATTATTCAGGCGGGTGGGGGGAAAAGTGGCCTTTTAGGAACCATAGAATATTCGGATGGGGTTCAGGCCGAAGAAGCAGGACGAACAACCCCGGAAGCTCCGGATCTGCAGAGGTTTTTTGCAAAAATGCGGAAACACGGCTGCTCTGATTGCGTTATGGAGATCTCTTCACATGCGGTTATGGAGGGGCGCATTGAAGGGTGCCGTTTTGATGGGCTTATTTTCTCTAATCTAACTCCAGAACATCTTGATTACCACGGAGATATGGAGGCCTATTTTCAGGCGAAAAAAAAGATTTTTGAAGAATATACCAAAGCAGGATGGAAAGGTGCTCTTAACGAGGACGACCCTTATGGTGTACGGCTCCAGGCTCAATTCTCACACGCTTGTTCTACCTATGGATTGCACATGGAAAAGGGAAATCATCGGATTCAGCTTCTATCCTCTTCTTTTCGTTCGGACGGCACGGAGATAGAGCTTGAAGGTCCCGGGGGGAGACGTGCACGTATACATCTCCCCTTAGTGGGGAAATTCAATCTCTACAACACCCTTGGAGCTATGACGCTTGCAGATCTTTATGGCATATCTTGGGAACAGATCCTGCAGGGTGTCAGAGATATTCCTAAAATTCCAGGACGCATGGAGAGCTACCGTACTGAAAAGGGATCAACATGTATTATCGATTACGCACATACTCCAGATGCCCTTGCAAAAGTTCTTGCCTCCCTCAAGCCTTGCTGTACCGGGAAGTTGCGGGTTCTTTTCGGTTCCGGGGGTAATCGTTTCCCCGGAAATCGTCCGCTCATGGGAATTGCCGCTGCACAGTATGCGGATGATATTATCATCACTATGGATAATCCACGATACGAAGATCCTCAAGGGATCGCAGAGGAAAACTATCAGGGTGTTTTGCAGGAAAACAGAGAGATCCCATGCTGTATCATCCTGGATCGAAAAGAGGCCATTCATCATCTCCTTGACTCTGGAGAGAGAGAAGATATACTCGTCATCGCAGGAAAAGGACCGGAGACCTATCTCGAAATTTGCGGAGTTCGCCATTCCTTTTCCGATAAAGGGGTCTTCGAAGAATGGGCTCTTCAAAGGGGAGTGTCATACCAATGACATGTAAGCAATCATCGTCCCCCGCCTTTTTACAGGAGTATACACTTGTTGCAAGCCTCCTCAAGGCGGAGATCCTTTTTCAGGGTAATGTTTATGCCGCACCTCAAGCGTACTGGTCAGACAGCAGGAAGGTCCGTCCAGGGGACGCTTTTTTTGCGCTTCCAGGTAAAAATAGTGACGGGCATGATTTTATTCAAAGCGCTTTTGAGAGAGGGGCCTCTGCCGTTTTTATGGAAAAGGCCAAAAGATCAATTCTTCCGGAACAGCTCCCGGAGGGGTGCAGGATCTTTCTCGTAAATAACGTTGAAGAGGCTCTTTCTACCCTTGCAAAGTATCTCCATGCTCGTCTCCCTTTAGAAAAAACCTTTGCGGTTACAGGAAGCGTGGGAAAAACAACTACTAAGAACTTGGTTCAAACCATCCTTTCTAATTGGTATCCTTCCTACTGTACGAAGGAAAGTTTTAATACATCTATCGGCATAGACCTCTCTCTCCTCTCTGCCCCGGAGGATACTCGTCTTCTGCTACTTGAATTTGGAGCTAACTCTTTTGGCGAAATTCGAGAGCTTGCTCTCCGTTACAAGCCAGAAATTGGCGTTATTACTGATGTTGCCTTAGCCCATACCCAGGGTTTTTCTTCTCTTCAGGGAGTACTCAAGGCAAAACTTGAGCTGGCAGAATCACCACTGATGGAGACCCTTTTCTTTAATGCCGATACGGCTCCTTTGGCTTCATTTTTCACTTCTTCGAAAAGTTTTTCCTTTAAGCCTATCCCTGTAGGGCGAAGCGTTACCTCCCTCGGGGGAATCGGAATCAAGGAGGCCAAAATTTATAGAAGCCCCAAAAGAGATACCCCCTTTCTTCTCCATTCAAAAATGTCTCTTTTTGGAGAAGTCATGGATTTCAAGGCCCCCTTCTACTGTGATCATCACGTATATGCCTGTGCATATGCCCTTGGGGTTGCCAAAATTATGGGAATTTCCCTCCCCAAGGATATCGACTCCCTCTTCGCCTCTTTCCAAGTTCCTCCGGGAAGGGGAAATCTGAAGATGACACCTCAAAACGTTCTTCTTTTTGATGAATCCTATAATGCGAACCCAAAATCGATGGAGAGTTCCCTTCGCAACTTTCAAGAGATCTCATTTCCTGGAAGGAAAATTCTTGTTCTTGGAGGAATGAGGGAGTTAGGGGCTATTTCCGAGGAAGCACATCTCCGTATTCTATCGCTTCTCCCGGCGTTTCAAAGAACCTTGCTTCTTGGAGAGGAGTGGAATTTTTCAGAATTACAGCGACAAATGAAAGAGAAAAATCTTATGGACCACGTTCACATGGCTGACTCTTTGGAGGAGATATCTCTCGAGCTTCGATCCATGCACCTTGAAGAGGGAGATGCCCTCTTTATCAAAGGATCCCGCTCCTACGGATTAGAATCCCTTGTGGAGGAGTTCTGTCTCTCATGACCATTATTGATAGTGTGAGGTATGTTTTTTTTATGGTGCTTGGGGGAATTCTTCTTCAACACGTGTGGATATGGATGCTTCAGAAGAGAAGTGTTTCGCAACACATCAAGGCTTACGGACCTCCGAGACACCTCAAGGAAAAGAAGAATATTCCTACTATGGGTGGGGTGGTTTTTCTCGTTCTTCTTTCGGTGGGGGCTTTATTGTTTTTTCGCCATACAACAGGGGATCTCGTGGCAATTCTTTTTTTCCCCCTTGGTATGGGATGTATTGGCTTTATTGATGACTGGCTCAAACACGCGGCCAAGTCGAGTGAGGGATTTGGCAGTTTTCAGAAATTTTTTGCTCAAATTTTCCTATGCAGCCTGTGGATTTTTTTCGTCTACCAAAATCGGCCTTACATCTTCATCCCTTTCTCTCCCGTCCTGGATGTGGCCACAACCCTCTTCCTTGGCGTGGGGATCGTCAATGCGGTAAACATAACTGACGGACTTGACGGGCTTGCCTCCCTTTGCTCTCTAGGATCGTTTGTTGTGCTCGGAATAGTCGCACTGCTCACAGCAGGGGAGACGTCTCTTTTTCTTGCGGCTACGGGAATTGCTATAACCCTGGGATTTCTGTGGCACAATTGCTATCCCGCTTCAATTTTTATGGGTGATGTGGGTTCTCATTTTCTAGGGGGCCTTCTCTTTGTAGCTTCCGTTTTCTTTGAAAATCCCTGGATACTGCTACCGCTCTCAAGCATCTTTGCCGTTGAAATTTTTTCCGTTATCCTCCAGCTCATAGCAATTCACGGATTTCATCGAAAGATTTTTGCCATGAGCCCCCTGCATCACCACTTTGAGCTGCAGGGAGTGCGAGAGACGCACATTGTTATCCGTTTTCTTACAGTTCATTTGCTTTGTATGATGTCTTTTTTTATGCTTTGGAAAACGTTTGTGTCCTAGATCTACTGTCCCCGAAATGTAAGACAGATATCCCCCGGGAGGGAAGATGCGCACATGACAACGCTTCGTACAGACATACTGCCCCCAAACTGTTCCTCCATTACTGTGGTAGGAGCGGGGAAAAGCGGTCGGGCCCTTGCTCTTCTTGGAAGAGATTTGGGTTTTTCGGTTTTCGTAACGGAGAAATCTCCTATAAAAGTAGAGACGCAAGCTCTCTTTTCTTCTCGTGGCATATCCTGGGAAGAAAGCCACTCTCCTAAGGCTTTGGAGGGAGACGCGATTGTTTTGAGTTCCGGAATTCCCCCAACCTCGGAAATTGTGCATATGGCGCAGAAAAACAGTCGGCTTCTTGTGGGGGAGCTTGATTTTGTCGCTCCCTATATAAAGGGTGACATCCTTGGTGTCACCGGAAGCAACGGAAAGAGCACGACTGTAGCGCTTCTTGCACATCTTCTTCAAAGAGTTCTCGGAGAGGATGTAGTCTCACCAGGAGGTAACATCGGTATTCCCTTGGCAGAGATGGCTTTCAAGGAGTATGTTTGTATTGTGGCAGAGCTGAGCAGTTTTCAGCTTTATTGGGCACAGAGACCCTGTCTTGCTGGAGCCGCTGTCACCAATATCGTGCCAGATCATCTGGATTGGCACGGGGGATATGATGCTTATGTTGAAGCAAAGAAAAATATAACACGACTCCTGAATCCAGTTATTCCCTCCTCCCCCTTTATTTACCGCTTTCAGGATGCTTCGCATATTCCGGAAAATTGTTTCCCGCCACATATCGAAAGGTTTCCTTTTTTCTGGAGAGAGGGAGGCGAAAAATATTCTGACCAAAATCAGGGAATCTTCGCATCTTCCGAAGAGGTGTTTCTCCGAAAAGGGGGAAAGGAGATCTTTCTTTTCGATCCGCGAAAGGATCTTTCTCTTTTGGGAAAACATAACGTGGAGAATGCAGCTTTTGCGGTCTCTCTTGGATTTTTATGGAAAAAAGGTTTGGAGTCCTCGGCATTACAAAAAGAACTGGGGAGCTTTGTCTCCCTTCCACATCGGTGCGAAAACCTGGGAACCGTTCATGGTGTGACCTTTGTAAACGACTCTAAGGGAACCAATGTCGCTGCCGCAGTCACCGCCCTGGAGTCGCTTGAGGGGGAGATCATTGTTCTCCTCGGAGGAAAGGGGAAGGGTGAACATTACGGAGAACTTGCAGAAGCCGTCTCTCGAAACGCCCGGGAGGCTATTCTTTTTGGAGATGAAGCAGCCTCTCTTGAAAAAACGTTACGGCAAAAGTACACGAACCTTACGGTTGTCCGTAGCCTTGAGGAGGCTTTCCTACGTGCCCTGGATCTTTCTCGGGAAAATGATACAATCCTCCTTTCCCCAGCATGTACGAGCTGGGACGCGTATACAAGCTATACTGAACGGGGAGAGCACTTTCGAAAGCTTGCACAGAGGACATTCTACGACTCCAAAGCGAAAAAACACAGACTCTCGCCATGAAGAGCCAGAAAAAAGCGCCCCTTTTATGGCTGATACCTCTTTTCATCTCCCTTTTCAGCGTTATTGTCATCGTCTCTACTACGAGTGAAGAAGCAATTTCTCTTACAGGGCATCCGTATGCCATAGGCATAAAACAGATCCTGTGGCTTTTCCTGGGTCTTACGGGAATGACAGTATCCTACGTTTTCCCTCTTGACTTTTGCGTACGGCACAGTGGGTTTCTCTGGCTTCTTGCTCTTTGCATCGTTCTTCTTCCTTTTCTTCCGGGGCTCGGGAAAACCGCCGGAGGAGCTGCCCGATGGATACGCCTCGGGCCTCTTTCCGTACAGCCTTCGGAGCTTCTGTCGATCTTTATGGTGATTCACGTGGCAAAGAAGCTTTCCTTGCCCGGAAAAAGCCCGGCGCGGCATTTTGGTGTGGCGATTCTGATTTTTTTGATAAGTGTTTTGCCCGTATTTTTGCAGCCAGATTTGGGGATGTCCATTCTCTTCTTTGGTATTGTTATGGGGATGGTAATTCATTCTCAGGGTTGGTTTTTTCCTCTTGTCTCATCCTTTGTAGCGTTCCTTGTGTTACTGCCTCTTGTTCTGTTTCGCCCTTACAGACTTCGAAGGGTTATGGCTTTTCTTGATCCATGGGAAGATCCTCTCGATCTTGGATTCCAGACAATTCAGGGTCTTATCGCCTTTGCAAACGGAGGAGTTTCGGGGGTTGGCATTGGCCGAGGAATGCAAAAACTAAACTATCTTCCGGCAACCCACACGGACTATATCCTTTCAAGTGTGGCAGAGGAATATGGATTCATGGGAACCGGGACAGTTATGCTACTATACATAGGGCTTTTGATCTTCCTACAGCATCTTTTTTCGCGGTGCCGTACCGTTTTGGAGAAAACTCTTTTTTGGGGGATAAGCTTAAGCCTCCTTCTCCCCATAGTTATCAATTTTGGCGGAGTCCTTAACCTCCTGCCGTTCACGGGCATGCCTTGCCCCTTTTTAAGTTACGGAGGAAGCTCCATGATGACATCTTGGATAAAAGTTGGTTTGTTACTTAATATTTCTCACAGGATGTCACGAGAAGAAGCTCATCCACGGGGAGCTATGGTTTTATGAAAAATAAGGATACATACTGGGCTCTTGTTGCGGGAGGTACTGGGGGTCACATTATCCCTGCCCTGGTATTTGGAGCATGGCTACAGAAAAATCATGGCATTTTGCCGATAAAGTATTTCACGGGAAACCGAAAACTGGAAAGAGTGATTTTTGAGTTTCACGGCGAAGAGCCCTGCTTTCTTCCTCTCTCTGGATCTCCTGCAGGAATTCGCGGGCTTTCTGCTTTTTTTCGTTTTTTTGGCATGTGGTATGTTACACTTCGTTTGGCACTCTCTTTTTTGCGAACTCCTCCAAAAGCTCTTTTTTTATTCGGGGGGTATCTCTCTGTCCCTTTTATCGTGGTGGCAAAAATACTCCGTATCCCCACGGTGATTCACGAACAAAATGCTCTTGCGGGAAAGGCTACTCGTTTGGCATCTCATCTGGGGATCCCCGTTTGTACGGGGTGGCGGGAGTGCTGTTACATAAAAAAAGAAAAATTCATTTTTTCGGGTATTCCTGTTAGGAAATTACAGCATTTGCATGTTTTGGACGCATGGAATAAACTAGTACCCGGTAGCGCTCTTCCTTTGGGGAAGGTTGTTCTTGTTTTAGGAGGCTCTTTGGGGAGCAAACTTCTGGTAGAACTGGCTTTAGATCTCTCATACAACACGAAGTACGCCATGTTCCACTTCCTGATCCTCTCAGAGGAAGATCTCTCTTCGGAAGAAAAAAAGAGAAAAAATGTCACCTTTCTCAAACCGCAATGGGATATGTCTCCTCTCTATTCTCTTGCGTTTGTGGCTATTGCGAGAGGAGGGGGTTCTACTCTTGCGGAGCTGCTTGCATATAATATACCGGGACTCGTCATCCCTTTTTCCAAGTCTGCGGATAAACACCAGGAAAAAAATGCTCAAGCCTTCAAGGACTTCGGTGGTGGAAGCTTTTGGAACGAAGAACAGTCCCTTGAAATCCTGGAAGAGCGATTTGACGAAACTCTTGCCATAGCAAGAAGAAAAAACAAGTTCCGGACCGAAAACCGCATTTTTTCTTGTTCTCACAATGGCGATGCGGTAAGCCAAAAAATTTTTGAGGTTATGACGGCAACGTATACGAAGGGAGATGCCCCGAGTGAGCGATAGAGGATTTTCCACAAAAAAAGCATGTAAAATCCATCTTATGGGTATTGGAGGAGCAGGGATGAGCGCTCTCGCCCAACTGCTTATCGAAAAGGGACATGTGGTAAGCGGATGCGACATGTGTTGTTCTTCCTATCTCGATAAAATGCTTCACCAGGGAGTTCCCATTTCCATAGGACATGATGTGGAGCATCTTAAAGGAAAAGATATCGATCTCCTCGTGTACAGCAGTGCTATCTCTCCAAATAATCCAGAACTTCTCTATGCCGAAAAAGCCGGGATCCCCATGGCGAAGCGGGCGGAAATTTTGAGCATGCTTTTTAACGGGAATTTCGGCATAGGTGTGGCAGGAGCGCACGGAAAAACGACCACATCCTCGATGACTGCCTTTGTTCTTGAATCTGCGGGAGTGTCTCCTTCGGTGGCCATAGGAGGGGAGCTTTGTGATATCGGAGGCAATGCAAAATTGGGACAGAGTGACTACATGGTAGCGGAGCTTGATGAGAGTGACGGATCCTTCGAACTTTTTGAGTGCTCCATCGCAATAATCACCAACATTGACTGGGATCATGTAGATCACTACCCCGACATTAATTCTGTTCGGGAGGGCTTTCATCGCTTTCTTGCAAACACAAAAAAGGGAAGTACTCTTGTGCTCTGTACCGCTGACAAGGGCATGCAGGATTTTCTTATGCGTTATGGTGTTCCTGAAGAGAGAAATCTTGTTACATATGGGTGGGAAGAAGATTGTAATTGGCGCGCTTCCGAAGTTTGTCATGTCCCTGGAGGGGGAGTTTCTTTTTCTGTAAGCTCCGATGGTCATACTCTCGGAAAGATTCATCTTCAGCTTTCCGGAAACCACAATGTCCTGAATGCTTTAGCCGCATGTTCTGTGGCTCTCTCTCTCGGAATACCTTTTTCTATAGTATCCCAAGCCCTTCATGACTTCAGGGGTGCAAAGAGGCGACTGCAAAAGGTTGGTTCTCGTGGAAACGTCATTATTTACGATGATTACGGACATCACCCTAGGGAAATTGCGGCCACGCTTGATGCTTTGCGCAACATATTTCCTGGTTTTATGATCAATGTCGCGTTTCAACCGCATCGCTACTCCAGAACCGCCGCCATGTATCCCGAGTTCGCCCAGGCCCTGACAAAGGGAGATCGTATTTTCCTATTGCCCATTTATTCGGCAGACGAGTCCAATATATGGAATGCCTCTTCCAGGGATATTGAAAAATCCATGCTTGAGCAGGGATATCCATGCACCTATTGTGATGATATGGGCAATGCTAAAAAAAGAATTCTGGAGGCCCTCGGAGACGGAAATGAAGTTATTCTCACCCTCGGAGCGGGGGATGTCAATCTCCTCGGTCCAATTCTCCATAAGGCCCTGGAGGAAAAAAGAGTAGATGAGCATGTGCCTCCCCGGGTCCTTGCAAAAACTCTTTAGGGATTTCCCGCACATTCTCTTTCAGGATTATCCTCTGAGAGGGAAGAATACGTGGGGGGTAGGAGGAAAGGCTGTTTTAGCCTGTTTTCCCGAGAGACACGAGCAGGTAGTTTCTCTCGCTCAGGAATTGGATCTTCTTGAGGGCTTTCCCTATGCTGTTCTTGGGGGAGGGAGCAATGTCCTTATCTCGGACAAGGGTTTTTCGGGGTGTGTCATTTTTACCGAGAAGCTTGATAGAGTTTTTATTCTCCCCGAAATTTCTTCTAGGGAGCCGGAAGAAATCATGGTTTATGTGGATTCAGGGGTTTCTCTGGGGAGACTTTTACGTTTTTGCCGTGAGCATTTTCTCGGAGGACTTGAGTTCAGTGTGGGTATTCCCGGAAGTATCGGAGGGGCCCTTGTAGGGAACGCGGGGGCTCAGGGGGAGGCCATTGGCAATGTTGTACGTTACGTGGATGTCCTTCTTCCGAATGCTGTGTTGCAACGCATACCAGCGAGTGATATCGTCTGGGGATACCGTTTTTCCTCGCTTTCTCGAAAACAGTGTATGATACTCGGATGTGCTCTGGGGCTTTGTCAGAAATCCTCCGATACCCTCGAGAAAAACATCTCTTTCTTCGCAGAAAAAAGAAAAGCACAGCCTGTTCTTCGAAAAACTGCGGGGTCTGTCTTTAAAAATCCTTGCGGAGGATATGCGGGCAAGCTCTTGGAATTAAGTGGCTGCAAAGGAAAAAAAATTGGAGGAGCACGGGTTTCTGTAAAACATGCAAATTTCATTGAAAATTACAACGAGGCATCCGGTCAGGATATTCTCGATCTCATTTTTCTTTGTAGAAAAATGGTAGCGGAACATACTGGCACGATTCTTTATCCTGAGGTGCGTTTTGTGGGCTTTGAGAGTTCGGAAATCCTTTTTTATTAGGATTTTTTATCTCTGCAGCTTCTTTGGAGGTTTTTTCTGGGGTGTGGAAGAACACTGCCAGCTTCTCCGATTGCAGCACCTTTTCGTGGAAGGATCTTCTCCGCATCTCGGGATAACGGATATTTTCTTGAAAAAGACAAATATTCGCTTTTTCGCAACCGCGTTTTTTGCCTTTATGGAGGTTACAAAAGACGTAGAGAGACAGTATCCTGTAGATGTTTCGTATCGTTATATTCCCTGGCGCTCTTATTCGGTCCGCGTCGAACCTCTTACGGTTTTTGTGCAAATTTATTGGAACGATGTTCTTTGGAACGTTTCCCGAAGCGGACGGGCTTGGGAATTTTCTCAAAGTGACGGGGTCTCCCCACATCATAGCGTTTCCCGGGTTATCTGGGGAGAAGGGCTCAATCCCCCCATTGCGCTCTCTCGCTCTTCTTCTGATGAAAAGCAGCGAGTTTACAGTGTTCTGGCCCCTTTAGACACTATAGAAAAGTATATACAAGCTCTTTCGAAAGGAAGTTTCTTCCGAAATATTCCTGCTTTCACCATGCAGAAGAAAGGAACTCGTATTCAGGTACTGCTAGATTTTGAAGAAACCATTATTGTGCTGGATGGAGAAAAGCCAGAACTTTGGGAACGGATTGACCAAGCCGTGCAAGCTCTCTTAAAAGAGCTGGGATCATCAAAAAAGGTACGTCTTGACGCAATCTATCCAGATAAAATTATCGTACAGAAGTTGTACTAACCCTGCCTTGCGAAGGGAGAGAGGTATGTTGAACAGTCTGCCAAATCTAATTATTGGGCTGGACATCGGTACAAGTAAGGTTGTTGTTGTTGTTGCGGAACGGGATGAAACGTCCGCCAATGCTCAGATAATTGGAATTGGCCAAGCTCCATCCCGGGGGATACGAAAAGGGCTTATCGTAAACCTTGAGCAGGCAGTGGAATCTGTCCGAGCGGCTGCGGCGGACGCAGAAAAAATGGTGGGACTTCCTGTAGAGGCGGTCACCGTAGCCTTTGGAGGCGGGGAGGTACAGAGCATCCACTCCAAAGGCATGATTGCTCTTGGAAGGGTGCCGAGGCAAACCACCCGGGAAGATATCGAACGGGTTATCGAAGCAGCCAGAACCCAGGTGACGGTAGCCTCAAATCAGAGCATCCTCCATACTATTCCGGTCGTCTATTCTATCGACGGACAGCCCGGAATAGACGATCCTTTGGGGATGACGGGAGTTCGTTTGGAAATCGAGCTTCAGTCGGTAATCATGCCTACTGCGGCGGTGCAGAATGTTGCAACGTGTATAAAAAAGGCAGGGCTTCAGCTTGATGGATTTGTTATAAAACCCCTTGCCAGCGCTTTGGGCGTGCTAACATCCGAAGAGACCGATGCGGGATCCCTCATGATTGATGTCGGGGGAGGGACTACTGGAATAGCCCTTTATACCGATGGTAAACCAAAATATCTTTCCGTGATTCCGATAGGAGGAGATCATATTACGAATGATCTTGCCTGTGTTCTTCGGATTCCTCTCAGCAAAGCAGAGGCACTTAAAAAGGAAGTCTCTCTTGATGAGGACCCCGCGTCCTATGCGGATGAACTTGAATTTGACTCCCGGGGTAAAACGTATGTCTGTACCGTTAAGGATGTCCTTGACGTGGTTGGATGCCGTTTTGAAGAGCTTACGGAACAGTACATCAAAAAAGAAATTAAAAAGGCAGGGATTCCCATGCTTCCTGCGGGAATTGCTCTTACGGGGGGAGTCGCGAATACCCCGGGAGTGGAAAATATTTTTGCAGATGCTTTAGATCTTCCTGTCCGTCTTGCTTTCCCCACGGACAACCAAAAACTTCCTCCTGGGAGAAACGGGCTGGAATATGCGACTGCGACAGGCATTATTCGTTACGTTATCGAAAAAGAAAAAAACCCGATGAAGTATATTGATCAGGATCAGGAGATACACCAGGAGATTCTTCTTCCGAAATCAGGGAATCCCAAGAAAAAACCCCGTAAGTCTCCAAATCAGGGAAGTGCGTTAAACACGTTACGGGATATCATGAAGGAACTCTTTTAAAGATTTTTGCCCGTAAGAACTTTCCCGGAGTTTAACAGCAAGACAGGTGAGATTAAAAATAGTCTTTCAAAACCAAAAAGAAACTTGGGGGATGGAGGTTTCGCTATGCCTGAAATGTTCCAGATCGAAGAACCCACGAGGCAGTTTCGAGAAGTCATAAAAGTGGTCGGTATAGGCGGAGGAGGTAATAATGCGCTAAACCATATCGTTCGAAGTGGTGTCTCGGGGGTAGAGTTTATTGCCGCCAATACAGACATCGCACATCTTGAACGTTCGGAAACAAAAAACCGCATCGTTCTTGGGGCTCAGATGACAAAGGGACTTGGAGCGGGGGCTAACCCTGATGTGGGTTTCCAAGCGGCCAAAGAATCTGCCGATGAAATAAAGGCTTCCCTAAGCGGAGCAGATATGGTTTTTATTACCGCAGGCATGGGTGGTGGTACCGGTACAGGGGCTTCTCCTGTCATTGCAGAGGTTGCCAAAGAACAGGGAGCCTTGGTTGTCGCAGTTGTGACCCGTCCTTTTAAATTTGAGGGGAAACGGCGTATTACTCAAGCAAACGAAGGCATTGATCGCCTTCGTGATAAGGTGGATGCTCTCATCGTAGTTCCCAATGATAAGCTACTGCAGCTTGCCGATAAGACAACCCCTCTTTCAGACACCTTTGCTCTGGCTGACGACGTTTTGCGCCAAGCTGTACAGGGTGTTACGGATCTCATCCTACGCCCGGGCCTGGTAAATGTCGATTTCGCAGATGTGAAAACAGTTATGAGTAATGCTGGCTCCGCTATTATGGGGATAGGGGAGGGTTCTGGCGAAGATCGCGCCCATATCGCAGCACGAGCATCTATCAATAGCCCCCTTATGGAATCTTCCATGACAGGTGCCAAGGGAGTACTTTTTAACGTTACCGGCGGACCAAATATAGGCATTCATGAAATACACCAAGTTGCTCAGATCATCACAGAAGCTGCAGATGAGGATGCAAGCATTATCTGGGGTCATGTGCTTGATCCTTCCATGGAAGAGTCTATCATGATTACCGTAATCGCCACGGGTTTCAGCCATCAGTCCTCCGGATTCAAGCAGACAGGTAGCGTTGCGGATAGAACGCATGGAGGAAAACGTCTGGAGCTTGAAGAGGGCGAGGTGCGTTCTATAACAGATGGGGAGGATCTCTTTGTTATTAATGGACTTCCCATGGAAGAGATTGACAAGCCTGCCATCCTTCGGCGGAAACAGAGGAACTAAAAAAGAGGTCGAGGTAATCTTTTCCGAGGGGAGTGTCGGATCTGCTTCCCCAGAGAACAGGGCAGCGTATCTCTTTCGTGCCATATGCCTTCGGGACAGAAAACCTCGGCCCTTCGGAAATTTTTGTAGTCGAAACACAGCTATTGACACGAACATGGTACGGCTACCCGGAGCATCCTGTAGGAGGAATCCGCACTAGTTAACGAGAAAAGCCCGGGAATCCCTGTTCTTCAGACGGATTCCCCTGGAAAATAAAGAGATTGTGGGAGGAGATTATGGGAACCCGAAGAACACGACGGTATAAGATGAGACGGCCCCTCTTTGCCTTTGGGCAGCTTATGCTTCCCCTCGTGGGCATCGTTGCCTTGGGGTTGCTCATAGTGGGGGTAAAACTTTTTTTTCTCCCCGGAAAAAGTAGTGAGACATCGATTATTCCTCCAGAACAACAAGTAACCTCACAGAAAAAACCAACGGGGGTCTCTCCAAGTGGGAACAGCCCCACCAAAGCTCCTGGATCGGAGAGGCTTGGGGAGAATCCGTCTGTTTTTGCAACTCCCGAGTCTATGCAAATTGCGGTGCCCGTGGGCAAGAAAGATCCCATCGTCGCATCTCCTCAAAGACCTCAAGAAGAGAACATCCCGCCTCCCAAAAAACCTACTCCATCGGTATCATCTCCTGTAGTTACCGTTGCAGGAGGCTCTTGGGGGGTACAGGTGGGAGCTTTCACACAACAGGAACAAGCTGTAACCCTTATGAGGGAGTTGCAGAAAACCGAAAAAAATGTTCTTGTTACCACGGGTGTTGTCAATGGCAAGACGTATTATAGGGTTCGTGTCGTCGGAGGGAAAAACAGAGAGGATGCCGAACGGCTTGAGAGAGAACTCCGCCGAAAAGGATATCCCACTCTGGTGGTTCAGATGTAGTAACCGTACTCTTTGTGGCTTTCCCGTGAAATACCAACCCAAAATTTTTAACTATTTTGAATAAGGAGAGCCCTCGCATGTCAGAACCTCTCAAATCACTCTCTTCAAGAAAAAGCGTTTTTTCTCTCGTAAACGAATCTCTCTCTTTTCCCTGGAAGATGGCATCCGAAGATCTTCCTCTTTCCCAAGCCTTCGGAAGACGAGTTTCTCAGGACGTACCTTCCTCTCTGGACTACCCACCTTTCTCAAGAAGCCTTAGAGATGGATATGCTCTGATGAGTTCGGACATTCAAGGGGTCTCTCCCTCTTCTCCTGCTTTTCTTACTGTTACAGGTGAAGTCCCCATGGGGGTGGCGGCTCCTAATGAGGGAGGTGTTCCGGGTACAGCAGTTCGCGTCTTTACAGGAGGTGAAATACCTCCGAGTTTCGATGGAGTGGTTATGGAAGAAGAGGTTCAGCGAATAGGAAACATCATAGAACTTCGTTCAAGTGCTCCTTCGGGAAATCATGTTGTCTCCAGGGGAGAGGAAATTCTCCGGGGAGAGCCTATTCTTTGTCGAGGGGAACAGATAAACTTCACAAACTTGGGACTTCTTGCTTCCGGCGGATATGCTCATATTGCAGTGACACACATACGGGCAGGAATCATAAGCACGGGAGATGAGATCCTCCCAGTTGATACCAGGGAACTTCCCCGGGGTTGCGTACGGGATGCGAATGGATGGATGCTCCAGGCCCTTTTAAAGGAGTGGGGATGCACGTGTTCCTACTATGGGGTCCTTCCCGATGATTACCCTCGCCTGGAGGCAGGTTTTTCCAGGGCTCTGGAGGAAAACGACGTTGTCTTTATAAGCGGAGGTTCTTCTGTAAGTACCCGAGATTTTTGTGAAAAGCTTTTTCGAGAAAACCTTTTCTCCCCGGGACTTCTCGTGCATGGCATCAATATAAAGCCGGGGAAACCTACGCTCATTGCAGGGAACAAAGACCAGAAAAAACTTGCACTAGGGCTTCCAGGACATCCTTTTTCCTGCATGGTGGTCATGCTTGGGGTAGCGCTTCCCCTGCTGGGAGCTATGTTGGGCTTGCAGAAACCTCCTTCCACAGTTGTAAAGGCACGCCTTGCTCAAGATTTGTTAGGAAAAACAGGTATAGAGGAGTTTATTCCCTGCACCTTTACTCCTTCTGGAGAGGTACTTCCAAAACCATCCCGATCGGGATACATTTCGGCCCTTCAGAGAATGGCTGGATTGGTGGTACTGCAAGAACACGAAGAAACCCTTCGGAAGGGAGATCCCGTGGAGGTTCTGTTATGGTAAAAACACATAAGTCTCATGTCTCCCTGGAAGAAGCATGGGGACTCATGAGGCATGCCTTTCATGAAGGGCTTTTTTCTCGAAAAAATCCAGTAGTCTCCCAAAAAAGTCTTGATGCTCCAGGATCTCTCCTGGCTGCCCCAGTGGTGGCAAAAAACAATATCCCTCATTACCATGCCTCCGCAGTCGATGGATTTGCCATAAAATCCATGGACTCTCTCGGTGCCACACCGGCAAAACCAAAGGCTCTTGCGCCTTCAAAGTATCAGTGGGTCAATACAGGATCTCCCGTGGGATCACCTTTCAATACGGTGGTCATGCTGGAGGACATCTCCTATGAAGAGGATGGAGAGACTATCCTCCTCCATAATCCCGTTCACGCATGGGAACATATTCGTACGGTGGGGGAGGATACCTCTAGGGGGAACCTTCTCGGGAGAAAATACGAAAAGGTAACTCCCGAAATGGCGTGTCTCTTTCTTGCCGCAGGAGTTTCTTCTGTGGACGTTTGTCGCCCTCTTCAGATTACTTTTATTCCTACGGGGGAAGAGCTTCTCTCTGTTGAAGACTCCTTCTCCTCTCCGGTACCTGCTGGGAAAGTTGTGGACACCAATTCTCTTCTTGTAGAAAAAACTCTTCTTTCATGGGGGATTTCGGTGCATCTCCTCGCTCCGATAAAGGACGAGCCCAAGGAAATTGAGAACGCCATAAGCGAAAACCTGAATACTTCTGATATTATTCTCATTGGGGCGGGAACTGCTAAGGGGAAGAGAGATCATACCCTGGAAATTCTCGAATCCCTGGGAACGGTTCTCTTCCAGGGAGTAAGAACAAAACCTGGACGTCCTGCGATTCTTGGGGGGGTAGAAAACACTCCCGTATTGGGGTTACCCGGTTTTCCCATGTCTACTCTGGTGACACTATGGGGAATTCTCTATCCCCTGATAACGCTTATGAACAAAGGGGCCTTTGATGCTCCTGCCCTTTTCGAAGCCCTTTTCCCCCGGGGGAAGCATGAAGCACTTCTTCTCACCCCTCATGCCTCTTCCAGGGGTGTTTTGGAGTGGCTTCGGGTGCGTACAGTCTCGATAGATGGTACGCTCTATGCTCTCCCGCTTCGCTCTGGATCAAGCTCTCTTCGCTCCATGGCGGAAGCTGAAGGAATTGCGGTTCTTCCAGAGGAAACCTATGAACTTCAAAAAAATGATCCTCTCACTGTGTGGATAAAAAAAGACTCCCCCGGAAGATCACGAATACTCTATCAGGGATCTAACGACCCCGGGATTGATCTCATGCAGGGTATTATCACTTCGTATGGGGCAGAGCTTCTCGTACGAGCTTCCGGAAGTCTTGGAGGCCTTGCTGCGCTGAAAAGAAACGAAGCACATCTTGGAGCTACGCATCTTGTGGATCCCGATTCGGGAGAGTATAACACCCCTTTTATTGTCCAACTTGGACTGGAAGAGATGTTCCGCACCGTTCTCTACTGGCGTTCTCAGGGTATTATAGTTCCCTCAGGAAATCCTCTGAAAATCCGAACGGTAGAAGATCTTTCCCGGGAGGAGATTACCATCGTCAACCGTCAGATTGGCACAGGCACGCGATCTCTTCTCGATATGCTTTTAAAAAAGCATCGTATAGCTTCCGATAAAATTCGAGGGTATGAACATCTCTGTTCCGGCCATGTTCATGGGGCAGCTATGATTGCAGAAGGAGAGGTGCACGCCATGATTGGCATTAAAGCGGCGGCAGACATTTTCTCTCTCGACTTTATACCCCTTTGCGAAGAACCGTTTGAAATTCTTATTCCCCAACGTCACATCTCCCACCCGGGAATCCAGGCATTTTTTAAAGCCACTGAAGATCCCCAGTGGAGAAAAGGAGTGGAAGAGCTTGGAGGCTACCGATGGAACAACTAACAGATAAAAGGGGGCGGCATATCACCTATGTACGCCTTTCCCTTACCGATCGTTGTAACTACAGGTGTCAGTACTGTATGCCTGCGGAAGGCATTCCCCTTATGCAACATCAAGAGATACTCCCCTATGAGGATGTGCTCTTTCTTCTTGGCGCCTTTTGGAAGATGGGGATCAGAAAAGTTCGTTTTACTGGGGGAGAGGTTTTTGTCCGCAAAGGTTTTATGGACTTTCTCGCTCAGGCTCGGGAGACTCTCGAGGAGATGCACTTTACGATTACAACAAACGGGCATTTCCTTGAGGAGCACGCCTCCAAGCTCCGGGAACTTCGCATTTCCGGAGTGAATATAAGCCTTGATACCCTGGACCCCAACAAATTTCGCGAGATTACCCGTTGCGGTGACCTTGCCAAGGTCTTGGGAGGAATTGATGCAGCTCGAAGAGAAAATCTTCCTGTAAAAATAAACACAGTCCTTATGAAGGGATTTAATGATAATGAGATTGGTTCCCTTCTTGCGTTTTCCCGAGAAAAAGGGATAACCCTGCGCTTTATCGAATTTATGCCTCTGGACAATGACGTTTGGGGAAAAGACTCCTTCTGCCCTTCGGAGGAGATCTTCAATGTTCTTCCAGATCGCCCTTCCTGGAAGCCCCTCAAAAAAGGCGATCACAGCGCAGGCCCTGCAGAATATTTTGTCCATGAAAAAACGGGGCAAAAACTGGGTATCATCGCAGCGGTCTCACATCATTTTTGTCATAGCTGTAACCGTCTTCGGATTACTGCTTCGGGAGAGGTCAAACCCTGTCTTTTCTCAGAAGCTCTTTTTTCGTTAAAAGACGCTCTTTCCTCAAGAAGTTCCGAAGAGGTCTGGCATATTATGCATGAAGCTCTTATGGCAAAACCGGAAAGCTGGCAAAATCTTGCGGAGCTTGGACATTGCCACATGTCTTCCATAGGAGGTTAACAATATGCCCTTTACACATCTTGATAGTCAGGGACATCCTCTGATGGTGGATGTCTCGGAAAAAAATAAAAGTCTTCGAGAGGCTCTTGCGGAAGGATGGATAACCTTTCCAGAGCATCTCTGGAAGATTCTGGAAAACCAGGAAATCCGAAAGGGAGATGTGCTCTCCATAGCAGAAACTGCTGGGATTATGGGGGCCAAAAAAACACCGGATCTTATTCCGCTCTGCCATACCATCATCCTCTCAGGGGTTCGTGTGTTTTGCGAAATGCATCCGGATCGACGGGCAGTACGCATTCTGGCTTCCGTGAAGGCTCAGGAGACCACGGGAGTCGAGATGGAAGCTCTTACAGCCGTTTCCGTGGCAGCTCTTACGGTATATGATATGTGCAAGGGGATTGATAAGGGAATGTCCATCGGTCCCATACGCTTGCTTCGAAAATCCGGAGGAAAGAGTGGAACCTATGAATACCATGAAAGCCAAGACGTTCCGAGTTCTGAAAATCCATAGCTCCCTAGAGGAAAAATCTCTTCCGAATCTTCATATTCCTGCTCCCCAGGAGGGCAAGAATTCGAGACTTTTTTTCTCCTTTCCTCAAGAAAAAATACGCTCTCTTCCCCTGGATATTTTGGGGAGAATCATCCTTTCTCCAGGGGAGATTCCCGAGGCTGGATGGTATATCACCCATGGAAAGGATCACCACTGTTGGGGAAAGATCACAGGTAGTACATCCCAGGGATTTGAGGCAGAGATTTTTCAAAAGGCTTTCCTGGAGGTCTCCTCGCATCTCCGATTTCTTCCTCCGATCAAGGGAGCGGTCGTGACCGTGAGCGATAAAGGGAGCAGGGGAGAACGTAGGGATACGTCTGGTCCTGCTTTGAAGCATTTTCTTCGAGAACTTGGAGTTACGGTGTTGCAGAGCACCATTCTTCCCGACGAAGCCGCGGAAATTCGGGAAACTCTTTTGGAGTGGACAGAACAGAACCAGTGTCACCTTGTTGTTCTTACGGGGGGTACAGGGCTCTCTTCTCGTGATATAACCCCCGAAGTCCTTCTTGAGATAGGAGAAAAAATTATTCCCGGACTTGGGGAGTCTATGCGTCTCAGCTCTGCTACACACAACCCTCGTTCCATTCTTTCTAGAAGCCTGGGAGTGCTGCGAAAAAAAACACTTCTTATCTGCCTTCCCGGAAGTCGGCGCGGTGCGCTGGAATGTATCAGCATAGTGGCTCCGGCATTGCGGCATGCGGTGGAAATTGCCCAAGGGTGGGGAGGGGAGTGTGGGCATGAGCACTCATGAGATCTCGCCCCCCTCACAGAAAGAGGCTTCGAAAATTCCTCGATTTTTTATCGTTACAGGAATTTCCGGTAGCGGCAAATCCACAGCCCTCAACATGTTTGAGGATCACGGTTTTTTTGTTATAGATAACATCCCCCCTGCGCTTCTGCTTCAGCTTGTAGACATTCTCCAGCATCACCAGGGTGCTCTGGAAAAGGGAGTAGCTGCAGGAATTGATGTCCGGGGGGAGGTTTCTTTCGAAAAAATCCCCTTGATAGTCCATGAAATACGTTCGCAAATCAAAAAAACAACCATCCTTTTTTTCGATGCGGAGGACCGGAAAATTCTGGATCGCTACGAAACCACACGAAGGCAGCATCCCTTTCGAGGTTTTTCGCTGCTTGAAGCGATCCAGCAGGAGCGTCAACTTCTAGCCCCTCTAAAAGCTTTGGCTGACCGTGTTATCGACACATCGGCACTTTCGATCCAAAAACTCCAGAGTGTTGTAGCCAACGAAATCCTCACGGATCCAGAGCACTCATACTCTCTGGAGCTGTCCTCTTTCGGATTCAAGTACGGATCTCCGGAAAACTGCAACTATCTCTTCGATGTGCGTTTTCTGCCAAACCCTTTCTATTATGATACTCTGCGTTACTTTACAGGAAAAGATGCGGCCGTTCAGGACTTTGTCTTCCAATATCCCGAGGCAAAAATTTTTCTAGATGCTGCCTGTTCTCTAGTAAACAGCGTCCTTCCTTACTATCTTACAAAGGGGAAAAGCCTTATTCATATTGCGGTGGGATGTACTGGAGGACGCCATCGCTCTGTGGCGGTGATTGAGAAAATGAAAGAACACTTCCTTTCCTGCGAAATTCCGGTTCGTGTTCTTCACAGAGACATTGATAAGGAGGAGTACCAGTGACCACCACGTGGAGCGATTTCTTCCTCGGCATTCTCGCAGGTATTCTCGGGAGCGCGATCTTTATCGGACTCTATCTTCAGCGAGGAGGTCGACGGATGGCTTCGCTCATACGAAAAAGAGAGGAGAAAATTCGTCACGCCCAGCATCTCCGCCTCTCCATGGGTCCACATGTGGTAGCTCTTGGAGGGGGCACAGGACTCTCCACCCTTTTACGAGGGCTTAAACGGTATACCCGCAATATTACTGCAGTCGTAACCGTGAGCGATGAGGGAGGAAGCTCCGGAAGGCTTCGGCAGGAATGGGGGATGCTTCCCCCAGGAGATATTCGCAATTGCATCGTAGCCCTTGCAGAAGACGATAATTATTTGAATAATATCTTAAACTTTAGATTTGATCGGGGGGAGTTGTCGGGGCATAACCTCGGCAATCTGATTCTCCTGGCAGCTACAGAGATTGCAGGGGATTTTCGTGCTGCAGTGGAAGAGATGAACAATCTCCTTGCTATTCGAGGGAGAGTCCTTCCCGTAACGAGCGAAGCCATACAAATTACCGCAGAACTTAAAGACCAAAGCATTGTCCGGGGAGAGCTGGAGATAAGCTGCAAAGGCTCGCAGATTTGTCGCATCTGGCTTGAGCCTTCTGATGTAGCACCTCTTCCAGAGATACTTGAGGCCATCGAAAAGGCGGATATTCTTGTACTCGGCCCGGGGAGCCTCTTTACCAGTATTCTTCCCAATCTACTGGTACCGGATATTGCCGAAGCCCTACGGACATCGGGGAAACCTATTATTTATGTAGCAAACCTCATGACGCAGCCGGGAGAAACGGAAGGACTCACTTTTGAGGATCATGTCATTTGGATTCGAAATCTTCTTCACAAGTGGCCGGATTACGTATTTGCAAATAACGGAACTATCCCTCCGGAAATCGTAGAAAAGTATCGCCGGGATGGTGCCACCCCCCTTATAGGAACCTCCAGATCTTTGGATTATACCTGTATTGATGGTGACTTCCTCTCCATCGAAAAGGGCCTTCTCCGGCATAACAGTAATCGTCTTGCAGAAGAGATCATTCGTCTTTACAAATATACAACTCCATCAGGAATATGAGAAACTACACAGAATTCATGTGGGATGAGTGGAATCACCGTTCTATCGAAAATCCCCTCTCTGCAAAAATAGAACTTGCAGGAATATATGCAGCTCTGGCCTCTGGAAACACACCGGGGAGGATCGAAAGTTCTCGTTCGTGGATCTATCGCCGCATTCAAAAACTTTGGATCCATGCCGGATGGGAATCGGGAACTCCCTTTTCGCGAAGTCTTATCCTTCCCGAAGGGGGAAATGCAAAAAAAATCCTTTTTACCTTTCCAGAAAGAAGACAAGAAGAGCTTTCCAAAATAGGTGGGCTTCTTCTTAAGGATGGACGCTATCGGATACCTTTATGGATTGAGGGTCTATGGGGAGGGGGAGGAAGACAGTATTTCCCTCAGAATGGCTATTACCTTCTCATTCGGCTTCCAGAAACACCTTTGATACGCGACATCCTATCCTTTCTTCACAGTGCCGAAGAAGGTATTAAGGTTTCTTCCCGGCTGCGTCATGGAAAAATAGAACTTATGATACGGGGAATTCAATCCATCTACTCTTTTTTTGTGATGATTCGACTCCCTCTTACGGCGTTGCGGTTCGACGAAATAGCAGTACTGCGTTCCATGAGGGATAAGGCTAATAAAATTGTCAATTGTGACAACGCCAACATAAAGAAAACGCTTCGGGCATCGGAACATCAAATAGCTTACTGTAAAGAGGTTCAGCGTCTTGGGTTAACTGCCCTTCTTTCTCCAGAAATTGAAGAGCTGATCTCTTTGCGTATCGAAAACCCCACGCTTAGCCTCCGGGAGATCGGAAATTTATTGAAAAGAAAGGTGAGTAAGAGTACTGTAGAGTACCGACTAAAAAAAATTGAAAAACTGATCTCCCAGAACTCTGCCAATCTTTTGAAAAGATAGCCTCTTGAACCTTTTCTTTATTTTTGCTACTCTTGCCTCAGGGAGACATTCCAAGGATAATACCAAAAGAGGGCGTTGAACCTCGTTTCGCAGCAATCTGTATGCTGCGACCAACCAGCAAAAGGAGGGAACCAGAACATGACAAAGATTAGAGTTGGCATTAACGGTTTTGGGAGAATAGGGCGGCTCGCCCTGCGAGCTTTTTTTGAGAGACAGTCCAAATACACCTTTTCCATCGCAGCAATAAACGATCTTTCCTCCCCAGAAAGTTTGGCCTACCTGTTCGAGTTCGACTCTGTACACCGCCGTTTTCCCGGAAAGGTAGGTCTTGCGGGGACGAACCTTCTCGTCGAGGACCAGGAAATTGCCATTCTTGCAGAGCCAGACCCCTCAAAGCTCCCCTGGAAAGATCTGGGCGTGGACATTGTTATCGAATCCACGGGGCGTTTCGTGGATGCCGAAAAAGCAAAGGCTCATATAGAGGGAGGAGCCCGAAAGGTTCTTATTTCGGCCCCTGCAAAAAACGAAGATGTTACCATTGTTATGGGCGTGAACGAAGAAAAATACTCCCCTGAGGAGCATCACATCATATCCAATGCGTCGTGCACCACAAACTGCCTTGCTCCGGTAGTAAAGGTGCTCCAGGAAAACTTCGGCATCCGAAAGGGGCTCATGACAACTGCCCATGCCTACACAAATGATCAGAAAATCCTTGATTTTCCCCACCGCACCCTCAGCCGCGGCAGAGCTGCAGCTCTTTCAATCATCCCCACAACTACGGGAGCAGCAAAGGCAATCTCTCTTGTCATCCCCGAACTTAAGGGGAAACTTAATGGTGGTGCCCTCCGGGTTCCGACCCCGAATGTCTCCGTGGTGGATCTTACGACAGAATTAGATCGTTCTACCACAGTGGAAGAGGTGAATGCCACCATGAAAAAGGCTGCTGAGGGAAGCCTTAAGGATATTCTCGCATATGAAGAACGAGATCTCGTCTCCATGGATTTCGTGGGGGATCCCCATTCCTCGATATTTGCCGCCATGCACACCACGGTGGTGGAGAACCTCGTAAAGACCCTGGCGTGGTACGATAACGAGTGGGGGTATAGCTGCCGCATCCTTGATCTCACTCAGTACATTATCGAAAGGGGGATCTAGCGTTGCAGATCAACCTTTTCGATGCTCCTTCCCTGAACGGAAAGCGAGTGCTCCTTCGAGTGGATTACAATGTTCCTCTTGACGAAAAGGGATCCATCACTGACGATACGCGCATACGAGCCCATATTCCAACGATCCAGAAACTTCTTGAGGGAGGGGCAAAAATTGCTCTCATCTCCCATTTGGGGCGTCCCAAAGGGAAGGTTGTCCCCAAATACTCCCTGCGTCCTCTTGTCGAACCTCTTCGCAACCTCCTGAACCGGGATGTTCTTTTCTGCGAAGATTGCGTTGGGGAGAACGTAGCCACATGCATGAAAGAGTGGGGAGGGGAGGAGATCGTCCTTCTTGAAAACCTCCGATTTCACCCCGAGGAAGAGGAAAATGATCCCGCCTTTGCGAAAGCTCTGGCAGATCCCTTTGATGCTTTTGTAATGGACGCTTTCAGCGCATCTCACAGGGCGCATGCTTCTACCGAAGGCATTACCGCCTTTCTTCCCTCCTTCGCAGGGCTTCTTCTTGCTCGGGAGGTAGAATTTTTGAGCCAAGTTCGGGATCACCCCCGAGAACCTTTTCTGCTCATCCTCGGAGGAGCCAAGGTAAGCGATAAGATCGGCGTTATTGAGCATCTGATGGATAAGGTCCAAACAATCCTTATTGGAGGAGGTATGGCCTTTACGTTCTTTGCCGCTCAGGGGCTTCCGGTGGGAGCTTCTCTCTGCGAAAAGGATAAAATCCCCTTTGTTCAGGAGATGATGCGCAAGGCTTCTGAAAAGGGGGTAGATATCGTACTTCCCCAGGATATCCTGGGAGGAGATTCTCCCCGTGCGGAAAAAAGCGTCGTTCTCTATCCTGATGCGATGCCTGACCATCTCATGGGGCTTGATATTGGGCCAAAAACCATAGAAAATTTCTGCGAAAAAATAGCCCAGGCATCTACTGTACTCTGGAACGGTCCGATGGGAGTTTTTGAAAATCCGCTCTTTGCAGAGGGTACTAGAGGGGTAGCCCTGGCCCTGAAGGATGTTACAGAGAAACGGAACGCCATTACTGTAGTGGGGGGGGGAGACAGCGCTTCTGCCATCAATTCGTTGCATCTTGCCTCGGAGGTAACGCATGTATCTACCGGAGGAGGGGCAAGTTTGGAGTTTTTTGAAGGAAAAGATCTCCCGGGAATCCTCCCCTTTATACGGAAAGAGTCGTAAAAAGCTGTAAAAATATAGGGGCGGGCTGGAGAGAGAGACCAGCCCGCCCCTTGTTGGCATGTGGGTATATCTGTCAGACGTATTTACTATCTGGGTGTTTTTGAAAGGAGAGTTCTTTTATGCTACAGAGACCCTTATGCATCTCAGGAAACTGGAAGATGTTCCATACTCCCAAGAGTAGCGCGCAATTTATTTTTTCGTTGAAAAAACATCTTTCAGATCTTGATTTTACATCGTTCCAAGCAAAACATTCGCTGGATATTCTTTTGTTTCCTCCCTACATAAACATTGGTGTTATGCAGCAGCTTTGCACATCCTATCCTATTTCTATAGGGGGACAAAATATGCATCAGAAGGAGGAGGGGGCTTACACAGGAGAAATTTCCGGAGGTATGCTTCGAGAAGCGGGGTGCAATTATGTCATTATAGGACATAGCGAACGGCGAAAATATTTTTTTGAGGAGAACCACCTTTTAGGGGAAAAAATTAATGCTGCTCTTGCCCATGGGATAATTCCTTTGTACTGCGTAGGAGAATCTGAAGAGGAACGTACGGAAGGTAAAGCCTTTGACGTAGTGGAACGACAGCTTCGAGAAGCCCTCGGATCGTCCTGGGATTCTCGTAAGGAGATCATTATTGCCTACGAGCCCGTATGGGCTATAGGCACAGGCAAAAATGCCACCGTTGAGGATGCCGAAGATATGGCTCAGCATATTCGCTCGGTTCTCAAGCTTCTCGGGGATGAGGCTTTCGGAGATGCCGCAAGGATTCTCTACGGAGGGAGCGTCAAGCCGAACAATATAGGGAGCTTTCTCGAAAAAGAAAACGTGGATGGTGCACTTATAGGCGGCGCTTCACTGGATGCGGAATCCTATGCATCCATGATCAAAGCCGCTATGGATGTAACCCGAAAATAGGGAAAAAAGGCACCCCCCTACCGAAAAACCGGTTCTGTGCAACATAAGATACATTATAGGACATAGATAAAGGCGAAAAAAGGAATCCTCTCTCCTCCTTTTTCGCCTTTTTTGTATCAGATTTCTCTGCTCCAGGTATGGTTGTTATGCTGTATTATGTCAGAGGCAGAAGATTCCGTTCCCCTGTAGATGATGGTTCCATCTCCCCAGATTCTTTCTAAGGCATAAAATTCACGTCCTTGTCGAGTAAAGAGATGAACTACAATATCCCCGGAATCGATCAATTTCCACCGCAGGCTTTCCCGACCTTCCTGATGTACCGTAACGCCGCGCATTTCAAAAAAGTCCAGGGTCTCCTCATACAGTGCTTTCATGTGGACCGAAGAATTTCCCGTAGCTAAAAGGAAGTAATCTCCCAATCCTGTAGAAAGCTTTTGCACATCGTATACGAGAAGATCCTCCGCTTTTTTTTCTTCCAACCGGGCTGCCAGGCCAAGGCAAAGATCCCGGATTTGTTCATCAAGAGAACTGCGTTTCTCCTCACTCATAGATCTTTTGATCTCCTTTCAAAATGCCTCCTGCATGCTTTTCACAAGGAGGATGCCACTACTGAGAAAAGCTTTCTTCCACTTTACCCAGTATAGTTTTGTAGTTGTGTCCCAGAAGGAGCGTTACATAGGTGATAGTACTATCCTCCCGCATGAGACGCTGTGGGATACCGCAAATCAATCGCAAGGCTTCGGCAGCATTCAAGCCTTCCTTGCCTTTTCCCGGAGGATAGAGCACAAGGGATGCATGATAATCAAAGTGTTTCGCATTCCCCACATAGGCCACATCGACGCCAAATTCACGGAGTTTTTTTGCTGTTTCCGCACTGATCCCTTTTGCTCCGGTACCGTTGAGAACTGCTATAGGAGTTTTGATCTCTTTGAGGATAGCACTCATGTCTTTGTGAAGATCCTGCTCTGCCATGAGATCAAAATCCGAAGTGTCTATGGTATCTTGAGAGGATGCCTGATCTCCCGAAACATTTTTCTCGGAAGTACTGGCAAGGAAGATAGATGCAGCCGTAAGATCCCCTACCCAGTAGCTAATACCATTGATGTACGAGGGATAGCCGGGAAGGGTGGCAAACTGGAGATCCCCCGCCACTGAAAGCTGCTGAATGTACGAAGCTAACTGAAGAGCTTGGGAAAGATTAAGGTCAGTCTGCACCATTTTAACGCTCTCTGCAACCAATTTGGGATAGCGAGCCACAATGCTGGGAGATTTTATTTTACTGAGCACTGCAAGGATAAAACGCTGCTGTCTTTTTACTCTCCCGATATCTCCAAGTGCATCATTCCGAAATCGAACATATTTGAGAGCCGTTTCCCCATTCATCTGTTGTATGCCCTTGGGGATGTCAATAACAAGCCCTGCCGCCCGATCCGTATAGCGGAGGTGTTTTTCTACCGCAATTTCGACACCTCCGATAAGATCTACAATTTTTGGGAAAGCGGCATAATCCACAGCGACATAGTAGTTCAAGGGAATTCCCAAATAGTTTATGATCGTTCTCCGCAGAAGATCAATCTCCCCGTAGGCATAGGCATGATTGATTTTTTGCCATCCCTTCCCAGGGATTTCCACCCGTGTATCTCTGGGAAGAGAGAGAACCTTTACTGATTTTTCGTCCACATTCACACGAAGAAGCGCTATGGCATCTGCCCGATGAGAACCATCATTGCTGTCCTCTCCCACAAGCAGGATGTTAATGGCTCCCGTGACGATGTCATATTGGATGTTTTTCTTGATGTCCTCCGCTTCAGGAAGAATGACATCCGTTAACCGGTATGAAATTCCCCCGATAATAGCCAAAAGGGAGGAAAAAACAAGCAGAGCTATCTTAATTTTCCCCATGGTTCTTATCACCGTCCACCGCGTATATAAAGAGCATTCTTGTAAATATAGTGTTCCACAAGCCAGGGAACAAGGTAGCGAATGCTTCGTCCCTCCTGAATGCGTCCTCGAACCTCGGTACTGGAAATGGAAAGCAGGGGGATATGGAGTAAGACAAGGGAGTCCGCCATATCTTGAGAAAGCTTGTCCAATCCAGATGTTTCATATCCTGGACGCCCTACCGCAACTATGCGGCACATCCGAGCAATTTCATGAGGCTCTTTCCAGGAATGGATATTAAGTACCGCATCCATGCCTGTAATAAAATAGAACTCCACGCTCTCTTGGGCATACCAATGCTGCATCTCCCGGAGAGTATCTATGGTATGGCTAGGGGCATCCCGTTCTATTTCGATTCGCGAAAGGCGAAAATGAGGATTGTCGAGAGTTGCAAGCAAGGTCATGGTATAGCGATGCTCCGCATGACTTACGTAGGAGTTTGATTTGTGAGGAGGAGATCCCGTAGGGACAAAGATGACTTCTGAAAGCTGCAGAGAAGAGTAAGCCTCCTCTGCAGCCACCAAGTGACCGTAATGAATGGGATCGAAGGTGCCTCCCATAATCCCTATGCGGCGTTTTTTTAAGACATGTTTATCCACTATTTTCCTCGCGATGTAGAATCAGAAAGGGAGAACTCGAAGAACTGCCTTTCCCTGTAGAGCATCTTTGTGGAAACGGGACTCTAGCCCGCCCTTACACGACCTCATGCTCACGGGAAGATCGTGAATCTTCCAGGAAAACACAAATCACTCCGCCATCTCCGGTTCGAACTCAAACTCCATAGATCCGATGATAATTGTATCACCTCTTCGGGCTCCTGAGGCAAGAAGCATCTTCTCTATACCATATTTTAAAAGAAGGTTGTGAAATCGATGCAGCGCTTCGTCTTGGTCGAAATCATACCGATCCACGGCTTTTTCCAGATGAGGATGGAGTATCTGGATTTTATTTGCATCCCCTTGCTCCAGAAAGACTATTTGAGCTTTTGCAAAAAGAGCTTCTCTCTCTTCAGCGTCTTTCTCATCAACATAGTACCGAGAAACTCTCTGGACCTTGGGCTTTTCAAGGTATGCAGCAATGATATGCTCTACAAAATCGCTGATCCCCTCGCCCGTCTTGGCGCTTGTTAGGAAAACCTGGATCCCTAAATTATGGAAGAAGGAAGAGAAGTCTGCTGTAATATTCGACGCTCCTCCGAGAAGATCAATTTTGTTCCCCACCACCAGCAGCGGTTTGTCGCAAAGCTCCTTGCTATAGGCAAGAAATTCTTTCCTCAAAATCTCCCACTGCTGGAATACCATCTCAGGGGAGAGGGAGATGTCAAAAACATGAACTAAGAGTTCCGTCCGCTCAATATGGCGCAAGAAAGAAAGACCCAGCCCCTTGTTTTGGTGCGCTCCTTCAATAAGCCCGGGAACATCTGCTACGGTAATGCGATGATCTCCTGTGAAGATAACTCCCAGGTTAGGCGTAATTGTGGTAAAAGGATACTCCCCCACTTTTGCCTTGGCATTCGAAAAGGAACAGAGGAGGCTTGATTTCCCCGCATTAGGAAAGCCTACCAATCCTATGTCCGCAAGAAGACGAAGTTCCAGACGAACCCAAAGTTCTTTTCCGGGTTCTCCTTTTTCAGAAAAACGAGGAGTTTTATTTACGGAATTTGCAAAGTGAGCATTGCCTCTCCCTCCTCTTCCTCCTCGGACTACAATAAACTGGTCTCCCGAAACCATGAGTTCTGCTAGAATCTGCCCGGAGGTGTCGTCATAGATGGAGGTGCCGCAGGGGACCTCTACAATACGAGAATCCCCCATTTTACCGTGTTTTTTCTTTCCCTTTCCCCCAACGCCATCTTCAGCATAAAAATGCCTGGCATTTTCAAAATCCCCAAGGGAATGAAGGCTATCCCGAGCTTCGAAAATAATGTCTCCTCCATGCCCGCCATTTCCCCCATCAGGGCCTCCCTTGGGTACAAACTTCTCTTTGCGAAAACTCATGCATCCATTTCCGCCATGTCCACTTTTAACATAAATTTTTGCCCTGTCCACAAAACGCATTGCCACAACTCCCCAAAAAATATAGAAAAAATGGGGGCTAGGCCCCCAGAAAGCGTGCTAATTTTTTTGTCGTCGTATCGAAGAGGTATGATACAGGAGAGCGCTACCTAAACAGCCTCGGATGCAAGGGCATAAATAGCCGCGACTCTGCGTCCTCTCTTCATCTCGTACCGAACGACTCCTTCACGAAGGGCGAAAAGAGTATCATCTCTGCCACGCCCCACATTTTCACCAGGGTGAATTTTTGTTCCTCGTTGGCGTACAAGAATGGTGCCAGCCAGGACCTCCTGGCCGTCATATCTTTTGATCCCCAAACGCTTACTCCGGGAATCTCTCCCGTTAGAGCTGCTACCCTGCCCCTTTTTGTGGGCAAAAATTTGAAGATTAAAGATCCTCATTAAAAAAGACCTCCTCAATGCATAGGTTTTTTGGATATCCCCTTCGAACAGATTCTAAGCTTCTCGTAAGGGTTTGAAAAAGGACGGAATCCCCAATACCGCTTTCTTGGGACCAGCAGATACGCATATAGCCTTCCGCATCATTCCGTTCTGTAGCCACTGTTGCGTCAGTAAACCTCATGACATCCCGTAATCCAAGTTCGAAAGCCTGAAGAAGGGCAGAGACCGCGGCACAAACCACATCGTTTCCGTAGCTTCCGTGCTGTGCATGTCCTCGCACGGAGATTCCAAGAATTACGTTTTTTTGCTGGAGAAAACGAACGGATATCATGACATCTCTCTCTTTTACCTATCTGGCAATTTTTCAACAACCTTGCCAGGGCTGTGCCTACTGAGAGATTCCCTCTACAAGGATTTCTGTGTAATACTGGCGATGCCCCTGGAATTTGCGGATGTTTTTCTTTCTTTTGTAGTGAAAAACAGAGATCTTTTTCTCTCGTCCGTGGGCAACCACTTTTCCGGCAACAGAGACACCGCTAAGATAGGGGCCTCCCACCTGGACGTCGTCCTTATCAGCCAGCATAAGCACCTTGTCGAGAGTTACCAGATCTCCAAGCTCAGCATCCATCTTTTCCACGCGCAAAATATCCCCCTGAGATGCTCGGTACTGCTTACCTCCTGCTTCAACAATCACATACATTATGTCGTCTCCTTTCCGCTGTTTGCAGGCAGAATAGATATTCTTTTTGAAAAACCTGCACCAAGCGCTATACAAGCAACTTGCAATTATAGGGATTTATGTCGTTTTCGTCAACGGAATCCGCATCTTTTTTTAGAGTAAATTCGCCAGCATGTCTTTGCTGTAAAAACGGTTAAGAAATATCCTCCGGCCACATTGAAGCCCCGGAAAGAGACACACAAAACCACTCGTAGGCATTAAGCACGTTGAGAAGCGCCAGGTGGAGAGCTGCTCTTAAGGAAAGGAAGGCTCGCAAGGAACTGGGATTTCTTCCATGTAGGAAGCGAATCGAGCTTCCGCATCAAGAGCGTCCAAGAATCCCCACGCTGAGAGAAATATCTCTCGAAGCGAAAGCCGCCTCTCCTCCCGGGCCTGATTCCAGATCTTCCGAGGGAGATAGAGGAGCATAGACGTAGGAAGAGAGTCTGCGGGGATTTCCGGATAGTTCTTGGGCTCGAAAACATACTGGATGAGGCATCCGACAGAAGATGCTACCGCAAGAGGATTCTCGTGCACATTGCGGAGAGCTTCCAGCTGATCTTTCCGAAAACCCAGATTGCCTATCTGATCAAGGGAGAAAGGATCAAGGGAAGAGGAGAGAAATCCCCATATGCGAGGCCGTGCAAGGAAAGCGTCGTAGAGGGGGCGGGCAACTTTCAGCCACAGACAGATTCGTTCTGTCATACTCTCCCCCCCCCAGAGAGAAGCCAGGCGAAATCCCCAATATCCCGCCCGAAGCTGGGGGTCTCCCAGGACATATTCCCAAAGGGATTCGTTATCTTCTAAAGCTTCGAAAATAGCAAACCCAGGCGTATGTCTCTGTGTCTCCCGAAGCATGTTCAGAGCCACAGTATGATTCCCCGGAGGGAGTATCTGTCCAAGTAACACCTTTCGCAAGAAAGAAACCGCCTTTGCATCAAGACGTATCACTTTCCATGGAAGAGAAAGTTCAAGAGGAGACTCGCCATAAAGCTGTACTTCGCTCCATTCGGAGGAATGCAGCTTTCCCCATAGCCAGCGGTCATATCCAGAAAAAGTGACATGACCAACGAGGACACGGTTGAAAGAGGCAAAGAGAAGAACCTTTGGCACCACCTCCGGAGGAAGCCCTTCAGGAATAGAGGTATTCTCAGGCAAGAGCGCTATGGTTCCATCAGAAAAGAGTTCATAGAACATGAGGGCACCTCCTTCTCCATTCTTTCTGCTATACTTCTGTAGGGCACCATTTCCTTTGTATAGCTTACTATGACTGTATAAAAAGAGCAACGATTTTTCCAAAATATACGCTGTATTACGTAGAAACTTTTTGGCGACTCTGCCTCCAACGCCTCATGGAAGCTTTCGAGATGTGTGAAGCTTCATGTAAAAATTCAGTTCAGAAACCCTACCTTAAAAGGAGGATTATCATGCCCATTCTCCACGTACATCTTCTTGAAGGACGTTCGCAAGAGATGAAAGAACATCTCGTAAAAAACCTGACAAGGGCGGTTTGCGAAAGCCTCGGCACAGCAGAAGAACAGGTACGCATCATTCTTTCGGAGATGCCCTACGAGAACTTCGCTGTTGGAGGAATAACCATGGCAGAAAAGAAGAGACTCAGGGAGTCCAGTACATCCTGACTGAAAAGATCTGCCGGGCTTTATCTGTACCGCCTATGGAGCCACAGCCACTGTTCCGGATGTTTGCGAATCCATCTCTCAAGAACCAGATTCCCTGCCTCTGTAAGCAGGGTGATCTTCTCTCCCCGGGGGATTTCCTTTTTGCTGCATTCATCTCTGGAAGGCATGAAAAGGGGCTCTTCTACACGCACGCGATGTGAAAAGGGAGCGTTTCTCCAGGATACTACCGGCACAAGAGGAACATCCGCCATGAGAGCAAGAGCTGCAGGGCTGAAATGGCATGAGGTTTCGTGACCAAAAAGGGGAAGAGGAATTCCTTCAGGCCCTGCGTACTGATCTCCAAGGATTCCGACAAAGGCTCCTTTTTTGAGAAGGCGAAGGACTTTCAGCATGTTTTCGTTTTTGGATATGGTATGAAGTCCCACGGCACTTCGCGCTCCTTCCACGAAAGCCTCAGTCTTCTCGTCTTCATGACGTCGCACAATGGCATGCATTGGGTATCGTTGAAAGGCGAGCCAAGCTGCCAGCATCTCCCAGTTCCCCGTATGAGCGGTAAGAATGACCGCTCCCTTTTTGCTGTCTCGGAGGTGATCGAGAATATTTTCCCCCGGACTTTCCAGCTTCATGTAATCCTGAATTCCTTGAGGATTTTTGAGGAGGACAAGATATTCTCCAAAGGAGAGAGAGAGATGCCGATAATGCCTCTTCAAATTTGCCCTTCTCCATTTTTTGGAGGTTTCCGGAAAAGCCTTCTCCATATTTTGCAAAGCTACTTTTTTCCGTATTCCAGAGAGAGTAAATACGCCATGAGCAAGTGAAACAAGAGCATTACAGCGCCATCCCGGAGCTGCAATGCCAAGAAGCCCTTTCATAAGCGGAGGTAGCAAAAAGCTTTTTTTTTTGTATGTCATGATGGCTGTTCCATGCGGGAGTAGATTGGAAGAAGGCTTTCCATGGCATCCTCAAGGGGATAGAGTCGCTCTAATCTCACGCGACACCTTGCCGCTGCATTGCGCCCTTCTTTTGAAGTTCCCCGCTCTATCCCCCGAAGCCAGGATTCTCTGGAGGCAAGTGACCCCTGAACGGGAATATATCCCTCAGGGCCAAAAAAGTCTTCACAGAGAGGGCTGGGGGGTGCCACGACAGGTACGGCGAGCATGGAAGCAAACGCCCCCAGCCAGACATCAGAGAGGGAAAGGGGTCCTGTAAAGAGAAGCACTCCCCCATACTCCTTCCAGTAGGCAAAAATTTCTTTCGTAAGGGGGAGTTCTTCCCCTCCGATGCGAGGAATCGCACCAGGAGATATCCAGCGCACCGAAGAGATGAAGGGTTCCAAAGCATCCAAGGCGGCGGGATATAACGGGCGATCTGAAAAAACCGTGACACTAAGCGGCTCCGAGTGAGGAGAGACTCCCAGTGGGAGGTCTGAAAGCCCCCAAAGCCAATCCTTGTCAAAGGTGGGGAAAACACGGTATCCCTTTGGATCTGGGAAGTCCCCTTCAAAAAAAACCCGAACCCCCCAGGAGCTTCCTCCTTGTGGCCTCCAGGGGGTATGCAGCACTCTGGCACGAAACATAAGGAGAGACATCCATTGGGGCATTTTCCCCCACACGTGCCATGTCTTCCCATGCAGAGCCTTTCGTATTCCCCGTTCCAAACCGCTCATCCCTCCCCAGTGAACAAAGGGGAGATCCTTCCAGTCTTCCGGAGTCCATCCGTAGATCGAAAGAGAATGTTTACGGCGAATCATCTCCTTGGCTATGGGGCGTAATACAGCCACCTCCCAGGGAAGCACATCGTTGGATATGTACCATATACAGGATATTCCCATGCCGTTCCTCCTACGCAGTACCACCAACTTTTACAGGAGAATCTCCTGTAAAAGTTTCTTCTTCCGCCTTTTATGTTTTCGGTTCCCTTGATGAAAGCCTGCACTATGAAAACCCAAGAGACAAGCTCTTTTTTCAAAAAAGAGCTTGTCTCTTGCAGTAGATAAAATAGAGAAAGCCTCCTTATTTTTATTAAGAAAGACAAACCATGAAAAATTTCTTTTTGCCCAAGCGGAAAAAGAGGTATTTTCCAAAAAGGAGATCTTCTTTACACAAAATTCTACCCTCTTCAATGATTTTTTCCCCGTTAAGCGAGACCCCTCCTCCACGGATAAGGCGTCTCGCTTCGCCATTACTTTTACAGGCATCAGAGCCTCCGAGCATATCCACCACAGTTTCGGGAAGAGATGCGACACCGTCCCCAGGAACTTCTCGTTCTAAAAGGGCCAGCGTTTCTATGTCGAGATCTTCGGGAGAAAAGCTTCCTCCAAAAAGGATGCTGCTGGCATGTTGTACCCGTTGCATGGCCTGATCTCCGTGAACAATCCTGGTGATCTCCTCTGCCAAAATTTTTTGCCCCAATCGTTTTTCCGGTTGCTTCTGAGCTTCTCCTTCGATTTCAAGAATCTCTTCTAGCGGGAGAAAGGTAAAGAGGCGAAGGAGTTTCGAAAGATCCTGATCCTCGGTATTCATCCAAAACTGATAAAACTGATAGGGGCTCGTGCGCTCCGGATCAAGCCATACTGCTCCATCCTCGGTTTTGCCGAATTTAGCCCCCGAGGATGTGAGAAGCAGAGGATAGGTCGCTCCGTAAACCTCTTTTCCCGACTTCTTCCGGATGAGGTCGATGCCGCCGATAATGTTACCCTGCTGATCATTGCCACCCATCTGCAGTTTACAGTTTTCATGCGTCATCAGGTGGTAAAAATCATATGCCTGGAGAAGCATATAGGTAAATTCCGTGTAGCTGATAGATTTTTCAGGATCTTCCAAACGGCTCCGAACGTATTCTCGGTTTACCATGTAGTTTACGGAAAAATATTTACCCACCTCGCGAAGAAACGTTAGCAGATCAATTTTTCCTAGCCATTCATAGTTATTGATGAGAGATGCTCCGCTACGGCTATCGCCAAAATCGACAAAACGGGCAAACTGTTTTTTTACAGCTTCAAGGTTTTTCCCCATTTGCTCCAAGGAAAGGAGGTTTCGCTCCTTGCTTTTTCCCGAAGGATCTCCGATAAGTCCCGTCCCTCCTCCGGCAAGAAATATAGGGCGATGTCCCATGCGCTGCATCCAGGAAAGCCCCATAATCGGAATAAGATGTCCCACGTGAAGGCTGTCCGCGGTGGGATCAAATCCGATATATCCCGTTACAGTTTCTTCTTCGAAGAGCTTGCCCAGAGCCTCAGCATTACTTGCCCACTCAATAAAACCCCGTTCTTCAAGAAAAGCAAGAACATTTTTACCCATTATACATCCTCCTTAAATCGGCAAAGGCTATACGCGACCAGAAAATTAAGAAATTCGCTAGATACACTTCCAAGAGGCGGCCGCCCCTTTATGATCCCTACGTACTAAAAAACTGACGTGGCAAGTTCCAAAGATGAAAAATATTTTTTATCGATTAAAAATATCGCTTGAGAGAATGATCTCACCTGTCCCATCCCCAAAAAATGCACATGCCAGAACACCAAAGAGGGAGCATCGATATCCCACGGCATTTACAGCATGTACCAACGGAAGAAAACGGAAGGGAATCTGTCCGAGCATGTTCCCTTCGAGAAAAAATTCCTCCGTGCTTTTATACAGCATGGGGATATCCAGTATAAACCATGCAAGAGACGGGGTCTCTCCAAAAAAAAGGGGATAACTGCTCTTTTGAGATTTTGAGAGAGAGAAAGAATCCTCTGTAATCATTCCTCCCAGGGTTTCTCCTTCGAAAACGGTGGCCAAGAGGCTTATGGGAAAGGAGGTCTGACCGCCGCAGAGGCTGTTTTCTATGATTTTCAGAGGCTTCAGAAAAAAGCTCAAACGCCTCCATACGTTCTCCACCCGAGCACAGGCATCTCTCCCCCCCTCAGGGAAATGCAGCAGAAAACCAGGTGAAAAAACCTGAAAAAATCTCCCCTTTCCACCAACGGCAAAAGCCAGAGGAAGAGATACGTTAGAAAAATGCGTAAGGCCTTTTTCCAGAAGACTCCTCCATTTTTCGGGGAAAAGGCGATCTTCTCTCTGTAGTGCGTCCAGGGCGAGGGCTTTTTTTAAAAAAAAGACGAGCGACGCTACATCGGAACATCCCCCCTCGAGAATCAAGGGTGAGGGAATGAAAATTGGCGTATATCGAACTCTTTTTTCCCACAAGGGGAGGTTTTGGATCTCTACAGAGAAGATATCAGGATCCTCAAGATTCCACGATACGTGGCTCTTTCCCGGAGAGAGAGAAAAATATCCCTGAAGGAAAAGGGGTTTTTTAAAAACAAAAGGATACTTTTCATGACAAAACCCTCCGTCTGAAAACTCCCATTTCAGGAAGGGAGACTGTAGCTCTCCAAAAGTGGATAAAGCTTTTGAAGCAAGTCTTCGAGCATTTTCTTCAAAAACTCCAGAGGAAAAAAGGAGGGTCCCCCCTGGAAGAGAGGCGCTTTGAAAAGGAGGAGGCTCTTTTTTCGTTTGATTCTCCAGTATGTTGTTTTCCCCTGGCTCCTGAGTAAGGCTGGAAAGAATGAGGGCCTCCCAAAGGGATCTTCTCGTATCCCAAAAGAGATGAGCCTCCACAAAAAAAGGTGTTTTTTTTGTAATTCCCAAATCTCCGAGAGATTTAAGCGTTCTAAAAAAGGGAGGCCCCTGTAAAAATTCCTTAGGAAGCAACGATAGTTCCTCTCCTAAAGAGGAAAAGGCCGAGAGATCTTTGCCCTTTCCAAAGTAGCGAATTCGCAGAAAAAGGCCCTTCTCGGCGGGGAAAGGTGGAGAAACGACACAGTTCCTCCACGGGCTTTTTCCCCAAGGCAGAAGCAGAAGGATTATCAGAAAAAAGATACCCCCTGCGAAAGCTGTTTTCCCTTTGGAAATCATTTTTATAAAGATCTTACACGGGAGCGTTCTGATGCGCCCTTTTTACCTCTTCAAGGGTGTTTTTCCGGATAATTTCGAGGAGCGTTTTTGAGGATTCCAGGAGAGGCAGCATGTCAGAGGAGAGGGGAAGCTCCTCTTCCTGAAGGGCGGCAACGATATTCGCCATTTCTACAAGAAGGCTTTCCTGATGCATTTCTCGGGGGGCAACAAGCTCTCCAAGAGAATCTACCGCCTCAAGGGGAAGAACACTGCCCTGTTCAAGCCGGAACTCCTGTCCTGGTGCGGGAACCTCTGCACGGTAACCAAGCTCTTTGATCCCTTCTGCCAGAGCCAATGAAGATTTCGGTTCTCCGTGGGTAACAATAAAAATAGGAGAGCTTTTGAAGTTGCCTGCCCACTTTAAAAGATCCCGCCGATCTGCATGGGCCGAAAATCCGTTGATAGTATGGAGTTGTGCCTGTACATTGACTTCCTCGCCAGCTATTTTAAGAAAAGTTTCTCCCTCTACAAGCCGTCTTCCGAGAGTCCCTGCTGCCTGATATCCTACGAAGACCACATGGCACGTCGGATCCCAAAGGTTATGCTTCAGGTGGTGTATAATTCTTCCGCCATTACACATGCCACTTCCTGCAAGCACAATGGCTTGACGCACATCGTTAATACTACGAGATTCTTCCACTCCTGAAACGTAGCGAAGCCGCTCCGGGCTGAAGGGGTTATTTCCTTTCTGAATCTGTTCCTGAATCTCTCGAGAAAGGAGGGGGAGATATTTTTCATAAATTTTTGTAGCCGTTACTCCCATAGGAGAGTCAAAGAAGACGGGAATATTTTCGTCCAGCACGCCCTCCTTCTGGAGAAGCATGATTTCATAGAGTACTCTCTGAGCCCTATCCACAACAAAGGTGGGTATGAGAACCTTGCTTTTCTGACGCACCGCATCAAGAAGAACTTCTCGAAATTCTTCACGGCTTTCGAGATTTGTTCTATGGGTACGATCGCCGTAGGTAGATTCTATGATTACGTAATCCGCACTTTCGATATGTGCGGGATTCCGCTCCATCACGGTGTCCTGAGGGCCAAGATCTCCAGAAAAAACGAGCTTTACCTCTTCGCCATTTTCCTGAAGCCATATTTCCAGGTTCGCACTCCCGAGGATATGCCCCGCATCTCTGCACCGAACCTTTATCCCCGGCGCCACTTCAAAGATGTCATCGTAACTTACGGGGCTCAGATGTCGGAGAGCCTGCTCCACATCTTCTTCTGAGTAAAGCGGTTCCATCGGCGGAAGTCCCTTTCGAAGATTCTTCCGAGAACGCCACTCAGCCTCTTCTTTCATGATATGAGCCGAGTCTTTCCAAAGAACCTGAACGAGTTCTACCGTAGGGGATGTAGCGAAGACCTTTCCCCGAAAACCGCTTTTTACGAGAAGCGGAACCCGCCCGGTATGGTCGAGATGTGCATGGGTAAGCAGTACGGCATCGATGCTCTCTGGAGCAAATGTAAGGGGAGCTTTGTTCTTCTCCTCCTCATGCCTTCCCTGGTGAAGTCCAAAATCAACGATAACGCGGCTTTTCCCAACCTCGAGAAGGTAGCTTGACCCCGTTACTTCCCCCGCTGCTCCCAGTACCCGTAGTATCATATGTTCGCCCCCGCAAGGGCTCCCTCCTTTCTGAAATTACAAACCGTATTGTCCCAAAGAATAAAGGAGACGCTCGAAAATTCTGCCGCAAGGGATGCTGAGAAAGCACACCACAAACAGGGAAAGTACGAGGAGTAAAGGTGTTACCTTCCTTCCGGAAAGCTCCATTTTCGCGGATTAAAGGAACACTGTATCAGTGTTCCTTTTCCGGGAGAGGATTGAAGAAAAAAACTTCCCTCAGCAAGTTTAACCCGTTCTGCCATGTTGATGAGCCCCCGATGCCCCTGATACTGAAGATGCGAAAAATCCTCCGGAGGATGAAAACCCATACCGTTATCTTCAACTTCGAAGATATACTCCTCTTTTTGAGGATACCATCGCACCTGTATTTCTGTGGCTCCCCCATGCTGTACTGCATTGGAAACCGCCTCCTGAAGGATTCGGAAAAGCGCAAGCACTAAATCCTTAGGGGTCTGGATTTCTTGAGGGGAGATCTCAAGAGAAATTCGGACTCCCATCTGCATGGAAAGACGCTCCCCAAGTTCCGTAAGGGCTTGGGAAAGGCCAAGATCAATCCAAGGAGGGGAAAGAGCATCACACATACTTCGCAACTCAAGTACCACAAGACGAGCGCTCTCCTCTGCCATGGCAAGCCTCTTATCGTGCTCTTCCAGAACTTCCTCTCGTTGAGCAAGACGCACTTGCTGCATGAGAGCTGTTACACCCTGAAGAGGACCGTCATGGATCTCCCGGGCTAAGTGGATCCGTTCGGCCTCTTGGATGCGAAACATATCGGAAACGGAACGTTCCATGAGCCGACGTTTTTCCATGGCGGTCTTCGCAAGATCAAAAAAGACTGAGCGTAACCGGCATATTTCATCTACAGGAGTTGATGAAACACAGAGAGAAGGTGAATCCTCTCCCCAGCGGAGGGAAGACATTTCGTTTTCCATCGCTCGAAGAGGAGAGACTAACCATTTCCAGAGAAGAACCGCTCCGAGAAAGCTTACTCCCCCCCAAAAGACAACCATAAAACTCCAGAGGGGGCCGAAGCGGTTCATGGGACCAAGAAGATGTTCCCAAGAGACTGCCGCAAGAACATACCACCCCGTGTTTCCCGCCGGATATACCGCTACCGTAAAAGTCTCTCCCGTGCGTCCTCGTATCTCCTGGGCACTTCCCAAGGGAAGGGTCCCGGGAAGAAGGTCCTCAAGGGTTTCCATCTCCGGACTTGCCGTAAGAACATGGCCATCACGATTGATCATGGCTACCCATCCAGGCACGCGAAAAGAATGCAGTGCAAAACGATCAAAAGGATTCATCAGGGAGGAGAAAAACGGATTGAAAACGGATTTTCCTCCTAAAATAAAGTCTTTCTCATAACGGAGCGCTACCGTTTCTGCAAGATCTTGCACATAGGTTCTTGCTACCATACGCATCGCCTGCTCGTGGGCAAGAATGCCCGCTGCGGAAACCCCAAGAATAACCGCTGAGGGGAAAAGGCTCGTAACAAGAAAAAGCGCAATAACGTTACGACGAACGAACTTCACGCAATCAGATCCTCTAAGGTAACGACTCCATATTTTAAGGCTAACAGCATGGCTTCAGTCTTATTCTTGGCCCCTAGCTTATCATAGATGGAAGCGAGGTGGGTCTGTACCGTCCGATCGCTGATAAAAAGTTCCTGGGCCACCTGTTTGCTCGAAAGCCCTTTGGCAGCGTAAAGAAGAACCTCCCGCTCTCTGGAAGAAAGTTCCTCGGGAACGTAGTCATCCTCCATGGCTCGAGAAATCTCTCTATCAAGATACACGCCGCCTCCCGCCACAGTAAAGACAGCGCGGGCAAGCTCTTCCGGCGTTGCCGTCTTTAGGATGTACCCTTTAGCTCCCGCCCGCAAAGAGGCCATAACATACTGCTGGGCATCGTACGAACTAAGCATGAGGGAAAATGTGGGAAGCCCCGCCTCTTTAATTTTCCGCACCACTTGAACGCCGTCTTCCCGGGGCATGCGAATATCCATAAGAACCACCTGCGGGAGGACATCCTGAATCTTCTCCCACGCTTCAACTCCATCTGCAGCTTCTCCCACAAGGGTCATTCCCGGGTCTTTTGCTATGTACGCAGCAATTCCCGAACGTGTCATGGGATGATCGTCTGCAAGGAATACCCGAATCATGAAATTCCTCCCTCCCCCCTGTTGATTTTCATTTTTTTCTACGAGAAAGAGGACCCTTGGGCCCTCCTGAAAGATTGCAGGATCATCGAAAGGTGCCGCTCCTCAAGGACATGAAACCTCTTGAGACTACAGGCCGAGGCCAATCTCTCTCTCCAGAGGACGCAAAGCGAGTATAACGTCTTCGATAAGCTCCTCCAAGGAAACCCCAAGAAGATCCGTCCCCTTCTGGATGACATCCCGGTCCACTCCTCGTGCAAAAGCCTTGTCTTTCAACTTCTTCTTCACTGATTTTACTTCAAGATCCTGGAGAGATTTGCTTGGCCGTACAAGGGCCACCGCCGTGACAAATCCCGTAAGCTCATCCACGCCATAAAGCACCTTTTCCATGGTGCTCTCAGGAGGAACATCCTGCTGCAAAAGGCCCCACGCATGGGAGCGCATGGCGCGAACAATTTCCGGAGGACATTCGGCTTCCCCCAAAAGGACCATTCCCAGGGAGGTATGCTCCTCGGGACTCTTTTGGGTTTTCTCCCAATCAATGTCATGAAGCAACCCAACTATCCCCCAAAGATCTTCAGATTCTCCATATTTTCTCGCAAAATACCGCATGGCCGCTTCCACTGCAAGGGCGTGTTTGAGAAGGGCTGCATCCTTGTTATGTTGCAAAAAAAGATCCAAGGCTTCCTGGCGATTCATAGAAAACTCCTTTCCATAAGCTCCATAAGCTCAAGAGGCAACAGCATCAGCCCTTTTCCTTATGAGATTTCCCGTCCTGAGGATCTCCGAGGCATACCACCTCAATTCCTGCTGTGCGCCGCAGCTCTCTGGCAAGGGTGTCAGGATAGGAATAAAGGTACACAATACGAAAGATTCCCGCATTAATGATGGCCTTCGTACAGAAGGAGCAAGGCTCAGTGGTACAATAAAGCTCTGCTCCCCTCGTAGGAGATCCCACAGCAGCAGCCTGAACAATAGCGTTGATCTCCGCATGACTTCCGCGACAGATCTCATGTCGCTCCCCGGAAGGTATATTCAGCTCCTGCCGCAGACAACCTGTCTCAGAGCAGTGAGGTACTCCTCGGGGGGCCCCATTGTATCCTGTACTCACGATGTGTCTGTCGCGAACAATTACTGCCCCAACCTTACGCCGCAAACAAGTGCTTCGTGAAGCCACGGCCTCTGCAATAGATATAAAATACTCATCCCAACTAGGACGCACCAAAAACCTCCTTATTCCTGCTCCAGAGACATGAGGGCCTCTACAAAAGACATCCGCATGTCTGGACGAATTTGCGGAGGGGGCCCAAGGATTTCCCGTGTTTCATCCAGCTCGAAATCGAAGAGAATTTGAGAGATACAAAGCTCCACCACATCATCCGTCTCATAGGGGATAGTAGCCCGGCGATATCCAAACTGTTCCGCAAAAAAGGCCTTGTTTACAAATCCCTTCGTGGCATCCTGCAAGGCCTTTGAGAGAAGATCGAGAAAAGGAAGTTCGTCAAAAAAAGGATCATTACCCATGAAGGCAATGACCTTAACCTCGTCCTTCAGGAAATATCTATCCCAAACGCCACAGAGAGTAATTCCGGCTTGAACTTCATCAATGGTCTCTAGAAGGAGGGAAGTGAGAACCTCCATCTCCCGCGAAAAACCAAAGAGCATGAGAAAACCTAGGGATTGTTCTCGGTACCGTTCAGGATCAATAATGCTCTCTGGGAAAAGAGCCCCCACACGACCCATGGAAGAACTTCTCATGTAAAGAAGTTCGCTCCCTATTTCCATGGAAAAAGCAGCGATCTCTCCAAGCTCTTTGCTATGTAAAGCGCTAATGCTGACGGGATGGAAATCCAGAGCGTAACTTGCCCAGGAGACGATATCTATATCCATGTCCCTATCCCAATACGGTAAAAGCCCCATACAACAAACTCCTTTATCAGGAAGATGCGATGCTCTGGGATCCTGATTTTTTCAATGTGAACCCGCAGGAACGCTTTTTACAGCTAAAAGCTATACAGGATGCCCTACAAGCTCTTTGTTTTTTAGAATAAGCTCCGTAACGGTATGTACGAGCAATTCGATTTCAGGTTTCGTTATCTGGGCATCCGCACCGATACTTTGGGCCTTTCTCCGGATATCTTCTGCCATGATGGAGGAGAAAACGATCACTGGAAGATGTCCCAGGATTTCGCTCTCTTTGACCTTTCTTGTAAGTGTAAGTCCGTCCATTTTGGGCATTTCAATATCGGTAATAAGGAGGTTGAAAAGGTTGTGGTCTTCCTGAAGACGATCCCACGCAGCCTTTCCATGTCCCACAAGCTCTACGTTGTGGAAGCCCCCTTCTGCAAGGGCATCCTGAAGAAGTCTGCGGATAAGAGGGGAATCTTCTGCCACAAGAATACGATAACGGCTGGGATCGCCCAAGCGAGAACTAACCTCTTTCATCATTTTTTTGTCTACGTGAAACTGCTCCTGAAGTTGAGGGTTTACGGTCTGCACAATGCGTTCGTAATCCAAGAGAAGGATGTTACGCCCCTCTCTTTTGATAACATAAAGGGCATTTTCTCCCAGGAAGGTTCCCGTAAGAGTAGAATCCAGCTCGTCGGAATTAATCCGGTAAATACGTTCCACCGCATCAACGACAAATCCCAGCTTCATTTTATTAAACTCTGCCACAACAACCTTGCTTTCCTCGACAGGCGCCGTTGATTCTATCCCTAGATAGCGACGTAAATCAATTAAAGGAATAACTTCTCCCCGGATTGTCGCAATTCCCAACATGGCCTGGTTAGACTTAGGTACAGAACGCACCCCTGTCCATCGTAAAATCTCCCTGGTTTTATCTACGTTGATGGCGAAAGATTGATCCCCCAGCATAAAAACCACGACTTGCCACTCGTTTGTCCCTACTTCTGTAAGAATCTTATCGCTTTTCATAAGAGAATCACCTCAATTCCTTCTGTCTCAGTTTAGAATCACTATAAGCGAAGTTCCTCCAGGACTCAACAAAAACCTTAGCGTATTTCCCAATTCTAAAGACCTTGAACCTTTGTGGAAACAATCTCTTGACGAGGACGAGTTGAATCCGTATGGTAGGAGCCTGCAGGGAAGGCCCTGCATATTCCCAAAGGAGGTTTCGCTCTTGAAGATCTGGAAGCCGTTTCGAAAAAAGATACGTTTTACGGTGTCTATACTGTTTGTCTTTTGCTTTCTTTTTTCTGCCTTTCCCGGAGAAGGCACGATCCTATCCAAACTTCCCACCCCCTCAAACTCCCACAAAAAGGAAGTAGCCCTTACCATTGATGATGGGCCGCACCCAGGGTACACCGAGAGAATTCTATCACTTTTAGCCGAACATGAGGTAAAAGCAAGCTTTTTTCTTGTAGGAAAGATGGCGGCCACATATCCGTATCTGGTACGAAAAATTGCTGCACAGGGACACACTATCGCAAATCACTCGCATTACCACAATAATCTTGTAAAGCTCCCCTTGGATAATATGCCCTTTGAATGGATTATGTGCAGCAGTACGCTCTACTCCATTCTTGGAACCTATCCTCGTTTCTGCCGCCCCCCGGGAGGGAACTACAACCAACAGGTAGTCAACGCGGCGGCAAAAGAAGGGCTCCGGATGGTTCTGTGGACAGCCAACGCAGGAGATTGTACTGGCATTTCTGCAAAAGTCATTGAGCAGAAGGTGGTAAACAGAACCCAGCCGGGAGGAATTATCCTCATTCACGACGGTGTTGAAGCCACCATTGAGGCTCTCCCAGAAATTATAAAGGGACTCAAGAAAAAAGGCTTTACTTTTGTCACTCTAGATCAGGCCTTCCCTGCAGCTAACATCGACCAGCCTGTGAAAGCATCTTCGAGAACCACCCCCTCTGATCCGCAGAAAGCGCCATTTCCTCCGGCGAAAGACGCCAAACCCAGTTGCCCGACCCAGTAGAGGGGATGTTGATGCGTCCTGAACTTCCTAAACCGAGAATGTCCTGAAAAGGAATGATAGCGGTATAGGCCACGGATTCCAGAGCCATGCGGGTAAGTATTCTGTGGACATTCCCCTCTCCGAGAGAATGTCCACAGATTTCTGCGACTTCCCGCTGTTGGAGAGGCAAAAGATCCTCCAGATACCAGCCTCGGCTGGTGTTGTTGTCGTGGGTAGCAGTAAAAACGACCGACAAGGGGCGATGATTATGCAAAGCATAGGGATTCTCCCGGTAATTTTCAAAGGCAAAGTGCAAAATTTCCATTCCCGGAAGTCCCCATGTATCCCGAAGATCCCGAACATCCTGGGTTATCACCCCAAGGTCCTCCGCAAAAAAGGGAAGTCTTCCCAAAGCTTTCTGAAAATGTTCAAAAAGGTCCCCGCCGGGAGATGTCACCCATTTTCCCTGCACGGCGTCCGGCAAGGAAGCTTCAATTTCCCAATATGCGGAAAAGCCTCGAAAGTGATCTAGGCGAAGAGCATCGCACATATCTAAAGCATGACGCACTCTTTCTACCCACCAGGAATACTCGCAGGAGCGCATGGCATCCCAGTTATAAATAGGATTCCCCCAACGTTGTCCCGTTTTACTATAGTAGTCCGGCGGGACCCCCGCCACCACAAGAGGAGATCCCTTCTGATCCAGGCGAAAAAGATCCCGGTTTGCCCAAACATCGGCACTGTCATAATCCACATAAAAGGGCATGTCTCCAAGGACCATGATGCCGAGGTTTTTTGCATAATCGTGGACATCTTTCCACTGCTGGAAGAGAATGAACTGAACATACTGCTCGTAAGCGATTTCTTCCCGAAGACTTTCCTCTGCGATGATATTTTGGGGAGAGGCCTCCCCCCATACGTTCCAGGCTGAGCCGTTGTTTCTTTTCTTGAGCGAGGAAAAAAGAGCGTATGTTTCAAGCCAACGGAAATGCGTCGTGGTAAAAGCGTCTAGCTCCTGCCGTAGAACCTGGCTGTGACGATTACGCTCCCAGGTTCGACGTAAAAAAGCATCCTTCCACGTCTCTACCATGGAGTAGGCGATTTTCTTCCCGGGGAAAGCGGGAATTTTACCAAAATCTGCATATTCTGCTAACCCTTGGGAAAGCATCTGTTCAGGGCTCACAAAAAGAGGATTCAATGCAAAAGCGGAGGAAGCACTGTATGGAGAATTTCCCCTTCCTACCTCGGTAGGACCCAGAGGTAAAATGTGCCAGTATCGCAACCCCAGAGAATGCGTCATTTCAAGGAACCGAAAAGCTCCGGGACCGAAGTCTCCGATGCCAAAAAGCGAGGGGAGAGAAAAAACGGGCAAAAGAACGCCTCCCCGCCTTTGTTCAAAAGGCTTCGACATTCTAAGCTTTTTTTCCATGAAGATCCTCTTCTCCTCTCCTGGAGGGGGTTAGAAAAAGCACCCCGAGAGGAGGAAGATTCAGGGAAAGAGAGTACGCTTTTCCATGAAAACCATACTCCTCGGCCTCAATGGAACCGTAATTTCCCCACCCGCTCCCTCCATATTCAAGGGCATCGCTATTAAGAATTTCCTCCCAAATACCGGGCAGAGGAACTCCTATGCGATACAACGTTCGTGGTACGGGGGTCATATTGCATGCCACAAGTAGCATTTCTCCAGATGAGGAGAAACGAAGAAAGGAGATCACGCTCTGCTCGGAGTCTTGACAATCAATCCAGGAAAATCCTCTGGGTGATGCGTCTTCCTCGTATAGGGGAGGAGATTTGACATAGGTGTTATTGAGATCACGAATCCAGGAAGCTATCTGGCGATGTGCCTCGCGCTCATAAAGACTCCAGTCAAGCCCCCTCTCATGGCTCCACTCCTCCCACTGTCCAAATTCGCCCCCCATAAAGAGGAGTTTCTTTCCAGGGTGGGCATAGAGAAAACCGTACAGAAGGCGAAGCTGTGCCCGTTTCTGCCAGACATCCCCGGGCATTTTCGCAAGAAGTGATCCCTTTCCGTGAACCACTTCATCGTGAGAGAGAGGGAGGCAGAAATTCTCTGCGTAGGCGTAGAGGAGGCTAAAGGTAAGTTCGTGATGTTTGTACTTTCGGTAAACTGGATCGGAGGAGAAATAGGAGAGCGTATCATGCATCCACCCCATGTTCCATTTGAGGCCGAATCCGAGACCACCAACATACACGGGGCGACTCACCATGGGCCACGCGGTTGACTCCTCGGCGATCATTTGAATATCCGGAAAAGCTTTATAGAGCGTGGCGTTCAGGGTCTGAAGAAAGTGCACAGCTTCAACATTTTCCTTCCCCCCATACTCATTCGGAACCCACTCCCCTTCTTTTCTGGAATAATCTAAATAGAGCATGGAAGCTACACCATCGACTCTGAGACCATCCGCATGAAAGGCCTTAACCCAATACATGGCACTGCTAATCAGGAAGCTGCACACCTCTCCCGAGGAATAGTCAAAAATAAAGCTGTGCCAGTCTCTGTGATATCCCTTTCTCATATCTGCGTACTCAAAAAGATGAGTGCCATCAAAGAAACCAAGGCTGAAGCCATCCGTAGGAAAGTGTGAGGGGACCCAGTCGAACAGTACGCCTATTCCTGCCTCGTGAAAAGCGTCTACCAATGCCATGCAATCTTCAGGGAGACCGTACCGAGCGGTAGGGGAAAAATACGATGTGCACTGATAGCCCCAGGAACCGTAAAAAGGGTGTTCCATAATGGGGAGAAATTCTACATGGGTAAAGCCAAGATCCTTAACGTAAGGGACAAGCTGTTCTGCCATCTCTCCATAGGTGAGATCCCTTCCCTCGGAACGTTTCCAGGACCCAAGGTGTACTTCGTAGACACTCATGGGGTTGCGAATGCTATTTTTTTGCCACCGAGAACGCATCCACTCCTCATCTTTCCAGGAATAGAGAGGATTCCACACCACAGAAGCAGTTCTTGGAGGAATCTCTGTCCGCCTCGCAAAAGGGTCCGCCTTTTCTTGAACGTAGTTTCCCCTTTGGATCACATATTTGTATAGGGAACCGCTCTTCACAGAAGGAATAAAGCCTTCCCAAATGCCGGAGGAATCTTCTCGTTTTTGGAGAGCATGACTCTCTTTGTTCCAGAAGTTAAAATCTCCAGTGACAAAAACCTTGTCCGCTCCAGGAGCCCAGAGAGAGAAAAGAACCCCTGGCTCTTCCTGAAAAATCATTTCGTGGGATCCCAGTTTCTCCCAAAGGTTAGCGTGAGTCCCTTGACGAAAAAGGAAAATGTCATATTCCGTAAAAAGGGAAACCCCATACCTCACGGATCCTCTATGTTCTTTCTTGTTCACAAACTCACCTCCCCTGATAAAAGGCACATGCTGTACATTTCGAAAAATGTTCTCGAAAAAGTTGCAAGATATCCCGGAATTCGTTTTCAGGATCTTTAGAGAAGTTTTCAGAAATTTCTCCAGGCAAAACAAAGAGATCCCCATCCTGAGGTTTTCATGATACCATGGAAGAACTCGATTGTTATCGGAAAGATTCGAGTGTGCAGGAAAAATGTGATTCTTCCCCGTACCCTTCAGCCAACCATAAAAGCCAAAGGGACGCACTTTTCAAAAGGGAAGCCGTGCTGTAAACACCCATACCGTGGAACTTTGTCTATTTCAGGCAGGAAAAGGAGGAGCGGGTCGTGATAGACGACAAAAAACCCTTGGGATTTCTTTTTTCGGATAATCGTATCTTGCTTCCAAAAGAAGAGAAAGATTTTGCGAACATACTTTTGGAACTTTACGAAACAAAAAAGTCCTCCCAAGAAGATTTTTGGCACTACGGTGGCATATATCAAGAGTACGGACTGTTTTGGAACGAAATTGCATCCCCGCCGGAGGATCTTCTTCAGGAATCCATGCATTTTATGAATCTTCGGGATGCGGCAACCCTATATGGATACGATGTTTTTTCTCTGGCTACTAAAATAACACACCTTCGTCATTGGCAAAAACGGACATGTTTTTGCGGGGTTTGCGGAACGCCTACCATTCCGCTCCAAGAAGAAGAGCATGCCCGAAAATGCCCACAATGTGACAGTGTCTTTTATCCTCAAATTTCTCCGGCAGTCATTGTGCGCATAGAAAGAGATGATACCATCCTCCTTGCGAGAAATGCGCGATTTCCTGGGAGAATGCATAGCCTCATAGCAGGATTTGTGGAACCCGGAGAATCTCTGGAGGATACCGTAAAGAGAGAGATCCTGGAAGAGGTAGGGGTATTTGTGAAAGACATTGTATACCTAGGGAGTCAGCCCTGGCCCTTTCCAGACTCACTCATGGTTGGTTTTTCCGCACAATGGGAAGCCGGGGATATCTGTGTGGATAATAAAGAAATCGTTGCAGCAAAGTGGTTTTCTCGCGAAGATTTGCCAAATCTTCCGCGCAGTGGAAGCATCGCCTATCGGATGATATCTCAGTGGATTTCCGAAAAAAACAGTAATCTTGTGAAACAATAGTGCCGCAGAGATGCTTGCCACAGCTCTCCTCTTCCCACAATTTGGATTAGCATCCTCCGCTAGCAAAGGTAAAAAAGCAGAGGCTGTTTTGCTCCTGATTCCGTATTTCCCAAAAACACGTTCCAGAAAACAAAAAAAGCCCCTTGAAGCGGACTACTGCACTCAAGAAATGCCCGCAAAACGTATTGGGGACGTTCAAAATTTCACCACATGTACATGTATGAGGAACCTTTTTCCCTTTTTCAATCGAAATCAGAGGGATCAGTAATATTGCACTCGACATTCTCCCCCGTTTGTGATTAAATGTAATCTGCAGCTTGGGATTGCGTTATCCTTTGTTGCGCCATAACAAGGGATAAAATGAAGGGAGAGAAAACCATGAAAATATTGGTAGTTGAAGACAACAAAGACCTTGCGGGAATTCTAAAAGAGCATTTCCTTGAGGAAGATTTCTCCGTTGAGATTGCTAAAACCGGACAAGAGTGTCTTGAGATGGCGAAACGAAACGATTATGCCTGCGTTATCATCGAAACGGTTCTTTCCGATATGGACGGCCTTGATGCTATCACCACTCTCAGGGAAAAGAATAACCACGTGCCGATTATCATTTTGTCCGAACGGGAAAGTGTCGACGACAAAATCAAGGGGCTCCACAAGGGTGCGGACGACTACATGACAAAGCCCTTTGATTTCGGAGAACTTGTGGCAAGGGTCAATGCGGTCATACGGCGAAGCACGAACCAAAGCCGTTCGGTGTTGCAGTGCGGAAGCCTCGAGCTGGATCCTGTGGCCCGCGAGTGCCGAGCAAGCGGAGAGCCTGTGACGTTGCGGCGAAGAGAGTTCGACATTCTAGAGCTTCTTCTCAAGAATGAGAACCAGGTATTTACCCGGGAACAGATTATCAATAAGGTTTGGAAAAAAGAGTACGACGGCACCAGCAACGTAGTGGACGTGCACGTAAAATACCTTCGGGATCGCCTCCGCCCCTGGGATATGGATAGGTACGTAGTAACCGTTCGAGGAGTGGGGTACAAGGTCCATTGCCCTGAGAGGTAAAGAGAACTGCAAGAAGATGATTTTTCGGCGGCGAAAGGCTTTTTAAGTAAAAGTCTTTCGCCGACTTTTTTAGGATTTTACGTGATTACACCAAATGCAGAAGGAACGTTGCCTTTCCTCAATAAGAGCGAGCAGGGGAAAAGCGATGTCCTTTTCCTCCTCAATTTTTTCAAGGGGAGCTTTCCGCCGCCGCAACTTAAAAAGCTCACCCCTCTTGCCTTCTGCAAAAGCTTGGCGTTCCTCCATGACGTGAAGGGGAGAAAAAAGAACATCTCCTTTTCGGAACCGTGATTCCCAGTCGGCTCTCTCTCCATCCTCAAGCATGGAAAGAAAAAGCAACTCCTGTTCCGAGAGGTTTCCTTTTTCAGCTGGTTCAACAGGCAACGATTCTTCTCTCGGGCTCGTCTGGGTCTCTGTTGCCGAGCAGGTCTCTCCTGCTTCTATCTCCCAGTGCACCTTTCCTGTGGAAAGGTAATTCTCCAGACTGGGCCTCTTTTTTCGCTTAGCCATGAGGGCCTCCGAACTTTTCCAGAAATTCTTCCGAGAGTCTCAGGTAGTCTCGTGCTCCCTTGCTCCCGCTATCGTAACCAAAGATGGAGAGCCCTGCACTCCCCGCCTCCACAAGACTGATATTCTGTCGGATAAAACGCCGAAAAAAGATGTCTCCAAAAAAATTCTGAGCTTCCTTCTCCACCTGACGATTAACAACAATCTTCGGATTATGTCTCGTAAGAGCAACTCCGCCGATAACAAGCTTTTTATTCAGTCGTTTTTGAAAAAGTTCTACAGTTTTTGTCAGGAGTCGCAGCCCTGCAAGGCTGTAGAACTCGCTTTCCAGGGGAACAAAAAGGCTGTCTGCTGCCGCAAGGACATTACGAGTAAAAAGACCAAGCTGGGGGGGGCTATCGCAGAAAAGGTAGTCTAAGGAGTTTTCTGCAAGAAGGGGCTCCAGTGCGGACTTCAAGAGGAGATCCCTTCCGGGTTCACTCTCCAGCTGCATCTCCATGATTGCAAGATCCAGGCTACTTGGAAGCACAAGAACCCCCTCCCGCTCTACTGCAACGTTAAAAAGCCCCGCCTCTCCGATAAGAAAATCGTAAATATACTGCTGAGATTCTTGAAGGGTTATACCGCAACCTGTAGAAAGGTTGCTCTGGGGATCCATATCAAGAACGGCCACGCGAAACCCCTGTGAGGCGAGCGCTACCGCTATATTCTGGCATGCTGTAGTTTTCCCCACGCCTCCCTTAAAGTTGCAAAAACCTATAACCTTCAAAAAGAATCTCCCCTTTCAGAGATATTTTTTGCGAAAAAACTCCTTGGCGAGGATATTTTACACCATTACCCCTTTTGGTAAAGAAAACAGGCTACGAAATGGTGATTTCCCATGTCCTGGAACTCCGGAGTCTCTTGAGAGCAGCGTTCCATTGCTCGGGGACAGCGAGTGTGAAAACGGCATCCCGAGGGAGGATTGATGGGAGATGGCACATCCCCTTCCAGAAGGATACGCTTTTTTACCGCCTCAGGATCCGGTTCCGGAATTGAAGAGAGGAGAGCCTCCGTATAAGGGTGCAGGGGGCGGGCAAAGAAATCTCTCTTATCCGCCAGCTCGACCATTTTTCCGAGATACATCACCGCAATACGATCCGAAATGTGACGCACCACCGAAAGGTCATGAGAGATAAAGAGATAGGTAAGCTTCATGTCCTTCTGAAGGTCCTTCAAAAGGTTCAGCACCTGGCTTTGAATGGAGACATCCAGAGCGGAAACCGGCTCGTCGCAGACTACAAACTGAGGTTTTACTGCGAGAGCGCGTGCCACCCCAATGCGCTGTCTCTGCCCTCCCGAAAACTCGTGAGGATACCGAAAACGGTGTTCTGAACGGAGTCCGCATTTTTCGAGAATTTCCACTACATAGTCATCCAGTCCATTTTTTTTGCAAAGTCCGTAATACCGGACTGCTTCCCCAACGATATCCCGAACGTTCATCCGGGGGTTAAGGCTTCCGTAGGGATCCTGGAAAATGATCTGCATGTTCTGGCGCATCTTTCCAGGGTCTTTTGCAAGAAGTTCTCCCACATCCTCTCCCCGAAAATGAATGCTTCCCTCCGTGGGGCGCAGCAAATGCAGAAGAGTCCTCCCGGTGGTACTTTTACCGCACCCGGACTCCCCCACAAGCCCCAGAGTCTCCTGTTCTCTCACAAAAAAAGAAACGTCGTCCACGGCCCGAACGTGTGCGACAGCACGGCGGAAAACGCCTTTCTTGATAGGAAAGTATTTTTTGAGATTGCATACGGTAAGATACTCGCTTCCCGGCTTAATCAAGGATCTCACCCACCTTCCGGGAATCCCTCTCGTAGAGCCAACACCGGCACTTTCTTCCGTCCTCAAATATATAGAGAGGCGGCTCTTCCTGGGTACACTTGGCAAAACATTCGGGACAGCGGTTATGAAAACGGCATCCCGGAGGAAAATTAAGAGGATTCGGAACCACCCCGGGAATAACCTCAAGCCGCTCTCGATCCTCGCTGATCTTTGGTATAGAGCGCAAAAGTCCCTGAGTATAGGGATGCTGGGAATCTTTAAAAAGCGGTATTACCGGAGCTTCTTCTACTGCCTTTCCCGCATACATCACCACCACATGCTGAGCCGTCTCTGCAATAACCCCAAGATCGTGGGTAATAAGCATGATGGAGGAACCAAATTCTTTCTTGAGATTGAGCATCAAATCCAGAATCTGGGCCTGCACGGTTACATCAAGAGCGGTGGTCGGTTCGTCCGCAATAAGAAGGGCTGGATTGCAGGCAAGAGCCATGGCGATCATGGCCCTCTGTCTCTGCCCTCCCGAAAGCTGATGAGGATACTCATTTACCCTTCGGGAAGCATTAGGAATACCTACCACATCAAGCATCTCTACCGCTCTCTTCCGAGCCTCCTCTGAGTTTAGTTTCTGATGAAGCATGAGGGGCTCCATGATCTGGAATCCGACTGTGTACACAGGATTAAGGCTTGTCATGGGTTCCTGAAAAATCATCGATATCTGGTTGCCTCGAACAGAACGCATTTCTCGTTCTGATTTTTTGAGTAAATCCTCTCCTTCGAAGAGAATTTCTCCTCCTGCAATACGCCCTACCGGCTTATGCACCAATCTCATGATGGAAAGAGCTGTCACACTCTTACCACATCCCGATTCCCCCACAACTCCAAGAGTTTCCCCCGCTTTGATGGAGAACGAAACTCCGTCTACCGCCCGAATAAGCCCCTGGTCGGTATCAAAAAAGGTCCGCAAATTTTTCAGTTCAACGAGTGCCATGGCAACCACCTATCGCTTCAGACGCACGTCAAGCGCGTCTCTGAGTCCATCCCCGAGGAAGTTGAAGGCCAGTACCGTATACATGATAGCCAGACCCGGGAAAACCGCCCACCACCACTGTCCCTGGCCAAGAAACTTCTGGCCGTTGGAAATCATAAGCCCCCAACTCGGCGTGGGGGGTTGGGCCCCAAAACCAAGAAAGGCCAGCCCGGCCTCAATCATGATAATGGACCCCATACCCAGGGTAGCCTGGACGATGACAGGAGCCAAGGCATTGGGTAGAATGTGCACGAAAATAATTCTCCAGTTGGGTATGCCAAGAGCCCTTGCAGCTTCAACAAACTCCCGTTCTCGAAGCGATATGAACTGCCCTCGAACTACCCGGGCTATTTCAACCCAGTTTACAAGACCAATGGCGACGTAGATAACGATCATGCTCGGATTCTGAAAGACAGCAACCACGGCAAGAACAAAGAGAAGGAACGGGAAAGCAAAGATAACGTTAATAATCCAGGAGATAAGATCGTCTACCCACCCCCCCTTAAAACCGGCGATTGCCCCTAGAGGGACCCCGATAAAAAGGGACACCAGGGTGGCAAAAATGCCTATCTGCAGCGAGATACGAGCCCCGAACATAATGCGGCTGAGAATATCTCGTCCATACATGTCTGTTCCCATAAGGTGCTTTGTGGAGGGAGCTGCAAGCTTTGCCGCCCGTCCTTCGGTCCATATGAGCTGCTTAAAGGGGTCGTAGGGGGCAAGAAGATTCGCAAAGACTGCCACAAGGATAATAGAGATCACCATAAAAAGCCCTGCCATGGCAAGTTTGTTTCGTCGAAAGCGAAGCCATGCTTCGTACCAGAGACTGCCGCTGGAGTTCTTTTTTGTTTTTTCAGGCTTGCTCATACTATCCACCTAATCGTACCGGACTCTGGGGTCAATGAGACCATAAGAGATATCCACAAGAATGTTTACCAGAAGAAAAACGAGAGCCATGGAGATTACCGTACCGCGGATCATAGGGAAATCTCTCGCCACAAGCGCCTCCACTGCAAGGCGTCCTATGCCGGGCCATGCAAAGATTGTCTCGGTAAGTACCGCTCCGGAAAGAAGAGACGATATCTGGGTTCCCACGATAGTTACCACCGGAATGAGGGCGTTTTTAAGAGCGTGCCGCCCCACCACAACTTTTTCCGAAAGCCCCTTGGCGCGAGCGGTACGTACATAGTCCTGATTCAGCACCTCTAACATACAGGATCGTGTAAGCCGTGCAATAAGGGCAGCGGGACGAACTCCTAGAGTAATCACCGGAAGAATCAGATACTGCCAGCTTCCGTCACCGTATCCAACCCCAGGAACGAGATGGAATCCGTAGGCAAAAACAAGAAGGAGAAGAAGCCCTACCCAGAAAACTGGAGCGCTGACTCCAGAAATAGCGATGAACATGGCAGTATAATCGAAAACGGAGTACTGCTTTACAGCAGAGATAATTCCCGCCACAACCCCCACCAGGGTAGCGAGAACCATGGCCCATGCGGCAAGCCGAAAGGTCGCTCCCAGACGATCCATAATAGCCGTGGTAACCTGCTCGTTATTTCGGTAGGACTTCCCGAAATCCCCCCGTGCCACGTCTTTTAAGAAACGGGTATACTGTTGATGAAGAGGAAGGTCTAATCCAAGATCTGCTCGAATTTTTGCCAAAGTCTGAGGATCTCCCCGTTGCCCCATCATGAGCCTGGCAGGATCTCCTGGAACGACTGCCATAAGGATGAAGACCACCGTCACAACCCCCCAGAGAACAGGAATTGTATAAAGCAGCCTTCGGAGTATATAGGCGAACATCACAACACCTCCAGATCACTTCCCTCCCTATTTCGGAAGAGAAAAAATCCCGAAATAGGGAGGGTCATGCCATTTTCGATTATAAAAAGGGCCTGCTGAACAGGCATGTTCCAACAGGCCCTTAAAAATTACGGAAAAGGGAGAGCTATTTCTTGGTTTTCCACACGTTGTAAAGAGGCGTGGTATAGTCTCCCATGGCAGGAAGGTGAATATTCTTGATCCAATCCTGAGCGAGCAGGCTGGTGGTGTAGTGGAAGAGGAAGACCCAGGGGGCATCCTCTACGATAAGCTCCTCTGCCTTCTGGTAGAGTTCCAGCCGTTTTGCGGTCTCTGTCTCTATCCGGGCCTCTGCAAGAAGCCTATCAACTTCAGGATTTTTGTAGTGAGAATAATTTCCCTTGGAGCCCCAGTTGTCGGAGTGTAGCAGCACGTAGAGGAAGTTATCCGGATCGGCATAGTCTACAACCCATCCCATACGGAACATTTCGGTCTCTGCACGTTCAGCGATATCAAGATGCACGCCCCAGTCGAGAACCTGGATCTCCAGGGTGATCCCCAGATCCATGAGCTGTGCCTGAATAGCTTCTGCAACAGCCTTATGCCGGGGATTATTGTTTACGTTCAGCTGAGCGGTAAACCCATCTGGGAATCCCGCCTCCGCCATGAGAGCTTTCGCTTTCTCGGGGTTGAAGGAATAGCCATAGAGGTTCTCGTTGTAGCCGAACATGCCGGGGGGCAAAACCCCTTTACCGGGGAAGTAACGGCCTTCGATAACCAGATCGTTGATCATCTCTCGGTCCACAGCATAGTTAAGGGCCTGGCGAAGCTTGGGATTGTCCTTAAAGGGCTCTTTCAGGCAGTTAAAGCCATAGTAGTAGGTTCCCATCCAGGGGCGTTCCTGAAGAAGAGGACCGAATTCCTTTTTAGCGGTAAGATAGTACTCATCGGGGAAATCGGGGAAACAGTCGATATTGCCCTTTTTGAACTCCTCATAGGCCACGGTATTGTCGGGGATAACCACAATCTCTACGCCATCAAGGTAGGGAAGATCTCGGCCCGCATCATCCTTGCGCCAGTAGTCGGGGTTCTTCTTATAAACGGCTTTCTGGTCGTGGAGCCACTCCTGCATGATGAAAGGACCCGTTCCCACGGGGTGGAAATTGAAGTCCTTGCCCCAGTGCTCTGCGTCTTCCTTAGGCACCACCATAAAGGAGTTATAGGCTAGAACGGAGACGAAGGGGGCGAAGGGATAGCTCAGCTCGAACTGGATGGTGTGATCATCAATAACCGTGATTCCTTCCCAATCCTCGGTTTCGCCATCTACAAACTCCTGGTATCCCTTTACCATATCGATAAAGTAGGCCCGGGGAGAGTTGATTTTTACGAGGCGCTCAAAGGAATACTTCCAGTCCGCTGCAACTACTTCTCGTCCGCCGTTAAGCGTGGGCTCCCCGAGAGATTCCTTATGAAAGCGCACTCCGGGGCGAAGATGGAAGGTAAAGACCGTTCCCTTTTCGGCTTCCCAGCTCTCCGCAAGCCGGGGAAGGAGCCCCTGGCCATCGGGGTCATTATCCACCAGCATGTCGTACATAAGATAGAGATTTCTGCTCGAAACGGTGTCCGTAGCCATGGCGGGATCCAGCTTGGGAGGATCGTTGATCTCTCTCCAGCGAAGAATACCGCCGTAGGTGGGCTCTTCCGCAAAGACCGCTCCGGCTCCCAGAATAAAACTCAACCCCATTACAAGCGCAACTATCAAGGCAAAACGCTTTTTCACTATTCCATCACCCTTTCTTCCTTCGTGGATACTGCTTCCCTTTTCTCCGAACGCCCTATGCCCTACCGTTGCTGTGCTATCCTTCCAAACACCTCCTCTCAAAAAGGAGACGCAATATATTGAATATATTGCCACGCGCCCAGTATAGCATCCTCCGGCTTTTTCTTATAGGGGTTAGAGGAATTCTGTAAAATGTTCCAATACTGTGGTTTTTTCAGGCAAAAACGTCGTGTCGGTTTTCTGTAACAGTAGAGGCTCCTACGAAACAGAGTTAAAAATTGCAGTGGGAGAGTTTTTATGCGACTTTGCTTTTTTAACGTTATGGTAATGCGCATAGGTGAGAGGTGATCCTTTTTTCAGGGTCTCCGCACCCACAACTTCACCTACAAAAAGGCAATGCGTACATATATCAACCGACTGGATCACTTTGGCTTCAATAACGGATAACGTCCAGTCAAGCACGAGAGGTGCTCCAGTAATTCCTTTTTTGTAAGTAACATCACAATATTTATCAGTTTCACGCCCACACTTGAAACCAAAGTTCCCAATGAAAGGCATTGGGACATCCTCCTCAAGAACTGCCACAGAAAAAATACGGCTCTTCCCGATAAGCTCCGTAGTCAGATTTTCTTTGTGAAGGCATGTAATAATGCATATGGGGTCTGCTGTAACCTGCATAACCGCATTGGCAATCTGCCCATTACAACGCTCTTCGAAGGAAGTTCCCACGATGTACAAGCCATAACTCATCTGAAAAAGCGCAGTGATGTCAATATTCTGCAAATCTTTCATAACAACACACCCCTTTTTTTAAGTATCAAAACAGATCAATTCTTGTAACCAAAAAAGGCAGAGCTGCAAGCTCTGCCTTTTTACGAAGCACCTACCTGTTTAGTCCTCCTCGGAAGAGCTACGCTTTCCAAGTTCATGATCAAGCATAAATACGGCATGCTTTGCATCTCCCATGGCCTGTATCTTGGAGAGGATCGCATCCACGGAGGCCTCCTCCTCTACCTGTTCTGTAATAAACCACTGGAGAAAGGCTTCAGTAGCGTAATCTTTTTCTTTTCGGGCCATGTCCATGAGAGCATTGATTCTTGAGGTCACATACTGCTCATGCTCAAGAGACTCCTTAAAAGCCTCCGCCGGGGAACTCCAGGAAGTTTTGGGGCCCTCAATAGGGAGAAGATCGACCTTCTGGCGACGATCATTGATAAACCCGTAAAACTTCATCGCATGCTCCATCTCCTCCTTAGCCTGGCTTTTCATCCAAACTGCCATGCCAGAAAGGTTTTCATCTTCAAACCAGGTAGCCATGGAAAGATAGAGGTATGCCGAATACATTTCTGCATTGATCTGCTCGTTCATCGCTTTGTGCAACTTTTCGCTCATCATACTACAACACCTCCTGAGGTATAAACACTTTTTTAAAGCAATTTCAGAATGGGTATACACATCAAGTATAGCGAAGCCTTATAGGTTGTCAAGAGCAAAGGACATGTTTTTTAAAGTTTTTGAAATTTTCGAACATACCTAGTGGGTTGTTCCACATTATATTGTGCCTTGGAATGGGAGCCTCCGCTTGTG
>CAZIFL010000002.1:0-209673 GCA_964539095.1 uncultured Synergistaceae bacterium
CCGCGGAGGGCGACGATGGATTCGGAACATTTCGGACCTCTGGAAATGTTTCAATCCACGCCCCCACGCGGAGGGCGACCACGGAACGCCACGGCCACATCCTCTGCTTCGGGTTTCAATCCACGCCCCCACGCGGAGGGCGACTTATGCAGCGTATCAGGCAGGGCTTACAGAGTTTGTTTCAATCCACGCCCCCCCGCGGAGGGCGCCTCGCTACTGGATCGCATGGCCTTCCCATTTTTGGCGTTTCAATCCACGCCCCCACGCGGAGGGCGACGTTTTCCCGTCCACCTTCGTGACGAAATAAACCCGGTTTCAATCCACGCCCCCACGCGGAGGGCGACGGAATTAAACCGGGAAACAAAGGATTCCATGCCCGTTTCAATCCACGCCCCCACGCGGAGGGCGACGACAGGGTAGTTTTTGATCCGGAGAAATCGGAGCTGTTTCAATCCACGCCCCCACGCGGAGGGCGACCTCGGCGACGATATCGCAGCCCGGGCAAACCGGGGTTTCAATCCACGCCCCCACGCGGAGGGCGACGATTACACCACGGGCACGGTGACGGTGGCGGGGGGTTTCAATCCACGCCCCCACGCGGAGGGCGACCGTATTAGCTTTATGCCCTTGCGCTGCAAGGGTTTGGGGCGATTAATTTGCGAATCTATCTCTGTTGCGTTCTTTTTGAGAGAGTAAGCTTTCCTGGTATAGCTAAAAAACCTTGCAGTTACTTCGTTTTGTCCTGAGTGCGAAAGGGTCGGGAAAATGGCGAGAGCTTGGGGTTCGCGCCAAGGTGTTCGATGCATTGGTACTCAACAGCTAAAGAATAAGGGTCCCTTCGACATCGTATCCGGGGTTTGCTCCCTGATGTTCTACCCGTCGCTTCCAGTTGGCTCCTAGGAAGTAGAACCGAAGGCTGTCCTTTTCGGGATCATAGGTTTTTAGGAGAATTCCCCGCAATTCAGCCCATTGGGTGGGATCCACAAGGCATTGAAAAACAGAATTCTGCACACGTTGGCCGTAGTTTTCACATATTTTTGCCACGTGGCGCAGTCTTTTTTTACCCCCTTCGGAAATAGTATTCACATCGTAGGTTATGAGAACCATCAAAAGCCGTTCATCCCCCTTCTATTTCCAGCGAAATGGTGGGTAGGCGTCCAGATCTCCCCGCAGGAAACGGGCTAGGAGCATGGCTTGAGCGTGCGGAAGAAGACCTGTGGGAATTTTTTCCCCCAGAAAAGGGTGTTCTATTTCTTCCTGTTTTCGCTTTTGCCAGGCGGTGAGAACTTCTTTTCTGGTGGTATCGTCCATTAAAACGGCTCCTGTTTCCGTCGTCTGAAAACCTTTTGCTTTCACCTGTTGCCTGTTGATCAGGGTTAGAACGAGTCGGTCTGCCAGCATGGGTCGAAATTCCTCCATTAAATCAAGGGCAAGGCTGGGGCGTCCGGGGCGGTCTCTATGAAGAAAGCCTACTGCAGGGTCGAGTCCGACTCCTTCGAGGGCAGATCGCACATCGTGAACAAGCAGAGTATACACGAAAGAAAGCAATGCATTTACGGGATCCATGGGAGGTCTTCTATTTCTCCCCTGAAAAGAGAAACATTCTTTCTGCGCAACGATAAAGTGATCAAAGATGCTGAAGTAGGATTTTCCCGCCTCTCCCTCAATGCCTCTGACCGAATCAAGGGATTTTTGGTTTTCTAAAGACCGTAAGAGCCGGGCGAGATGCGTTGCTCCTTGGGAGAATGACTCTGATTTTTCAAAGTCTTGTTGTTCTCTTGCCGCCCGAAGAAGGGCGGTTCTGCTATTGACGATTTTGCCGATCACCACGGAACGTGCGATATCCGTAGATTTTTCGGGATCGTCGGCGTAACGGTACTGTGTGCGCCGAAGAAGCACGTTTCCGGAAACGGGGCCTTGAACTTTTGCCATGAAACGCCCCTGTTCCGTAAAGAAGGATACCGCCACGCCACGTTCAGCGCAAAGGCCAAGCAAAAAAGGACTGCACGACACCTGGCCGAAACAGATAATGCCCTCCAGATTGTGGATCGGAATGCGCAGCTTCGTTTCTTTTTCCTTTCGCAGTAATACGGTTTCTCCTTCCCGAGAAAGGTACATTCCCTGGGTGCTTACGTAGAGGGTGTTTTGCAAGTGTCTCACAGAGATTTTCCCCCTTCGTCTTCCTGATCTTCGGTGTTCTGGCGAAAAAGTTGTTGAATGTAACGCCGGGCACTTTTTTTCTGTCCCGCTGTTTTGGGAAGACAGATTTCGAAGAGCGAGCAGTTTTTGCAGCGCGGCGAGTATTCCGCAGGGGGCGTTTCTCTCTTTTCCGTAAGTAAATGGAGTTCTTGTGCATATTTTTCTGTTTTCTGGCGAAGCTCTGCAGTAAAAAGTACATGATGCCTGCGGCGATGCTTGCCATAGAAAAAATCGCTTTCCGATATTGTTACGTTCAGCATTTCTTCCAGACAAAGGGCTTGAGCGCAAAGCTGCACCTCGTCACAAAGATCGATTTTCGGTTTTCCGTGCTTGTACTCGATAATATGAGGCTGTGAAAACCCGTTTTCGTCTTCCGAAAATTCCACCACATCTGCTTGCCCCACGAGGCCAAGACGAAAAGAGTGAAGCCGGAGGCCGCGGGTAATACGAGTATTGCCGCGGCACTCCGAAGCATCGGGATCATGCACCCTGTCATGCATTTGCCTTCCCCCAACAGTGAGGACATTCTCCTGCCATTGCTGCTCCAGGTGAATCAACGCCCACTGACGCTTGCAAAAAACAAGGTGCTGCAGGGCGGAGAGGGGGAGAAGTTCGTCTTCGGTGTACACGAGGATCTGTTCTATGGCCCTACGGGGACTACCGTCAAAACTTCCTGAAGAGGTTTTCCATCCAAAAGGACTTTGTAATCTCCAAATTCCCTGGCTGGTCCTTCGGTAGTGCGCTCACACGTTACCCTCTTGAAAAGTTGTTCTGTCGGAGCGTTCCCCAATGCCGTAGCGTGCTCAAAGATGATAATGCGTCGGGAACTCATGAGGCCTCGGGCAGCGGAATGGTCGTGGTCAAACATGTTTTGCAGGGCTTCCCAGAAAAATTTGAGGTCTTCCTGTGAAAAGGTAGTTTGAGCTGCAAGATGGGCAGAGACAAAACCGTGGCAACGATAAAGGCCATAGGGAACGGTGTATTTCCGCCCCATGGTACGGTTATCCCCCTTTTGCTTTTCTGCTTCTGCTTTCGTAGCTACGGCCATGCGGGTAATGCTGTGTTCAAGGGCTACGACGGGTTCTACAGAACGAGAGAAGGTCAGTTGCACCGGGCCACGTACCTGGCCAGCATTTTCTCCCGTTGTGAGAACGGCTCCAAAGGTGCGTATGTCAAAATATTTTTTGCACATCACGTTTCGGGCGGCATCAGTTTTTTTGCCCTTATCTTCGATGTTCTTTACGCCGTCATGCTTGTGAGCCTCTTCGATTTTGTCGTTAAGAATAGCCTTTTCTTTGATGAATATGTCGTAGCCATTTTCTCCTTCAGGGTGAAGAATTTGTGCATAGTTGCGAATTTTTCGCTTTAGACATACGTCTGTTACGAGACCTTGGCCTGTTTCTGCGTCGATACGGGGAAGGTTCCCCGCATCGGGATCACCGTTAGGGTTCCCGTCCTGAACGTCAAAGTAAAACACAAAGTCGTACCGTTTTTTGATTTCCTGTCCTGCGCTCATGAGTCTCCTCCTTTTGGGCTGTTTATGTCTGGCATGTGGTGCGTTGTGCGCTCAATTCCTACGGATTTTCTGGGGTATTTACTTCGCCTTTTTCCTTCTTGGTAAAGAAAGCCTGCCGTTGATGGTAGTAGCCTATGGCAAAGAAGCCTTGCTCTTCCATGGAGAGGTGAGAAGGGAAGGCGGATAAATCATCTAAGATTTCTCTGAGTAGCTTGTCGTTGTTTACTGCGATACCCTTGCTTTCGATTTTGCTTAAGTGATGGTTCGCCAATTTTAGTAGTTGGGGAAAAACTGTAACAGGCGTAGATGATGCCGCGCCATAAAAACGATCTCGAATGGTGGCATTTATGTTGCCGTGGGCATTTTCCTGAATTTTTTCAAGCGTCGCAAAGAGGCGTCCCAAGCGATATCCAGCGTTTTTGTTGTTCTGATCAAGAGCCACAGAAATAACCTCCTCTTTTAGTCTTCCCGGTAGTCGATTGAGATAGCCTTTAATGATGCCTGCTCTAGTTCTGTTAATGTGTCGTTCTGCCCGGATACGACGCATACATTGCTGGAAGAGGGTTACGGGGTAGGGGGTGCCGTCTAGAATAGCGGTCATAAAGGCTGCTCCCAATTTAGGTAACACATTGCTTGATTTGAATTCAAAAGCCGTAGCTCGAAGCATTTGGTGGAGAGTTACATGTTCTGGTTCTTTTGGGCCATGGCAAACTGCGACATCGTCGAAGTGCTTTAGTATTCTCAAACTAAAATCTTTCACAGTTCCGGAGCGCCAGAAGCGAATTGCGATACGTGCTGCGTTGGGGGAAAGCCCAAGGATGTAAAATGCATTGTCAGTTCCTTCGGGAATATTGCCTGTCTCTGCGGCAGCGTAAAGAGCCTGGATAGCCTCTACGCCTTTGTCAGGGCTCTCCTTGGGTGGATCTTCTACGATGCCAGGCCAAAGTTGCTCTATGTCAAAATCTTTTGTGGGAGGTTTTTGAGCCCAGAAAACTACAGTGTCATCTCCGAAGGAGAGTTTGTTTTTCGATGTTTTCCCAAGAAGCACATTTAAGGCTGTGGTGTAGTGAAAGACGGCTTTTTCTGAAATTGGAGCATTCATATTTTGATCTTTGCCGTAGGATTTGAAAGCTGCCAAATTAAAAGAGGAGAGAGAGGCGCCCGTAGCTTGGGCTCCGCGAACGCCCTTGATAGCAGGGTGTATCCGAGCTATTTCTTCTTCTCTTCCAGTTACAAGGCAAATTGCACGGGATGCGCTGTTTTCTGATTTTTTCGAATAAAGTGAACCTTGTAGAGATTCGAAAATTGTTTGATCTTGGGAGCCTGCGATACGAAAGGCGATGAAGCTGTTTGTTTTACAAAGCTCTTCCCATGCCTCTTGGTTTTGAGAATCCTTTTCAATTTGTCCTATAGGATCATTTTTCAGGAAAGCGAGAACTGAACGTAGCGGCATGGCGCCGACGAGGCCTTGCAGGTCTTCGTGAATGCGCTCCTTAAATGCTTCGTGCCGTTTTTGAATGTCCGTTCGTCCTCGGGGGTTTGCTCCGAGAGCATATTCAACATTATCCCATAAGAGGTTAGCCTTAATGCCATTGGCACGTTTTTCCCCCTGAGGAACGAGGAAGCGTCGGGAAATAAGCTTTTTCCCTTCCCCTATTCGGGTGTCTTCGATATGACAAAAATTGCCCTGTTCATCGATAACAATGAGAAAGGGTAGCTCCTTCCATTCCCACCCCGGAGGTGCGATGGTGCTGTCGGGTTCGGCGGCCTTTCTGACGTAGTAGTCACAAAGAGACTGCAGAATCATCGGCGCACCTCCTCACTCTCCCAATCGGGGACATCTAAGACTCCTTCTTGTAACAAGGCCCTGAAAAAAGCTGGCTTAGGATCTTCGGGGTTGGAAAAATCAAGGTCGTAAAGCATAAACCCCAAGTCTCGGCTTTCTTTGAGGGGTAAATCCTCGCTTTCCAGGTCATCGACTAGCCGGAAGTTACAACTGAATTCTCTACATCCCAGATAAGGCTGATTAAAGCATTGGCCTTTCGTGGCTCGGCGCTCGAAGATGGCGTTGTACTTGCCGGGGTTTTCGTCGTTTCGAGATTCTTTTTCTTCTTTGCTTACCAATGTTTCTGGAACGGATCTCATGTTTTTTGCGTGGGCTGTGCGTTTGTGGGGAGGGATGAAGACAAGCTCCCCGTGAAGGCGATAGCGTACGTCTCGCAAAAAAAGCCCTGCCCGCTGTTGACGGTTGTCTTCGATGAATATTTCCTGTGCCCGAGGGCTCGCAGTAGAAGCAAGCTCGTTGCGGCGGACAGAGATCCATTTTACTGGATTGAGCAGCTCGATTTTTTTTATTTGCCACCGCAATGCGGGTTTCCAAAAAATTGCCTCAAAAATCCCCCTTGCCGCTGAGGGTGTGATGACGTCGTAACTGACTCTTTCCACCTTCATTTCTGGCCGGGTGAAGCACGCATAGTCTCCCCAAACTTCGAGGCAAAAAACCTTGTTGAAAAATTGTTCCGCAATCATGGCCTCCCTCCTTCTTCATACTTTCGTCTTCCATGTGTTGCACGGCATTGCACGACGTGTGGAAAAGCACTCAATCCACGCTCCCCGTGTGGGGAGCGACCTGTGGCTATAGTTCAAACACCTAACCTATCAATAGTTTCAATCCGTGACATGCAATGCCGCTTCCTTTGGGCTGGGCGGAGTTTTATATGTATTTCTATTGCTATGAAGGTATTGAATATAGTCAAAAAAACTTGACGGCCTGATTCTAACATAATCAAATGAGGTTTTCAATAGCCTAAAAAAACTTTCCCCCATTCTTCTTCATCTAAGATAAGTCCCAGCCCCAGTCTGTAAAGCTCCGGTGATGTTTGTACCAGATAGCCTTCAATCTCTTCAACCATACGCTTGCGTTGCAAGGCCTCTACCTCATATGCAGGAAGAGAGACAGAGAAGCGCTGAAGTTTGCGGAGAAGCGTGCGGCTGGGGCCGGCGTAGCGGAGCTGGTTGATGAGTTTAGAGCTGTTTTTTTCTTTCCCCTCGTAGAGAACGATGATGGATCGATATGCGGTGTCGTCGATGAGATTGAAGTTTTTGTCGAAAGTCCGAAATTGGAACTGAAACTCTCTGGCGTTATCCAAAAGATGACGTTGAAAGTCTGCGGAGTCGAAAGTGTGTGTTTTTGCATAGAAAAGGCGGAAGTAATTGGTAAAGTCCTCTGGTTTAAGGACCTTGATGTCTCTGGTTTGGAGCATTTCTTTAGTGCTATTTTCACCTTGAAGAAGAAAGCCCTTGGGGGAGGGATCCGGAGGGAAAAATATGACGACTCTCCCGTTCTCCTCAAGGCACCCCTCTCTATTACAGCGCCCAGCGGCCTGAGCGATGGAATCCATTCCCCCTATGGCTCGGTAGACTGTAGGGAAATCTATGTCTACTCCGGCCTCTACAAGCTGGGTGCTTATGGCTCTTATGGGCTTTCCTTCCCGTAAATCTTTTTTTATACGACTAATCACCTCGCTCCGTTCTTCTGGACACATGAGAGCTGAAAGATGGATGGTTCCTTCAGGCATGAGTTTATGCAGGTCACGGCAGTTTTTACGGGTATTCACAATGCAAAGAACTTGTTTGTGCTGGGCTAATTCTTCTGCAAGATCTTCCCACGTGCGAGGTGTCCATGGTTTTTGCGGAAAGTTGAAGGTGATACGCTCCAGGTTTTTTGCCAGGATTTCGGGGTTATCTATTATTTCCGTGCAATTTTCGATGCCGGAAAAGACCGCCTCCCCAGAACCGATTTTCCCGGTTAGGGCTGGCTGTGTAGCAGTGCAGAAAATTACAGTGACTCCAAGATAGTGCACGAGACTTTTTAACGCTGAAATAATTGGTTTGAGATGTTCCGGGGGTAGCATCTGAGCTTCGTCAAGAATAATGACGCTATGGGCGATGTTATGTAGTTTCCGGCATCGGGAGCTTTTGCTGGCAAAGAGGGATTCAAAAAGTTGCACGTTGGTGGTAACTATAATAGGGGCATCCCAATTTTCCGAAGCGAGTCGGTTGAGGGCGGTTTCTTTTTCTGGATCCAGGTTGCTGTGGTGCTCAATTACATTGCATTCTCCAAAAAGCATTTTATTCTTTAGCAGATTCTTTATTTTTTCGTTGTCGTCAGTGCCATATTTGAATACCTTGGCATTTTGTTCGATGATGCTGGTGTAGGGGATGGCGTAGACAATTCGTTTTTGTCCGTACTTGAGGGCATGAGAGAGTGCAAAGGCCATGGAGGAGAGTGTTTTTCCTCCTCCCGTGGGAACTGTCAGAGTGAAAAAACCGGGTTTGAGATTCGCTTTTTCTCGGCACATCATAAGAATTTTGTTGCGCTGTCTGTTAACAGATGTGTCTGGGGCGGAAACTGTTTTTTCATCCATAAAGGCGTCAAAGCGCATTTTCAGAGACTCTAAAGAATCATAACCCCTTCGCAAGTTCCCTTTTTCTGGGTTCATGTACTGTTCTGTATCCAGAAAATCAGCGTCCACAAGGCATGAATAGAGCAGGCGTACCCAAAGATGATACGCCTCTGAGGTGATTGTGTTGGGCGGTTTTATCCCGAAGGGAGTTGACGACGGAAAAGGGCTTTTCAAAAAAGGGGAAGTCTCTTCAATGCGAAAAATCTGATCAAGGTCTTTCAGGTATAACTTTTTCTCTTCCGAGTCTTGGTAAACGCGGTTAGGAAGAGGATTTCCGTGAGCACAATCTTTTCCATATTGGAACCAATCTGGCAATCCTACATGGTGCCCGGCTACAGCATAGCTCAGAGCCTGAGCAAGAAAGGGATGTATTTTGCCCTCTTCGGCAAGTTTGAAAGCCCATACGGCTCCAGCCTCGCTATGGTTTACCCTTTCGTTTTCCGTTTCGATATGTGCTTCGGTGTCGTAGCCGGAGCTTTTGCGAATCCGATTTTTTTGCCACCAGGGAACGTATTTTCCAAGATCATGCCACAGGCCCAGCAATTGCCCCCAATCTTCGTTTCCGAAGGAAGCTGCAAATTTTGCTGCCAGTTCTGCGGTACCTTTCAGGTGATCCTTTAAAAGTTGGGGGCTGTCCCAGCTTCCGTCCTCTTTTTTACGAACATGAGCTATATATTCCATGAGATCCTCCTCGTGTCTTCGTATGGTAGTGTTAGTTTTTATCCCCCATGCCTCCCCATAACTCCCCTCGCCAGCTCCACCACCTTCTGCCGCAGCTCCGCTGGCTCCAGAGCCTCCGCATAGGGGGCGGTGGCGAGGATCCACTTGGCTACCTCCTCCAGGTGGGGCACCTCGGCGGAGAGGATGATGCTTCCGTCGGGGCATTCTTCGATCTTCTGCGAGGGGTGCCATGTGGTTTCTCTGACTATGCGCGACATGAAGGGGTAGACCCGGATGCGTACCTTTCGCTTTTTCCCGCCGGAGAAGGCGTACCAGGCTCCTCCGGCGTGGGTGGTTACGTCTTTCCCTTCGGGAATTTTCCGGGCCGTTTCGTTGGTCATACTTATCTGGTTGAACCGGGAGATGCGGAAGGTGCGCTCCCCCTCGGGAGTGGAGGTGTGGGACCAGGCCCAGAGATACCAGGCGTGAGCACGAAAGTAGACCCCCCAGGGGGAGAGGTGGTAGTGTTCCTCCTTGGGCTCCGGGGCGTTGGGTTTGGTGTACCAGGCTTCTACGGTGCGCTTGCGCCCCAGGGCCTGGAGGATTTTCGAGAATTTATCGGGATCCAGGGTGGATATGGGGAGGGCCATCACGGCGCTTTGGGCGAGCTTCTGGGCTTGGGAGGCGAGCTGTTCCGGCAGGGCGCACTGCATTTTTTGCCAGAGGGAGTTGCAATCCTCCTGCAGATGAGGCAAAAAGTGTGTTGCCATCCCCAGCCCTGCCACCAATGCGGTGGCCTCGTTTCCGGAAAGGCTGAGGTGCATCATAAAGCTGCCGCTGCTTTCGAGGATGTACCCCTTCTGTTCGTGATCCCAGCGAATTACCGCCCCGAACTGCTGGCGCAGATAGGCGAGATCCCGCTCCAGCATGCGGGAGTTGCTGTAGTCCATCTGTTCGTAAAGCGTCTCTTTGGGCAGGCATGTGTTCGCTCTGGATGCCAGCAGGCAGAGAAGGGTGTTCAAGCGTGTGAGGCGCAAGGAAGAAAGATCTCTGGGCAAGACGTCACCTCCCTAATTTTTCATCTTTCATGGATGCTATTGTCAGTATAGCAGGGGGGTGCGACAAAATACGTGGGTCGCGCAGAATCTTTTTTGCATGGCTACGAAAAAAGTGAAAAGGAGCGGGTAGGGTGAAAAGGAATGAGAAAGAGCGAAAAAAGAACAGGAAAGGGTGAAATGGGGCGCGAAGCGCTGTGAATGCGCGAAGCGGCAGAAAACCCCGAAGCTTTTCGAAGCCTCGGGGTTTTTATAGGGAGAATGTTGCTAGAAGATATGACAGGCTGTCCAATGCCCCTTTCCCCTCTCTTTCAGGGTAGGCTGCTCTTCATTACAGCGGGTTTCTGCAAAACTACAGCGATCCTGAAAGCGGCACCCCCTGGGAGGGTTTACGGGGCTCGGCACGTCTCCTTCCAAAAGAATGCGCTGCCGTTGCCGCTCCTTTCGGGGGTCTGCCACGGGAACAGCCGAGAGCAATGCCTTGGTATAGGGGTGTTCCGGGTGGGAATAAAGGTCTTCGCTCGGGGCGATTTCCACTATAACTCCCAGGTACATTACCGCCACCCGGTCGGAGATGTATTTCACCATGTTCAAATCGTGAGAGATGAACAGGTAGGTGAGCCCCAGTTCTTTCTGAAGTCGATTTAGGAGGTTCACCACTTGGGCCTGAATGGATACGTCCAGGGCGCTGGTGGGTTCGTCGCACACGATAAGTTTGGGGTTCACCGCCAGAGCCCGGGCGATACCTATGCGCTGTCTCTGGCCTCCGGAAAATTCGTAAGGGTAGCGGTCGGTATGTTCCTTTCGGAGCCCCACCATCTCCAGAAGCTCCTGTACCCGCTGGAGACGTGCTTTTCCAGAGGCCAGGCGATAGATGTCGATGCCTTCTGAAATGGTATCTCCTACGGTCATCCGAGGATTCAAAGAGGCGTAAGGGTCCTGAAAGATCATCTGGGCTTCCCGGGTGAATTCCCGCAGCTCCCTTTTATCGAGCCGGGCAGTGTCCTTCCCCCTGTAAATAACGGAGCCTCCCGTGGGGGAGTAGAGGTTCACCAAGGTTCGTCCTGCGGTGGATTTGCCGCATCCCGATTCTCCTACCAACCCCAGGGTTTCTCCCGTGTGAATGCAGAGAGATATATCATCCACCGCTTTCAGAGTGTGACTTTTATCCAGGGAGAAGTATTTTTTCAGGTTTTTCGCCTCGATGAGAATGTCTTGGGATATCACGAGAGAGCCTCCTTTGGGAAAAATCCCTGGGAATTTGTGAGGGCTCTGCATCGTTCGTGAAGAAGCCAGCAGGCTCCGAGATGGCCCTCTTCGGCTTTCAGGAGAGGGGGGTGTTTTTCCCGGCAGATTTTCATGGCGTAGTCGCAGCGGGGAGAGAAGCCACATCCCACGGGGGGAGAGAAGAGATCCGGAGGAGTGCCTCCCATGGAGACGAGATTCTGCTTGCTTTGCCAGGATGCGCTGGGGGCCGAGGCGAGAAGCGCTTTGGTGTAGGGATGGGCAGGGGAGTGAAAGATGGCGTCCGCATCTCCGCTTTCCACCACTTTTCCCGCATAGACCACAAGAATGCGGTCCGCCATGTTCGCCACCACCCCAAGATCGTGCGTTATGAGGAGCACCGAGGTGTGGAGCTTCTCCCGGAGCGATTTGAGAAGCTCCAGAACCTGGGCCTGGATGGTTACGTCCAGGGCGGTGGTGGGCTCGTCCGCAATAATCAGCTCTGGCCCGCAGAGTACCGCCATGGCGATGAGTACCCGCTGTCGCATACCTCCGGAAAATTCATGAGGGTATTCCTTGATGCGCTTTTCAGGGTTGGGTATTCCCACCAGGTCGAAGGTTTTCCGTATTTTTTCCAGGCGTTCCCTCTTTGAGAGCCTGGTGTGCTCTTGCAAAACCTCTTCGAGCTGCTTCCCCACGGTCATGGTGGGGTTGAGATAGGTCATGGGATCTTGAAATATCATGCTTATTTTCGATCCGCAGAGAGCCTGAAGTTTTTTTCTTCCCAGCTTCAGAAGGTTCGTTTCCCGAAAGAAAATTTCTCCGGAAATCGTGGCGGGGGGGGAGGGGGTGAGCCCCATAATAGTTTGGGCGGTAACGGATTTACCGCACCCCGATTCTCCTACCATGGCGAGGCACTCCCCCTCGTTCATGTGGAAGGAGATTCCCCGTACAGCCTGAACGTTTCCTCCGTAGGTGGCGAAGCGCACCGTAAGATCCTTCATTTCGAGCAATCGTGTCGTTGTCATGATTTTTTACTCCACCTAACGGATCCGCGGGTCCAGGGCATCCCGGAGCCCGTCCCCGAAGAGATTCAGGGAGAGCATGGTGATACCGATGAAAAAGGCTGGAATAAACATCTGATAGGGGGCGGTGCGCAGGCATTGGGCCCCCGCCCGGGCCAGGAGTCCCCAACTCGATTGGGGAGGCTGAATGCCCAGGCCGATGTAGCTGAGAAAGGCCTCGGTGAAGATAGCGTAAGGCACCGCCATGGTGAGATCCGTGATGATAACCCCCAGGGTGTTGGGGATGAGGTGCCGGAAGATGATGCGCAGATTTCCCGCTCCCAGCTTTTTGGCGGCCAGCACAAACTCCTGATGTTTGAGCTGAATTACCTGACCTCGTACGAGCCGGGCTGTTTTGATCCATCCCACCACCACCATGGCCAGAATAAGGGATTGCATCCCCGTGCCGAGTACCACCATGACGAGAATGGCGATGATAATGTAGGGAATGCCGTAGAGTACATCCACGGTGCGCATGATGATCATATCTACCCGTCCTCCCAGATATCCCGATACGCCTCCTGCTATGGAGCCGATAACGGAGTTCATGAGGGTGGCGATAAAACCGATGGAAAGGGAGATCCGGGCCCCCATCCAGAGCCGGGTCCAGAGATCTCTTCCCAGACTATCCGTACCGAACCAGTGTTTCAGGCTGGGAACCTGGTCGATGGCTTCTGCATTTACCTTGGTGTAGTCGTGCCCTCCCATATACGGGCCAATAAGGGCCAGGAGACAGCAGAGGCCGATGACGCCCATACTTGCCATGGCTACCTTGTTTTTTTGGAGTTTCAGCCAGGCATCTTGCCAGTAGGTAAGGCTGGGGCGGAGGATCTCCTCCATCTTTTCCGAATCTTTTCCCACATGGGAAAACATGTGGTCTTGCAGTTCCGAAGCGTCGTATGGTTTCATAATGTTACCCTTTCGTATTTCCGGTACGGATTCTGGGGTCGATGATGCCGTAAAGCAGATCTACCAGAAAGTTCGCCGCAATGAGAAAGGCTCCGTAGAAGACCGTGAGCCCCAGGATCATGGAGTAATCCAGGTTCTGGACCCCTAAAACGTAGTATTTCCCCATCCCCGGAATGGCGTAGATAAGTTCGATCACGAAGGTACCCGTAAGAATTGCGGCGGTGATGGGGCCCACCACGGTGACCACCGGAAGAATGGCGTTACGGATCTGGTGGCGCCATACCACCCGGAAGGGGGAAAGCCCCTTGGCTCGGGCGGTTTTGATGTAATCCTGGTGTACCACCTCCAGCATACTGGCCCGCATGAGCCTGGATATTACCGCTATGGTGTAGAAGCTGAGGGCCAGTACGGGAAGCACGGTATAGCGGAACCCCCGCCAAAGGGCCACGGGAAAGAGCTTGAGCTTGAGTCCGAAAACATATTGCAGAAGCGAGCCCGTTACGAAATCCGGCAGGGAGATGCCGATTACCGCAATGATAATACAGGCGTACTCTATCCAGGTGCCCCGTTTAAGCGCCGCCATGATCCCCAAGGGAAGCCCCACCAGGAGGGCGAAGAGAATGGTGCGTATTCCCAGATCTGCGGAGTAGGGGAAGGAATCCCGGATGATTTTGAGTACCGGCATGTTGTTATACTTCAGGGATATGCCAAAATCCCCCCGGAGAAGGTTGCCAAGATACCGGAAGTACTGAACGTACACTGGTTTATCAAAGCCGTGGTAGGCCATCATGTTGGCCCGTGCTTCGGGGGTCAGCTTATCGCTGATAAAGGGGTCTCCCGGCAAAAGCCGCACCAGGATGAAGACGATGGTTACGAGGGCAAGAAGGGTGATAAGAGAGATGCAGAGACGGTGGAAGATGTATTTTTTCAAACCTGAACACCTGCCTTGGGAAGAGTGTTGTAAGGATCCTTGCGGTGGCTAAAGGAGGGCCGGAGAGCCCTAGGGCTCTCCGGCGCAGAATCCCCTTTTCTGGAGGGATATTTTCTAGTTTTCTACGTCCGCATAGATAAAGCTGAGGCTTCCTCCCACGAAGGGACGGAGAATTCCCGTAATGCCGGGGTTAAGACTCCAGGCGTTCCGGCGCAGCTGCAGAGGAATTACAGCAGCATCGTCCAGGAGCATCTGCTCTGCCTGGAAGAGCATTTCTCCCCGCTTGACCTCATCTGTTTCCGCCCGAGCCTGATCAATGAGAAGATCCACCTCGGGGTTTGCATAACCGGAGTTGTTCTGGCTACTGTTTCCCTGCCAGATTTCCAGATAGGTCATGGGGTCGTCGTAATCCGGGGCCCATCCGTGGTAGACCACGTCGTAATCCCCCTTCTGCTCCGAGTGCATCCGCTGCTTCCGGGTTACCATGCGAACATCGAAATTAATCCCCAGGTTAGAGCTTATCTGGTTCTGAAGGGTTTCCGACATCACCCGGCACACCTCTTCATCCTGAATAAGGTAGGTGATGGATATTTCCGAAGGATCCTGAATTTCCAGTTCTTCCATGGCCTTGGCGAGATATTCCTTTGCTTTGGGTATGTCCGCCTTGACGGAGTAATACGCCAGAGGGAATTCGTCTACGAAGTACCGCTCATTCACCCCCGCGATGAGGGGGAGAAGAATGCGCTGGTTCGGCACGTAGAGTCCCTTGGTAGCGATTTTAAGATAGTCTTCCCGATCAATAGCGTAGGCAAGAGCCTTCCGGAAGTTTTTGTTGGCCAGCCAGGGTTTTTCCGGGTTCGGACGCACGTTCACCTTAAACCAATCGTTGGCACCGCTGAAATAGACCTCGGCCTTACCCTCCTGGAGATACTCCTCGTACATGTTGAAGGGGATATCCACCATATCCAGCTCTCCCGTTTCGAACATGCTGAGGGCGGTGTTAGTCTCGTAAATCTGGAGAATGTTCACCTGGTCCAGCTTTATCGCATCGGCATTCCAGTATTTGGGGTTCTTGACAAGCACAAGCTCCTGCTCATGTTTCCAGGTCTTCAGCAGAAAGGGGCCGTTGTAGACCATGTACTTGGCTTCTGTAGCAAATCGTTCGCCGTATTTCTCCACGATCTCCTGGCGGACAGGGTAGAAATTGCACTGGTAGAGATAGCCCAGGAAGTAGTCCGCAGGTTGCTTCAGCCGGATTTCGAGGGTTTTGTCGTCCAGAGCCTTTACCCCTACCTTCGCGGAATCCTTAATGGTTCCGGCGGTGAACTCGTCTCCGTTTTCGATGAGATTCCCCGCAAAGGCGTATTCCGAAGCCGTGGCGGGATCCAGAAGCCGGATCATGCCGTATTCGAAGTCCTTGGCGGTGACGGGAACGCCATCGCTCCAGAGGGCATTCCGAAGGTGGAAGATGTAGGTGGTGCCGTCCTCGGAAATTTCCCAGCTCTCCGCCATTCCCGGCAGCACTTTCCCGTCGTGAACCCGGACGAGCCCCTCAAAAATGTGAACGGCGATGTTCATGGCGTCTAGGCTGTTCGCCTTTTGCGGATCCAGTCCGGTTACCTCGGAGGGTACCGAAAGGGTGAGGGTTTTGCCCGCTCCCAAAGCGACGTTTCCCATTGCCAGTGGCAGGGCCAGAAAAAGCGCCAGAAAACCAAAAAACTTTCCAAACTTATGCATCCCATGTTCCTCCTTTTTTTCCCCGATAGAGAATCTGAAAGAATATAAAACTGCCCCTGACGGATCATTTCCCCTTTCGAGAAATCACCGCCTTGCCGCACCAGTGATGATGCACCGTATGCCACGGCTTTATGGTACTAGAGTTCGATAAGTTCCTTGGGTGAAAGGGTGAGAATCTCCGGTTCTCCCTCGGTAACTACCACAGTGTCTTCAATGCGGACACCGCCCCATGCGGGAACGTAAATTCCGGGTTCCACGGTAACCACGTTGTTTTTCTCCAGAAATATTTCGGAGGTGGCGTTCATGAAAGGCGCTTCATGGATCTCAAGCCCCACCCCGTGCCCCACCCCGTAGGTAAAGCAGTTTTTCTTATATTCTCCGTCGAGAATGATTCTGGCGGCAGCCTGGTGGGGAATCTTGGCGGCCACCCCGGCTTTTACTGCCTCCAGCCCCGCCTGTTGGGAGCGTCGTACCGTTTCGTAGACCTTTTTCTGCTCCTCCGAAGCTTTGCCCACCACCACGGTGCGGGTCATGTCCGAGGGATACATACGATGAAGACCTCCGAAGTCCATAACGATAAAATCCCCTTTTTGGACTTTTCGTTCCGAGGGGGTGGCATGGGGCATGGCTGCATGGTGTCCCGAGGCGATGATGGTGGGAAACCCCGTGCCCTGGGAACCCGCTCTTGCTAGGGCGTATTCCAGTTCGTAGACTATTTCCCGTTCCGTAACCCCGGGGCGGATGAAATTGAGAACCTCCTGAAAGGCCTTATCCGCAAAAGATGCGGCCTGACGGATGTTTTGGATCTCTTCGGGCTCTTTGACGAAGCGCAGAAGTTCCACCGCCTCCGAAAGAGGGCATAGCTCTACGTGAGGGAGTTGATTCTCCAGCTCTTTAAAAAGCCGATAGCTGATCCGGTGCCCCTCCACCGCCAAGGTGCGGATGTCCTCTCGTTCGAGAAGTTCTCCGATGACCTCCATAAGAGGAGGATGGGGGTTGCGCCACCGCGCGATTTCCACACCCGGACATTCTTCGATGATGGCGTCCACCAATCGGTTGTCCGCTATCATGTAGGGCCGGTCACCTATCATGAGCAGATAGGCCTCTTCTCCGGTAAAGCCGCTGACATAGCGGATGTTTGAGGTTTCGGCAGTGAAAAAAGCGGGAATATGCAGTTCCTTCATGCGTTTGGCGAGTTGTATGGCTCGGGACAGGGGAATCATCTCCGTTCTCTTATTAAAATAAAAATTGATTTTTGTATCAAAAATACTTCGAATATTTTGATGAAAGAGGTAAAAATTTTTTAGTCCCCGAAGCGGGCTCGCAAATGGAAGTAAAAAATGATGCGAGCCAGAGAATGGGGGACAATAAAAAAGAATACTCGTGAAATATCACAAATGCATTCTAAACGTGCAGAGGCAGCATGTCAAGATGCTTTGCTAAAGAGGCGATGGCCTGTGCGGTTTCACACGGGAAAATTCTCCCCGGCGGTATTTTATCGAAAATTTCCCTGAACCACTGAAAAAAGCGAGATGGCGAAGGCGAGTGTCGTTTTTCTTCCGTCGTTTGTATTGATGCGTAAGCTTTTTGTGAGAAAGGCTCCGGAGAGGATTGCAGATATTTCAATGATGGCGAGGGAGGGCTTTCAGAGGAGAGAATGCTTTCGGGCCTTCCTTGGAGAAGAGAGGCCCGAAAGAGCCTTTTCGGTGCGATCCTTACTCGTAGGTACCCTTTTTGAGGATCTCTCCGTTAAGCATCATGACCTCGCCTTTGGCGATAACGTGACGGAGGGCGAGGGTTTTCTCATCGATGACGATCATATCCGCATCCATGCCCTCTTTCAGATGTCCCTTTCTCTTGAGGCAGAGATGTTCCGCCACGTTGGTGGATCCCAGGCGCACCGCCGTTTCCAGATCGAAGCCGTAATGCTGCACCAGGTGTACCAAATTATGATATATCCCGGAGATGGAGCTTACTCCGATGGAGGTCATCTTGCCGAATTCGTCGAAGAGAGGAAGGCTGCCGTTGCCGTCGCTGCTCAGAGTGACCCGCTCCATGGGCATTCCCCGCCGGCGCAGCTCCGATACGGCTTCCAGGCTTTCCTGGAGATCTTCCTTAAAATCCAGAGATCCTGCGGTGATGTCCAGGTGGCCTCCCCGTTTCCCGAATTCCAGAGATTCCTCCAGAAGCTCCGGAGTTCGGGAGAGGTGGGTGGGAACGAACTGAGAGATGGGGATCTCCGTATTTTCCGCAATATCCATAAGATCCCGAAGGCCCCTTTTGCCGCTTCCCATGTGTACCGTGACAATTCCCGCCTTCCCCGCGAGAAGCCCTCCGATCTTGGCTTCCGAGGCGATTTGGGCGAGCTGGTGGAAGGTGGGGTAGCATGCCCGGTGGTCCGAAAGAGCTATTTTTAGGCCGATCACCTTGTCGATAAGGAGAAGATCCTTGGCGATGCTCCCGGTGAAGGTGGGGGAGGGGATTTGATATGCCCCCGTGAGAATCCAGGTGCTGATGCCCTCTTCATCCAGAGCCTTGGCTTTCAGAAGCAGCTCCTCCAGAGAGCGGGTGATGCCGTCGGTGCCGAGAAGCCCCACCACGGAGGTTACCCCCGCCCGGATGCATGCTCCCAGCTCCAGAGGAGGCGTGCGATATCGGGGCCCCCCCTCGCCGCCCCCTCCGTTGATGTGAACGTGTTGATCAATGAGGCCGGGAAGGACGAAGCACCCTCCGGCATCTAATACCGTGACGGTGGGGAGAATTTTTCGAATCTCCCGAGGATCCATGCCCTCCGCCACTGCGCCGATACGGGAATGCAGGGAGAGCAGATCCTTTTGCCCTCCGGGCTCGGGTCCGAAGATCCGGCCTCCCTTTACGAGAACCCCTGTCATGGTGTCACTCCTTAATTCCGTTAAAGGTGAGTTGCCTGTGCGTGTTTTGAGCAGAGAAACAGTATTTCGGATCCCAGAGAGTAGATGCGGTTTTTCTGCGTTCGGAGGTAACGGGATCCATAAAGCCCTCCCTGGTTTTCCGTGGCGCCTTCCAGAGAAAGGGCTCCCATGGAAAGGCCGGGAATGTACGCTTCCGGTAAGGCGTAATCCTGAAGGTACGGGGGTTTTTCCGCATAGTATATCTGATTCAGTTTGCGAAGCACCTGTTTTTGAAGGCCCGGGGAAATTTTTTTTGTTTTTTCCCGAGCCAGGTATTCTTTTCGAGAACATTCCAGTATCTTTTCAAGGGATTGGAGGCTGCAGGAGCCTCCAAGTTTTTTCTCAAGGCTTCGAAGTCTTTCGAGAATCCCGTCGAAAAGTCTTTCGGGCCGGTAGATCCCTTCTTCCGGTAGGGTGAGAAATCGGAAGGCTCCGAGAAGATATAGGTAGAGATCCTTTGTGAGGACCTCCGGGTTGCAATATTCCGGAAGATCCTTTTCCGTATGCCACCAGCGACTCATGAAGGTTCCCCCGGTGCTGTCGGGATGTCCCGGAGGGAGGGTGGAAGCCCAGATAAAGTAGGGGGATATTCCCATGTTCTGAAAGGATTGATCCCATCCCCGCACGAGAGGGGCGGGTTTCCCCTCCCCTCCCGTTATGTCCCGGAGGACGCCCTTTCCGAGGTCGAAAAGATCCGGCCCTGCGGTAAGGAGGGAATAGTCCAGAGCTCCCCGGAGTCCGGGCATGTCTACGTTCATGTAGGCCATGCAGTGTTCCAGAAGGTTTTCGTAATTGCTTTCCGCATAGGCCGAAGAGCCTGCATAGCGTCCGTTGGAGTGTCCGGACCACCAGGCTATTTTTACTCCCCGTTGCAGATGAGGCTGCATCTCCTTGAGTTTTCGGGCCAGCTCCAGGCAGAGGGCGTTTCCCGTGGCATTGTCGCAGGCCCCGTAGTGCCAGGAATCCAGGTGGTTTCCCAGAAGGAGAAAATCCGGATTTTTCGAGGGGGCGGGAATGGAAGCCTCCAGAAGGGGGATGGGGGCGACGAGATTTTCGAGTTCCACCTCGATTTCCGCTTCCAGAATGCCCTCCATGGCGAGGCTGATAAGCTCTTCTCCCCGAGGGCGATTTACCGCCGCGAAGGGGAGATCGAGAAAGAACGAAAGGTCTTCCGGCAGGGGAGTTCCCCACACCATGTTGACGTTTCCCTCATGAATTTCCTCTTCATTCCCTTGGTTCCAGCAGAAGATGTATCCCACCGCTCCCCGGTCCTGAAGGGAGAGAAGATGAAAGGGATTGCTGCTCCTTCCCATGGCGATGAGCCCCTCCAGATCCCTCGGGCTGTTTCCCCGCTCCAGAAGATAATCCAGAAAGGTGCGGGGGAGCTCTTCCGGGGGAATAAACCGCACTCTTCCCCGGCTTCGTAGGCTCTCTCTTTTTTGGGTAAAGCTCCAGGCCTTGGCGGGAACATCGAAGAAGGTGCCGCCTCCGGAAGCGCAGGAGAGACGGATTTTCCGAGGATTGCTCAGCCGCACCGGAAAGCTGCGAAGCTCCACGGCGATGTTCTCTTCCTCCAGGCGTGAGGCGATATATTCCACCGCCCGGCGTTCTCCGGGAGATCCCGAAAGACGGTTATGGGAGGCGATACGCTCAAAATCCTTCCAGAGCCGGAATGAATCCGTTTTTTCCAGAAGAGACCGTTCCTTCGAAGAAAGCATGATGAAGAACGAAGCTCTCTATTCCCGGCCCAAGGGGAGGGACGTGAATTCCGTTACAAAGGCATCCATGTACTCCGTAAGGGTGTCCAGAATGGCCTTGCCCGTTTCGGCGGAGGCATCTTCCGCAGCATCTTCGCCGCCGTAGGCTCCGTTGGAGGTTACCTCCCGAACATCCCGGACAATGCGTACCGATCCCTTGCGGTAGCGCACCGTATTGATGTGGGTATTGCGCAGGGCCTCCGAAAGGTGCCCGATCTCCGCGGGGAAGCAGTTTTCCTTATGCACCGAAGAGGGGTCCACCGCCATCATTACCGAGGTTTCCTGCCCCGCTCCGTGCCCTCCCACCCATTCGGGATTGATCTGGCCTGCCAGAACCCACCAGTCCACGATGGCCACGAGTCCTCCCGCCTGATAAACCTCAAGGGCTGCCTTGTCCAGAGCGGGGCCGTTGCCTCCGTGGCCGTTGAGAAAGACGAACCTCTTCATACGGTGTTGCAAAAGGGAGCGCGTAATTCCTTTGACCACGGCGTAGAGCGCCTCGTCTCCGATGTTGAGGGTTCCCGGAAATCCCAGATGATAAGGGCATACTCCATAAGGTATCGCGGGCAGCAAAATCCGATCGCGGGGATTTTTATCCTCCAGTCTCCGGGCGAACTCTTGAGGAATCTCGTAGTCCGTTCCCAGAGGGCCGATGGGGCCGTGCTGTTCCACGCTTCCGATGGGGAGCAGTATCACTTTGGAATCCCCGAAGGATTGTTCCGCCTCTTTCCAGGTCATTTTTGACAGAATCATGGGTATATGTGCCTCCTCGAAAAAGCCGGGGGCCGTTCAGACCGAACGGGCCCCCGGGCGAAGATTGCGGAAAGCTAGTAGGACCGAAGATCCTCAAAATGCCGCTTCAGAGTGCCCTGAGAGGGAGCGGAGGTGATTTTGCTGATAACCACCATAAGGATCATGGTGATTGCCCAGGAGACCATGAGAGGATTGAAGCCCAGGGCCCATGAGGTGTATTTGAGGGTCATGAGGACGAAGAGAATTTCTCCGAGAATGACCGAAAGAATGGCTCCCATCTTGGTGGCTCCCTTCCAGTACATGCCGAGTATTACCGGAGCCACCCAGATGCCCAGGCCTCCGAAGGCGAAGAGAATGAGTTTGAAGATGGTGGCGGGGCGGGAGATACCGAAGAGAATGGCCACGATGCCGATGATCACCGTTACGATCCGGGAAAGCTTGAACACGTCCTGATCCGTGGCGTCCTTTTTGAGGATATTCTGGTAGATATCCCGGGTAATACCTCCGGTGGATACGATGAGAAGGCTGTCGATGGTGGACATGCCCGCCGCCATGATTCCCGAGATGAGCAGGGCGGATATCACGGGGCCGAGTCCCTGCTGGAGAATGAGAGGCACCACGAAATCGATCTGTTTCCCCGTGAGGCCGGGAATGGAGACCAGGGCGTTGACTCCTGACCACTCGATGAGGGTAGCGGCGATCCACATGCCCACGGTGCCGAGGATGACCGCCTTGAACATGACCCGGTAGTTCTTCATGGCGAAGAACTTGGTGAAGAGAGTGGGCTGGCCGATGGTGAAGAAGCTCCAGAGGACGATCATGGAGACGTAGTTCCCCCACCCGTAGGATCCTCCCATACCGGGATGGCTGAGCAGATCCGGGCTCATTTCGAGAAGTTTTGTATTGATGGCCTCGAAACCGCCCCCGATTTTCACGGAAATCACGAAGGTCACCACGGCGGTAACCAGCATGAGTCCTCCCTGAAGCACGTCGGTGAGCATGGCTCCCCGGATGCCTCCGGCCATACAGTAGAGGATCACGATAACCCCCATGGCCACGATGCCCACCCACTCGGGAGCTCCCGTAAAGGTGCGGAGGATGATGCCCGCTCCGATGGTCTGGGCTCCCATCATGGGAACCAGAAAGATCACCATCATCAGGGCGTGAAGCGAGCGGATTCCGTTGGATTCGTACCGGTCTCCGAGATAATCCGCCATAGTGAGAAATCCGTAGTTATGTCCCAGCTTGATGAGCTTTCTTCCCACCAGCAGAGCCGGTATGATCATGCTGAAAACCAGACCTGGAACCGAGATGGTGAGGCCCGCAAAGCCCACCTTGTAGCAGGTGGCGGGGCATCCCATGAAGGTGCTCATGCTGTACTGGGTGGAGAAGTAGGCAAGGCCGCTGACGATGGCTCCGGCCTTGCCGCTCATGACGAAAAAGTCTTTAAGGTTCTTGGTGGCCTTGGTGGCGTAATAGCCGATGGCTCCTAGAATTACGAAATAAACTGCGAGAACCGTATAAAAGGGAACCGGGGCGGGACTGATGAGCTGCGATACGGTATCCATGATAACAATCTCCCTCTCTTTCAGAATTACCGGTCGTCAAACTCGCAGTACTCTTCCCGCTGCAGTGCCTGCCAGGCGAAGACGAGAATGAGTGCGAGGGTAATGACCGTATGTACTGTCCATCCCACCACGAAAAGCGGAATTCCCCAGAGCGAGGGAATGTAGGTGGTGGAGAAGAAAAAGGGGAAGGGTACCATGATGACGATGTACAGAAACATGAAAATACAGAACCATTTCTTTTCAAAAGCGTTGCTGAGAACATCCATTGGATAAACCTCCTTCGAACATGGATTCCATGCGTTTTCGTTCGAGTTCTTGGATAACCCTGCGCTACTTGAATCGCCGTTGATGCGTGGAGCGTATGTGTTCGATCATGACTTCCCGTGCTTCCTCGGTATTCCCCCTTTCAATGGCGTTAATCAGGTTCGTGTGTTCCTGATGGCTTATGTATTTGTTGCTTTCCCCGGCGTCTCCGTTCTGGGCGTAGAACTCCCCGAGATAAAAAGTGTAGAGTTGGGATCGCCAGTAGGTTTGTGTGACGTAACGTTCGATGTAGGGATTGCGGCTCATCTGGGCGATGAGCAGATGGATGCTTTCGTTTATGCCCGCGTACTCTCCCTTGTCGTCCGTCCGGTAGAGCTCTTTCTCCCGGGCGTTCAGAATTTTAAGCTCTTCGATGCTCTCCTTGTCCCCGTATTTGGCGGCGAGGTATGCGGACTTTCCCTCCAGGGTTTCCCGGGCGGTGAAGACCTGTTCCATATCCTCCGGAGTGAGCAGGGGAACCACGTATCCCCTCTCCCGATCCTTCTTTCCCAACATTCCCTCGGACACCAGCTTTGCTAGGGCGTGTCGTATGGGAGTACGGCTCATCTGCAACTCTTCCACCATGTCGGGCTCGTAGATTTTGTCTCCCGGCCGCAGCTTGTGAGAGAGTATAAGGTTGACTACGTATCGAAAGGCTCTCTTTTCGGCGTTCAGGCTTTTTCCCATGGGCTTCTCCTTCGACTCGTCTCTTTTGTATCTCCTTATGTATCCATAGTTTGCGCTTCTAGCATACACCCGAGGTAAGAAAATGGCAAGAGACTTCCTCTTCCCTCGATCCGCAGATTGAGTTTTTGAGGACGCTGCGAACTTCCTTGGATCTACCGTAACGGGCTCGCTGTCAGCGAATTATCTCGTCCACTGGCTCTTCGAGCTTTGAAGTGGGTCTCGGGTGGGAATAACACGAATCATCTTTGATTATTTGTCATCTTGTTCTCCGGAAAATCTAGTTTCTTCGCATTTGTCATTGGCTGCAGTTTATCATAAAAACATTTGAAAAAAGTCGAAAGTCACTTTGTTTGGTGTCGGCTAGCCCCTTCGAGGGGGAGGTCGGATACTTGACAAAAGGTAGGTGCAAGTGTACCATCGATACAACTCATAGATGGTGAGTGATATTGATGATTGGAGATGTCACGTAGAAAGGAATTAAACATGAGAACTATTATTGAAAATGGCTTAGTGGTTGACCCCTCAAATAAAATTTGCTCCAAACTCGATGTGGCAGTTGAAGAGGGAAAGATTAAAGAGCTTGCCGCAAGAAAATTGGTTGGTGATAAGGTGATAGACGCACAGGGCTTAGTTGTATCCCCTGGTTTTGTGGATATCCACATGCACGAAGATGCATACAATGCCGTAGAGGAACGGTTTGAAATTGATATATTGGCTTGCATGTTGAAAATGGGTGTAACTACAGCCATAGGAGGTAATTGCGGGATTGGCCCGGAAAAACCGGATCTTTACATGAATGCTGCGGAACGTTTGGGTTTGCCGGTTAATTTGGGTTTATTGTTGCCGCATGAAACTTTGAGAAGGGCGGTGAACATAAGTGATCGGTATGGCAGATCCAGCTTAGATGAAATCCGGGAAATGGTCCGACTGGCGGAATATTATCTTGATTGTGGCTGTTTGGGAATGTCTTACGGAATTCGTTATATCCCTGGGCTTTCTGCTCCTGAGATGCTGGAGCTTAATAAAGTTGTTTCCCGTAGGCACAAATTAGTGGCCGCTCATGTTCGAAATGACGCATCCGAGGCTCTTCAGGCTCTTTCTGAGTTTCTTCAATCCGGTCCGGATGCAGAAGTGTCTTTTCAAGTTTCACATATTGGTAGCATAGCGGCTTATGGGCAGATGGAGGATTTTCTTGCTCTGCTAGATGAGTTTTGTTCGATTGGTATTGATGTTGCTGCGGATTGTTATCCTTATGCTGCTTTTAGTACGAGGATTGGCACAACAACCTTCGATGAAGGCTTTATCAACCGATATGGAGGAGATTATGGACAAATTGAGGCGGCAGAGGGGGAATTCAAGGGGCAACGACTAAATGAAGATCTATATCGTTATTTGCGGCAAAAGGCGCCAGAAACGTTGATGATTGCTCATGTTATGAAGGACGACGAGGTTAGTTTGGCTTTTAGCCATCCAAAGGTTTTGATGGGTAGTGATGGGCTTTTGCATCACTCTCAGGGGCATCCTCGAGCAGCGGGAGCATTTCCCCGTTTTATTAAGAACTATGTGAGGGAAAAGAAGTTGCTGGGCCTTTGTGAGGCAGTGTCTAAAATTACTTGCCAACCGGCCCGGCGTATTGGCATTGACAAAGGAACGTTAGGGATCGGTAAGAATGCGGACATTACAATTTTTGATTATGAAAGAATTGCTGATAAAGCGACTTTTACGGATCCAGTTCTAAGCCCAGAGGGAATTGCGTATGTGATCCTTGAGGGAGAGATTGCTGTTAAAGATGGTTGTGTTCTTCAAAACAACCTGGGGAAAATGGTAAGGAGCAAGCATTAAAATTTTGGTTGTATGCAATGAGGGGGGATTTGTTATGGAACATGGTTTGCTATCTATCATACCGCCGTTTTTGGCTATTACTCTTGCTCTTGTTTTCAAAAATGTATTTGTAGCGTTATTCCTTGGTGTTTTTTCCGGATATATTGTTTTAGCTGGTGGAAATATTTTCGTAGGTTTTAACGACACGTTGTTTGCGTTAGTGAAAGTTTTTGAAAGTAATTCTAACACGATCGTCATTTTGCTCACGGCCCTTTTGGGTGGGTTGACTTTGGTTATGGAAAAGTCAGGCGGGGTGCATGGTTTTGTCGATTACATGACTAATAAAAAAGCTCTTATTAAATCAAAGCGAGGTTCTTTGGTTTTTACGTGGCTTTTAGGTGTGTTTGTGTTCACCTCCGGAACCATTAGCTGCCTAGTTACGGGTGCCGTTACTCACCCTATGAATGATGCGATGAATGTCTCGCGAGAAAAACAGGCGTTTTTTGTACATACAACTTCGACCCCGGTTTGTGTTTTGTTGCCTTTGAGCGCTTGGGGAGCATTTATGATGGGTTTGTTGGAAGCGCAAGGAATTACCAATGCGCCAGCCGTGTTGATTAGATCAATTCCATTGAATTTTTATTGCATTATTGCAGTCTTTGCCGTGCTACTCATAGCTATTACGGGTAAAGACTTTGGTCTTATGAAAAAGGCTGAAGAAAATGCCGAGAGAAATGGAGTAATGCCGGTAGCTCTGACAAGTAGTCAGAACAAGAGCGATATGGTTGATAATGGAGTTAAAGTTACACGGCCTAGGAATATGGTGATTCCCATTCTTACTATGGTTGTCACTATTGCCTCTGTGATGCTCATAACGGGTAAGGGAAATATTCTGAAAGGCAATGGCTATGCGGGTATTCTTTGGGGGGTTGCGCTGTCCTTAATTGTAGCGGGAACTCTTTATACTAGAGAAAAAATATATACCTTTGAGGGATTCATGAATGATGTTTTTCAAGGTTTTGGAAATATTTTCCCGGTGGCTAGCATCTTGATTTTGGCTTTTGCTATGGGGTCACTGGTAAAAACCTTGGGGACCGGTGCGTATCTTGCGTCTCTATTTTCAGGATTTCTTACTCCAGCATTATTGCCAGCGCTAATTTTTGTTATTGCAGCAATTATATCTTTCTCGACAGGGTCATCAATGGGGACTCACGCAGTTGTAATGCCACTTGCAATGCCGATGGCAATTGCGCTAGGTAGCGGCAATATACCGTTGATCGCCGCCGCTGTTTTTGGCGGTGGTATTTTTGGAGATCATGCCTCACCGATTTCGGACACGACGGCTATGTCTTGTGGTACGACAGCTTGTGATCCCATTGATCATGTACGGACCCAGTTGCCCTACGCATTGTTTTTTGCAGGAATTTCAGTGGTTCTTTATGTGATTGTCGGTTTTTTGTTTTAGGAAATTCTCTCAGCTATCTTTGGGGGCTGGATTTTTCTGTTGACCCAGAGATAAAAGTGATCTATAATCCTCCCCAATCTTGTAAAAGGAGATATTCCCATGGGCGAAACATTCGCACGTGTAACGATACAAACTATACAAAACTGGTGGTGGCGGGCTTTCTAAGTCTGCCGCCGAGATCCGGGGCATCCTAAAGATGCCTTGAAGTTACGTAGTGACCGGGCCTTGGAGGTGGATTCCCTAGAGGAATTCAGTTGCAGGGCCCTTTGTGTATGGTTCTATCGGTAATGCCGGTGATAGCGGTAACGCCAAAGAGAGGGGCTCGAAAGGGGCCTCTCTCTTTTTTTGTATGGCGCATAAAGAGAGCCTCTTCACAGGAAGAGGAAAAGGGTATGTTGAGTCGAGATGAGATGTGTCAGCGGATATCAAGGATGTCAAGGATATCAAAGGAGGAAACGGCATGGTGAGCAGAGCGGTACTACGAGAAGAGCCATCCTGTGAGGAGGCTCCCTTTATGGAAAGAGCCCCTTTTATGGAGAGATCCCGTTACGAAGAATTGCGCCGGGAGAATGTGCGGATTCCCCTCTTCGATTCTCTTGAGATGGAGGGGAGCGAGCTTCTGGAGCTTTTCCGCAGGCTTGCACCGGAGAAGGAGCGTCCCTACGCCCTCTTTTGGGAGGGGTGCTCCCCCCGGGGAGAGCTGGAGTATGCCCTGCTGGTGCCTCAGCCGGAACGGGTGCTTCGGGAGTTTGCCTCGGGGGTGGAGATCTGCTCCGGGGAGGGGGGCGAGGCGGTCTTTGTCAAAGGAGCTTCTCTGGAGCAGTCCGTGTCGGAGCGTTTTGCCGCCTTCCCCATGCCGGGATACGAGATGATTCCGGAGCTGCCTCTCTTTCGGGGAGGGTATGTGGGGTACTTCGGGCACGGCATGGCGGGAAAGTGGGAGAACCTCTTTGCCCGGGAGCCCGGACGGCATCTGAAGCAGGGAGGGCATCCTCTGGGGGTGCTTCTGGAGGTGGCATCCTTTTATGTTTACCACGCTTCCTCGGGGAGGCTCTTCTGCGTGCACTCCTCGGAAGATGGCTGTGAATGTGGCTATGATGAGGGGTTCGAGAGGGTGCGGCTTCTCAAGGAACAGGCTCTCTTTGCCCTCTCGGGAATCCCGAGGGAGAAAACGTTGCAGGAGGAGAAAACGTCCCAGAAGGAGAAACTGCAGGAGAAACTACAGGACAAACTGCAGGACAAGCCCCGGAAGCAATTCTCTTTCTCTCTCGGGGCTCCCCGGTCGAATATGACCCGACAGGCCTTTATAGAGATGGTGGAGCAGGGAAAGGAGGCCATCCGGCAGGGGGAATTCTCCCAGGTGGTGCTCTCTCAGAAGTTCTCTTTCGAAGGGGTCACGGATCCCCTGGAGGTCTATGGAGCGCTTCGGCAGAGCAACCCCTCTCCCTATCACGTCTATTTGGGATGCGGGGATTTCTCCCTCATCTCCTCCTCTCCGGAGATCCATCTCTCCCGGCGGGGAAACCGGGTGCATACCCGGCCTCTTGCGGGGACCCGCCCCCGGGGAAAGAGCCCGGAGGAGGATGCGGCGCTGGAAGTGGAGCTTCGGGAAGACCCGAAAGAGTGTGCGGAACATTTAATGTTAGTTGATCTTGCTCGAAATGATCTGGGACGGTTCTGCCTTCCGGGTTCCGTAAAGGTGACCCTTTTTCAGGATGTGGACCGCTATGCCCGGGTGATGCATCTGGTCTCTCAGGTGGAGGGAGAGGCCCCCCGGGGAGTTTCTTCTCTGGAGATGCTGGGAAAGACTTTTCCTGCGGGGACCCTTTCGGGGGCTCCCAAGGTGCGGGCTTTGGAGTATATCGACAGCCTGGAGCCCGAGGCCCGGGGGCCCTATGGGGGGGTGCTGGCCTGGCTGGATCCCTCGGGAGATTTCGAGAGCTGCATCACCATCCGCACGGTGCTGCACGAGAGGGAGCGGCTCTCTCTTCAGGCGGGGGCGGGGATCGTCTTCGACTCCTCCCCGGAGAAGGAGTATCGCGAGACGTTACAGAAGGCGGAGGGGCTTGCCCGGGCGTTGGGGTGCAGTTTCGAAGAGATGGAGGAGGTAGAGGCATGATTCTTCTGGTGGATAACTACGATTCCTTTGCGTATAACCTGGTGCAGTACTGCAGCGATTTCGACGAGGTGCTCCCCCGGCGGAACGATGCGGTAACCCTGCAGGAGATCCGGCGGCTGAACCCTCGGCGGATCGTGCTCTCTCCCGGCCCGGGAGGCCCCGAGGATGCGGGCATCTGCCCGGAAATTCTGCGAACCTTCGGCGGCAGTATTCCCATTCTGGGGGTCTGTCTGGGGCATCAGGTGATCGGCTCCGTCTTCGGGGCCTCGGTGGAGCGAGGAGTCGAGCCGGTGCACGGCAAGATCTCCCGAATCTCCCATGCGGGAACGGGACTCTTCGAGGGCATTCCCTCTCCCTTTCGGGCGGTGCGGTACCACTCTCTGGTGGTGCGGCATCTTCCGGCAAACTCTCCTCTTTCGGTGACCGCCCGGGGAGAGGATGGGGAGATCATGGCTCTGGAATCCCCGGAGCTGGGGATCTACGGCGTGCAGTTTCACCCCGAATCGGTGGGAACCGAGTTCGGTAAGCGGTTGCTGGAAAATTTTGTGGCCCCCCAGGGGCTGGAAAGGAGCGCATGATGTTTCGCACCTATCTCGAACAGGTTGCCGCAGGGGAGCGGCTCTCCTCCCAGGCCATGGAGGGAGCCATGGAAGCCATTCTCAAGGGGGAGGTGACGGATATTCATATCGCCGCCTTTCTTATGGGGCTCCGCCTTCGGGGGGAGACCATTGACGAAATCACCGCCGCCGCCCGGGTGCTGCGGCAGAACGCCCTCAAGGTGGAGATGGCTCACAAGCCTCTTCTTGATGTGGTGGGCACCGGAGGGGATGGGGGAGGAACTTTTAACATCTCCACCGCCGCCGCTCTGGTGGCGGCCTCCGCGGGGCTCCCCGTGGCGAAGCACGGTAACCGCTCCGTTTCGAGTCGCTGCGGCAGCGCGGATGTGGTGGAGGCTCTGGGGATCCCCCTTTTCGACACCCCCGCCCATGTGGAGGCCTCTCTGGAGCGCACGAATTTTGCCTTTCTCTACGCTCCCTACTTCCATGGGGCCATGAAACACGTCAAGAACGCCCGCTCCTCTCTGGGGCTGCGAACCCTCTTCAACGTGCTGGGGCCTCTCATCAACCCCGCCGGAGCCTCCCGGTATCTTATGGGGGTCTATGCTCCGGAGCTGTTGCGCCCCCTGACGGAGGTGCTCCGCAATCTTGGGGCGGATCGGGCTCTTCTGGTGCACGGCGCGGGGGGGATTGACGAGATCAGCCTCTCGGGGACAACCCGGTTCTGTTTTCTGCGCAACGGCGTTTTGGAGGAAGGTGCTCTTGAACCCGAGGAGTTCGGCCTTCCCCGGCATCCTCTCTCCTCCTTCGCAGGAGGCGGGGCGGCGAAGAATGCGGCGATCCTCACGGATATCTTCGAAGGCCGCCTGGGGGGGGCTCCTCTGGATATGGTGCTCTGCAACGCCGGGGGGGCTCTCGTGGCGGGAGGCCTCACGGAAGACTTTCGGGAAGGGGTGGCCCTGGCCCGGGAGTGCATCCAAAGCGGCAAGGTGATGCACAAGATCCGGGAGCTTCGCTCCCTTGCCCCCTCCAAAGATACGGATGCTCTGGGGGTGGCCCTGTGATTCTTCAAAAAATAGTGGCCTCCCGAGGGGAGAAAATTCGGGCCCTCGAAGCCCCCCGGCGAAGCCTCTCCAAGGCCCTTGATCAGAAGGGAATCTCCCTTATAGGAGAGATTAAGCGGGCCTCCCCCAGCGAAGGGGTGATAGCCCCCTCCTGGAACCCCGAAGGGCTTCTGCAAAGCTATCTTGGCGGGGGGATCCGGGCTCTTTCGGTGGTGACGGAGCCAAACTTTTTTCAGGGGGATCCACAGCTGCTGGCCCGGCTTAAAGAGCGCTGCTCCTGCCCGGTGCTGCGGAAGGATTTTTTGCTTCACCCCATGGAGATCTACGAAAGCTATCTTCTCGGGGCGGATGCGGTGCTTCTCATCGCCGCCATACTGGAGGACGATCTCTTGAAAAAGATGCTCATGGTGGCGGAGGAACTTGGCCTGGAGTGCCTGGTGGAGGTGCACTCTTCCGAGGAGCTGGCCCGGGTGCTGGATACCCCCGCTCGGGTGGTGGGGATCAACAACCGGGATCTTCGGGATTTTTCCGTCTCTCTGAAGACCACCGAAAGGCTGGTGGAAGAGCTGCGCCGCCGGGAGCCCCGAAGCCCCCGAAAGATAGTCTCCGAAAGCGGTATCCGCTCTCGGGAGGATGCCCTCTACCTGGAAAGCCTGGGGGTGCAGGGCATGCTGGTGGGTACCGCCCTGGTGCGCTCTCCTGATCCCGAAGCCCTGGCCCGGGAGCTTACCGGAGGAGCTGGGGAGAAGGCTTCATGACCCGTATCAAGATCTGCGGTCTCACCCGCCGGGAGGATCTGCTCGCTGCGGCGGATCTGGGGGTGTATGCGGTGGGAACTATTCTGGTTCCCGAGAGCCCCCGGTATGTCTCTCTGGAAAAGGCTCGGGAGATTCTGAGGGGGCTCCCGGCGGAAATCTCTACCGTGGGGGTGCTGCGGAATCCCACGCCGGATTTTCTGGGGGAGGTGCTGGAATCCAGGCTCTTTTCGGCCCTCCAGTTTCATGGAGAAGAGCCCCCGGAGATGCTCCGGGCAATGCCCTGTGTAGCTTTCAAGGCCCTGGGAATCGCCGGGGGGGAGGATCTGCACAAGGCCCGGCTCTACGAAGATGCGGCGGATATTCTGCTTCTGGACAGCCGGCGGGGATCCCAATCCGGAGGCACCGGAAAAGCCTTTAACTGGGACCTTTTACGGGGATTTTCCTCCCCCCTTCCGATTCTTCTGGCGGGGGGGCTGCAAAGAGAAAATATCCATCAGGCTCTGGAACAGGTGAATCCCTGGGGAGTGGATCTGAACAGCGGCGTGGAAAGCGCGCCGGGAATCAAGGATAGCAAAAAGATGCGGGATCTTGTGGCGGCGGTGCGGGAGTATGATGTCCAAAAAGAAAATGCCGCTTCTTCCTGAACATATTTATGAGAAGAGCCGAGGAGGTTGTTTAGAAATGAGACGAGGATACTATGGAAACTACGGAGGCCGATACGTGCCGGAAACCCTGATACCCGCCCTGGAAGAGCTGGAGCAGGCCTTCGAAAAAGCCTGGAAGGATGCCACCTTTCGGGAAGAGCTGCGCAAGCTCCATAACCACTACACCGGCCGTCCCTCCCCCCTCTACTGTGCGGAAAACCTGAGTCGCCATCTCGGAGGAGCCACCATCTACCTCAAGCGGGAGGACTGCAACCACACCGGGGCGCACAAGATCAACAATGCCCTGGCCCAGGTGCTTCTTGCCAAATCCATGGGGAAGAAACGCATCATCGCCGAGACCGGGGCGGGGCAGCATGGCGTAGCCACCGCCACCGCGGCGGCCCGGTTTGGCCTGGAGTGTGTGGTCTACATGGGAGAAAAGGACACGGTACGCCAGAGGCTGAACGTGGAAAAAATGGAACTCCTCGGGGCCACGGTATGCCCAGTTACTGCGGGAAGCCGCACCCTTAAAGATGCCACCAGCGAGGCCATCCGGGATTGGGTAACCAACGTGGAAGGCTCCGCCTACGTCATCGGCTCCGTGGTGGGGCCCCACCCCTACCCTAAAATGGTGCGGGAGTTCCAGCGCATCATCGGGGAGGAGCTTCGGGAGCAGATTCTTGAACGAGAGGGGCGCCTGCCGGATATCCTGGTGGCCTGCGTAGGAGGGGGGAGCAACGCCGCGGGATTCTTCGCCCCCTTCGTGGAGGAGCCCTCTATCCGCATGGTGGGGGTGGAAGCCGCAGGAAAGGGAGTGGATACACCCTATCACGCTGCCACCCTCACTGCGGGCATTCCCGGAGTGCTTCACGGAGCCCTGAGCTATCTGCTGCAGGATCAGGAGGGGCAGATTATGGAGGCTCACTCCATCTCCGCCGGGTTGGACTACCCCGGGGTGGGGCCGGAACACAGCTACCTCAAAGATTCTGGCAGGGTAGAGTATTGCAGCATCACCGATGAAGAGGCTCTGGAAGGGTTCGAGCTGCTTAGCCGTACCGAGGGAATCATCCCCGCCTTGGAAAGCTCCCATGCGGTGGCCCGGGCGAAAGAGCTGGCGAAGGAATGTAGAAAGGAAACCCTGCTGGTGATCAACCTCTCCGGTCGGGGAGATAAGGATATGGAGACCGTGCGCGAATACAGGAACGCCGGGAAAGGAGCCGTGGCATGAACCGTCTAACCCAGGCCTTTGCAACGAAAACCGCCTTTATCCCCTACATCATGGGGGGAGATCCAACCCTTGCTATCACCGGGGAGATCCTCCTCCGGCTGGATCAGGCCGGGGCAAACGTGCTGGAGCTGGGGATGCCCTTTTCAGATCCCCAGGCGGACGGGCCGGTAATTCAGGCGGCGGGACACCGGGCACTGGAGGGGGGAACCACCCTGGAATCCATCTTTACCCTGCTGGAATCGCTGCAGGGTAAACTGCAAGCCCCGGTGGTACTCATGGGGTACTGCAACCCCATCTACCGCTACGGCAAGGAGCGCTTTGCAGAGCGGGCTGCCTCGGTGGGGGTGGCGGGGGTTCTCGTGCCGGATCTTCCCCTAGATGAAGACCCCGAATGGTGCCCCCTTCTGGAAGCCGCAGGAATCGCCCCCATCGGTATGGTAAGCCCCAACATGGGGACGGAGCGCCTGCGTGCCGTCACGGCTCTGAGCCGGGGATTTATCTACGGAGTTTCCCTTCTGGGGGTAACCGGAGATTCCCGAGGCCCTCAGCAGGGGATGAAAGCCTATATGGAGCGGGTGCGGAGCTGTACGGAGCTTCCCATAGCCCTGGGGTTCGGCATCGACTCCCCCAAAAAGGCCGCGGAAGCCGCAAGCTATGCGGATGGGGTGGTGGTGGGAAGCGCCCTCGTGGAGCTGGTTGAACGGTACGGAGAGAATCGGGAGGTTCTTTTGCAGGAGCTTCTTGGAGCCTTTGCGGGAAGCCTGATGGAGGCCATAGGGCTGTAGGTTCGCTAAAAAAAGAGAAAGATTTGGAATCTTGTGTTATGCTAACCTCCGGCGGCCTGAAATGTTACCGGGGGTTAGTATTTTGGGTTTCTTGCTCACCTTGAGCGTAACGCTGGAGCAATTACCCATACGATGTAGCGAGGAGCCGCAGGAAAATGCTCGCTTCTATAAGTGGAAGGATGACGGATACGAAGGGTTTTTACAGTGAACTCAGCGAGTTTTACCACTTGATTTATCCCGATTGGGAAAAGAGCCTCCAGCATCAGGCGGAAGCCCTGGATGCGACGATCCGCGAGGCTTGGCGGGGTTCCGAAACCGTGTTGGATGTCTCCTGCGGCATCGGCACCCAGTCACTCGGTTTGGCGAGCCGTGGGTACAAGGTTACCGCTTCGGATCTTTCCCCCGGTGCCATTGAACGCGCCGAGCGGGAAGCCCTCCGGCGCGGCCTGGATATCAGCTATTCCGTGGCGGATATGCGGGAGGCCTATACGCATCATGCCCGCCAATTCGACGTGGTTCTTTCCTGCGATAATTCCATGCCCCATTTACTTACCGACGAGGATATCCTTACGGCATTGAAACAGCTCTATTTGTGTACCCGTCCGGGCGGAGGGTGTATTGTCACGCTGCGGGACTACGAGAAAGAAGATCTTACCCATCAGCAGGTCAAATCCTACGGTGTGCGTGATGAGGATGGGGTTCGCTGGCTGCTCTGGCAGGTCTGGGATCCCCAGGGCGAAACGTACAAAATGACCTTCTACGTGGTGGAGGATCGTGGGGCGGAGGAATGCCGAACCCATGTTATGCGGTCCACCTACTATCCCATCGGCATTGATCGCTTCATGGGGCTGATGGCGAGCGCCGGTTTCGAGGGGCTCCGGCGATACGATGACCGTTATTTTCAACCCATGCTCGTAGGAACGAGAACCGTCGAATAGCCGTATGCGCTTTCCGTATGAAGGGCGTTTCGGTTACGTGGGGCTACGGTTTTTTTGCGGCGAATATGGCGAGTATGCTTTGAGAGATCCAGAAAAAGGATCATGCCTCAATAGGGGCAGGTCGGAAAAAAGGAAGAGGTATGATGAAAAAGTTCACAATTGAGGATAATTTTTGGAGTCTGTTCCCGGATGCAAAAATAGGAATCGTGATCTGCAAAAATATCGATAACACCCTTCGAGAGCAGGAGACCTACGAAGCCATGCTTGGGGATGCCGAAAAAGAAGCCCTCAAATATCTCCAGGAACCGGAGTTTAGCAATAATGAGGTTATCAAGGTTTGGAGAGAGGCGTTCCAAAAATTCAAGACCAAGAAAGGGGCGCGCTCTTCCATCGAAGCGCTGATGAAAAGAGTCTCCAAGGGGAATCACATAGGAACCATTAACCCCCTGGTGGATATCTACAACGCCACCTCGCTACGATATGGCCTTCCCTGCGGGGGGGAAGATATCGACACTTTTAGAGGAGACATCCGATTGACGAAAGCCCTGGGAGACGAAAGTTTTATCACCCTGGGAACAGATGAAAGTGCGCCCCCCTATGAAGGAGAAATCGTTTACAAAGATGATGAGGGTGCCATATGCAGATGTTGGAACTGGCGGGAGTCTGTCAGAACCATGCTGACGGAGAGCACCAAAAACGCATTCCTCTGCATTGAACTTGTGGACACCCAAAGAGAAGAGGCACTGCGAAACGCCTTAGAGTATCTGGCAAAAACTGTAGAGGCTCATCTCGGCGGGGTTTGTGAGGTTTCAATCTTGGATATCCACAACAAATCTATCCCGGTTATGTAGTAGCCAGAAGGAACTGTGTTTTTTCGCTGGGAGTCCGGCGGCATGAGGCGATTCAAAGGAAAGTGTCCGTTTTTACTTGACCACTACGCCTTTTCCGGGGTGCTATAATCGGTGTCACAAAACGTACCGTTTGGGGTGGGAATTAAGAAATGAAGAAGACTGAAAAAGCAACCTCAACATTCAAGAAAGGTTTTTCCTGTTCTCAAGCCGTTTTTTCTACCTTCGCAAAGGAATTGGGAGCAGACGAAAATACTGTGTTGAAACTTTCAGATGCTTTTGGTGGTGGCATGGGACGTATGGCCCTCACCTGCGGGGCTGTTACGGGGGCTTTCATGGTTATTGGCTTGAAATACGGCAGAACATCTGCCGACGATGGGGAGGCAAAACAAAAAACCGCCAATCTCGTCAGGGAATTTGCTCAAAAATTTGAAGAACGCAATAAAAGTATTGTCTGCAAAGAACTACTGAATTGTGACATCAGCACGGATGAAGGATCGAAGTATGCGAAAGAATCTAATCTGACAGCCACTATCTGCCCGAAACTTGTTACTGATGCCGTTGAAATCCTCGAAGAAATTCTGTAGTAGAAGGCTAATATGTGAATATGTGAATCCGTGAGGCTGTAAACGACGCTTTCCGCATCTCGGGTGCGCATTAGCTGGGTTTCCCTGAATAAGAGAAAGCCCTTGAAAACACTGGATTTGTAATCTTGTCTCTGCCATAATAGTGCGCCAAAATGGTGCTTCTCAGCCTCAAAACCCTGCATGCGTGGAGGGGATGCCTGTGTCTAAAAAATCGGCTCCCCAGGAGGGCCTCTCGGAGAAGTTGCTGTTTCATTTATTATTTCGATAACGGTGGTGTGGCTGAATTGTGTTATATAATAAAAGAAATGGATGATTCAAGGGCAATCCCATTGGAATTACTGCATCTCGCAGATCCTTCCGACGAAATGCTGTATTCGTATTTGGATAGGAGTGTGGGCTTTGTTTGTCTTCAAGATTGCAAGGTGATTGGTGCATTGCTGATGATACAGACGCGTCCATACACCATGGAAATCATGAATATATCAGTAGACGAGATGTATCAGAATCAAGGAATAGGGAGGCAACTCATAGAAAACGCTGTGCAAAAAGCAAAAGATATGGGCATGAAGAAAATAGAAATAGGGACAGGGAATCCCGGGGTTGTGCAGATGCTTTTGTATCAGAAGTGCGGGTTCAGGATTGTAGGCGTAGATTTTGACTATTTCAGGGTTAATTACAAGGATAAAATTATTGAAAACGGTATCGAATGCCGGGATATGATCAGAATGGAGCGGTTTGTTGCGGTGGAGGATTAGTGTTTTAATCTTTGGTAACACGATGACCGTTATTTCCGCCCCATGCTTATGGGAGCGAGAAGGATTGAATAATCGAATCGCATGCAGTGGTCGCGCAAGGGGCGCTGAATTGAGCTTACCCATCCGTACGATCCAGGAAACCCGAAGCCCAAGACCAGAGAGTCCCTCTTTTCCAGAGTCGTAAAGAGGGATTCAGGCGTGTGGGGTACTGCGCTTGATCCGATAAAGTGAGGGGGCTATCTCCAGTGGAAGGCGGAGATAGCCCCCTGGTGTTTCCGCGGTGGTATTTTCAGAGTATGCAGGGGTACGACCCCAGAATGCGGAACCCCGAGGCCAGAGAGCGCACCGCTTCCAGGGCTTCATAGACCGAAGGATCTTCCAGATGTCCCTCCACGTCCACGAAGAAGGAGTATTCGAAGGGGTTGTGGAGTAGGGGGCGGGATTCGATGAAGGTGAGGTTCAGAGGCTCCTTCACCAAGGGTTCCAGGGCGGCGAAGAGCGATCCCGGTGTATGGGGCACGGTGAACCGGAAGGATGTTTTGTTCTTCTCCCCCCGCTGGGATTTTCCCTTGCCGATGGTCCAGAACCGGGTGATGTTATGGGGGGAGTCCTGGATGTTTTGAGCGATAATCGTGAGCCCCCGGCTCTCTGCGGCGATAACCGTGCAGATGGCGGCGCATTCCGGAGCGCTTCGGGCATGTTCCGCCGCGGCGCTGGTGCTGGAGAGGGGGAGAATCTTTCTTCCCGGAAGGTGGGTGGCGATCCAGCGGCGGCACTGGGAGAGGGCCTGGGGGTGGGAGCAGACCGTGGTAACTTCCTCCAGGGATGAGATGCTGGCGAGCATGTGTTTTACCGGTACCCGGCGTTCACAGAGCACGGTGCACTCCTCCGGGGCGGAGGTGAGGGCGTCCAGAGCGGGGCATACCGCCCCCTCCACGGTGTTCTCCACCGGGAGTATGGCCATATTAGCCTCGTCCCGGTAGAGCAGGGAGAGCACCTCGTCGAAATCTCCGCAGAAGAGCACCTCTCCTTGAGAGCCGAACTGCTCCTGGGCCGCCTGGTGTGAGAAGGAGCCCTCCGGGCCGAGACAGGCCACCTTAAGGGGGTGCTGCAGGGAGCGGCAGAGGGAGATGATCTCCCTCTGGATGGCTCTCAGGGCCTGGGAGGGAATGCCCGGATGGTTCCGTGTTAGCCGCTCCAGCACCGCCTCTTCCCGAAGGGGATCGTATACCGGGGCGGATCCCTTGGCGGTTCCGATGGCCCTGGCAATTTCGCTGCGCTGCCCAATAAGCTCTGCGATCTGATCATCCAGAGCGTCGATCTGATGCCGTAATGTCTGAAGTTCTTGAAAAGCCTCGGTCACGTTCTTTTCCTCCCTGACTGTACTGTCCTGCGAACATTTTTTGTTTGTTTGCGGTCTTGCTGCTTTGTCATCTTCCCGCTTGGTCAGTTGCTGCTCTACTGCGCTGTGGCAATCTGCTCGATTCGGGCGATCCGGGATTCCAGCGAGGGGTGGGTGCTGAAAAGGCTATCCAGCCCCTCTTTGTTGAAGGGGTTCACGATGTAGAGGTGTTGGGTTCCCCGGCTGGCTCCCTGGAGCTTTTCCGGATCATCTGAGAGCTTGCGGAGGGCGTTTACGAGCCCCTTGGGATTTCGGGTGAGTTCCACCGCCGAGGCATCCGCCAGATACTCTCTCTGGCGGCTTACCGCAAGCTGGATGATGGCCGTAAAGAGAGGGGCCAGAATGGAGAGCAGCAGGGCAATGATCATCATCACCGCCTGTCCCTTGCCTCCCCCGGAGTTGTTGCTCCTGCGGCGCCCCATGCTTCCGAAAAAGATGCTCCGCCGGAGGATGTCGCAGATAAGAACGATGGAGCCCACCATCACCGCCATGAGCATGGCGAAGCGGATGTCGTAGTTCCGCACGTGGGACATTTCGTGGGCCATCACCGCCTGAAGCTCCTCCCGGTTCAGCTTTTCCAGCAACCCCCGGGTGATGGCCACGCTGGCGTGCTGGGGATCCCGGCCGGTGGCGAAGGCGTTCATGGCCTCGTCATCCATGAGAAATACCTTGGGCATGGGAATCCCCCCGGCGATGGAGAGTTCTTCCACCACGTTCCAGAGCTGGGGAGCTTCTTCGTGCTGAATTTCCCTGGCGTGGTTCATGGAGAGGATCATGGAATCCCCAAAGGACCAGGAGAAGAAGAAGTAGATACCCCCCACCGCGAGAGCCACGGGGATACCGGTATACCAGTCGCCCCCCCAGAGAACCCCCACCGCAGCCCCGAGAAAGCCCAGAAGCAGCATGAGAAGCACGAAGAGCAGTACGCTGAGGCGTTTGTTATGGTCGATCAGTTTATCAAAGCTTGCCATGGTATCAGCTCCAGGAGATGTTTACGGGTTCCCCTTCAGAGGCATCCTGAAGGGTCCACATGGAACGGGGTTCGTAGCCGAGCTTTCGGGAGATCAGGTTGTTGGGGAAAACGTCTATGGCGATGTTGTACTCTTTCACCGTGTCGTTGTAGTACTGCCGGGCGAAGGCGATCTTGTTCTCCGTGGAGGAGAGTTCTTCCTGAAGGGCGAGAAAGTTTTGGTTTGCCTTGAGATCCGGATAGTTTTCCGAGACCATCAGAAGAGAGCGCAGCGCCCCGGAGAGCTTGTTCTCCAGAGGGAGAGCCTCCTCGGGGGAGCCTGCGGCGTGGGCGGCGCTCCGCAGGGCGGTGATTCTCTCAAAAAGCTCCCGCTCGTGGGCGGCGTACGCCTTTACAGTCTCCACCAAATTGGGTATCAGATCATACCGCCGTTTGAGCTGCACGTCGATCTGGCTCCAGCCGTTTTCCACCCGGGCTTTTTTCCGCACCAGGGAGTTGTAGATGTAGATGCCGTAGATAACTGCCAAAAGCAGCAAACCTCCAAAGATATACAGTCCTTTTTCCATTCGTAAAGCCCCCTTTCACAATAGGATCTTCGATAGGATCTCCTCTGATTATGAAGCAAAAAGGCGCAGGAGCATAGAGGGGAATTGCTTTTTGTCTCCTCTTGGGGAGAGTCGGAGAAGACTGGGAGAAGACTCAGGGAAAATTTTTGGCTTTTTCCGGGTGTGATGTGTAGTACGGAAATGCGTTTTTGTGATAAAGTGTTCGCAATTTCGCGTTTTTTGTTCTGGCATATGCCTGTAATGTCATCTGGCAACGACATCTGGTAACGTCATCTGGAAAAGGATACGGTGAAAAGGGAAGGGGGTGGAGGTTTTCCCAGGGTTTCAAAGTGCCTGCGCACACGGCTGGTGGAGATGCTTTTTCGTTTACGTGTCTACTGAATCTGCTGAATCTAATGAATTTAATGAATCTACTGGAAGGGAGTTTTGCTTTATGAAAAACAAAGCACTGTTGCCGCTCTCCGTACTTGTTCTTATCAGCGGAGCCATGTTCTCCTCCCACTTCGGCGTGGGAGACCTTATCTTCCCCCCCATTCTCGGAAGGGATACGGGAGCCTCTTGGTTTACCGCCTCCCTGGGGTACATAATCATCAACAGCCTCGGGCTCTGGCTGGCCTATCTTGCCTGCGCTCATCAGAATCAGTCTCTGGGAGCCCTCGCCCGAAAAAGCCTGGGGAACGTTTTCGGTAGTATTTATGCGGCGGTTCCCGTGCTGATCACGGTATTCTTCGTTCTTCCCCGGGTGGCCTCCGCCACCCACGAGATGGCGGTGCTTCCTCTCTTTCCCTCGGTGCCTCTCTGGGGGACCCTCGCAGTTTTCTTTCTTCTGAGCTTTCACATCGCCTTTACCCGGGCCACGGTGATCGATAAGCTGGGAAAGCTTCTCGCCCCGGCGCTGATTCTCTTTGTGGTGCTTCTGGTGGGGAAGGGCATCATGAGTCCCCTGGGAACTGCCGTGGAGCCCGGAGCGGAGGGTGCCCTCAAGGAGGGTATGCTCAATGCCTACAACACCATGAACGCCATTGCGGCACTTCTCTTCGGTGGGTGGGTGCTTCATGAGCTGAAAATGCGAGGCATCACCACCCGGGAGGGGCAGGATGCAAATCTCAACGCCATCGGGTTGGGTACCGCCATCCTGCTGGGGATTACCTCCACGGTGCTGGTCTATCTGGGAGCCACCTCGGGGGCGGCCTTTCCGGAATCCCCCATCGGGGTGCTCTCCACGGAGATTGCCCAGGGGCTTCTGGGGAGCGCCGGGCTCATCAGCTTTGCCATCATCATGGCGTTGAGCTGCCTCAGCACCTCCGCAGCCATCACCTCCATGGCGGGGGATATGTTTCAGGAGATGACCGGGGAGAAGCTGCAGTATCGGGTTATCGTTACCGCCAGCACCCTTATCGGCTTTGTGCTTGGCCTGGTGGGGTTGAGCCGGATCGTGAAATATACCGTCCCCTGGCTGGTGCTCATCTACCCCTCCATCATTCTTCTTATCCTCTGCGCCCTCTCCTACCGTTTCGATGCCTTCCGTAAGGCTGTTACGGTGGGGATGGTGGCGGCCCTGGTCTTTGGCCTGGGGGATATGCTCTCCTTCTACGGCATTACCGCTAACCCTATTTCCACCTTTGCCGCAAGTCTTCCCCTGGGTTCACAGGGGCTGGGATGGGTGCTTCCCACCCTGGGGTGCATGGTGGTAGCCCAGTTGGTGCTCAAGTTTGGGGTAAAAGCTCCCGGAAAAGGAGCCTAAAACATGACGCTTCAGCACAAGGTGCATGATTTTGTGGCCTCCCGGATTGCAAAGGGGAACTATCCGGGATGCCAGGTGCTGGTGGCCCGGGGAGAGGAGATTCTTGCGGAGGAGTCTCTGGGGAGCATGGTGAAGGGATCGGATTCCCCGAAGGATAGGGTAACCGAGAGCACCCTGTTTAATCTTGAGTCCATTACCAAGGTAATGGTCACCCTTCCTCTGACCTTCAAACTTTTGGAAGAGGGGAGGCTCTGCCTAGATGACCGGCTTGCGGTCTATCTGCCGGAGTTCGGCACCTCGGAGGAGAAGAAAAAGATCACCCTTCGGGATATGCTGAACTTTACTGCAGGGATCTCCCTTATGGATTCTCCGGGTTCCGAAGAGGCCGCTGCGGCGGGTGATATGGAACGATGCTGGCAGTGTCACTATGATCAGCCCCTGGAGACCTCTCCCGGGAGCCGGGTTTTCTACAGTGACGTCTCCTGCCGTCTTCTGGGAAAGGCTCTGGAGCGGATTTTGGGGATGGATCTTCAGGAGGGAGCCCGAAAGTATTTCTTCGAGCCCCTGGGGATGAACCGAACGTTCTACTGCCCTCCGAACAAGGAGGAGTGTGCCCACACGGGATTTTCCGACAGCGGTCGTCCTCTCCGGGGGGAGCTTGCTCAGGATCTGGAGCATAACATGGGGGGGATTTTGGGTTCCGACGGCATCTTTTCCACCGCCCGGGATATGCTGCGTTTCTCCCGGATGATCTTGCAGGAGGGTACCTGGGAGGGAAAGCGGCTTCTCAGCCAGCTCGCTACGGAGCGGATGACCGGAGAGATCACCAATCCGGAACTCTTCGAATCCCCTACCTCGTACCTTCACTACATTTTGAGCGGCCCCAAGGTGTGGTTCTGGGAGTACGCTCAATCTCCCTTTTCCTTCTTCGGGGATCTCTGTTCCCCCCGGGGGATCGGAAAAATGGGGGGGGCGGGAACTTTCCTCTATCTTGATCCCGAGTACGATCTCACGGTGATCTACCTCACCAACTACGGGCAGCCCGAAAACACCCTGGAGGGAGATGATGCCTGGAACACGTTCCAGCGGGAGATCAACGTCATGGGGTTGTGCAACCTCGTGCTGGGGGAGTTGCAGCTCTGATTATGGGAGTTTTCGCAAGGTAGTGCAGTGAATTTGAGCCCCTAGGGATACTTACGGAGTATACGCAAGCCAAGGCACCGCCATTCTTGTGAAAGATACGTGGTGCCTTGGCGTTTGTGGTTTGGTGATTTTGGTAATAATCTCTATAAATTTTCCAGAGTAGTAATCCACTCATCAAAATGCCGGCACTTTTCCCGTAACCTTTCTAGGCCAATTTTTGTGGCCACCATAGCACCTGCCGTGACCTTATCGTATGCGGGAATTTCTCTGATGATGCGCTTGGAGGGGGCTGTTTGTGCCCCTTCATTGATCAGTTCCGGGTTTTGTCCTTCCATCATGCGCATAAGGTTCTCTATGGCCTTTTCGTGTTCCAGATATTCCCAGTCAAGCTCTTGCGGCGCAGCGAGGATCAAGGCTTCAAACTCGTGAAGCTGGATATAGGGGATAAACCGCCTGTCCCCTACGTCTTGTTTCATGGCATCCTCAAGTGTGGCAATCCGTTTATAGGGATCTGTCTCCTTTCCTGCAGCAGCATATCCCGGAAAATCTTCGGGTAGTGCGTAGAGGTCGAACATGGTGGTGAAGCGACATTCCTCGTGTCTGTCCTCCTTAAGCCAACTCTGAATATCCTTCTTTGCCTTGGTGTAACTCAGCAAGCCACCGCGATACTCCTTCGCAGATTTTTTGTCTCTGCTGGTAAGAACACACCGTACATCTGCAAAGACATGGTGTTGCCCTAAATGTGTAACCAGGATTTTTTCAACAAAGGTCCGCTCGGTCTGCCCCTCAGCGGTGATGTGCAGGCGGATCATGGTTGTCCTCCCAGCACGTTTTTCTCCCAAAGTTCCGAGAGGCTATACCGGGAAAGCCAATCTTCAAGCTGGGGAGCATCCAATTTCTTGAAAAGAGAGCATCTCTTCTCTTCGTCCCGTTCCACCACCACCAATTCGTCGATGGAAAATTCGTCTACAAGCCGTGTGGACTGTGTTGCCAGAAGAACTTGCGTATTCTGTGCGGCCATACGAACAATGCCTGCCAGCTCTGCAATTGCCGATGGGTGCAGGCCTAATTCGGGTTCATCTAAGACGATAAGCCGTGGTAGAAGCTCCGGGGGCTGCAAAAGAAGGGTTGCCAGGGCCATGAATCGAAGAGAACCATCGGATATCTGATGTGGATCGAAAAGGTAATCGCTACCGGAGGAATCCTTCCAATTCAGTCGGACGTAGTCCTCTTTGCCGGGGAGGGGCTCCACATCAAAGTCTCCGAACTGAGGCATAACGCACTGTATGTGCCGAACGATGCGGTCGTAATATTTACGGTATGTATCGTCTCTCTTCAGCATTCTCAAAAAGGCCGCTAGATTCCCCGCATCGCTTCGTAAATATCTGGCATCATCCACGTAGCCACGATCTTTAATTTTTGCCGTCTCCGATGTGTCATGAAACTGATAGGTCCTTATGCCGGATAGAAGGCCATAAAGCACCTTGCTTGTTTTTCTCGTGTCTTCCCGTAATCTTGATTCCGATCCTCCGCTCTCCAAAAAATATTCTTGGGGTTTTTCTTTTCCTTTTTGATGATACAGAATTTTTTCGCCGCTCACAAAGAGGCGATCCGGCAATCCGTGGGAAAGACGAAGAGAATACGTGTCATGAGCCTCTTGGGAGTCGAAATAGAGTTCAAAGGCTATGGTTTCGGATGTTTTTGGGCCGTAGAAGAGGAGACGGCTGACTCCCTGTTTTCCCACATACTGCTGCAAAGCCCCGGTGGTCATGAAATTCAGCATCTGAAAGAAGGAGACAAGATTACTCTTTCCAGAACCATTGGCACCTAAAAGCACCGTCACATCTCCCAGGGGGATGGTTTGCCCCTCCTCTCCCCCAAAGGACTTGAAACCTTTTAAAAGAATCCCTCTTAACTTCACGACAGTTCCCCCTCGTTCTTAAAGAAATCCTTTGTAGATTCCGCGAGTTTGCATAGATTCTCTCGACGTGGCCTTTGAATCTGTCTTTGGCGTTGTCTATCTGCACACTCTGTGGGTTTTCTTGTTCCTATACATTCATCCTCCAGATGACGAAGTTCAGTACCCCCGCAAAGCTTCCCCAGAGCAGGTAGGGGAGGAGCAGGAGCCCCGCGGTAAGATCCCGGCTCAGAAAGACCGCTATATTCCAGAGAAGCACCCCCAGAAGGAGCATCAGCTCCCCGAAGGCCCAGCCGGGTTGCTGAAAGTAAAAGAAGATCCAGGACCAGGCGAAGTTCAGCCCCAGCTGTATCCAGAAGGGGAGAAAGATCTGGGAGGCTGGGGAGACCCCGGTTTTCCAGATGCGGTAGGCAGAGAAGGCCATGAGGATGTAGAGAACTGTCCAGACGGGGCCGAAGAGCCCTCCCGGAGGTGTCCAGAGGGGTTTTGTCATGGTGACGTACCATGTGGTTACCGAGAACGTGGTGGCGTAGGACCCCAGAAAGCCCGCTCCAAGACAGAGGGCGAGGAAAACAAGAAGTACCGGAAGACTTGAGCGCTGCATAACCATCACCTCCAAAGTATTTTTTTATTCTCTACATGGTAGCATGAAGGGCCCGGGAAAACATGGACAGCCCGGAGAGTTTACCCCTCGTTTCTGGAACTATTGGCATTTGATGTTGGGGCTTGGGGAAATGAATCACGTGCTGCTCTTGCTTTAAATGAAATTTTTGTGAACGACATGGCGCTTTAGCTATGTGCTTTGGTTGCCTCTGTTGTGGATGCGTACTGATTTTTCCCCCCACTCCTCCCTCAGGAGGGAAAAGATCCACTGATCCTGAAATTTCCCACGGGCCCATTCGTACTGCCGCAAAGTTCCCTCTAGGGTAAAACCCGTCTTTTCGAGAATTCCCCGGGATCCCTCGTTCCCTAGGGTTACCAGGGCTTCCACCCGGTTGCACTCCATGGAGGTGAAGGCGTAGTCCAGTGCCGCTTCCAGGGCTTCGCTCATGAGCCCTTGTCGCCAGGCTTGGGAGGTAAGTTCGTACCCTATCTCCGCCCGGTGATGTTCCTTATCCCATTTATGCAATCCGCAGGTTCCGAGAACATCCCCGCTGATTTTGTGGATAAGAGCCCAGCGGATTCCCTCGGAGGCGGGGAAAAGCCCCCGGAGGATATCTATCATCTCCCGGCTCTGCTCCAGCTCCGTAAAGGGATCCAGTACCAGGTATTCCAGCACCTTGGGATCCGTCCATACCGCATGTAAAGCCTCGGCATGGGTTTCCAGGAGTTCCTCCAGAGTAAGGCGAGGGGTTTGAAGGATGGGAAAGGGAAGGTCGTGTTTTTCGTTCATGAAAATCGCTCCTTTAGAATGTTTGCGTAGGGTATGCGTATAGAATATACGTGTAGAGTCGGTGTGTTGTTTTTTTCAAAATTTTCATTCCTTATGAAGAGCAGTGATTCTTGTGGTGAAGCTATTTCAAAGTTATACTCAAAGTAGGTGAGGCTGTCCAGCCGGAGGGGTGTGTAGCTTGAGATAAGGAGATGATCTGTAGTATGGATAAAACGGGAAACAGGCAAGGCGCTCCTGCGTTTGTTGTCAAAGGAACATTCCTTGGGGGGCTCCTGGGGCGAAACTCCCTGGCCCGGGAGGTGGCATGGGAAACCGCCCTTTGGGCGGTGGTCATCATGCTCCTGGTTTCTGGATGGGGATATTACCACACCTTCAAAACCCAGGAGAGTCAGACCTTGGAAGAACTCAAGCTCTATGTGGCCAACCGGGTGGAGCAGGAGAAAGCGCTCTTCGATCTGGCTCACGATAGCCTTCAAACCTTTGAAAGAGAGTATCTCAAGCTCTATACCTCGGAGGTTACCTTTACCGACCAGGAATTTGAGGAGTTCTTCTTTAGGGATCCCGAGGGAGCCACCCGGATGAAGGAGAAGTTTTTTTCCGGCAGCGCCTCCTCCCGGGGGCTTCCCCTTGATGGCGTGTCTGCCTTTATCGGAAACAATCAGAAGGTTCTGAGCGAGGACTTCAAACGCCGCTTCCTTTTGGCCTATTTTCTTGTGGGCAGGCTCGGTCCCGCATGGATCAGCCGTTTTGCCAATCTTCACATCTCCACTCCTGAAAACGGTATGCTCCTTTACTGGCCCGAGATCCCCTGGGGGCTTCAGGCCAGGGCAGATCTGGATACCACTGCAGGATCCGTGGTGAAGGCCACCTTTCAGGAGTTCAATCCCGAACGCAAGCCCTTCTGGACGGGGCTCTATTATGATCTTACCGCAAATCATTGGGTCATTACCTACCAGCGCCCCATAGATTACCAGGGACAGCATCTTCTTTCAGGAGGTATTGATGTCTATCTGGACGATCTCATGAACCGTATGCTTACCCAGCAGTATACCAAGGGAGTTGTCAGCTTCATTGTGAACTCCAAGAAGCAGCTCATCGCCCATCAGGATATGCTCCATCTTGCTAAGGAGGAGAAGGGGGTGCTGGAGATCGACGAGCTTGAGGACCCCGCTCTCTCCGGAATGTATCGCACCCTTCTGGATTCGGTGCCTCCGGAAGGGGAGGGTCCCTGGATTTTTCTGGATTCCTCCTCGGGAAACTATCTCGGCATATCCCGTATGGAAGGGCCGGAGTGGTTCTTCGTCACCGCCTATCCCCGGAGCCTCCTTCTGCAGTCCGCCCATAAAGCGGCTTTCCTGATTTTTGGCATGGGGGTTCTTGTCTTCCTGGCCTTTATGACTACCGTGGCCATGGTGCTGCGTAAGCGGGTGGCTTTTCCCGTGGGGGTTTTGGAAAAGGCTTCGGAAGCTATCTCACAAGGGAATTATACTCCTCTGGAGGAGCAGGATTTTCAAGACATCAGCAAAGCCTCCAACGAAGTGGGATCTCTGGCCCGCACCTTCCATAAAATGGCGGGAGCGGTGCGGGATGTCAACAGAACTCTGGAACAGAAGGTGGTGGCCCGAACCAGTGAGCTTGCAGCGGCGAACAAAAAATTAGAGGAGTTAAGTCTTTTGGATCCACTCACTAAGATTTTTAACCGTCGGGCCTTTGATCGGGATCTGGAACAAGCCTTTACCCAGGCCCGGGAGGAAGAAGGAACCTTCGCACTCATGCTTTGTGATGTGGATTTCTTCAAGCAGTACAACGACACCTACGGTCACAATGCAGGAGACAGGGTGCTTCAGGACATCACCCGTGCCATGCTCCAGCATCTTCGCCCGGATGATCGGGTCTATCGGTACGGAGGAGAGGAGATTATTATCCTCTTCAACGGCCCCTATCCCGGCCATGCCCGGAGTATGGCAGAACGTATTCTGGAGGCGGTGCGGAACCTGAAGATTGAGCATGCCGGCTGTCCCTGGGGAATTCTCACGGTGAGTGCGGGGTTAGAAGAGTTTTCTCCCTCCTGTACTGGCCCTCAGGAAATGATTCACTCGGTAGATCAGAAGCTTTATAAAGCCAAGGAAGAGGGAAGAGATCGGCTGGAGATCTAAATGAAAAAGATATGAATGACGGAGATGTAAAGAAGCCTGCGCCCCCTTCCGGTTTTCCGAGGGGGCGCAGGCTTTGCTCGCTATGATTTGCTCGAAGCGAGATTCTTTCGTGCCACATTGGGGTTATGGGCAAACCAGGAGAGGATGCAGAGAAGGGTTCCCAGAGTGCCGAAAAGGGCCAGGGCAACGCTGTACGAACCCCAGAGAGAACTCGCAAGGCTGAAGGCGTAGGGGCCCAGAGCGCTTCCTCCTACTACCCAGAGAAAGGCCTCTCCGGAGATGCTCCCCAGATGGCCCAGGCCGAAGAACCGGGGCCAGACGATAACCCCGTTGATTCCCATCATGGCCACATTCAGCCCCACCCCTGCCACCAGAAGGATGTAGGGAATTCCAGGCCTCAAAAAGAGGCAGGAAAAGGCTAAAAGTGCTACTCCCAGCATGTGCAGCATGGCGAAGCTTCGGAGCCGCATGTAGTCGCTTAAAACGCTCCCCACCCCCTGAACCAGCACGGCAAAGAAGGTGGCGGGGAGGAAGATTCCGATGGCCTCCTGGCGATCCAGCCCTGCCATGGCGAAGATGCTCACCACGTGAAAGGTGAACCCCGTGATCACCAGGGAGGAGAAGCCGTTCACCATGTTGAAGATCCAGAAGGAGTAGGTTTTCCGAGCCTCGGAAAGTGTGTAGTCCCTGGGGGGGCTTGGGGGCTCCTTGGGGTGCAACCGTAGGGAGAAAAAAGAGGGTTTTTTCTTCTTTTCCTCCAGCAGCCGGACGAGTTCTTTCCGTTCCTCCCAGGAGGGATCCCGAAAGGTGAAAAGCGTGAAAAGCGTTGCGAAGGCTATGAGAAAAAAACCTATGCTCTGCCAAGCTAGACGCCATCCTAGGGCGGTAATCATGCGGTCAAAGACTCGGGGGAAATAGGCGAGCCCTAGGGCGCTTAAAGGCCCCAGAAAAGCATTGCCCATTCCCCGGCGATGATCGAACCACTTCATCACCATGTTGCGGCTGGACATGCTGAGCATCCCCTGGCCGAAGAAACGCACCAGAAAAAAAGCTCCGGACATAACCACCGTGGCGAGTAGCGCCGGAGCTACCCCGGGGAGAAGGCGCATAAGCCCCTCCGCCGCTTGATCCGCATGGCTCATGACGAGGACGCTTAATCCCAAGGAAAATACGGCGAGAGTGCTCATGCTCTTCGATCCGTGGCGATCGTACCAGGTTCCCACGATGGGCATGAGCAAGGCGCTTCCTACGGTTCCCACCAGATAGGCAAGGCTGAGTTGGGGGCGGGTAAGAGGCAGGGCTCCCAGGAGAAGATCCGTAAAGGGAGAGATACCGTTGGTCTGCCCCGGCAGGGTGGCGATACTGCCCACAATTCCCGCAAAAAGAACGACGTATAGTCTGTACATTATGGTTTGAGTCTCCTCGTGTCTTTGGAAAGATGGTTGCATGAAAGAGATAGTCGCATGGTAGTCCGTGATGCTTTCGATTCTATCTATGGATACGCTCTGGAACCCCCAGCTTACTACAGGTTGCCCGAAGAGGCCACATGAGAGAAAAGACCTCGCAGGAGCTTTTTTCGAAGAAACACCTTCTTTTTTCGTAAATTTCCCCCAAGCCAAGGTGCAGAAATTCTTGCGAAAGGGCTTTTTCGAAGCTATACTCAACGAAGAGTGAAGAGTGAAGAGTCAGAGGATAGGGCCCGGCGTGTGTTGTGTACCCCTATTCTGTTCAAGGAAGCTGCCCCAGCTTGGAGAGGACGTACCTTCATGCCTATGATCGTTCCTGTCGAAAAAGTAGTTCCCGGAAGCCTCTCGGGAGAGGATGTTTTTAATCTTCGAGGGGAGCTTCTTCTGGGGAGATATGTGGTTATTACCCGGCGGATTCTGGAGGGCCTCAAGAAGGCCGAAGTTGATTCCGTAATGGTGGCCTTTTCCGAAGAGGAAGCGGCTATCCCCTTTCCTTCCATTATCCCCCGAGAGCTTGCTCTCAAGGCAAAGCAGCAGATCAGGGCTCTTCATGCCCTGGGGGAATCCCGGCAGGTCCTCGTGCCGGAAATACTCTCGGGCCTTCTCTCTTCCGCCCAGAGTGCCGTAGAGCATATCATGTTCTCGGATCAGGCGATTCTCACAGAAGTAAAACACATGGCCTCCTACGACATGTACACCTACGAACACTCCTGGATGGTCTTTCTCTTCACCTTCGGGCTCCTGCGGGAAGCCATCCGCAATAATTACATAGCCCCGCTTGATCCTCCGAGCCGTAACTCCATCGCCATGGGAGCCCTTCTTCACGACTTCGGCAAGACCCGGATCCCTCTGGAGATACTTAATAAAGAGGGGCGCCTTGATACGGAGGAGATGCGTGTCATCCAGGAGCATCCTCAGCTTGGGTCGGATCTTCTGCGAAACTACGAAAGCATCAACCCCTTTTCACGCTCCATCATTCTGCATCATCATCAGCGTTGGGACGGCAAGGGATACGGTCCTGCCAGTGGCTACACTCTCCACGATCGCGATATTCCTCCCTACATCCACTTGGTGAGTCTGGCAGATGTCTTTGATGCCCTCATATCGGATCGCCCCTACCGGAAAGGTTTTCTTCCCAAAAACGCCCTGAATATCATGCATCAGGCCTCGGGAACGCATTTCAACCCCGAGGTTCTTCCCTTCATGGACTCTATTGCTGTGGAGTACCCCATCGGAAGCGTGCTGCTTCTCGATAACGGTGCCATCGCCAACGTCAACGGCCTTGAGAAGGGGCACCGCTACCGATGCTACGTCATCGGGAGCCTTGCAGAGGGGGGGCGTCCTCTTCTGGGAGAGAATCTCTATCTTGCCAAAGAAAACATCCTCCTTGGTGCCAACTCCATTCAAGCCCTGGCGGAGCGTCTCTCTCAAGAAAGCCTGAAACAAAAGTTCTTCCCCGGAGCGTCCCTCTCCCTCTTCGCCCAGGATCCCTGGAGAGAGATTCTGGAAGACTATTTCGCCTCTCTTCTCTAAAAAACACTTCTTTTTCCGAAATATCTTTTCCCACACGTATAATCCTGCTGGCATTGGCATTCTCCCAGGAAGTGAAGCTGGTGGACGAAGTTGAAGGTGCTCCTCCTGCGCAGATTGCAGGAGGAGATCAGAAAGAGGGATCTTCCAGAGAGAGTTTTTTCGCGTTTTTCCTCCAAGCTGGATGGGGGGATTCTTGCGGAAGGGCTTTTCCGAAGTTATACTCAGGGGGTTATTCATTATCAGGACGCAGGAGCTGCAGTTAAAGAGACTCTCGTGCTCTCTATCCTGTTCGGAGAAGCCGCTGTAACCGGGGGAGGATTTGTCTTCATGCCTATGATCATTCCTATAGAAAAAGTGCTTCCCGGGAGCCTCTCCGGAGAGGATGTTTTTAACGTTCGGGGAGAGCTTCTTCTGGGAAAGCACGTCGTTATTACCCGACGCATTCTGGAAGGCCTAAAAAAATCTGGAATGGAGTCGCTCCTTGTGGCTTTTTCCGAAGAGGAAGGAGTTATGGCCTCTCCTGCCATCGTTCCCAGGGAGCTGGTGCTCAAGGCAAAGCAGCAGATTCGGGTTCTCCATGCCCTGGCAGAGTCCCGACAGACTCTGGCTCCTGAGATGCTCTCCAGCCTTCTCTTCTCCGCCCAAGGGGCGGTGGAGCACATTATGCTCTCGGATCAGGCGATCCTCACAGAAGTGAAACACATAGGTTCCCACGACATGTATACCTGTGAACACTCCTGGATGGTTTTCCTTTTTACCTTCGGGCTTATTCGCGAGGCAGTCCGTCGCGATTACATCAATGCTCTTGATCCTCCGAGCCGTAACTCCATCGCCATGGGGGCTCTTCTTCACGACTTCGGAAAAACCCGGATTCCTCTGGAGATACTTAACAAAGAGGGGAGGCTTGATGCGGATGAGCTGCGTATTATTCAGGAACATCCGCAGCTCGGATTTGATCTCCTGCGAAACTATAAAAGCATCAACCCCTTTTCACGCTCCATCATTCTGCATCATCATCAGCGATGGGATGGCAAGGGATACGGTCCTGTCAGTGGTTTTGTCCTCAAGGATCGTGAGATTCCCCCCTACATTCATCTGGTGAGCCTGGCGGACGTTTTCGATGCTCTTACATCGGATCGTCCCTACCGCAAGGGTTTCCCCCCCAAAGAGGCCCTGAGCATTATACACCAGGCCTCGGGAACCTATTTCAACCCCGAAGTATCTCCCTTTACGGAGTATGTCACCGTGGAGTATCCCATCGGGAGTGTGCTGCTTCTGGATAACGGAGCCATAGCCAACGTCAACGGCATTGAGAAGGGGCCTCGCTACCGATGCTACGTTATCGGGAGTCTTGCAGAAGGAGGGCGTCCGCTTGTGGGAGAGACCCTCTATCTTGCGAAAGGGCGCGTTCTTCTCGCTTCTAACTCCATTCAGGGGTTGGCGGAATGTCTCTCTCAAGAAACCCTGAAACAAAAACTCCTCCCCGGAGCCCCCCTCTCCCTTTTCTCCCTGGATCCCTGGAAAGAACTCCTGGAAGATTATTTTACTCCCCTGCTGTAGTCTTTCCATCTGTGCCTGCATGTACCACACTTCCCTTTGGGATGTCTCTCAATGCCGCAACGTGTGAGGGAGAAGGTCCAAAAAATTTCCCTTGACAAGATGCGGAATCCCTATATAATGGCCCGAAATCGCAGTAACGATGAGTTCGAACCAAAAAACGAAGGGGAAAGGAGGAACGGCCCATGTTCGGTAGAAAAAATTCTCAGCGGAACGCCAGCTTTTATTATAGCTTTAGCAACGGTCAGTGGCAGTTTTATTATTATGCCAGTGACCAATCCGTACGTGGAAATCCGAACAAGGCTGGTACCGTTCTTTCGCCCCCCATAGGGTTACCTCGACTCTAAGATTTTTCTAAGAGCAGAGGGTAGCACAAGGGATATAAGCCGGATTCGGGTTTTCACAAACCCGAATCCGGCTTTTTTGTTGATTTAATTTCATTCTGGATTCATTGGGAAGAACGAGCTTAGTGGAGGTGAGCACAATGTTGGTAGTACGCATGGAAGAGCAGAGTTTGAGTCTTGATATGGCGAGAGTGTGTGAGGCTTTGGAGCAGCAGGGGTGCCGGGGACGTATGGTTCCCCATCCCGAGGGAATGTGCATCGTTTCGGAGGAGCCTAAAGAGGGCACTGGAAGCATTGCCGTACTGCCGAGAGTGCGCCAGGTAGTCTGTACGGGAAATTCCTTTCCGCTGGGAAGCCGGGCGGTAGCTTCTGGAACAACCTCCATGGAGCTTGCTCCGAACGTGCGCATCGGCGGGGGGAATCTGGTGGTTATGGCAGGTCCCTGCGCCGTAGAGGGGCGGGAGCAGATGCTGGAAGCCGCTCGGGGTGTCAAGGCCGCCGGAGCCACCATGCTTCGGGGGGGAGCTTTCAAACCCCGCACCAATCCCTACTCCTTCCAGGGGCTGGGGCACGAGGGAGTGGCCCTCATGGCAGAGGCTCGTACCGAGACAGGGCTTCCTATCGTTACCGAGGTGATGGGGATAGAGGATATTGAGGGGATGCTTCCTCACGTGGATATGTTTCAGGTAGGGGCCCGAAACATGCAGAATTTCAGCCTTCTCAAGGCTCTTGGCCGTTGCCGCACTCCGGTGCTTCTCAAACGGGGGATGACCGCCACGGTGGATGAGTGGCTCCAGGCGGCGGAGTACATTCTCGCCGGGGGGAACCACCGGGTGGTGCTCTGTGAGCGGGGTATCCGGAGCTTCGAGAAGCGTACCCGGAACACGCTGGATCTGAGCGTGGTGCCTCTGGTGAAATCCCTTTCGCATCTTCCCATTATCGTAGATCCCAGCCACGGCACGGGAATCCGGGATCTGGTGCTCCCCATGAGCCTCGCTGCCTTGAGTTGCGGCGCCGATGGCCTCATGATCGAAGTGCACCCCCGCCCGGCGGAGGCCCTTTCGGATGGTGCCCAGTCGCTGGATATTCCGGGATTCCAGGATCTCATGCAGAAGGTGAATCAGCTTGCTCCGGCTCTCGGAGCCTTGACGGAAGAGAAAACATGCCCCTTGAAGATTGCCATGTAGGCATTCTCGGGCTGGGGCTCATGGGGGGCTCCCTAGGGGGAGCCCTCATTCGTGGGAACCTTTCGAGGCTTCGGGTGCTCGGAGCGGATCTGGATGAGGGGGCCTGTGCGGGGGCCCTGGAAAAGGCCTGTATTCATCAGGCAGTTTCTGTAGAAGAGTTGGCCGCCCTGTCGGATATCCTGATTCTCGCAGTTCCCCCCCGGCATATGGAGTCTGCCAGCCGTACGATGCGTCCCTTGGCCTCTCAAAAGCTCAAGGCGGTTTTTGACCTCGGGAGCGTGAAGGGGGAGCCCGGAGAGAAGTTAGAGGAGATCTGGGGGAGCCTCTACGTGGGCCTGCACCCCATGGCGGGAAAGGAAGTAGGGGGGATCGCCCAGGCGGAGCCGGAGCTTTTCCAGGGGGCTCTCTGTTTTCTTGTCCCTCGGAGGCATTCGGATCCTTTGGCGGTAGAGCTTGGCCGGGAGATGATCCAGGCCCTCGGGGGGGTGGTTTCCGAAATATCTCCAGAGGAGCACGATCTTCTGGTGGCCTACGGAAGTCATCTTCCCATGATCACCGCTGCAGCTCTCAGCATGGCAGCGGGGAGGAAGAGCCGGGAGTTTTCCGGCATCTGTCGGGCCGTGGCGGGGGGGTTTCGGGATGCTACCCGCACCGCCTCGGGAATGCCCTGGCTTGGAGCGGACGTGTTGCGCTATAATAAAAAGGCCCTTCGAGAAGCCGCACGGGAGTGCATCACCCTTATGGAGGCATTTCTTGAGGCCTCCCCGGAGGAGGGGGAAGCCCTCTTTCAGGAGGCTGCGAGCTGGAGACGAGAACTTGTAGAGGAGAGACAGACGAGATGGTCATCATGAGAAGCATAAGCCCCCTGGAGGGGATGCGGGGAAGCTGTACGGTACCGGGGGATAAGTCCATATCCCATCGGGCGGCATTGTTGGGAGCCCTCTCCCAGGAGGGTATGGACATTTCGGGATACGCTCCGGGGGAGGATTGCGGGCGTACGTTGGCCTGTCTCGAACAGTTGGGATGCCGGGTGCTTCGAGAGGGTTCCAGGGTGCATGTGAGCCGGGGTGAGGGGATTCGGGAATCCCAGGAGGTACTCTATGCGGGGAACTCCGGCACCTCTGCCCGGTTGCTCTGCGGCCTTCTGGCGGGGGTGCCGGGGTTTTTCGGCATCATCGCGGGGGATGCAAGCCTCTCTGCTCGCCCTATGGAGCGGGTGGTGGCCCCTCTTCGTTCCGCCGGGGCCCGGATCGACGGCCGAGAGGGGGGGAACCGTCTTCCTCTTTGCATTCGAGGGGCTTCCTTGGTGGGGGGAACCTTCACCCTCTCCGTAGCGAGCGCCCAGGTGAAGACCGCCCTTCTTCTGGCGGGGCTCTCCTCCCAGGGGAGCGTTACTGTGGCGGAGCCCTCTCCCTCCAGGGATCATACGGAACGCATGCTCGGCTTTCTGGGGCTTCCTCTGGTACAGGAGGAGAACCGCATCACCCTCTTTCCCTATCCGGAGCTACCGGGAGCGGCATGGGAAATCCCGGGGGATTTTTCCTCCGCCGCCTTCTGGATTGTTGGGGCCGCTCTGGTGCCGGATTCCGAGCTACTTCTGGAGAAGGTGGGGTTGAACCCCACACGGACGGGGCTTCTGGAGGTGCTGGAGCGCATGGGGCTGCATCTCCAGGTGGAGAATCTTCATGAATCCGGAGGAGAGCCCCGGGGGAATTTGCGGATATGCAGCAGCTCTCTGGAGAGCACCCGGGTGGTGGCCTCGGAGGTACCCCGTATGGTGGATGAGTTGCCGGTGCTTGCGGTGGCGGCCACCCAGGCCAAGGGAAAGACAGAGATCCGGGGGGCTCGGGAGTTGCGCTACAAGGAGTGTGACCGTATCCGGGGGATGGCGGAGGGACTCGCCACCCTGGGAGCGGATATCCAGGAGCTTGAGGATGGATGGATCATTACAGGCCCTACGCCGTTGCACGGTGGGAAGGTGAAGACCTTGGGGGATCACCGCATCGCCATGGCCTTGAGCATCGCCGCTCTTGTGGCAGATGGCCCGGTAGAGCTGGACGATCCGGCGTGCGTGAATATCTCCTATCCATCGTTCTTCGAGGATCTGGAAAGGTTTCGATAAGCCATAAGGAGGTCTGTACGGTATGAGCTATACCCCTCTTCAGATGGTGGGGATTATGGGGAATCCCTTGGATCACACCCTCTCTCCCGCCATGCAGAATGCCTGGTTCCGGGCTCTGGATCTTCCCTTCGCCTATTTTGCCTTTCCCGTGGAGGATATGGACTTTCCCATCGCTCTGGAGGGGCTTCAGGTTCTTGGGGCTCGGGGGGTGAACATCACCCTCCCCTACAAACAGGAGGCGTGGCATATATCCCATACTCTCAGCCCCGAGGCGGAGCGAGCCAGGGCGGTGAATACCTTTATTTTCGAAAAGGATTTCTACTTGAGCGGGTACAACACGGATGTGCTCGCTCTGGAGGAGGGGCTTACCCGGCTGGATCTCCCCCAGCGGGGAGGGCGTTGCCTTGTGCTCGGTTCCGGCGGGGCTACGGCGGCGGCTCTGGCGGCGCTGGATCCCCAGATGTGGGATACGGTGCTTCTCTGTTGCCGAAATACTGAAGCCGGGGAGGTCCTTTCCCAGCAGAGCGGGGAGCATCTCTCCATGGAGATCCTCCCCTGGAAGGCTCTTGAGGAGGAGGACATGGGGTCCCTTGATTTGCTGATCCACGCCACCTCTCTAGGATTGCCCTCCTCCCCCTGGGCCGAGGGGGTGCCCGAGAGAATCCTGGATCATAAGGCCCCCCGGAATCTGGTGGATTTCGTCTACTCTCCCGGGGCAAAAACCCCCCTCATCAGCTGGTCGCATAAGCGGGGTATTCCCTGCGTCACCGGAGAGGAGCTTCTGGTGGCTCAAGGGGCGGAGGCTTTTCGGCTCTTCACGGGGAAAAAGCTCCCCAAGGAGTTACGGCATCTTCCGGTGGACTGTCTCCCCAAGGAGGAGAGTTGATGACACTACGATTTCTTACCAGCGGTGAATCCCACGGCCGAGGGTTGCTTCTCATTCTTGAGGGGCTTCCCTCGGGACTTTTTCTCCCCCGGGAGGCCTTCGAGAGCGAGCTGCGCCGCCGCCGTCGGGGATTTGGCCGGGGTCCCCGGATGGGGCTTGAGAAAGATCGCCTCTCCTTTTGGGGGGGCTTGCGCAACGGTGTTACCACCGGGGCCCCTCTGGGGTGCGTTCTGGAGAATACCGAGTGGGAGGCCTGGCGGGATGCCATGGATCCGGAGCGTACAACTCCCGAGGCGGTGGAGCGGGTGCGCCCCGAGTGCCCCCGGCCGGGGCATGCAGATCTTTCCGGGGCTTTGAAATACGGCACTTCGGATGTGCGGAACGTGCTGGAGCGGGCCAGTGCCCGGAGCACCGCCGCCTGGACCCTGGCGGGGGTGGCGGCGAAGCTGCTTTTAGAGGAGCTTGGCATTGTTCTCTGGGGATCTGTGCTCTCCATCGGTGACGCTTCGGTTCCCCTTCCGAAAACATTCGAAGAGTGGGAGGAGGCTCGGAACTCTGATATGGGTTGCCCTCTCTCGGGAGAGCCGGCGCTTCGGGCCCCTGTGGAGCGGGCTTTAGAAGAAGGGGAGACTCTGGGGGGCACCTTCTGCCTCCGGGTTACCGGCATGCCTCCGGGAATTGGCTCCTACGTGGAGTGGGATCGACGGCTGGACGGTCTCTGTGCGGGGGCTCTCATGGCTCTTCCGGGGATCAAGGCGGTGGGGGTGGGAAATGGGGAGGATCTCGGCAGAGATTCCGGAAGCCAGGTGCATGACCCCATTGAACCTCTTCCGCAAGGAGGGTACCGCCGGAGCCGGAACCGTGCGGGGGGGATCGAAGGGGGGGTTACCAACGGAGAGGAGCTTCTCTTCCGGGTCACCATGAAGCCCATTCCCACCCTCAAAAAACCCTTGCCATCGGTGAACCTCCGAAGCCACCAGCCCCAGGAGGCCCATGTGGAGCGGGGAGATGCCTGCGCAGTCCCCTCCGCCTGTGTGGTGGGGGAGACCCTTCTGGCCTGGGTACTCGCCCGAACTATTATGGAGCAGTTCGGAGGGGATCGTATGGAGGATCTGAAGGAGCGTTTTGCCGCCCACCGGGCCCGGATGGAGAGGGGGCTCTCGGATGTCTGAGAATATCTATCTCGCGGGTTTTATGGGTACCGGCAAGAGCACCGTAGGAAAGCTCCTCGCCGCGGAGCTGCAGCGGCCTTTTCTGGATACGGATGCCCTGATAGAGCAGCGGGAGGAACGCAGCATCGCCGCCATCTTCCAAGAGTCCGGAGAGCCCTATTTCCGCACCGTGGAGGCCCAAACGGTGGAGGAGATACTCCCCCTGCAGGGGTGTGTGGTAGCCCTGGGGGGCGGGGTGCTGGAAAACCTCCTTCTTCGGGAGAGCCTTACTGGCTCGGGGCGGCTGGTGGTTCTCCAGGCCTCGGGAGAGGAAATCCTCCGGCGCCTGGGGGAAACGGGAAAAAAAGCCCGCCCTCTTCTCAATCCCGAAGGGGTGGAGGAGCTTCTTGCGAAACGTGCCGCCGGGTACGGAGCGGGCAATTACCATATTTTTACCGAAGGGAAAACCCCCGAGGAAATTGCTCGGGAGATCTGTGTCACTTTGGGGGAGAAGTCTTTAGCTTCTTCTAGCTCCTCCCGCCGGGTGCTGGAGGCCCGGGGAGAGGGGTATTCCTACTCCGTCATCATCGGGGCGGGGGTGCTGGAAGATCCCGAGGTCTGGCAGCATCTGGAAACTCTCCCCTCCCTGGTGGTGGGGGATGCCCTTACCCTCCCTCTATGCGCGCAAAAACTTCCCTTCTCAAAGCCGGTGCATATTCTTCCTCGGGGGGAGGATGCCAAGACTCCGGAGTCTCTCATGAAGATGTACGGCACCCTTCTTCAGGAGGGGGTGTACCGGGGGGAGAGTCTGGTGGCTCTGGGAGGTGGCACCGTAGGAGATGTTACGGGGTTCGCCGCTGCCACCTGGATGCGGGGCATTCCCTACGTGCAGTGCCCCACCACACTGCTCTCTCAGATCGACAGTGCCCTGGGGGGGAAGACGGGGATTAACCTTCCGGAGGGGAAAAATCTTGTGGGGGCCTTTCATCACCCCCGGCTGGTGTTGGCGGATGTGCTTACCCTTCAGACCTTGAGCCGAGAGGCCTATCGTCAGGGGCTGGGGGAGGCGGTGAAGTACGGTCTGGGGGAGGATCCCGCCCTCTTCGTCTGGCTTTGGGAGCACCGGGAGGCTATTGTACAACGGGATCCCGCAATTCTTACGGAGCTGGTGGCCTGGTGCTGCCGATGCAAGCTCAAAGTGGTGGCGGAGGATACCCGGGAAGCGGGGGTTCGTATGCGCCTTAATCTGGGGCATACTCTGGGGCACGCCCTGGAGAGCGCCTCGGGGTACAAAGAGTGGCAGCACGGGGATGCGGTGGGGGTAGGAATGCGCATCGTCACCCGGATTTCCCGCAAGATGGGGTACTGCACCGTGGAGGATGAAGAGCGGCTGGAGGATCTTCTTCAGGTTTTTGGCATGCCTCTGCATCCGGATTGCCCCTGGGAGGATATCGCCCCCTATCTGAAGCGGGATAAGAAGATCCGCCGGGGAGTGCTCCCCCTGGTGATCCCCCGGCATGGGGATATCTCCATGATCACCACGGAAATTCCCCGGGAGCTGGTTCAAGAGAGTTATGAGGAGCTGCTTATATAATGAAGGGAAAGACCTACGGAGTTGTAAGCGGTCCAAATCTTAATCTTTTGGGGAGCCGAGAGCCCCATATATACGGCACCCAGACCCTGGAGGATCTGGAAGAACAGTGTCGGCGGTGGAGCGAGGAGCGGGGGGTAAGGCTTCTCTGGATGCAGAGCAATCATGAAGGGGGGCTTCTGGATTTTTTCCATAAACACCGGCTGGTTCTCTCCGGTGCGGTGATCAATGCCGGAGCCTATAGCCATACCAGCTATGCCCTCCGGGACTGTCTCGCCGCCATGCCCTTTCCGGTGATCGAGCTGCATCTCTCCAACACCGCCGCCCGGGAGGAGTTTCGGCACACAAGTTGCATTGCTCCGGTGGTGCGGGGGCGTATCGAAGGCTTTGGCGGGGCGGGGTACCTTCTCGCTCTGGAGGCCTTGGAGGGGATGCTCTAAATTTTCCCGTTATACCTCTTCCCCCGTGTTCAGGGGATCCGAAAAGCGACAAAAGCTCTGCTGATTGTGCGAAGTTGCGTAGATGCTACATTGTGTGAACTCTGCGGCAATTCGTGGCATGGGTGGGGTTTTTTTGCATGCTATACTGGGATCTTACCTGTTCCATATTTTCATGGATATCCTCGAAAGGAGCCGTTGTATTGAACGTTATCGACCTTACCCATACCATCTGTTCCTCCATGCCCGTCTACCCGGGTACGGAACCTCCCCGTATTGAGGAGGCTACCAGCATTGCTAAGGAAGGCTTTGCGGAAAAGCTGCTTACCTTCTACAGCCATACGGGAACCCATATGGATGCCCCCGCCCATCTTCTTTCCGGCAAAGCTACCTTGGATTCTTTCGAGCCCTCCCACTTTGTGGGGCCCGCCACGGTGGGGGATTTTAGGAATGCCCTCGGCGCCACCATAGGGCTTAGGGACCTTCTTCCTCTGGAAAAAGGCCTTGAGCGGGGGGGGTTTTTGGTGCTCCATACGGGGTGGTCTCGTTTCTGGGGAGAGGAGAGCTATTTTGGCAGCTACCCCGTGCTCACCCAAGAGGCGTGCCGCTGGCTTACCCGGTTCCCGCTCCAGGGGGTGGCCATGGACACGATTTCGGTGGATCCCATAGACTCCTTTGAGCTGGAGAATCATCGGATCCTTCTGGGGGCGGGGATGGTGATTGTGGAAAATCTTACCAATCTGGAGGCCCTCCCCGAGAGCGGTGTTACGCTATGCTGCCTTCCTCTGAAGATCGAGAAGAGCGATGGCGCTCCGGTCCGGGCGGTGGGGCTCTGCTGATCTGAGGAGCAGAGATCAGATTTCTTCTGCAAAAAAACATTCCGGGGGCTTCGGCAAGCCCCCGGAATGTTGTAAGGAAGGGTATATCGAGACGTTTTTTACAAAATGTTCAGAAAAGTCTCTGCTACTGCCCCTACTTCTTCTCCGCCTCGGAACTCATGGTCTTCTTGATGCAGAGTGCGAAGCCTCCCCATACCACGAGCAGCACGATAACCATGTTCATTTGCCAGGACATCTGCATAACCTCCTTGGATCTCTCTAGCCCCAAGCCCTAAAAAGCCTTCTTGGCGATTTCGGGGTTCTGGGGATCAAACTGATACATAAACTTTTGATTGAGCCATCCCCGAAGGGCATAGACCACCACAAAGAGAATTGCCCACTGAAAGAAGATGGTTCCCGGGCTGTAATTGTAGGAGAAGCCCGCAAAATCATATACAGGCCAGAACTTCCACCACTCGCCGGGGTACCAGCTTGCAGCCTGGTAGATCCACCATCCGAAGATCAGCACGAACCACACCGGGAAGAGGTAGATGAGCTTAAAGAGCCAGGGCCACTTGAGGTCTGCATTGGGCTCGATATCCTCTTTCCAGATCTTGTCCACTCCCATTTTGATAGCCGCCAGGGAGAAGAAGAGTCCTGAGGCGAGAAGTCCCACGCCCCAGACCCAGTCCTGGTTGTCCAGGAAGTTCATGTTCATGGCAGAGGGAACTCCGAGGGCGTACATGATGACACCCCCCACAAGAAGAGCCTTCTTCCGGGGGAATCCCGCATCCATGAAGAAACGGGCCACCAGCTCAAGCATGGGGAAGGTGGAGCTGAGGGCTGCCACGGTGAGGGCCAGGAAGAAGAGAATCCCGATGATCTGTCCTGCGGGCATCTGCTGGAAGAGGGTAACAAGGTGCACGAAGACGAGGCCGTTATTGCTAGTTCCGGTGAGGAACTCCGCCGCATTGGGATCCAGAGCAAAGACCGTGGGAACCACGCACATAACCGCAAGAAGCCCTGCGCTGGTATCGCCAAAGCATACCGTAGTGGCATTGAGCACAGTATCCTCATTGCTCTTGGTATAGATGAAGTACGTGAGCATGAGGCCCCAGCCTGCTCCGGTGGACCACGCCGCCTGGGTGAAGGCCTCTATCCAGAGGCGCCCGGTGAGCATGGAGTTCCAGTCGGGCTGGAAGAGGAATTTCAACCCTTCGGTAGCGCCGGGAAGGGTGACCGCGCGAACCATGATAACCGCAAGAAGCACGAAGAGGGTAGGGATAAGGACTTTACAGACCTTTTCTATCCCCGCCTCGATCCCCCGAAGGGTAACCACCAGAACGATGACCATGGAGATAAGATGCCAGGGAGCTGCGCCGTTGATGCTCCAAGCGGCTGCCCCGGTGGCGTTGGAGAAGGTATCCCAAAGCTGTGCGGAGTCTCCGGAATTGAGAATGCCCTGAATACCGTAGACAAGATAGCGCACGCACCAGCCGAGAACCACTGCATAGTAAAAGGCGATCCCTGCGCAGATAAGCCCTACTGCGGTACCCGCCCAGGTCCATCCTTCGCCGACATATTTCTTAAAGGAACCGCCGCACCCCATACGGGTCTTGTTGCCCCAGACGGATTCTGCGATAAGCAGCGGAACCGCCCAGAGGATCATGGCGATAACCACGCCGATGATAAAGGAGCCACCACCCATTTTGGCAGCCATACGAGGAAAGCGCCAGATATTGCCCGTTCCCACCGCCATGCCGATGGCAGCAAGAATCAGGCCCCACCTTGTTGCAAAACCGCCGCTGTTCTCTTTCGAAGCCATACGATAAAGTCCCCCTTATTGAAAGATGAAAACGTTACCTCTAGCCTGTAGCGCCGAAAACACTCCTTCCGCCACATCCGTACATGTGCCGAAAGAGATCGCGATGCGAGTTCAGGCGCTTCCATGGAAGATCCTCAGAAGCGTAAGGTTCACGGAGATGGCCTCTTTCCGTACGGATGCAGCTGCTGCACACGTCCCTCCTTTCGTCTGTGGCATAAAGAACACAAAATGCCGGGTCCAGAATCTTTTCGACATTATAACTCGCCTTTCTTTGAAGTGCTAGTGTTTTTACGCATGTTCTTGATGTATTACTTGTTCTAAGACCAAGATCCTTTCGTTTAAAAAGCAAGGTTTTTTCTGAATAGTTTCAGCAATATGCTCATCCCGTATTTTTGGATAGACCCTCTCTCAGTTCGAGGAGCGGTTTTTCTTCCGGTGGGTGTACAGGGTTGCCAGAGCTATGGAGTAGAGCTTGCTTTCGGGAGATTCCGAGCGCGAGGTGATAACCGCCGGGGCTGCAGCTCCCAGTACCAGTCCTCCCATCTCGGCTCCCACAAGATGCACCATGGTTTTCCCCACGGCGTTCCCTACATCCATGGAGGGGAGAAGGATAAGATCCACCTTTCCCGCAATCTTGCTGGAGATCCCCTTTCTGATGGCCGCCTCCTCCCGAAGGATCACATCCATGGCCATGGGGCCCTCAAGGACACATCCCGGGAAGGCCCCTGCTTCGTACTGAGCCGCCAGGGCCTGGGCGTCCACAGAGGATTGCATCTTGGGATGCACCTTTTCGTTTGCCGCCAGTACCGCCACCTTGGGTTCCTCCAGTCCAAGGATGTGAAGCGTTTCCAGGGCGTTTCGAAGAATTTGCTCCTTTTCCTCCAGAGTGGGGGCGATGTTAATTCCCCCGTCGGTTATGCAGAGCATGCGGTTCCATCCCGGAATGGCAAAGAGGGAGAAGGAGCTTAAGAGTCTTTCGGTGCGCAGCCCTCTCTCCTTGTGCAGGATCCCCCGCATGAAGTCCGTGGTGTTAGTCTGCCCTTTCAGCAGGATATCCGCCTCGCCCTGCCGCACAAGCTCCGCCGCCTTGAGGGCGGATGCGGGGAGGTTCTCTTCGTGAAAGAGAGGGGTGTCTCTCGGGAGTCCCGCCTTTTCTAGCAGGGGCTCCACCTGATGGCGATCTCCCACCAGCAGGGGTTTCACAAACCCCATCTTCCACGCCATGGCGATTCCTTGAAGGGCGCTCTCGCTCTCCGCCCCTGCCAGGCTTACCCGCAAGGGGGGAAAGGATTGTACGGTCTCCATCAGTTCTTTGAAGGTGCGGAACATCATAGGGTTTACTCCTTTCTGGTACCTCGGTACCCCAGCTCAAGGGCCTTGAGATTGGCCTCCAAAAATTTTGGAGGTGCCAACTCCCGAAGGGCCTCCTGCATGGCCTCCAGGGAAAAGCCCCCCACGCCGGAGCCGCAGAGGGCCCCGAGCATGACCACGTTGAGGAAGAGAAACTTCCCCCCCATCTCCGCCTGCAGAAGGTCATACCCCTTGAGAGTGTGCAGAGAGATCTTTTGTTTCTCAAGATAGCTTTGAAGATCTTGGTTCTCCAGGGCCTCCGGTGCGTCCACGTTGATGATGGCATCCCCTCCTTCCTTGAGAAAGGAGAGGTTTCGAAAGGCCTCGGCCTGATCGAAGGCCACCAGCACATCCGCAGATCCCTCGGGGATCATGGGGGAGTCGTAGTCTCCCATCTTGAAATGGCTGATCACGGAGCCTCCCCGTTGGGCCATGCCGTGCACCTCGCTCCCCATAACCTTCTCTCCCCGGGCCAGGGCAAGATGCCCCATTACCCGGCTGGAGAAGAGAATTCCCTGTCCTCCCAAACCTACGATAATACACTGCATAACTTATGCCTCCTCGGAAACAAAACGGATAGCCCCCTTGGGGCAGACCTCGGTACAGACCCCGCACTCCACGCAGAAACGGTGATCCACATAGGCCTTCTTGGCATCTTCGTTCCAGAGCAGGCCGGGGCAGTTGAATTTAGTGATGCAGATTTTGCAGCCGATGCACGTCTCCGTGTTCACCGTCACGGGTTTCTTTACGGGGTGTTTTTTCAGCATGGTGATGCAGGGGTAGCGGAAGATGAGCACCGCGGGCTGTTCGTGCGCTACCGCCCACGCATGTGCTTCTTTGATAGTCTCCAGATTGTCGTTGATGGTGTAGGCGTTAAGCACTTTGAGATACTGCACCCCGCACCCTTTGACAGCTCCCTCCAGATTCACCTGTACTCCTTCGTCCCCGGCGCGCATTTTGGAGCCCGTGCCGGGATTATCCTGGCCGCCGGTCATGGCGGTGATGCTGTTATCCAGAATGCAGAGCACGAAGGCGTGTTTGTTGTAGACCGCGGTGGTGAGCCCTGTCATACCGCTGTGGAAGAAGGTGGAGTCTCCCAAGGTGGCGAAGATCGGTTTTTCTCCTACTCTCTTATCCGCCTTGTACGCTGCGTAGACTCCGGAGGCCACGGTGACCGCTCCCCCCATGCAGAGGATGGAGTCCACGGTACCTTGGAAGAAGGAGAGGCTGTAGCAGCCGATGTCGCTGCAGATGATGCTCTTGGGGAGGGCCTTCCGGAGGGCGAAGTAGCTCGGCCGATGGGGGCATCCCGCACAGAGCTTGGGGGGGCGCTTGGCGAGCTGTAGCCCCTCCTGGGCTCGGGAGAGCAGCTCCTTTTCGGGAATTTCCCGCCCGGGCTCCCCCAGGGCCTGGAAGAGAAGATCCCGAATCACCTCCGGTACAAGCTCCCCCTGCGGGGGGACGAAGCTGTTCCACCGCCCTTTTATTTTGGTGCGGTCCGGAAGCTGCGTTTCGATAACCCCGTAGGTCTCTTCCAGCACCATCACCGTATCGTAACGGGATGTGAAATCCTGCACCATGCGCACCGGAAGAGGAACCGGGGTGCCGATCTTGAGAACCCCGATGTCATTCCGGTTCATCTCCCGGAGAAGATCCATGACGATGGAGAAGGATACCCCCGAGGCGATAATCCCCAGCCGGGGTTTCCCCTTGGAGGGAATCTCGTAGTTGTACTGTCCGAAGGCGTTTTCGAACTCCTCCCGGATTATTTCGAAACGTTCGTTGTGCTCCTGCACGCTCTGGATCATCCTGGCGGGGAGCACCGCCTTGTGCCCCCGGGGCTCCTGCTCGAAGTGGGCGGGGTTCTGGGGGGTGAGAGGGCGTTCGGTCTCCATGCTCTGGCGGCAGTGATCCACCCGCACCGCCGGGCGGAGCATGGCCATCACCTTATGCCGCTCTCCAAGCTCGTAGGCGCTGTGCACCATCTCCCGAGCCTCCCGGGCATCGCAGGGATCGAAGCAGGGGATTTTAGCGTAGAGGGCGAAGCTCCGGCTATCCTGATCGGTCTGGGAGGCGTGGCATCCCGGATCATCCGAGACGATAAGAAGGCATCCTCCGGGGAGCTTAAAGTGGGCGGCGCTCATGAAGGGGTCCGCCGCCACGTTCAGCCCCACCTGCTTCATCACCGCACAGGAACGTTTTCCCGCCAGGGAGGCCCCCAGGGCGATCTCCAGACTTACCTTTTCGTTGGTTCCCCACTCCACCACGGTGTTGGTTTTCAGCGCATCCGCATACTTTGCGATTCCCGGAAGAATCTCCGACGAGGGGGTTCCCGGATAGGCAGAGGCCACGGCGCATCCCGCCTCCACCACCCCCAGGGCCATAGCATCGTTTCCCAGAAGAATCTTTTTGCTGCTCAAGGGCATTTCCTCCTTTAAAAATTATGGTGAAACATTATGGAAGCTATTATGATCGCTCTCCCCGGATCTCCCGAAGATAGCGATAGATGGTGAAGACCGAGTTCCCCGTCTCCTGGGCAAAGGCTTCCACGGCTCCTTTGAGAAGAAAGAAACCCTCTTCTTCGAGATGCCGCATGGCCTGAAGCTTTTCCTGCTTCTTTGAAAGATGCAGGGGCTTTCCTACGTATTTGCGGATCATCTGGAGATTGCGCTCCAGAATCTCCTCGGAACGATTGTTGCTCTCTCCCGGTTCCCCCTCCCGCTCGAATTCAGAGTAGCTTGTGGTGTCTCCGATGGTAATGAGCTGCTCCACCATGCTCTGTAGAATCTCTCCCTTGGTCATGTCGTAGTTGATGCAGAGAAAGCCGATGATCTTTTTCGAACAGTCCCGGATATAGATGGTGTTGGAGCGGATACGCTTGCCGTCGGAGGAGCGAGTAAGGTAGTTGGAGACGAAATGTTCCTCCCTCCTATCCGCGGTTTGGAGCAGATAGAGGGCGTAGTCCCGAAGAGGAGTCCCCTCGGAGCGCCCGGTGACGTGGGGGTTTTCCATGGCCAAAATGGAGTGTTCCGGGGTGGCCACGTCGTGGAGCACAATTTCGTAGTCCGGCCCTAGGGCAAGGGCAAGGCCCCGAACCACGGGGATAAAGGCCTGAAGAATGGGATGGGGGGATGCCATGCAGATCGCCTCGCTTTACACAAAAAAGAATTGCCTACCGTGGTCCATTGTTACAAAAACACCTCGATATGTCAATAATTTGTACTGATGAAAAATTTTTGGATTCGAGCCGTGGAGGGGTGTTGTACGGTGTATAACGCATTTTTACCATACGTTTCATTTCGGAGAGAGGAGAAGTGCTATACTAAAGCAAAAGTTTTTCTGATAAGGTGAGGAACAGCAAGAGAGAAAAGAATCCTCAGAAGAGGGAGAGACGAGAGAGTGCAGACCTTTTTACCCTATCCTTGTTTTTACGAACGCGTTTCTGTCCTTGATCGGTTCCGTTTGAGAGGGCAGTGGGTGGAGGTGCTCCATGGGAAAGCGTGAAGTAGGAACGCTCAAGGGAGGAATGATTCTCGGAGAGGATCTCTATACCCCGGAGGGAAAGCGTATTCTCCGAAAGGGTGAAGCCCTTGGGGATCGTCATATACGGATGCTGAAGATCTGGGGAGTCCCCGAGGCAGAGATTCTTGAGGAGGAACTTAAGGAAGACCTCCCCCTCAAGGAGGAGTTAGAACACTCTGCCTTTACAGATCGGGCCTTCCGGCTTGTGGGTGCGTGGTTTCCTTTGAATTCCGAAGAGGATCCCCTTATGAAAGAGCTTCGGAGGCTCTGTGCTCTTCGGGTGGCCCGGGCCATGAGGGAGGGGGCGCTTCCGGAGGGGCTCTTTCCCCGGGTGCAGGTGGCTCCTCCCCGGATGCCCGATTCGGAGGAGATTGATTTTTCCGCCCACTCTCTGGTGCGGAACGAGGCCCAGCTCGCCTCCTATCCGGATATCTACTTCCGTATCAAGGAGGTGCTGGATTCTCCCGTAAGCTCTGCCCGTCACATTGCGGAGGTGGTGAGCACCGATCCCAATCTTTCCATGCGCCTGCTCCGGCTGGTGAACAGCTCCTTTTACGGATTCCCCTATCCCATCGAGTCGATCCCCCGGGCGGTGACCATCATCGGCTCCCGGGAGCTTACCAACCTTGCTCTGGCGGTCTCCACCATGAGCATCTTCCAGGGGGTGCCCGAGGAGTACGTGGAGATGCGCTCCTTCTGGGAGCACTCTCTCGCCTGCGGGGTGATCGCCCGAATTCTGGCGAATCTCCGGCGTTTTCCCGAAGAGGAGCGTTTCTTTCTGGCGGGGCTCTTTCATGATGCGGGAAAGCTGGTGCTCTACCGTAAAAAACCCCGGGTTATGACGGCGCTTCTCGCTTTTTCGCGGCATGAGAAGCTTCCCATGTTTGAGGTGGAAGATAGGATTCTGGGGTTTAACCACGCCTATCTCGGGGGGTTGCTTCTCAAGGAGTGGAATATCCCTCTCACCCTGCAGCATCTGGTGCAGGTGCATCACTCTCCGGATGTGCTGGCCTTCTCTCCCGAGGCGGCGGTGGTTCATGTGGCGGATGTGCTGGCGGGAGCCATGCGTTGGGGGACGAGCGGTTCCTTCTACGTACCCTCGCTGGATTCCGAGGCGTGCCATGCTTTGGATCTCTCCGCGGGGGTTCTTGAGAGGGTGCTTGCCCAGAGCGAGCGGCAGATGCGGGAGATTTTACAGGTTTTCTTCGGAAAGGATCACCACCATGGTAGCATGGCATGAAGTGCGGGCGCTCCAGGTAAAGGTGGATACGCTGCTCCGGGAGAGAGACGGAGTGAACCGGGTGCTGGAAGCGGCGGTGCACACGGGATCTTTCTTTGCGGAGCTTGATCGGGCTGCGGAGCCGCGGGAGGTGTTGAAGCTCTCCTCCCGAATGGTGCGCAGTTTCGTGGCCTTTCGGTACCTTTCCTTCTACCTCATCGGGGAGGATGGGCTCAGTTTCGACTGTGTCTACAGTGATAGCGAGGGGGCCAAACGCTGGATCGATAGAGAGCTGGAATTTCTGGTGGAGGATGGCACCGTGGCCTGGGCTCTGGGACGCAACAAGCCCGTCATGGTGACTGCCAGGGACGAGGAGACCCACATGATGTTGCACGCCATGGTAACCCCCAACCGGGTGATGGGGCTTTTCGTAGGGGTGCTGCAATCTTCCCCGGATACTCTTCTGGAGGTGGCCATCACCTTTCTCACGGTGGTTCTGGGGAGCACCGCCAGCGTGCTGCTGAATGCGGAACTCTATCGAGAGGTGAAGCATCTCAACCGGGAACTTCAGGAAAAAGTAACCTACCTCCAGGAGTCGGAACGGGCCGCCGAGGCGGCAAACCGGGCAAAGGATGTCTTTCTCGCCAATGTGAGCCATGAGGTACGCACCCCCCTGAACGGGATTCTCGGTATCAGTGAGCTTCTTCTGCGTACCAGTATGAACTCCAAACAGCGGGAGATGACGCGTACTCTCATGCAGGAGGGGCGGGTGCTGCTGCATCTTATCAATGATATTCTGGACATCTCTAAAATTGATTCAGGAGCTTTCCGCCTGGAGGAGATCCCTTTCTCCTTTCAGCATCTTATGGAGGATGTGTATAATGTCTTTCTGGAGCGGGTGCGGGAGAAGGGGCTGGATTTTCGTATGGACTTCTCCTGGAACGGTATCCCTCCCCTTCTTCTGGGGGATCCTCTCCGGCTTCGGCAGATTGCGGCGAACCTTATCAGCAACGCCGTGAAGTTCACCTCTCGGGGTGAGATTCTCTTCGGAGGCCGTGCCGAGGGGTATCGGGATGGGGCCTATGTGCTCTCCTTTTATGTCCGCGATACAGGGCGGGGGATAGCTCCCGAGGAGCAGTCGCGCCTCTTTGCAACCTTCTCGCAGGGAACCCCCTCCATATCGCGCACCTATGGAGGCACCGGGCTGGGGCTCGTCATCTCGCGGCGTCTTGCGGAGATGATGGGGGGATCGGTTACTGTAGAGAGTGCCTCCGGAGAGGGGAGCTGCTTTACCGTGCATCTTGTGCTTGCCCGGGCTCCCGAGGGCTCTCGGGAGGAGAGATTGCAGCCCTTTGAAGATTCCTATCTCCTTTTGGAGGGGGTTCCCTTCGGAGAGGAAGGCGAGGCTCCGTTATCTTTTAAAGGCGCTTCCGTGAAGCGTGTTCTCGTGGTGGATGATAACCGGACGAACCTCAAGGTTCTCGCGGGGCTTCTTGAGAAGCTTGGCTGTACCGTTACAGCGGTTCTACGGGGAGAGGAGGCTCTCGATCTTCTGAAGTGCCAGAAATACCATGCGGTCTTTACGGATATCCGCATGGAGGGAGTGGACGGTATTGCCCTCAAGAATACCGTTCAGAGCCCGGATTTTCCCGGACCTAATAAGGGGGTTCCTCTTGTGGCGGTAACGGCTAACGCCATGCGTGGGGATCGGCAGCGCTATCTGGACGAAGGTTTCCATGCCTATCTTCCGAAGCCCGTCTCACTCAAGGATCTGCGGGAACTTGTGCAAAACCTTTCCCGCTCCGATATTCACGAAAAAGGGGAGGATTTTTCCGTCCTCGACTATACAACGCTCCTCTCGCGACTTGAAGGGGACCAGGATCTTGCCCTTGTTGCCCTTAGAGAGTTCTGTCAGAGTGCGACGGAGAGCCTGCATCGCATTCGCAGCCTTCAGGAGAACGATCTGGAGCAGATAGGTTTCTACGCCCATAAACTTCGGGGAGGAGCAGAGAATGTCAACGCTTCTCGCATAGCTCTCCGGGCGGAGCGTATTGAAAAAGCGGCGGCCCATGAGAGAGGCCGTGAGGAGATCGAGAGGCTTCTGGTCGCTCTGGAGCGCGAGATTGGCCTCTTTCTTGACTACGTAGAACATCTCTAGGGAGGGATATGTGTGAAGGTACTTTTAGCGGAGGACGAACGGGCTTCCCGGATGATGCTCGAATCCCTCCTCGGCAAGTGGGGGTACGAGCCTCTCGTGGTGGGGGACGGAACGAGCGCCTTAGAGGAGCTTCTCGGTGAAGACCCTCCGGAGTTGGTGCTACTGGATTGGCTTCTTCCCGGCATGGAGGGGACCGAGATATGCCGCCGGGTGCGGGAGGAGTATCAGGAGGCATCGGTCTATCCCTATATCATCCTTCTTACGGTGAAGGATCAGAAGGAGAGTATTCTCCAGGGGTTTGAGGCTGGGGCGGATGATTACGTCACCAAGCCTTTCGATCCTCAGGAGCTTCGGATGCGGCTCTCTGTGGGGAAGCGTATCGTGGATCTGCAGCGGGTTCTGCGTTACCAGGCGGAGCGGGATTTTCTTACTGCCCTCATGAACCGCCGGGGGGTGATGAAGTACCTCGAAACGGAGATGGAAGAGAGTACCGAAAAGGAAACTCCCCTCAGCATTGCGGTGCTCGATCTGGACCACTTCAAACGGGTGAACGATACCCTGGGGCATAGTGCGGGGGATGACGTGCTCCGGGAGGTGGGGCGGCGTATCCTTACGATTCTCCAGGAAGAAGGCTGCGAGGTGGGACGTTCTGGAGGAGAGGAGTTCCTTCTCGTCTTTCCCGAGCATTCCCTCGAAAAAGCCCGGAATCTCTGTGAAAAGGTGCGTTGCTACATTGAAGAGAGCCCCGTATGCTCTCCCAAGGGCGCGGTTCGGATTACTGCCAGTATGGGTGTTGCGGAGTACTGCGGTGACTGTTCTCTCGACGATCTTGTGAACTGTGCGGATTCCGCCATGTATCAGGCGAAGGCGGAGGGGAGAAACCGGGTCTGCATCGGAAAAAGCTTCTGAAAAATTAGGAAGGTCAGGTGTGTCCAGCGGGGGTTCTCTCGAAAGGTGTTTCGTAAAGCCCTTTCTTTTTCGGGAGAGGAGAACGCAAGGGGAAGGTGGAAAACCATGTCCCAGTTCCAAAAACCAGAGATTTCCCTGGAGGCTTTACTGGAAGACCTCGACGGGGATCGAGATCTTCTTGAGACTATTCTTGAGGATTTTTTTCGGGAGTATGGGACTCTCCGTAGTATTTTGCGGGAGGCTCTGGCTGATCGGGATCGTACCCTTGCCTCCCGGACAGCGCACAGCATGAAATCTGGCCTGGGAATGATGGGGTGGCACGAGGGGGTACCCCTGGCGGATAGCATTCATCGTCTCTGTGATGCGGAGGATCTTGATGCTGCCCGGGATGTGTGGGAGCGTTTCGATCCTCTTCTGGGAGAGATGCTCTCCCAGGTGGAGAGTGCGGTTCATGATCTGCAGTCCTTTTCTGGAGGAGTCTCATGAGTAAGACCATGACCATTCTTGTGGTGGATGACGACGTCTTTGTCCGGCGCTCCATGATCCGGGTTGTTCGAAAAGCCCTGGAGGATATCCGTTTTCTCGAGGCCGGAGATGGCCGGGAGGCCATTGGTACCCTGGAATCCGAGGAGGTGCACCTCGTCATTCTCGACCTCATGATGCCCCATATCGATGGTTTCGGGGTTCTGGAGTGGCTTGGGAAGAACGATAAATATCAGGATCTTCCGGTGATCGTCAACTCCGGAAACAGCGATTGGGAGAGCATGCGCACCGCCTTTTCCATGGGGGCCCGGGATTACTTTCTCAAGCCCCTCACCCTGCAGCAGATGTCTCTCTTTCTCCCTCTTAAAATCAAAAACGCCCTGGCCCTCTACGAAAACACCCAGATTCTCCGGCGTCGAGACGAGCAGCTCCGGAAAGAACTCGGCATAGCCAGGGCTTTTCAGCAGACTCTTCTCCCCCCTGCCTACGGAATCAATGTCGAAGAGGGGCGTTCCTGTGCCTACCGGTACGTTCCTTCGGCGGAGCTGGGGGGGGATTTCTTCGATTATGTCCGCCATGGCCGGGATGCGTGGGGTATTCTTATTGATGTGACGGGGCACGGAGTGGGGGCTGCTATGGGGACGGGGATGGCGAAGCTCCTCTTCCTTGATGCCCTGGAGAAAGCCGACACCCCCGGCGAGGTTCTTCAGAATATGAACGACTCTCTCTATGCCTATTTTGGCGAGGATTCCCTGCTCTCCTTTACCGCCATGGTGGGGAAGATGGAGGGGGTGAAGGGAGAACGGGTGCTGCATCTCGCCTCGGCGGGGCACCCCTGGCCGCTCTACTGTGATGCTGTCAGCGGAGAGGTGGCTCCTTTTAAGATAACAGGGTTCCCCGTGGGGTACTTTCCCGGCAGAACATACGAGACCCATTCCTATGAAATGAACCCCGGAGACAGCATCATTCTGAGTTCCGATGGCCTTATCGACCGTTGCGGTGGGCTCGATGGGTGGTGCGAAAGGGTGCAGTCCCTTCTCCCTCCGGAAAAGCTCCGCACCCTGGATGTGCGGGGGATCCTCGGCGTTCTCTGCGATGCCCTGCTACTCGGAGAGGGAGAAGAAGAGCCCGAAGGTCTGGACGATGCCACCCTGGCCATTATTCACTGGCTCCGGGAAGACGAGAAGGGGTAGTGTTTGTTAATCTAAGGCGTGCCGGAAGAGCAGAAGGCTTATCCCAAGAAAGAGGGCGGAGAGGATGGCCAGAGCTTGAATTTCCGGGAGCAGAAATCCCGCGGGGGAGCCCTTGAGCAGAATGCTTCTTGCCACGGTAAGAAAATAGGTAAGGGGAAGGATCCTGCTCAGTTCAAAAAAGAGCCGGGGCATGGCCTCCCGGGGGAACATGAACCCCGAAAGAAGAATGCTCGGAAGCAGCGCAAAAAACGAGAGCTGCATGGCCTGCATCTGGGTGCGGGAGACGCTGGAGATGAGAATCCCCATGGCGAGGCTTGCCAGGATGAAGAGAAAGGTGATGAGATAGAGCCCCCCCAGGCTCCCCCGCAGAGGTACCGAAAAGACGAAGTAGCCGACCCCAAGCCCCAGGGTGAGCTGCACGTAGCCCACGGCGACATAGGGGATAATCTTTCCCAGCAGAAACTCCCAGCTCCTCATGGGGGTTACTGTGAGTTGCTCCAGAGTGCCTCGCTCCCGCTCCCGCACGATGGCCACCGAGGTGAGAAGGATCATGGTCATGGTAAGCACCACTCCGAGTACCCCCGGCACCATGTAGTAGGGGGAGACGAAATCTGGGTTATACCAGGCCCGAAGGCGGATGTCGTAGGCTTGGACATGGGGCCTGGAAGATGTTCTCTGGAGTCGCTTGGCAGATTCCACAAGCCCCAGCATGCTGGCGGCATTGATGGCGGAGGCGGAGGACATGGAGTCCGAGGCATCCACCAGCACCTGTACCGGGGCGGACTCTCCCCGCTCTAGCAGCTCGGCGAAATCCGGAGGGAAGATGATACCCACCTTGCAGATACCGCTCTGGATGGCGTTATCCACCTCTTCGAAGCTTCTCCCCTCTCGGGTGAAGTCGAAATACTGGGTGGCCTGAAAGGCATCCCGAAGCTCCCGGCTTTGGGCGGTTTGCGACTGGTCGAAGAGGATGGTACTCAGATGCTTTACATCCGTGTTGATGGCAAAGCCGAAGATCAGTAGCTGCCCCACGGGGATCATCACCATAATCGCCAGGGTGATGCGATCCCGCTTCATCTGGAGAAATTCCTTGATCAGCAGTGCCCGAAGGCGTTTCATGCGGATGGCTCCTTTCTTCCCCGGCGAACCAGGGAGACAAAGACATCTTCCAGGGTAGGAGGCATGAGGTGCATAGAGAGATTCTTGAGATCCTCGGGGATCCCCTCGGGGGCGAGAATCATGAGGGATTGTCCTGAGACATAGCAGTCCTCCAGATCCTTTCCCGTCCGTGGCCAGAGATCTTCCAGAAGATCCATGGGATTTTCCCGCTCCACCCCATAGAGCTTTCCCCGGAGGCTCTCTTTGAGTTTTTCCGGAGACCCCGAAGCCAGCAGAACCCCCTGAAAGATAAACCCCAGCATTTCGCAGTGCTCCGCCTCATCCATAAAATGGGTGGTCACCAGTACCGTGGTTCCTCCTGCGGCAAGATCGTAGATAATATCCCAGAAGTGTCTGCGTGAGAGGGGATCCACCCCGCTGGTGGGCTCATCCAGAAAGAGCAGCTCCGGCTCGTGCAGAAGGGCGCACCCCAGGGCAAGGCGTTGCCGGATTCCTGCCGAGAGCGTTGCCGCAAGATCTCTGCTTCGATTTTCGAGCTTTGCGAGAGCCAGCATGGCTCTCATACGTTCCCTCCGACGATTTCCCTCCAGGCCGTACATCCCCGCATAAAAGGCGAGATTTTCCTCCACTGTAAGATCCCCGTAGAGGCTGAACTTCTGGGACATATAGCCGATTCTCTGCCGGAGGGCGTGACGCTCTTTCCGCAGATCCAACCCCAGTACCTGCCCCTCTCCCTCGGTGGGGGGGAGAATGCCGCAGATCATTCGTATGGTGGTGCTCTTTCCCGATCCGTTGGGCCCCAGAAAGCCGTAGATCTGCCCCGGTTCCACCCGAAGATGCAACCCCTTCACGGCGGCAAAATTCCCGAAATATTTGGTGAGGTTCTTCACTTCCAGAGCAGCCCTCATGCTTGCTGTTCCTCGGGAGTCTTCGGGGAGGCGAGTTCCACGAAGATATCCTCCAGATCCGGGGCAATCTCTTCCAGGGCACATTCGGGAGAGCCCTTCTCCTGAAGCAGTTTCGAAAGAGACTCTTCCAGAAGCTTCCGATCTGTTACCGCTAGATGCAGGAACTCCCCCAGGGGATTTCCCCAGCGCACCCCCGGAAGGGCTGTGCATGCCCGGAAAAGGGCTGTTTTTTGTGAAATTCCGGGAAAAGAGAGGCGCAGCATGGGATAGGGGAAGGATCGGCGTATCTCTTGGGGAGTGCCGACTCGGAGCAGTTTTCCCATGGAGAGAAGTCCCAGCCGGGAGCAGAGAGAGGCTTCCTCCATGTAGGCGGTGGAGAGGAGCATGGTTATGCCTTGGCGGTTCAGCGTATAGAGAATGCGCCAGAATTCCCGCCTTGAAACGGGGTCTACCCCTGTGCCGGGTTCATCCAGAAGAAGGATCTGGGGTTGGTGCACCAGAATGGCTCCCAGAGAGAGCTTCTGTTTCATCCCCCCGGAGAGATCTCCTCCCAGCCGTTTCCGAAAGGGGGCAAGCCCCATCATCTCAAGAATATCCTTGCGTCGCTTCCGCAACTCCTTTTCGGGAACCCCGTGAAGCCGCCCCAGAAGGGTGATGTTCTCCTCCACGGTACACTCCTCGTAGAGGCTGAAGTGCTGAGGCATGTATCCCAGATGCTGCCGAAACTCCCGAAAGCTATCAAAATCCGGGAGGCGGATCTCTCCCGCATCCGGCTGGAGCACCCCCGCCAGAATCCGTAGAAGCGTGGTCTTTCCCGCCCCGTCAGGGCCGAGAAGGCCGAAGATTTCCCCCTTTTGGAGCATGAAGGAACAGGATTGCAGCGCCAGAAGAGAGCCGAAGGAGTGGGAGACATGGCGAATTTCAAGAATGGTCACGGGAGGATCTCCACATCTGCGGGCATTCCCGGTTTGAGGATCTCCTCGGGGTTAGGCGCCTGAATTTTCACCCGAAAGGAGAGATTGCTCCGCTCCGCCTCACTCAGGCTCTCCCGGGGGGTGAAGGCGGCCTTGCCGGCGATCTCCGAGATATACCCCGGAAAAAAGCGATCCGGAAAGGAGTCTACCCGAATCCTGGCCTCCTGGCCATAACCGATCCTACCGAGCTGTACCGAGGGGATGTAGAGCCGCACCCAGCAGTCCTGCATATCCCCCATTACCCCCAGAACGCTTCCGGGGGCGGCATACTCTCCCTCCTCAAGATTCTTGAGAAGGATCCGCCCTGTCCGGGGAGCGAGAATGTGCGTATCTTTCAGAAGGCTTTCGGTGATGTCTTTTGCTGCACGCAAAGCATCCACGGCTGCCTCCTGTGCCCGGATCTGCTCCTCCCGGGATCCCAGCTGCAGCAGTTCAAGCTGTTTTTCCAGAGCCCGGACTTCGCTGGCTGCGGTATCCATGGTGGTCTGGAACTCTTCTCCCTTCTGGGGGGAGACTATCTGTTCCCTCTGGAGTTCGGTAAAACGCTCCGCATTCTTTTTCGCCTGTTTGTACCGGGCCCGGGCCCCCTCCAGCTGGGCCTGGACTTTCTGAATCTCCTCGGGGCGTGCCCCGGTACGCATATCTGCCAGAAGAAACTCCGCCCTCCTCAAATTTGCCTCCTCCTGGGCCTTCCGGGCCTCCAGATCCGGGCGATCAATGAGGGCGAGAAGTTCCCCCTTCTGCACCAGATCCCCTTCGGAGAAACGAAGTTCTCTGATGTATCCCGAGCTTTTAGAGGAGATGTGTACCTCCCGCACCTCAATAGTGCCGGTTCCCCTGATGATTTTGGGATCTACTTCTTCCGAAGAGCGAAGAAAGGGGAGCTTTTCTCGAAAGAACTCCGTAGCTCTCGCCGAAAGCTCCTTCTCCCCCGCGGTGTGTCCAAGTATCCCCCCGAGAAGAAGGGCCGGTATGATCCAGAGAAAAGAGCGCCGCATCAGATATTCCTCCCTTCAGAAAGAAACGAAGTCATGTTCATGGATTTTTGCACTGTGGAAAAGCGCCACTCCGTGCGTCTTCGATAGACTTCTCCCGGAAGAAGGAGGGGGAGGGGGAGTTCTGGCACAAAAGGGGCGTTGGGGTGTTCCTGAAATTCCAAAGCCAGCCCCAGGGCTGGGGTTCCTCGGTGTCCTCCCCGGAAGAGCGTTTCGGGGGTGAAAAAGCCTCCGGAGTAGAAGACGCATACGGGGTGATCCGTAAAGATCTCCATGCATCTGCCGCTTTCGGGGTGAGCAAGAGTGACCGCAGGGTTTGAGTCCCCCTCAGGAGGATCCAGCAGAAAGGGGTGATCGTACCCTCTGGCGAGGGTTATCTGGGGATCTTCTCCCCACGGTAGGGGATCGGGAGATCGGGGGGTTCGGAAATCAAAGGGAGTTCCTTCTACCGGGAGAGGGGAGCCCGGAAGGTGTTTTTCATCAAGGGGCATGACGTGACTTCCCCGGATCTGAAGAAGATGGTCTTCTGTGGTGTTCCAGGGGGTTCCTCCGAGATTGAAATAGCCGTGAAAGGCGGGGGCGAGAAGAATCGGGGCGGTGCTCCGTGCCTCCCAGAGGAGGATGAGACTCCTCGGGGAAAGAAGATATGTGGCGGTGATCTCCAGCGCTCCCGGAAAGCCCCAGCTTCCCCGAGGAGGAGCGAGAGAGAAGCGAATCCCCTCTTCCCGGGAGGTTTGAAAGAGTTCTCCCCTCCAGAGCGACCGGGAGAAGCCTGTGGAGCCGCTGTGCAGGGATGCGCTACCGTGATTTGCCTCCAGGCGGTACTTCTCGCCCTGAAGCTCGAAGGAGGTTTTTTCCAGGCGCCCCGCCACGGGGCCGCAGAGAAGGCCGCACCAGCAGGAATCTCTTTCGTACTCTTCGAGAGTTTCGTATCCGAGAAGGATGTCCTCACGTTTGCCGTAACGATCCGGCACAGAGAGGGAAAGAAGCCCCCCCCCGTAATCCATGCAGGTAAGGGTAAGAGCACCTCTGGTTACTCTGTAGCAATACACATCTTCTCCCGAGGAGGTGACGCCGAAGAGCTGGGGGGAAGACAGGGAAATCTCCATATGGCAACGCCTCTTTCTGTGTGTCGAGTATATGTCGACGGGGCTGTACGATGTCGGTAGCTGTGAAGGGGTTCGCGGCGGCATGCTTTTTTCTAAATAAAGCGTATCCGAGAAAAACTTTTTCGAGAAAAGTATTTTTCTTTTTTTCGGAAGGACTGGTATTCTGGTATTATGGAACTCCTGCGTGCCGACTCTCCACAGTTTTTTGTCGGAACATTGCGATGTTCTTATGGGATTATACGGTCTGGGAAGCGCCGTGTCAGCTTTTTTGGGAGAGGGGGGTTGTGCTTGTGATGCAATTCGGGAAAAACTGTTTGTGCGCGCAACGCGTCGCGTCGTTTCCGAGCCGTTCCTTCCGGGAGAGATCATTTTTGCTGCTGCTCTTTCTCTTTCTCTGCCTTCCAAATCCCCGGATCTGGGCCTCGGAAGTCTCTGCCTCCGCCATCCAGGAGCGTGGGGTGCTGCGGGTTCTTCTGGAGGATGAGGACTGGGCCTATTTTCTTCAATGGGGTGAGGGGAAGCCCTCGGGGCTTTGTATAGATCTCGCAGAGGCGGTGGGAGAGGCTTTGGGAGTCCCCGTCTCATACGAACCACTTCCTTGGGGTAATAACGAGGATGGTACTATTACGGCGATTCTTCAAGGAGGGCCCTGGGGCCCTTTCGACATGATCGCCTCTGCGGTGACGGCCACGCCGGAGCGAGCCCGGTGGGTGTATTTTTCCGAGCCCTATGCCTTTTTAGGACAGATGGTGCTTGCTCGCAGAGGAGAGGTCCGGGTGCTCTCTCTGGAAAATCTGAAAAATAAGAGGGTAGGGTTTCCCAGAAATACCACCAGCGAAATAGCTGCCCGAAACTTTCTCATTTCCAGTCGCCTGGTCTCCCTGAGCGGCGATGCGGTCTCCACCTTTCAAGCGTTTCGAGAGGGGCTGGTGGATGCTATCGTTATCGACAGCCCCTTGGCGGTCTCCTTTTTAAAGCAATATCCCGAGACGGAGGTACTGGATAAGCTCCTCACGCGAGAGAGCTACGCCCTGGTGCTTCCCCTTTCTTCGGATATGGAGTATAAAAATATTGTAAATCGAGTGATTGCAGAGCAGAGGGTTTTTCTGGAAAACCGTTGGGTTCGCTGAAAGAGGGAGATCTTTTCTCTCCAAGGTGATGGGAAAAAGAGTTTGAGAGGGTGGCGGTGTGAAAAACTTGAAGAGCTTAAATTTAAAAAATCTAAAAAACTTAAAGATTTTGAGGGCGGTTTCTCTTTTCGCTTCTTTAAGGGGTTTTGCCCGAGATGGGGAAGATCCTGGGGGAGCGCAACGAGGTTTTCTTGGGATAATCTTTCTCCTTGTTCTGGCTATCTCTCTTATGGTGGAGGGTGGATCTGCTCTCTGCGAAGCTGCGGCTTCGGAGATCTCCGCTTCCGCCATTCGCGAGCGAGGGGTTTTAAGGGTGGCTCTTGAGGATGACCACTGGGCCTATTTTCTGCGGTGGCACGAGGGAGAGCCTTCGGGGCTCTGTGTCGACCTTGCGGCACACGTTGCAGATGCGCTGGGAGTTTCTCCCGTCTATATCCCGCTCCCCTGGGGGGAGGGTGACGAGGGGAGCATCTCCGGTGTCCTCGCTGGGTCTCCCTGGGGACCCTTTGATCTCATCGCTTCCACGGTTACCATGACTCCCGAGCGATCTGTCCGGGTGCATTTCTCAGAGCCCTACGCTCTCGTAGGACAGATGGTGCTACTCCATCGGGGATCCCAGAGAATTATCTCTCTCGAATCTCTTCAGGGTCGGCGGGTGGGATTTCCCAGGGATACCACCAGTGAGCCCGCGGCGCGGACTCTCTCCTCTCTGAACGAGATGGTCCCTCTCGAAAACGCCTCTGCCACATTACAGGCCTTTAAGGAAAAGCTGGTGGATGTTGTCGTCATCGACAGCCCTCTTGCCCTTCTTTTTCTGAAGGCTCATCCCGAGATTCAGGTACTGGATAAGCTCCTCACCCGGGAGAGCTACGCGCTGGTGCTCCCGCTCTCGTCAGATTCGGAGCTTCGGAGCCTGGTGAATCGAGTAGTTGTGGGGCAGCGGGAGATTCTTCAGAATCGCTGGATTCCCTGAGATTTCTTCCCGACTCCAGGGAGAGGCTGCTATCTCTTCGTGCTATGCTGTTTTGAACGAGCCATGAGAAATTTCTGAGACTTCTTGAAGAGCTTTTTTGACGGAGTTTCGTGTCCAGGGAGGTTCTATGTTGGGTAAGCCCGTACCCCTTCGCAGACGGATTTTATTTCGCTTTCTACCCATGTATGCGGTCATCGCCTTGGCCTTCGTCCTCTACCTTCTCTGGGGGGGAGCTACGTTGCGGCAATGGTTTTCCTCGACAATAGAGGAGCGCACAAGCCAGTCGGTGATGCGTCTTCTCGACTCCTATGCCCGAACCATCGGCATTCTCCAATCCCAATACCAGATGGTGGCCCATACCGTACTGGATGGATTGCAGCGGGTTTTCGTGGCGGATACCTCCGCTACGGATATCCCGAAGATGGAGCTGGATTTTTTTGTGCGTCGTATGGAGCGGCGGCTTCTTCCGGAGGCCCGCTGGGATGGTGAAGGAGACCGTTTCCTTTACTCCTTCACCCTGGATGCCCAGGGAAAGCTGCGCAGCTCTTCGCTTCCCGAGGGATTGCCCCCGGTTCCTCCGCTGGGGGGGGAGCACCTTTTCAACGCTCTGAGCGGGGAGGTAACGGTACTCCCGCTCTTCTGGTCTCCCGAACGAAAAAATTTTTACGAATACGGCTACTGGATTTTCCCCGATCGTACGGTGCTTGGTGTGGCGGTGGCGGTGGATCAGGAGTTGCTGCACCAGGTGGAGCGCATGATAGGGGAGCTTCAGGAGCTTCCCTTCGTGGCGGAGGTGCATCTTTACTCTTTCTTTACGGGAAGCCCTATCTGGGAATCCGGGGCCTCTCTCGACGAGGCTTTCCTTGCCCGGGTGCAGAAAGAGCTGCCGGAGAACGGGGTGCTTCATCTTCGTGAGCAGGGGGCCCGGCGGGGGGTTCTCTACTCCCTGTGGCGCTCTCCGGGCGAGAGCGGGGGTGTGCCTCTGGAGGATGATGCGGTGCTCGTAGAGATTCGCATGGATTTTTCCTTTCTTGTGGATGTGCTCTATCGGGGGGTTGGATGGGGGATGATGATCCTCCTTCTCGGAACGGCATGGATGTTCTGGAGCGTGGCCCGGACATCTCTGGAGATCGTGCACCCCTTCCACGTCCTTATGCAGGGTCTTGACGAGTTTATGACGGAGCCAACGTCCTTTGCTCTCTCGGAGCCTCTGGATGAGGATACCCCTCTGGAGGTGCAGGAGCTTACCCGATCTTTCCAGAACATGGGGCGGGAGATCGCCGCAGGTATGGAAGAACTCAAGGCCATGAACGAAGAGCTTGAAGAACTCTACATGAGCCGGGAGAAACTTGCGGGGCGGCTGGAGCACGTGATCTCTCTTGCAGTCTCTCTGAGCGCCGCAAGGAACATGGGGCAGGAGCGCTACATGAACCGCATCCTTGCTCTGGCTGTGGATATGCTGCCGGGAGCGAGTACGGGGATCGTAGGCATTCTCGAAGGGGAGGAGGTGCGCATCCTCTCCGGAGTTGGGGTGGACGTGAAGCTTCTTGAGGGTTTCCCCCTCAAGCCGGAGCACGTGGTCTTTCGGGGGGCTACGGTCTCCTTCGCTCTCATGATGGATCGGTGGCCCGAAGATCTCCGGCGCTCTTTCTCCCAGGCCTGCCCGGAGATCTCCCAGGGGCTTATGGTAAACCTCCGGGCCGGAGGGCGGGTTCTCGGGTTTCTCGCGGTGGCGCGCAGTGACGATGAGAACGAACGTTTCTCCTCCGATACGGGGAGAATACTGGATGCGCTGGGAAGCCTCGCCTCAGGATTTTTGGGAATGCAGCAGCTTTTTGCGGTGCGGAGCCGTTTCCAGGAGGATCTTCTTCGATCCATCATCTCCATTCTCGAAATGTACGATGCCTACACCAGCGGTCATTCGGAGAACGTGGCTCGGATTTCACGCCGGGTGGCCCAGGCCATGGGGCTTACTCCGGAGCAGGTGGAGCAGACCTACTGGGCTGGGTTTGTGCACGACGTAGGAAAGCTTCTCGTTCCTACGGAGGTGCTGAACAAGATCGAGCCCCTTACCCCGGAGGAGCGTGCGATTATCCAGACACACCCCTCCAAGGGACGTGAGGTGCTCTCTCACTCCTCGGAGCTTGGAGAGATCGCTGCAGTGGTGGAGCATCATCACGAGCGTTGGGATGGCCGGGGGTATCCCGCGGGGCTTGTGGGGCGGGAGATTCCCCTGCTCAGCCGCATTCTCTCCGTGGCGGATGCGTACGATGCCATGACAAGCGATCGGGCCTACCGGAAAGGTGTCTCTTCGAACGATGCCCGGCAGGAGCTGCGCAAACACGCAGGAACCCAGTTTGATCCCCAGGTGGTGGAGGCTTTTCTCGCCTTGGGGGATGAAGAGCTGGCCTCTCTCGAAGAGGAGGAGAGCAACCGCTCCTGGCGTGGGGGAAGCCTCTGGTCAGAGGGAGAGGAAGCGCGAAAATGTCTGGGTGAGGGGTGCGCGTAGAGGAGGCCTCTCGATGCGCACGTCTCTGAGAGCGTGCTACGGCTTACCGGCACGTCCTGTGCCAGTACCGGGCCTCCGCGACGCAAAGCTGCACTCGCCGACCACTATGCTCGCTGCTCCAACTCCTGATCCATGATCTTTCCGGTTACCATGAAGTAGCTTCGTCGGGCGACGTTTACCGCCTGATCTCCCATGCGTTCCAGATAGCGGGCGATGAGCACAAGGCTCATGGCCTGTTCCAGATCCTTTCGGGATGAGAACCCCCGTTCGGAGATCAGCACGAGGATATCCTCAAAGATGGCGGTATAGAGACTATCCACCTGATCATCCATGGCATAGACGCGTACCGCCAGCTCCGGATCCTCGGTTTCGAAGGATTGCAGGGCGTATTGTGTCATCTCCCGGGCGATACCCCCCATTCTGGGGATATCCACCAGCGGTTTGAGAAGAGGGGTGTTGCCGAGAAGAAGCACCTTCTCCGCAATGTTCACCGCCTGATCTCCGGTTCTTTCAAGATCCGCTGCAACCTTGATGAGAGAGATGAGAAAGCGCAGACTGTTCCGTACGGGTTTGCGGAGGGCCATAACATGAAGGCACTGGCGTTCCAGCTCCAGCTCAAGACTGTCGATCTGGGTATCCAGGGAGATTACCTGCTCCGCCTTTTCCAGATCCCTCTCTTGCAGCGACTGCATAACCAGATCCAGGGAGAGGTCCACGGTGCTCCCCATCTCCTGGAGTAACCCGAGAAGGCGCTTCCTGTCTTCCGAAAAGAGGAACTCCTCCGCCGAGGGGGCCTGTCTTGCAGGAACGTAGTGCCGTAGTTTTTGCAGGAAAAAATTCACTTTTTTTCACGCATCCTTTCGGAGGGTTCCCATAGAAGGGATTCGATCTCTCCCATGGAGCATCCCTGAACAAGGCAGAAGCAGCGCTGTACCATGGATCGCAAGGTGTGCGAAAGCTCCCAGAGCCTGAGATTTTCTGGGGTGTGGAAGAGCCCCCTGGTCGTTTCAAGGGCCGCCTGAAGCTCTTCCAGGGAGTTCGTGATCGCCCGGTATTCTTTGATGAATTTTCTGGAGGGTTTCGAATCTCCCAGAGCGAAGGAACCGAAACTTTCGTTCACGATAAGGAGAAGCCTCTTTTCGATATCATCCCACTCCTCCTCCTGAGGAGAGGGCCTTTTCCGGGAAAGCTCCCGCCATCTCTGATACTGGGGGAGAAAGTTTCGGAGTGCCAGGTTGTTCAGCTCTCGCATACACCCCAGGCTGTGGGCGAGGCACGTGTATTCTCCGGGACTCCGTGGCTCTTCCAGGGGGGGCGGAAGAGCCAGAAGGTATTCGGTACAGCTCTCCATGAGATCTTCTGCCCCCCGGGTAAGCAAGGATATCCGTTCCGATGCCCAGGGAGTTCGGAGCGTGCGGAAAAGGCACTCCTCCATGAGATTTGTCCCCCGGACCATCTCTTTGGAGAGTAGCGAGAGGGCGAGGTTGCTGAAGGGGGGAGGGGGGAATTCCAGATAGAGTGGTTCTCCCGGATCCTCCCGGCCAAAAAGCTCCGCCAGAAGAGCCCCCCCTCGGGCAAGAGGTTTTGCTAGAGGGAGAAGCAGAAGGGCGTTTCCCCAGATAAGGACGCTCTGGATGAAGGCGATGCTCCCCTCGGGGGAGGAGAAAAGCCGGGATCCCCAGGAGGGGAGAATCCGGTAGAGCGGAAGCAACAGAAGGATTCCTCCCACCTTGTAGAGAAAGCTGCTCCACGCCAGGGTGCGAGCGTGTTTCTTCGTTCCCATTCCTGCGAAGAGCACCATGATGGAGGTTCCTCCGTGAGATCCGAGAACGAGGAAGAACACCGCATCCAGTGGGAGCAGTCCCGAAGAGACGAGAGCCATGGCAAGACCGATGACAGGAACGCTGCTCTGAAGGACCGCAGTGATTCCGAAGGCGGTTAACCCCGAAAGAAGAGGGCTCTTGCCTATGGCCAGGAGAAGGGAGGCCAGGGCGGGAGAGGTACTCAGGGGGAGCACCCCCTGCTGGATGAAGAGCATTCCCGTGAGGATCAGAGAGATCCCCAGTCCCAGGGCCCCCCACTTCTGGAGAGATGGGCGGGAGCTACGGAGCAGAAAGGCGCTCACTCCTATTCCAAGAGGGGCCCACTGTACCACATGGAGGGCAAGGATAAAGGTAACGAACGTGGTTCCCACGCTGGCGCCGATCATAACGATCATAGCGCTTTCCAGGGGAAGGAACCCTGCGCTGACGAGTCCTACCGCAAAGGAAGTGGCAGCGGTGCTGCTCTGGGCGAGAGCGGAAAAAAAGGCTCCTGTGACGAAGGAGAGCCCCCGATGGCGGAGAAACGAGCCCAGAAGGGTGTCCGTTCGCTTGCCGAGAACCCTCCGAAAAGCCTCGGTGCTGTAGGTAAGGCCGTGAAGAAAGAGACCTATTCCCCCCAGAAGGAGGAATAGCGAAGGGATGGATCCGCCCATGAGCCTTGGGCCTCCTCTCGAAAATGTTTGTCCCCCCTCGGGAAAGCTTTAAGGCAGTCTTTCACGGGTTTGGGGAAGATATAGACTATCACATATTCCGGTTTTGGGCTCTGCGAAACATGATACAATGTACCCGCACTTGTGATTTCGGGATGAGGACAACGCGCCTGTTCGTACAAGAGGAGGGTGTTCATGGACATATTTCGGTTTCTTCTGCGTTCCTTTCCAGGAGCGGTGTTTTTTCTCGCCCTTTTTGGGGGGATCTGTGGAGCCTTTGGGGGGAATCTCCCCTCCCCTCTCCAGGGGGGTGAGTTGCGCATCGCCCTGGAGGCTCAGGACTGGGGGTTTTTCCACTTCCGTAGCGGTGACAGCTTCGAAGGGCTGGAGGTGGATCTTGCAGAGCACGTGGCAGAGGCTCTTGGAGTGACCTGTGTTCTTGTCCCGCTCCCCTGGGGAAAGGGAGAGACGGGGAGCATTACGGGGATTCTCGAGAACGGCTTCTGGCCTGAGGGTGTGCATATGGGCCTTGCGGGTATTGCTGTTACCGAGGAGCGCATGAAACGTGTTCTCTTTTCCGATCCTTACTTCACTGCAGGGCAAGCGGTGCTTCTCCCTCGGGGGAGCGGCATCGTCTCCCCAAGCCAGATGCAGGGTATGACTGTCTCTTTCCAATCGGGAACTACCAGCGCTGCGGCGGCGGAAAAAATTTCCAAGATCAAGCCTCTCCCCTTTACAACCTGGCCCGAGGCATTTCAAGCCCTCCACAGGGGGGAGTCGCAGGCGGCTATTGTGGACAGCCCCCTGGCGTTCCAGATTATGAAGGAGCATGAGGGGTATACTATCCTTGATGTGCTTCTCACGCGGGAATACTACGGAGCCTTTTTCGCCCTGGATGTGGATCCCTCCCTGGTACAGAGGGTGAACGACGTTGTCCGGGACAAGGCCTGGGAGCTTCGGGACCGGTGGATGCCCTACCGATGATCTGCCCCAGTATGCTGTATTGAGGTGGCAATGAATAAAAGAGCCTGTGAAGGAGCGAGAGGCATGGCTGAAGAAGGCGATGAGAGGCTTTCGGCACATTCTCGGAGCGATCGTATGAGGACCGTCCAGGGGCAGGATCTGCTTCTTCAGTACCTGGTAGAGGTCGACAAGGCCAAAACCAAAGAAGAGGCTTGTTCCCTTGCGGCAAAGATCATTGCCGAAAAAACTGGGTTTTCCCGCCCGGCGGTCTATCTTTGGAATGAGCGGGAGGGGTGCCTGGATCTTGTGGGGTTTGCCAATCACGATCCTTCAGTACAGCACATCCTTCCAAATCAGGGGATCTGCGGCCGGTGTTACCGAACAGCCGAGGTCCAGGTGGTGAACGATGTTGCCCGCGATCCAGACTACTTTCCCGATATGAGCGATACCCAGGCGGAACTTGCGGTCCCCATTGTGTGGCACGGCCGTATCTTCGGTGTCATGGATGTTGAGGCGGCGGAGAAAAATTGTTTCCACGAGGGGGATGTGCGTTTCAGCACCCTCCTTGTGGGGATTTTGGCCTCGGTGCTCTCTCATATTGATGCGGAGAGGGAACTCCAGGAAGGGTTGGAACGAAGCCGGGCGAACCGGCGTAACCTCACTCTTGCCCAGCAGGCATTAAACCGCTCTCTTGAGACCCTTCTTGAGAGCAAGCGGGAGGTGGAGTCCTACTCCCAGTTCAAGCAGATTCTCCTGGATGCCTCCAGTGAACTGTTCCAGTGTAAAAATACGGCATCGCTCTATGATGTGGTGGGGAAAGTACTTCGGGAGCGTTTCGGCTATCAGCGTTCCTTCATTTTTGGTCGTCTGAACCGTACAGATCCTGTAACTACGGTTTTTTCCTATCGGGCCTTTTCCATCTCCGCCGAAGAAGAAAAAAAATACGTTCTCGAAAAGAAGGGGATCATCGGCAGGGTGGCGGCATCCCTGGAGCCCTATATCTGCAACGACACCTCCAGAGATCCCTACTTCCGCCCCGACGAATTCGGTACCCTGTCGGAGATCGCCTTTCCTGTCGCTCACGGAGAGTTTCTCTGGGGGATTGTGGTGGTAATCTCCGAAAAGATCAACGCCTTTTCGGTGCGGGATGTGGAGATCCTCACTATTCTTGCCAATTCCATGGCCCTGGTACTTGAGAATATCGCCAATGTGCAGATGCTGCAGCGGGAACTGCAGGGGATGCGCTTTCTTCACGATCTCGTAAACGCCCTCTCGGGGGAGCGGGATAACGTGGAGATCTCACGCAAGACAGTGTCTCTTCTCACCAGCCGTTTTCCCGATACCTCCATCTACATATGGCTCAAATTTGGAGAGGAGCACCGTATGGTGGCCTCTTCGGCCATCCCTCCTGAAGAGCTTTTCCGAGAGAGCCGTAGGATTATAGAGCAGGGGCACGGGCTTGCTCTCCGGGCTCTGGAGAATGGTGAGGTGTGCAACACTCCGGATGTGCGTGAGAGCCCCTACTATGCCAGGATCAATTCGAACACCCTTTCGGAGCTTGATGTTCCCATTTACCACCAGAAGGAGCCCCTCGGGGCAATCGCTCTGGAGCGTGCCAGGCTCGGGGCTTTTACCCCCGAAGATGAGGAGCTTTTTCACGTGCTCTCCCGACACCTGGGAGCGCTCTTTTCGGTGAATCTCCTTCTGGATGTGGAGGAGGAGAAGGCCCGGCGAGATGGTCTTACGGGAGTCTGGAACCGGCGCTTTCTCATTCAGTATCTTCAGGAGACGGTGGAGCCTTGGACAAGACGCGGTGAGCCGTGCTGTGTCATCATGGTGGATATGTGGAAGTTTAAAGACATTAACGATACCTATGGTCATGCGGTGGGGGATGAGGTGCTCATCAAAGCAGCCCAGGCCATGGCCGCCGCTGTGGGGGACAGGGGTGTGGTGGGGCGCTACGGAGGAGATGAGTTTCTTGTGGTTCTTGGAGAGGCTTTACCGGACGAGGTGCAGAGAGTCCTCCGGGATTTGAACAACTCCTTGGAATCGCTCACATTTTCCGTTCCCTCCCTCAGGGCCTATGCAAACTTCGGTGTGGCCTGCTTCAAGGAGGATGGGGAGAGCAGTGACGAAGTCCTTGCAGTGGCGGACAGGCGTATGTACGAAAACAAGGGAAAGAGAATCGGAGGACACTGCCCCCGGCACCGGGAACGGTCTCCCTGAGTGCCCCGGAGCGTGGGGGAGAAGAACGGTCCTTCATAATTGTTTTGTGCAAAAAAGAATGTTCAGGGGTGCCCAAGCACCCCTTATGGTGTTTGGAGGAGAGATCTCATGATCGCAGGTTTTTTTGACGGAGCCTCCCGGGGAAATCCAGGAGAGGCTGGGGCGGGGGCTCTTCTCAAAAATGAGGAGGGAGATCTTCTCTGGGAGGACTGTCTCTATCTCGGAAGGCGTACCAACAACGAGGCGGAATACCAAGGGCTTCTTCTTCTGCTCCGGGAGATCGTGAAGCGGGATCTTCGAGGGGTACGGATCTCCGGGGACAGCAAACTGGTGATCTCCCAGATGAAGGGGGAGTGGAAGGTTCGGCAACCTCATTTACAGCTCCTCTGGCAGGAGGCCCAGGAGCTTGCCAAGGGGAGAAACCTCCGGTATTTCTGGATCCCCCGGGAGCGGAACTCCGAGGCAGACGCTCTCTCCAACCGGGCATTGGATACCCCGGCACACTCTCAGAGAAAGAGCGCTCCTCCGATTCCCGAAGGGGCTGTCGAAGAGAATTCTCAGGGGATGTTCCTTCCCGAGGGTTTTCTCGAGGTGGGAGCTTCCGAGGAAGATCTTTCGAAAAAGACAACCTCCTCCGCTACGTCTTCGAAGGAGGAGAATCCCGTGCTCTTCACAAAAGTTGGGGAGCATATCTACCTTGCTCTGGGAAAGGAGGAGTATGCGGTGGATCTTCTTCACGGATCCTGCACCTGCCGAGGATTTCAGTTCCGCAAAAAGTGCCGGCACCTGGAGGAGGCTCGTAAACAGTTTGGCGGAAATCTTTATGATTAGGCAATGCTTGGCGGCGTGTAGGTGTCGATGATCTGAGAGGGATCGTAACGACACATATAAAGCTGTGCGCTTGTACATGGAGCCGTCGGTGTGTAACGAGGAGAGGAGGAGTGGATATGCGGCGTTTGCTGAAGGTTTGTACTCTGGGGGTTCTCTTGAGCATCTTTCTTTTCGGAAGCGTAGAAAGTGTGGGGGCTTCTTCGGGAGTTCTCTACGTTCCCCGAGGACCCTCTCTCTTTCCTGTGGTTCCCCTGCGGCAGCAGATGATGCACGGTCCCCAGATCCAACTCTGGAATAGTCCCGAAGAGATTATCGCTCTCTTCGTCTCGGGAAAGGCGGAGGCTGCCCTGCTTCCGGTGACTTTGGGGGCTGCCATCCATCAGAGGGGGTTTCCGCTGCTCCTGCTCGGGGTGATCCAGTGGGATCTTTTCGCCTTCCTCGTTCCTCTCGGAGAACCCTTCTCTTCCCTCGGGGAACTTGAAAATGCATCGCTCTATCTTCCCTTCGGCAGGGAGACCACGGCGGATGTGCTGGTGCGCTCCTCTCTCCGAAAGGCGGGGCTTGTGCCGGAGGTGAATGTGCGGCTTCTCTATGCTCCCCCCCAGGAGATCGTGGGGCTTCTCGGGGCGGGGAAGGCCAGCTATGCGGTGCTTCCGGAGCCCTTTACCACCCTGGCGGTATCTCGGGGGAAGGTGGAGCGCGGGCTCCCTCTTCGCCAGCTCTGGCAGGATGAGGCGGGGGAGAAATACCACCTCCCTGTGACAGGGCTCTTCGCCTCCCGAAAGAGCTACGATGCAGATCCTCCTTTTTTTCGTAATCTTGAGCGTCAGTACCTCCTCTCCCTTCATTGGTCCCAAACCCATCTCTCTCAGGCGGCAGATTTTCTCCGGCAGGATATCTCTCTCCCTCAGGCTGTGCTGGAGGCGGCGCTGGGAGCGTGTAACTTCGACTATCGGCCGGGTCCTTCCACATATAAGGAGATGCGTACTTTTTACGAGTACCTTTCGGAAAGGGTTCCGGGATCTTCCAGCGGGGTGCCGGAGAAGGACTTTTTCTATCCATGAGAAGAGGCTTCTTTCTGGGAGTCGGGGCGCTGTTTCTGGGGTGGGAACTCTTTGCAAGGATCTTTGCCATTCCCCTCATTCTCCCTACCCCTCTGGAGACCGCCAGCCGCCTTCTGGAGTACGTTCAAACGTCTCTCTTCTGGTTCTCCCTGGCCCGTTCCGCCGGGGAGGTGGGGCTGGTTCTTTTTCTGGTACTCTTTCTGGGGCTTCCTTTGGGGGTACTCTTCGGCCTTCGTCCGGGGATCTTTGCCTTCTGCCGTCCCCTGGTGGCGATAGTGCAGGCGGTACCCGTCATCTCCTGGCTGGGGATAGTGGTCTTCTCCTTCGGCATAGGATGGCGAGGCCCTGTTTTTATCTCCACACTCTCCCTTCTCCCCATGGCGATTCTCACCACCGCCTCGGGAGTGCGGAGCCTGGATGGCACCCTTCTTGAGATGGCCCGAATTTATCGGGTTCCTCGGCTACGGCGGTTGCGCTGGATCTACGGAGGGGCGCTGCTCCCCTTTGCGGAGGCGGTGATGGAGGTGGCTCTGGGAAATGCCTGGAAGGTGGTGCTGGTGACGGAGTATCTCTGTGGTGATGCGGGGCTGGGGGTGCTTCTCGCCTGGGCCCGCCAGGGGGTGGATACTCCGGGGATCTACGCCCTCTCGGGAGTGGCGGTCTTTCTGGGGCTCTCCTCGGAGCGGCTTTTCCGAAGCCTGGGACGGGCTTTTCGCCTTCGCCGAAGGGGAAATCCATGCTCTCTCTGATCCGTGTCGCCCATCTGGGGGTGCGTTTCGGAGAGCACCGGGTGCTGGAGGGGTGGAACATGGAGATCCATCCGGGGGAGCGAGTGGTGCTTCTGGGAGAGTCCGGCTGCGGAAAGACCACCTTTCTCAAGATTCTCGGGGGGCTTCTGAAACCTTCCGAGGGGAGCATCTCCGGAGCCCCCTCCCGAGTGGGGTTCGTCTTTCAGGAGCCCCGGCTCATCCCTTGGGCTAGGGTGGCACGGAACGTGCGTTTTGCCAACCCTGCATGCCCCGTGGAGGATCTGCTGGAGCGGGTGCATCTTGCGGGGTGGGAGCATGCCTACCCCCGGGAGCTTAGCGGAGGCATGCAGCAGCGGGTAAATCTTGCTCGGGCTCTCGCAGTGGAGCCGGAGCTGCTCCTTCTGGACGAGGCCTTCAGCTCCCTGGATCTTCGGCAGAAATTTGCCATCATGGATGATTTGCTGGAGTTCTGGAAGCGTCAGAGCTGCACTATTCTCATGGTGACCCACGACATCACCGAGGCTCTCTACCTGGGGGACCGGATTCTCTTTCTTCAGGGCTCCCCCTCCCGCATCGCCGGGGAGATGAAGGTGGAGCTGCCGCCGGATCGCTCCCCCTGGGGGACGGATTTTCTGGAGCGTCGGGGCACTATTATCCGCCGGCTGCTGGAGTCTTCCCAGGGAGCGGATCAGGGGTAGAATATTAGGGCTCAAAGCTCATGAACCTGAGAAAAAGCTCCTGAAAGCGGGAGGAACTTTCCAGAGCGCAGTGTTCCACCCGGTTTCGCAGGGCCATAACCTCATTCCATGCTTTGGGACCCCCCAGAAGCACCATGGCCCCGCCTCGGGCAGCGGCGTTTCCTATGGAGACGATCCGATCTGCCATGTTTTTCGGAAAGAGCCCTGTCTCCAGGGCTGCTTCTTTTCGGATAAAGGTTCCCAAGGTTCCCGCCACCAGAACCTCCCCCAGATCTTCCCATGTTAGCTCAGCCCTTTCGAGAAGCAGCTCCATACCTCCCCGGAGGGCTCCCTTGGCAAGCTGAAACTCCCGGATATCCTGCTGGGTAAGCTCCAGGGGTTTCCCCTCCTTTGAGTAGCCGAAGCGGAAGCTTCGTCCTTCGGCATACTCCTGCAATCCCTCCCGCAGAGCGGGGTGGAGAATTTCCCCCGGTGAGGCGAGGCGCCCTCGGCGATCCATCCCCTTTCCTTTGAGAAGCACCTCCATCAGATCCAGCAAGCCGGAACCGCAGAGCCCCAGGGGAGGAAGACCCTCCAGGGCCTCCAGGGCGAGGCGGCTTCCCTGCATTCGCACCCCCGAAACGGCCCCTCCTCGGGCTCCGGTGCCGCAGGAGATCTTTCCCCCCTCAAAGGCGGGCCCCGCAGCGGCGGAGGCTCCGAGAATCCGGCTCTCCCAGAGAAGCCCCATCTCTCCATTGGTGCCGAGATCCACCACAAGCCGGGGTTTTTCCGTAGGGCGGTCTTGAAGAGAGTAGAGAACCCCGAGAAAATCCCCTCCAAGAAAACCCTCCACCAGCGGAAGGCAGCGTAGCCGGGCCTCCGGAAGAAGTCGCTTTCCCAAGGGGCCTCCCGGAGGTTCCTCCAGGCCATCCCGAAAAAGGGGAGAGAAGGGAGGGGTGAGGAGAGATGTAGGAGGAAGCCCTACAAAGAGATGGTGCATGCCGCTGTTTCCCAGACAGAGGAGTTCGGTGCAGTCTTCCGGGGGGATCTCCTTCTCCCGGAGTATACCCCGGAGCAGTTCTTTCATGCTTTTGAGAAGCATCTGTTGAAGCTCTTTTTGAGCGTCTTCGGATTCCTCCGCCAGAGTGAGCCGGGTTATCAGATCCGCTCCTCGGGAAGCCTGGGGGTTGGGGGCAAAGGCGAAGCCTTCGAGGGTTCCCTTTTGAAGATGGTAGAGAAAGCATCCCAGGGTGGTGGTTCCCAGATCGAAGACCGCTCCGTAGAGATCCCCCAGGATCCCCCCAGTCCCCCCGGTAGCAACTGTCTCCGCATCCGCATCTGCATTGCCCTCCCTGTTCTGCGCCTCCGACACGTATGCCGAAAGATCTCCCGGGGTTCCCTTGGTGTTCCTGTGCCGAGAGGGAGTTTCCAGCCACACCGCGCTCTCTCCGAGAAGGGTGCAGCGGCAGGCCAGCCGGAACTCCTGAGCGAGGAGTTCCTCCCCCAGAAAGCGAGCCTCCTCCCCATCCGGAGGCGATACAGTCCCCTTCACCCGAACCCGGCATTTGCCGCAGAGCCCCTTCCCTCCGCAGGGGGTGGCAAGGGGGAACTGCTGCTCCTGCAGAACCTGGGAGAGAAGATCCCCCGCTTTTATCGGTATCTCTCGGTACGTTTCCTGATTGTCCTCGTGGTGGTTTTCCTGCTCTTGTTCCTGATAATTCTCCTGATAATTTTTTTGGCGGTGAACTCTCAGAAAAAAGCTTTCCCCTTGGGTCATCGTCTCGTATCCTCCAGACTTTTTCGTTCTTCCAGGGGTTCTAGCCCTGGGAAAGAAGCTTCTTTGCCTATGCAAAAGCTCTTTTGCCCCGATTTTCCTGGGAACTCTACCACCTTTCGAAGGAAGGAGAAACCCCGGGCATTTTCTTCCCTGGTCTCACCGTAGAAGAGATGAAACAAGGTGTCTCTCGTATTAGGAACCCCGTCATTGCCCGAGTTTTCAAGGAACTCCGCCTGATTGAACAATGGGGTACCGGTGTGCGCCGTATCTTTGCAGAGGCCCAGGAGCTTGGTTTGAGGGAACCCAAAGTTGAAGAAATCGCCCTGCGTCTGCGTTTCACCGTCTATCTGGAGCAGCCCCATGTTATACCGGCGAATACCCGTAAGGTTCGGTTTGAAGAGTCGGGGGGAACCACCCAGAACGTAGTCCAGCAAGTCGAGGCACAAGTCGAGGCACAAGTCGATATGACAATTTTGCAGGCTTGTGTCAGAGGCCCCCTTTCATCGGCGGAAATTGCTGCCGCACTGGGGCATAAAACATTGAGCGGTAATCTCCGTAAGGCTCTGCCGGTACTTCGGGAAGCGGGATTGTTGGAATACACCATTCCGGACAAACCCAACAGCCGTCTGCAGAAATACCGACTGACCCAAAAGGGCAAAAGCGTGCTGGATGCGTAAAGACACAACGACATAACCACGCACATAAGGAGTTTTTTCAAGGCTCCGGGAATTTCCGTTGACGGAACTCCCGGAGCTTTCTATACTTGGGGGCGGTTCAAAGGGGTTTTTCCTCAGGAAAGGCTCGGGAAAGACTCAAGAAAGGCTTTTCATAACTGTTTTTTTGGTTGCCCAGAGAGAGGCAGGAAGCCGGTGCAAATCCGGCACAGCCCCGCTACGGTGAGAAGGACAAGGTGCACAGAAAACCCACTGGCTTGCAAAAGCCGGGAAGGGGTGCACTGCGGAGGATTTCGAGTCCGGATACTGCGCTCTTTGGGAGAGGCGGACCCGCGCGGGCGGGGAAGCACAAAAGATCTTTCCGGCTGTGCTGCTGCCTTCCGGAACGAGATGGCGTGCCTACGGGTCCTTGAGGGGGCCCGTTTTTTGTGCCCCCACAGAAAGGAGAGAGTGGTATGACAGGTAGGAACATGAGGCGGTATGAACGGCATGGCCAGCGTGGAGGCAAGAGGCTTTTTTCAGGGGTTTCTGGTTTTCTCGGGCTCTTAGGATTGGGAATTCTGTTGCTTGGGATTCCTTCGGGGGCTTTGGCAGATCCCGGAGCGGTCTTCATTACTGTGGGGGCGGATTACGCCTCCGGAGCGGTGGGGACGGCGGATCTTGCGGAAGGTGAGGGGGTAACGGCTCCGGTGCTTTCCGGTCTTGGAGGAGATCCCGCTCTTTTTGCCAACGAGCTGGGACTCTTCGTGGTGGAGCACGGCTCCGGAGGAACTCTGGATACCATCTCCCTCTACGACGGCCTTTCCTGGGAGGCTCCCCGCTGGAACGTGCAGAAGGGGAGCATTATCTACGGCATGGAGTATCTTCAGGGTTCCCTCTATGTGGCCAACTACGGCACCAACCGGATTACCCGGCATACTCCGGAGGAGAGCCTTGCCGAGACGGGGTCCCTCTCTCTGGATCGGGATAACCGAGAGGGGTTCGAAGAGCATGTCTGTGCCCTCAAGGCCTATGGAAACAAGCTCTACGCCCTGGTGTTGAGCTATAACCTCGAAGCCTGGCCTCCGGAGCACCAGGAGGGTTTTCTGGTGGCAGTGGATCCCCAGACGCTGGAGATTACCGGAGAGGTGGCGGTGGGAAAGAACCCCGTGGCTCTGGCGGTATGGAACGGCAAGCTCTATGTGGCCTCCTTCGGGGGCCCCATTGGGAGCCTGGGAGGAGAGCCCCGGCTTTATCGTGTCAACCCCGCTACTCTGGAGAAGGAGCTTCTGGATGACGGCTCTGCTCTGGGGGAGGGGTACGGCTACAGCAGCATGGGGGTTGACGAAGAGGGGACTCTCTTCGTGGTGGCCTACAAGAACGGCCTGGAGTGGCCGGAGCAGGAAAACCGGGTTCTGGCGGGAAGCCTGATGGGAGCTACCCCTCTCGGAGGTTCCGCTCCCCTCTCCTTCCGCCAGCTCGGGAGCGCAAAGAGCTTTGGCAATCGGGGGCTTTCGGCTCAGGCGGTGGCATTGAATCCTCTGGAAATCTCCTCCTCATGGCTTAATGCGGGGGCGGTGGATGCGGGAAATCACCTCTTCTGGGTCTCCAACCGAGGGACCGGTGCAGGAGATGCTGCGCTTGAGGTCTTTAACGCCACCGAAAAGCTCCATTCCTTTGGAGAGAGTCGGTTGAAAAGCCTTCCCTACGGAGTGGTGCCCTTCTCCTTCGCTCCTCCTGCTCCGATTTCTTCCGGGGGTGGCGGCGGATGTGCTCTGGGAAGTCCGTTGTCGGGTTCGGGGATCTTTCTCATGCTGCTTCCCCTGCTCTTTTTTGCGTGGAGATAAGACGAGGCGTTTTGATGCCTTTGATGATCCCTTTCCAGATCTCTTTCACGATCCGCTCTTTTTCCCCTTCTCCTTCCTTTCGGGTGGTGCTTCTTCTGGGGGTCCTTTTCGGGGGGGTGCTCTTTCCCCCCCGGGGGCTCCCCAGGGCTGCTTCGGAGATGCTTCCCCAGGTGCTGGTCACCGCCTCTCCTCTGGAGGAGGAGGTTCTCGAACTGCCGGGATCGCTGGAGGTGCTCTATCCGGAAAAAAACGCCGGGGAGGGGAAGAGTCTGGGGGATCTTCTGGAGGAGGCCGTGGGGGTACAGGTGGTGCGCAGCTACGGACGAGGGGGGTATACGGTGGCCTCCGTCCGGGGGAGCACCTCCTCCCAGGTGATGGTCTATCTGGACGGCCTGCGGATGAATCTGGAGAGTGACGCTGCCTTCAATCTTCAGGATATAGAGGCGGATGATGTGGCGCGTATCGAAATCTACCGAGGGCATGTCCCCGCCATGTTCGGTATCTCCGGCATGGGGGCGGTGATCAACGTGATCACCAAGGCCTCCACCGGCAAACCCCAAGGTTCCGTGGGGCTTCGCCTCGGCTCTCTGGGGGAGCAGGCCTTCTCCGGAAGCTGGAGTGCTCCCCTTGGGGAGGGGCGTTTTCGGGGGAGCCTTTCCCTGGAGGGGTACCGAGGAGATTTCTCCTACTGGAACGACAACAACACCGCCTACAACCCCCGGGACGATTACCAGGCCACCCGGCAGCATAACGGGTACAGCACGGAAAATCTGCTCCTTCGCTGGGAAAATGACCTCTGGAAGGTCTCTTTTCGTGCCCAGGCTCGGGATCAGGATCTGCCTCTCCCCGCTCCGGGGAACGACAAGGGCCCCTGGGATGCTCTGGGAAATCCTCTGGCTGCCCGGGTGGAATCCTCCCGGATGGACTTGGGGGTGGAGACGGAACGCCTTTGGGGGGAGGTGCTCGCCACCTGGCGTGTGGAGTACCTCTCCCAGGTGCGGGAGTTCTTCGATCCCTGGGATCAGATGGGGATGTATAACCAACGGTACAACCGCTACGACACCGAGCGTACCGCCCTCTCGGGAGCCTTTAAGGCCCTGGCGGGGGATCGGCACGCCCTGGAGTTCCGTATGGATTGGAGTTCCGAGAATCTGGATATGACAGGGGATGGGGTGGCCACCCTCTCGGATTCCCGGGGTTCCTACAGCCGCAACCGCTCGAACTACGTGCTGCAGGACAGCATCTTTCTGCTCCCGAATCAGAGCCTGGTGGTGGAGCCTCTGTTGCGTTGGAACCAGGTGGATGGGGAGGGGCATCTCTCCTGGTCTCTGGGAGCCTCCTGGAACTTTCGGGAGAACTGGTATCTCAAGGGTTCCGGAGGGTACTCCCACCGGGCGCCGAATCTCTACGAGATGTACGGAGACGGCAGCATGATCGTCCCCAATGCGGGGCTTGACTGGGAAGAGGGTTTTCAGTGGGATCTTGGGCTCTACTGGGCCCGGGAGGGGGAGGGATGGTCCTCCCGAGTGGGGCTCACCTCCTTTGTGCTGGATATGGAAAACCTCATCGAGTTTGTCATGATCAACCCCCGGTACGGGGTCTACCAGAACATGGGAAAGGCCTTTATTTCCGGCATGGAGCTGGAGAGCGCCTTCTCCTGGGAGAAGTGGAGCCTGGCTCTCTCCTATACCTGGATGGAGGGGGAAAACCGCAGCCCCGGTTACCGTTACGGCCAGCCTCTCCCCAACCGACCGGAGCATGCCCTCTATGGCCGGCTCTCCCGGGCACTCTCCTCGGAGCTACTCGCCTTCGGAGAGGTGATTCATACGGGGGAGAACTACTTCGACGATGCCGGGAGCATTCTCTACGGAGAGTATACCCAGTGGAATCTGGGGCTTAAATGGCAGTTCCGGGAGGATTGCACCCTTGGGGTGGGGGTGCGGGATCTTCTGGATGCCACCTCGGAGATAACCTTTCAGCCCATCGGATACGGCCCGGAAAGGCTCGCCTGGTATCCTCTGCCGGGGCGTACCTGGTATCTCTCCCTCTCATGGCGTTTTTGATGGGGCCTGAAGATGTCTTTTTTTAGAGCGGTTTTGCAAATCATGTGTCACAAGACATATCATGGGAGCCTCCGCTTATGTGTCCCCTCTGCTCCACAAGTGGCGAACCGCTCTGGGAGAGTTTTCCTGTTTCTTTTGCTGGGAGCTTTTTTGCTGCTCCCCTCCTGGGGCTTCGGGGAGGGGCAGCATGCCTATATCCCCCGGTATGCCAAGGGATTTTCTGCGGAGCCCCTGGGGGAGGGGTGGCATCTCGCCGTGAGGGATCCCGAGGACCCCACGAGAGAGTGGAACTATCTTCTGGTTCCCCGAGAGCAGCGAGGCAAGGCCCTCATCTCCCCGGATTGGAAGGAGATCCCCCTTCCTCTGGAACGGACGGTGCTTCTCGCCACCTCCTACGTCTCCGGGCTGGAGGATCTGGGGGTGCTGGATTCCGTGGTGGGGGTGGGGAATGCTTCGTATCTGCACTCTCCGGAGTTGCGGCGCCGCTTGAAAGAGGGAGATGCCCGGGAGGTGGGGGACGATCTGGCCCTGGATCTGGAGCGTCTGGTGGCTCTGGGTTCTGATGCCATCTTCTGGTATGCCCCCTATCAGGAGGTGCAGGGGGAATATCAGCGGCTTCAACGATTGGGGCTTCCTCTGGTGGTGACCACGGAGCACCGGGAGGCTCACCCCCTGGGGCGGGGGGAGTGGCTGGTCTTTCTGGGATTCTTCTTCGGTAAGGAGGAGGAGGCCCGGAAGATGTTCCGAGAGCGGGAGGAGCGGTATAGGGAGCTTGTATCTCTGGGAGCTTCCGCATCTTTGCGCCCGAAAGTTTTCGGAGGCTTTCCCTTCGGAGATACCTGGTACATGCCGGGGGGGGAGAACTTTCAGGCCCGGTATGTGGAGGATGCTGGCGGGGACTATCTCTGGAAGGATCTTCCGGGATCGGGCACCTGGCCTCTGGATTTCGAGACGGTGCTGCATCGGGGGGCGGGGGGAGATTTCTGGATCAATGCCCCGGATTGGAGCAGCCTTGAGAAGGCCCTGGGGGAGAACTCCCGGTACGGTCATTTCCGGGCCTTCCGGGAGGGGCGAGTCTACAGCAACGCCGCCCGAACAAACCCCCAGGGGGGAAACGATTATCACGAGAGCGGAGTGCTTCACCCCGAGCGTATTCTGGGGGATCTGCTTCACATTCTGCACCCGGAACTGCTGGAAGAGCACGAACTCTACTACTACCGAAAGATCCCCTTGAAGGAGCCCGAAGAACTTCCAGAACACCGAGAATTTCAGAAAGCCCAAGAAGCCCAAGAAATCCGGGAATCCGCAAAACCCGAAGATACGGAAGATACGAAGGAGAAAAAGCCATGACTCCCCACGGCTCCGGCATAAGAGGGCATCTTTGTCTTTTGGGACTTCTCGCCCTTCTTGGGGGGGCTCTTTTCGGAGGCGAGCTTTTTTTCGGCTCCGTAAACATTCCTCTGAGGGGCACCCTAGAGTATCTTCTCACGGGGGAGGGGCTCTCTCCCGAGGAGGCGGTGATCCTTCGGGAGCTTCGCTTTCCCCGGGGGTGTGCCGCCTGGCTTGGAGGGGCCAGCCTGGGGGTGGCGGGGCTTCTCATGCAGACCTGGTTCCGCAATCCTCTGGGGGGACCCTTTCTTCTCGGCACAAGCTCCGGTGCCAGCCTGGGGGTGGCCTTGGTGCTTCTGGGGCTCCCCCTGGCTGGAAGAGTTCCCGCCCTGGGCTCCGCTCTCCTTCTGGGGGCCTCCTTTGGGGGAGCTTTAGCGGCGCTGCTGGTGATTCTTCTGGGAAGCCGGAGCCTCCGGGGGAATACGGGGATACTCCTTTTGGGGCTCATGCTGGGCTATCTCGCCAATGCGGGGGTGACGGTGCTTCTTGCCTTCGGAAGCCTCTCGGGGATGCGCTCCTACCTCTCTTGGAGCTTCGGCACCTTCGGGGGAATCTCCCCCTCTGATCTGCCTCTCTTCGCTCTGGTCTGCGCCTCCGCCCTGGGGATCTCCCTGGGGCTGGGAAAGTCTCTCAACGCCCTTCTTTTAGGGGAGAGCTATGCCGCCAGCCTGGGGATCTCCCTCGGGAGAGTGCGCTTTCTGGTCTTTCTTGCCACCGCCCTCGCTGCGGGAGGCGTCACCGCCTTCTGCGGCCCCGTGGCCTTTCTGGGGGTGGCGGTGCCGCATCTCTGCCGGGGGCTCTTTCGGAGCTGGGATCACCGGCTACTCCTCCCCGCCTGTATTCTGGGGGGCGGTGCCCTCGCCCTAGGGGCGGATCTTCTTACCCGGCTGGGGCCTCGGGGAACCCTGCTGCCTCTGAATGCGGTCACCGCCCTTCTAGGGGTTCCCGTGGTGCTCTGGGTGCTCTTTCGCTACCGCTCCGGGGAGGGGGAGCTGTGATGTCCCCTTTGCTTCCTCTCCTTCGGGCGGAAAACCTTACCACGGGATATGCGGGGCGCCGGGGTTCCTCTGGGGAGAGGTCCGGCATTACCCGCAACTTTTCGGGGGAGATCTTTCCGGGGGAGATGATCTGCCTTCTCGGCTCCAACGGCTCGGGGAAATCCACCCTTCTGCGCACTCTGGGAGGCTTTCTTTCTCCCCTGGAGGGACGTATCTTTCTGGAGGAAAAACCTCTGGAGGGGTATGCTCCCTCGGAGCGGGCGAAAAAGATCGGGGTGGTGCATACGGGCAATCCTTCGGTGCCCTACATGACCGTGGAGGATCTGGTGCTCACCGGGCGGCATCCCCACACTCCCTGGCACGGAGGGCTCTCCGAGAGAGATCGGGAGAGGGGGGCCCGGATTCTTCGCCTTCTTGGGCTGGAAGCTCTGCAAAAGCGCCTTCTGGAAAAGGTGAGCGACGGGGAGCGCCGCCGGGCGTGGCTCGGGCGGGCCCTCGCCCAGGAGACCCCTCTGCTACTGCTGGACGAACCTCTCGCCTTTATCGACCTCCCCGGAGGGGCCGCTATTCTGCATCTGCTTCGCCGTCTGGCGGCGGAGGAGGGGCGGGGGATTCTCTTCTCCTCCCATCAGATTCAGGGGGCCCTCAGCATGGCGGACCGCACCTGGCTTCTCACACCCTCCGGGGAGTGCCTGCAGGGAGTGGGGGAGGATCTGCTCCTCCGGGGGGATCTGGAGCGGGCCTATCTGGGGGATACAGAAAATTCTGGGGGGGTGCGCTTCTCCCAAGAGGAGGCACTCTTTTTTGCCCCCCCCTCTCGGGAGCCTCTGGGGGAAGTGGTGCTCTCGGGGCCCTCCGGGGCAGCCCTCAAATGGAGCCGCAGCGCCCTGGAGCGCCGGGGGTTTTGCCTCCTCTCCTCAGGACCTCCGGAGCTTCCCTATGTGGAGTTGCGGCAGGGTTTCCCGGAGGATTCTCCGGTATGGTGCTGTTCGTGGGGAGAGCAGAAGAGGCGCTGTGCCTCTTTGGAGGAGGTGCTGGGGTTTGTGGAGCCCAGTGTGCGAAGGAAGGGGAAGGACTCTTTATGATAGAAAATTTTCGGGAAGTGATCCAGGAATTTTTCGCCCTGGGGGGGTGGAGCATGTACGCCATCGGGGGATGCAGCGTTCTCGGGGGGGCTCTCTTTCTGGAGCGTCTTTTCTTTCTCTGGAGGGAGCATGTTTTTCTTGCCAGAATACTCCGGGAGTGGCGAGGAGCTGCCCCTACACTGGAGGCTCTGGGACAGCTGGAAAAAAGAACCTCCAAGCGTCCCCGGTGGTTCGGTGAGATCCTGGGGGCAGGGCTGGAGGAGTGGCGTTATCTCTCCCCCGAGGCCCTTCGTGAGCATCTGGATCAGTTCCGTTCCGGAGCGCTGCACACCTGGGAGCGGGGGGTGGGTTTTCTCGGCACCCTGGCCCGGATTACCCCTCTGCTGGGGCTTCTCGGCACGGTGCTCGGGATGATCCAGATCTTTCAGAAGCTCCCGGGCTCCGGCGGTGGAGATTTCGGCCTTCTTGCGGAAGGAATATGGAAGGCTCTCTTCACCACCGCTGCGGGGCTCTCGGTGGCGATCCCTCTCGTACTCGCCCAGGCCTTTCTTCTATCCCGGGTGGATGCTCTGGAGGAGCAGCTTCAGGAGCTTCTCCGCCTTCTCTGGCGGGGACTTCTGCGAGCCTCCCGAACCTCCGGGATCTCCGGAACCGGTAAGGGGGAGTAATGCGGCGCTCCCGAAGAAACGCCCTGCCGGACCTCACCCCCCTGGTGGATATCCTCTTTCTGCTCATCCTCTTTTTCGTCCTCACCACCACCTTTCTGCGCCAGGGGCTCTCGGTGGATCTCCCCACGGGGGAGGGGGAGAGCCGGGAGAACTCCCTGGTTCGGGTGCTGCTCACCGTCGAGGGGGATCTCTACTGGGATGAGGAGCCTCTTTCCGAGGCGGAGCTTTCAGGGCGGCTCTCAAGAGAAGTTCCGGAGAGTGTCTCTTTGGAGGCGGATCGCCGAGTTCCCTACGGCGGAGTGGTGCGGATCTTCTCGCTTCTCCGTGCGGCTGGGGTGGAACATGTGCTCCTGGTGGTGGAGCAGGGAGAGGAGTAGCGTGCGATCTCTGGGTTTTATCATCCTCTCTCTTGGATTTCACGGGGTGCTTCTGGGGATCTTTCTTCAAACTTTCCCCCTGGTGCCCTCCGTACAGAGCAGCGCCTCCTTTCGGGGGGAGGTGCTCTTTCGTGTGCGGGGCGCTTCTGAATCCTCAAAATCTTCGGAAACCTCGAAACCCTTGGAAGCTCAAGAGTCTTCGGAACTTCGGAACGTTCCGGGATCTTCCGGGGCTCCTGAAGCTTCTCTCTCGTCGCAATCAGCGGTCGTCCAGAGACCCCCCATAGCCCAGGCATCCCAAACTTTTGAGGCTTCTCAAAATCCTCAAGCTGCTCAAGCTGCTCAAGATTCTCAAAAACCCGAATCCTCCCCACCTCCGCCTGCCCAGTCTCCTTCCTCGAAGCCTTCTTCGGAGCCGGAAGTACCCAAAAAACCAGCCCCTCCAGTGAAAACAGCTGAACCAAAAGAGAGGATGGAGGCTGAAGCGGAATCTGAACCACAACCAGAGCTAGAGAAAAAACCAGGGGATGTTTCTCCCATGCCTCCTTCCGTGTCACAGAATTCTGGGGTATCCTTGGCCCCCAGGAAAGAAAAAGCCCCCCATCTCGTTCCCCCTTCGGAGTCTTCCTCGGGATCTCTTTTGGAACCTTTTCCCGAGGCTTCCTCCGCATCTTCTTCCGGTTCTCCTTCGACACATTCCCGGAGCCTTGCGGAACAGGAGGAACCCGCTTCCTCCGCTCCAGAGGAGAAAATCTCCTGGAACGCCACCCCTCTTCGAGCCCCGGAGCCGGAGTACCCCAAAGTTGCCCGCAAACTCCGCCGGGAGGGAAAGGTGCTTCTGGAAATTTCGGTAGCTCCTTCGGGAAAGGTAGAAGCCGTAAAGATTCTTGAGCCCTGCCCATGGAAGGAGCTTAACCAAGCGGCCCAACAGGGGATTACCCGATGGGAGTTTGCCCCTCCGGGAAAGGCGGTTATACTTCAGGTGCCGGTGGTTTTTTCCTTGGAGTAAAAAGGGTGTTTTCCCTCTTTTGCTTGAAGGGCTCTCGAAAAGTTGATCCGGGAAAGGCAGGAACGGTACTACGAAGTTCTTTCTCTGGCAGATCGGAAGGGGGATGCGGCTCCCTTCGTCGAGTTTATGTTGGGGGCTCTTGGGGATGCTCTTTGGGAGGCCATGGCAAAGAGCCAGGAAAACAGCCTGGGCAGCGATCAAGTTAGCGACCAAGATGGCGATCAAGTGAGCGATCATGTTGCGAGGCTTCTTACCCTCCTTGCAGAAGGAGAGATGAGTGCGGCCTCTCTCATGAAGAGGCTCGAACTCCTACACCGCCCGAGCTTTCGAAAGAGCTACCTGAATCCTGCTCTGGCAGCTGGGCTTGTGGAGCGTACCATCCCCCATGCTCCCCGAAGCCCCGCCCAGCGCTACCGCCTCACAAGAGCGGGAAAAAGGCGTTTGGAAAAAGCTTAAGCATCGCAACGTTGGTTGTGACATTAATGAAAGGTTGCCATAGCATCACCGCATCCCGCATCAGAGCCCCCCGCCTCACAGTGTCAGATCCCCCCACAGTACCAGATCCCTCTGCAAATCCTCCCCCTCTGCCCCTGTTCCCGTACCCCCCCCCGGGAGTATCCTTGAAGGAAAAGCTTCAGGGATATAAACCCGTACACAAGAAATTCCCATATCCCCATACCCTCATATTCCCGTATCTCCAAGGAGGTCTTCTCATGCATATCTTCGGTCCCGTACCATCCCGGCGGCTGGGGCGGAGTTTGGGAGTTAACCACATCCCCCCTAAAATCTGTACCTACGCCTGCCGTTACTGCCAGTTGGGAGATGCCATCACCATGACCGCCCAGCGACGTCCCTTTTTCGACCCCCCCGCCATAGAGGAAGAGGCGGCCCGGAAGCTGGAGGAGCTTGCCCCATCCGGAAAGGCTGTGGACTACATGGCCTTCGTTCCCGACGGTGAGCCTACCCTTGATCTCCGGCTGGGGGAGATGGCAAAACGCCTGAAGCGCTTCGGGGTTCCTCTGGCTATCATCTCCAACGCCTCTCTTATCTCCCTTCCCGCCGTAAGGGAGGAGCTTGCCCTCTTCGACTGGGTCTCTCTCAAGATGGATGCGGTGCGCCGGGATATCTGGCATGCTCTGGATCGTCCTCACAAGGATCTCTCTCTGGAGAACATCCTTGAAGGGGTGCAGGAGTTCGCCCGAAGCTACTCGGGGCATCTGGAGACGGAGACCATGCTGGTGAAGGGGTATAACGACGGAGAGGATCATCTGGAGGAGCTGGCGGCTTTTCTGGAACCTCTGGCTCCCGCGGTCTGCCGGCTCTCCTCTCCCACCCGCCCCCCCGCATGTTCCGACGTCACCTGGGTGGAGGAGCAGCGCCTCGCCGCCGCCACCGCCATCTTTCAGGAGCATCATCTCCATGTGCGGATTCTCAACGCCTACGAGGGGAACGACTTTACCCGCACCGGGGATCTTCGGGAGGCTCTGCTCTCCATCCTCTCGGTGCATCCCATGAAGGAAATCGCGGTGGCGCATTTCCTGGAAGATCACGAAGAGTCCCCCGGAGATGGACGGGTGCTTCTGGAGGAGCTGCTCCAGGAAGAGGAGATTATCACCACCCTCTGGAGAGAAGAGCGCTTCTACGCCCGGAATCTTCGCAAGGCCTCCCGGGAGGAAAAAGCCTGATGTCCAAGTTTTCTCGGAATGTTATGGAAAAAGCGGTTTATGCTCCCCTTGCCCGGCAGGGGGCGGATCCTTCGGTGCTCATGGGGAGCCTCTTCGGAGAGGATATCGCTCTGGTGGATACGGGGTCCGGGCTTCTTGCCTCTCATGTGGATCCCATTGTGGGGGCCGCCGAGGGGCTGGGGCGTCTGGCGGTACATGTGGCCTGCAACGATCTTGCCGCCAGCGGAGTGCCTCCTCGGTGGCTTCAGATTCTGGTGCTGGTGCCTTCGGCGGAGGATACGGAACAGCTCCGGGGGATCATGGAAGAGGCGGTGGAGGCGGCCCGGCAGGCGGGGGCGGTCATCGTAGGGGGGCATAGCGGCTACTCCTCGGGGCTCTCCCGTCCTCTTGCGGCGGTAACCGCCTTCGGTACCGCCTGTAAAGAGACGTTGGTGTGCACCTCGGGCGCTCAGGCGGGGGATGTGATCTGCCTCACCCGGGGGATGGGGCTGGAGGGCACCGCCATTCTCGCCTGGGACTATCCCGGGGAATGTCGCCGCCGGGGGCTCTCGGAGGAGGATATCCGAGAGGCGAAAAAACTTGCGGAAGCTCTCTCTGTGGTGCCCGAGGCTCTCCGGCTGGCGGAGCTGGGAGCTACTGCCATGCACGACCCCACCCGAGGAGGGGTACTGGAGGCCTTCCTCGAAATGGCCTGGGGGGCAAAAAAAGCCTTTCGGATTCAGAAGGAGCAAATCCCTCTTCTTCCGGTGGTGCAGCACTTTGCCCGGGCCTTCGACTTCGATCCTCTTAGGATGATCTCCTCGGGAGCCCTGGCGGTAACCCTCCCTCAGGAGAAAATCCCCGAAGCTACCCGGGCCATCGCCCCCTGGGCCTCCCTTTACACCGTGGGAGTGGTGGAGGCGGGGGCGGGGGTTTGGATTTCTTCCTCCTCCGGAGATTGCCACCATGCGGAGCCCGAGCCCGAAAAGGATGAACTTGCCCGGCTGCAGACTCTTCTGGGGGCTCCGGGGTAGGAAAAAGGAAAAACGCACATGTACAGGAGCATCATCGGGGAGCCTTCAGCATGGCCCCAAGCTCTTCCAGCTTTGCCGCTGCAGAATAGAGTTCTGAGATTTGTTCTTCTATTTTTGTGGCGTTATCTTTCCTTTCTTCCAGCACCCGATTAAAAGTAATGTCAAGTTCTTTTTGCAGATTGTCCGCTTCCTCCTGAAAGCTGGTTCGGAAGCTACGAGTGCTTTCCCGGATCTTGTAGCGATAATCCGCAATCATGCTGGTGAGATTTCGAGAGACGTCTTTCCCCACTTCTCCTAGAAAATGGTTGTAAAGGCATCTGTTGGCGTACCTTCTGGGTAAAAGGAGCTGTACTTGCAACTTGTTGGGGAAAAGAGAGAGGTCCGGCTGGCTAATGCGAATATAGAAATCGCTGCGCTCGGAGAGCGTGTATTCTGTAGATTCGTAGTGATACTCTATACCAAAAAGGGTGGAAACGCAGGAGGAGAGGTAGGCTTTCATCTCTGTCATCTGTTCTGACAGATTGTTAGCCATCTCTTCGTATCCTTTTTTAAGAATGAGAAGCCCTCCTTCGTTCATCTCACGAAGCTTTGCATGAAGTTCTGTTTCAAAAGTATGGCATAAAAAAGCCTGAAGCTCTCTCGGTTTTTCACGGAGTTTCTCCTGGTAGATTATGGAGAGAGAGAGGGTTATTGCATCTATCAACGCTTGCGATTGGTTTTCGAAGGTTTGAGAGATCTCTTTGATAAGCTCTTCCGCCTGCTGTGAGAGTTCCAATGAAGATCGCCTGCGCATAGATGTAAGCTTTTCGAGTTGCTTTGCGAGTTCCTGGCGTTTCCTGTCCAGACTTTCCAGAGGGAGTTCCAGGGCTCGGCAGTAGAGGTGTACCTGAGAAATCGCGGCATCTACTGTACCGAGAAGTTTGATCCGTACGGACTCCTCCAGGATCTCCTCTCCAGCACCATCGCAATCGCGGCGTATCTGTTCGAGAAGCTCTGGCAGTCCTTCGCCGGATTTCGTGCTGATGGAGTGGAGTGCCACCTGGGAAACTCCCATTATTTTACACAAGAAGTTTTTGCAATATTGCATATAGACTGTGCGCTCTTCGGCGGTGATGAGGTCTATTTTATTGACGGTGAAGTAGAATTTTGAGGCCCAGTTCTTCGCTTTCTCCAGGAACGTAGCCTCGATCTCATTGATGGGGCTGTCTACGGAGAGCATGAAGATAATGGCATCGCTTTTATGGACGAAGGAGTAGGTGGTGTCGGAGTTGTGTTTATGAAGCGAACCTACTCCGGGGGTATCCACAAGAGTGATTCCTTTTTTAAGAATTTCACAGGGTGTTTGGATGGTTACCAGAGAAACCCCTCGTTCGTTGCCGGGATTTTCCTGTTCGCTGATGTATCGGGAGAGCTGCACTGGAGTAATCTCTTCGGAGGTTCCATCTTTAAAAAACACCGTAACGCGTTCTTCCCCGTATGTTATTTGGGTTACTGAGGCTGTAACGGGAATGATCCCTACAGGCAAGAGGGGTTTTTCTAAAATTGCGTTCACCAAACTTGTCTTGCCTCGCTTGAACTGCCCCATCACAGCCACGGTAATATGTTTCTTTTCTAATCGATTCCGTAAAGACGCCACTTCTTCTGCGAGAGAAGGAGAGACAGAGGCCTTTCGGATGAGTGCTTCCGCCTCACGTGTGGCAGCGTAGACGCTTGTGATCATATCATTTCCCTTTCTTCTGCTACTGCTTCTTCTTCTGCGGCTTCTATTTCTTCCCCAAAAACTTTTTGGTAAATATCTTCCCCAAAGCTTGTGGAAAGGGGGGTGCCTTCGATGAGACGGAAGCTCCTGCTGCCGTCGGGTCGGCGTTCTGCGCAGAGGGAGAGAATCTCTTTTCCGTATCTTTTCATGAGACTGCTGGAGAGGTCGTGCATGTGAGTAACAAAAAAGACCTTGATATTTTCATCAAGCAACCCCCGCAGAATTTGCCGGGCAATCTCCGCCCCCTCTCGCTCGTTGGTGGAGGCGAAGGATTCGTTGAAGAGGACCATCCCCCAAGGCTGTATCTCGTCGATGATAAGGCTCATGCGGTGGAGTTCTTCATCGAGTTTTCCCCGTTCCATGGAGCTATCCTCTTCTCGTTTGTAGTGAGTAAAGATGCCACTTGTGATGTTTGCTGCAAAGGCTTTGGCGGGGACGAACATCCCGCACTCCATCATAAGCTGCGCCTGGCCGATGCTTCGGAGAAAGGTAGATTTTCCTCCATGATTCGCTCCAGTTATCAGGGCAAGCATGCGTTCTCCCATATCTGCACAGTTTCCTACGATCCGGTCCGGCAGAGAGAGGGAAAGAGAGATATCGTAGAGATCTGAAAAGGTATGCGTAAGATCCTCCATGCTATGGGGGACGGGAAAGCAGATCTCCTCTCCCTTCCGTGTAAGCTCTTCGTAGAGGTTGAGGCAGCCTACGTAGAAGGCGAGTTCTCTGTGCAAAACCTCGCAGAAGCTTATAATATGCTCTACGGATTGTGAAGCTGCTTCTGCTGCAAGCATTATTGCCCGCCCTTTCCGGCGAAAGAGATCGGATAAGCCCGCATCGTCCCGGGGGTGGATAGAAAGTTTTGGTGCCAGCAACCATTGCAAAGAAACAGAGATTTTTTTAAAAATTTATGCAGTCTATAGTCTTGTGCTATGTTTCCCTTGCCTATGCGGGCGCTCACCAGGACTCCCCGAGAGAAGGCGAGCTGATCCAAGTGCTCCATTATTTCTTTAAAATAATCATCCTGGAGTTCTTTTTCGAGCATTGAGAAGAGGGCGGTCATCCCCCGGGAGCGAAAGGTGCTGCCGTGCATGACCGCTATGCTGCGAATTTCTCGGAGCATTTTTACCAGTATTTCAAGCAAATTTACCGCGCTACCTACCACGGATTCAGGATAACGGCTTGAGATTCCCCACCAGTGGTTACGCTTTTCGTCGAGAGTTTTTTTGGTGAGGGCATAGATTTTTCGCATTACCGCGGGATTTTCCAGCGTATCCCGAAGGATCTCCTGGCGGTAGCGGATATTTTCGGGATCGTCCAGCCCCTGCAAGAGAGCGCTGCGGCACATTTCGTGGATCTGTTTATCGTCCCGGGACATTTTCTGAAAAAGAATATACAGCCCGAGGTCGGCTATGAGGGCCTCTTCACGGGGGGTCTGTTTCCCGGGGAGAGGGTAATCCTGGCTGGGATGCATAAGGCGTACTTTCATTGATGGAGCCTCTTTCGTATCTGTTCGTAGGTGAGTTCATGTTTGCGGGCGATGGAAATGGCATAGGCTAGACCGTCAGCGGTTTTACGAATAATTGTAAACGTGCGCTCCTCAGGTTTTTCCGGATTCACAGTGCTCACCATGCTTACGGTAGTGTCATTCAGACGGGAGAGTTCCTCAAGAAAGGTTACGCACACACAGAGACACCCCAGGTTTGTAATCCTTCTCATGATGCGTTTCCCGATAACGAGGGCGTCCGCAAGAGAGGTGAACGAAAAGATTTCGTTAATAATGATAATGCTCCGATCCGTGGCTTTTTCAAAAATCTGTTGCATTCGGATCAGCTCCTCCTGCAGTTTTCCGCTGAAGTTTTCTACTTTTTCTTCCCGTTCGAAATGTGTGAAGATCCTGTCGGGGAGAAAGAGGCGGGCCTGCCTTCCGGGGACAGGAAGACCGAGGCTTGCAAGATAGTGTATTTGTGCAAAGCTCCGTGCAAAGGTGGTTTTCCCCCCCTGATTGGGTCCAGAGATAACCATGCTGCGTTCTTGAGACGATAGATAAAAATCATTCAGAACCACGCTTTTTCCCTCTTCGGTTAGCTTTTGTGCGAGAACAATATCAAAGAACCCGGAGGCGTGTATTTCCTTGCTTTCGGTGGTTATCTCCGGATAGCAGAAAGGGAGCTTTTTCTCTCGCAAGGGGGCCAGGTAATTCAGGAAGGATATGTAAAATTGAACATCCATGGCAAAGTGAAGGATGGTGGCATCAAAAAAACATGCGTGATGTGTGCAGTATCTGTCGAGAGCATCGAAGGGTTCAGGGAAGAGACGTGAAAGAATGCTCAAAATGCCCTCCTCAATGTGAGAGGCATACTGTTCTTTGGGAATGTCTCGAAAATTTCCGGTGGAGGGGCCTTCGTTAAACTTTTCGAAGGTTTTAAGGATGTCCTCGCTGTAATTTTTTTCTCCCTCATATTTTTTTATCCGGATGGAGCACCCTCGAATAAGCATACAGTACCGGATGCTCTGAATCTCTTCACGAACCTTGAGGGTGTCTTTTTTCAATGAGGAGAAGGAGGGGGCGGTACAATAGCGTTGAAGGTAGTCCCTCAATGCCGTAAGGCCTTCGGAACCGAGGGGGGTCTCTTCCAATGTCCTTTGAAAGTTTTCGAGAGTTTCGCAGTACGTCTGGGCCGCTTCGAGGAAGCTTCCCTTTTCAAGATATCCTGTTTTTTGGAAGGTCTGTTCTTCGAAATCTATAAAGGGGGCGATCCTTCTATGGAGGGCACATATCTTTTGAGAAAACGTCTCCGCCTGATCTCTTAAGAGATCCTTTTCCAGGTCTTGAACGACACGCTGACGGTAGAGGATCGTCTCCATATCGTCCAGGGGAGAAAAAAAGAGGGAGTCCAGGGCATAGCTTTCCTTGGTCTCCGTAATAGCTGTGACCATTTGATCAAGATTCAGATCTTTGAAAAAGTCTGGAGGGCATTTTTTCCCCCTTGGGAAAGGGGGGAACGGAAAGAGAATGCTGTGTTGCGGCATAAAAACACCTCCAAAGGGGGCAGAGCAAAAAAACTCTGCAAAATAATTTTGCAGAGGTCATCAGCCTTTCGGCGTTTTTGGCCGTAACCGTGGGAGAACCTCATTCCCGCGAGGGTATTATGGCATAGGTTCTTTGGAATTTCAATTCCGGGGGGAAGGAATTCTCTCCGTGCTTGTTAAATGCAAAGGTATCTCTCCCTTTGCTCTTACGGTGGAGGATGGAGTAAAATGAGGCGGGAAATCATATCTTTACGGAGGATGTAGAAGACATGAGAAAGCGTTTGGTTCTAGCGTTGCTGGCGGCAGCTCTTTGCTTTTTCTATGCGGGGATGGTTTTCGGTATGGAGGCAATCCCCCTGGAGAAGCTGAAACCCGCATTTCTCTACTTCGGCCCCTTGGGGGACGGAGGATGGACCTTCATGCACGAAAGGGGGCGTCTGGAGATGGAGGCGGCCTTTCCCGGTCTGAAAAGCACCATGGCGGAGGGGGTTCTGGAAGGCCCCGATTCCGTTCGGGTGATGAATACCTTTATTCGGAACGGGTCCAGGCTTATCTTTGCCACCTCCTTCGGATGCATGGATGCCGTTCAGGAAGTTGCCAAGCGTCATAAGGACGTTTACTTCATGCACTGTTCTGGGTATAAGCGAGGGGAGAATGTGGGTACCTACTTCGGCCGCATGTACCAGGCCCGCTATCTTGCGGGGCTTGTGGCGGGGAGCATGACAGAGAGCAACGTTCTCGGCTACGTGGCGGCTCATCCCTTTCCCGAGGTTATTCAGGAGATCAACGGCTTTGCTCTGGGAGTGCGGAAGGTGAACCCCCAGGCCAGAATAAAGGTGGTATGGCTTTTCTCCTGGTTTGATCCGGGAAAGGAAAAGGAGGCTGCCCGGGCCCTTATCGATGCGGGGGCGGACGTTCTCGCCATGCATGCGGATTCCGGAGCGGTTCCCCAGGTGGCGGAAGAGATGGGGGTCTACGTGGTGGGATACAACAACGACATGAGCCGTTATGCTCCCACAAAACAGCTTACCGCAGCTATCTGGAACTGGGGAACCATCTATATCCATACGGTAAAAAACATTCTGGAAGGTACCTGGAAGAGCGAGGATATCTGGTGGGGTCTCCGGGAAGGGGTGGTGCAGCTTGCCCCCTTCGGCAGGGATGTCCCGGACACCGTGAAGGCTCTGGTGAAGGCGGAAGAGGAGAGACTTGTCTCCGCTGCCTGGGATGTTTTCACCGGCCCCATCAGAGATCAGGAGGGGGAGCTGCGAGTTCCCGGGGGAGAGAAGCTTTCGGATGAAGAGATCCTTTTCATGCATTGGTTCGTGGAGGGTGTGGAGGGGAAGATCCCGCAGTAGACGCTCAAAAAGGTATTCAAAAAATATTTTCTTCTTTGCCCTTGTAGCGGAGAATAGGGTAGAATAGGGGAAGAAGTTATATCTTTACGGAGGAGGTAGAAAGATGAAAAAGGGTTTGGTTGTGGCGTTTGTGGCGGTGCTGTGCTGTTTCTGCGCAGGGATGGCCTTTGGTATGGAGGCGGTGCCCGTGGAGGAGCTGAAGCCTGGGTTTGTCTTCATCAGTCCCGCGGGGGACGGGGGATGGACCTTCATGCACGAAAAGGGACGGCAGGAGATGGAGGCCGCCTTTCCGGGGCTGAAGAGCACCTTTGTGGAGGGGGTACCCGAGGGGCCCGACTCTTCCCGAGTGATGAACACCTTTATCCGGAACGGCTCCAAGCTCATCTTTGCCACCTCCTTCGGGTATATGGATTTTGTTCAGGAAGTGGCTCAGCGCCATAAGGATGTCTACTTCATGCACTGCTCGGGTTACAAACGTGGAGATAACGTGGGCACCTACTTCGGCCGTATGTACCAGCCCCGTTATCTTTCGGGACTCGTGGCGGGGAGCATGACCGAGAGCAACGTTCTCGGCTACGTAGCAGCCCAGCCCATCCCCGAGGTTATCCGGGGGATCAACGCCTTTACCCTTGGAGTGCGGCATGCGAATCCTGAAGCTAAGGTGAAGGTGGTATGGCTCTTCTCCTGGTTCGATCCTGGCAAGGAGAAAGAGGCCACCAAAGCTCTTATCGACGCGGGAGCGGATGTCATCGCCATGCACGCCGATTCCGGCTCCACCCCCCAGACCGCAGAAGAGGCGGGGGTCTATGTGGTGGGATACAACAACGACATGAGCCACTACGCCCCCACCAAGCATCTCACCGCCCCCATCTGGCACTGGGGTAAGGTCTACACCTACACGGTGGATAAGATCGTAAACGGTACCTGGGAGAGCGAGGATATCTGGTGGGGTCTTAAAGAAGGACTCGTTGAGCTGGCTCCCTTTGGCCCGGCGGTACCGGATTCCGTGAAGGAGCTTGTGGCGGCGGAAGAGGCGAAGATTCTGGACGGAACCTGGGACGTCTTCACAGGGCCCATCAAGGATCAGAAGGGTGAAGTCCGGGTTGCAGAGGGAGAGGTTATGTCCGATGGGGATATGCTCTCCATGAGCTGGTTTGTAGAGGGCGTGGAGGGAGAGGTACCGAAATAGGTGCTCCTCACGTTAAAGCATTAGGGTGAAAAGAGTATGTGAGGCGGGGATCTCCTTTGGGAAATCCCCGCCTCTTCTGTATCATGCCGATCTGTCACTGGAAGCTTCTGAAGGGTGATCTTTCCTGCCGCTCTATCGCTGCAGCACGAAACCGCTGCCGAGTTCGTCCTCCTCGGTGAGCACCAGATAGTTGAATCCCGTAACGTAGGCCTTCCCCCGGATGGTGGGGAGGATGGAGTCGAAATCCCCCACCTTCGGGCCCGGTTCGTAGCTTCCCCGAAAGAGGCTTCCGGTGATGCTGGAGTAGTTGAACATCTCTCCCGGATTGAGCTTTCCCTTGGCGGCCAGAGCGGCCATCTTGGCGCTGGTGCCGGTGCCGCAGGGGGAGCGGTCCAGGGAACCCTCCCCGAAGATCACCGCATTGCTGGCGGTGTGGCGATCCTGTTGGGAGTAGAACTCCACCAGCTCCACCCGCTTGATGTGGGTCTCCGTGGGATGAACCATGGAGATGCTCTCGTTCACGAGATCCCGAATCTCCAGCCCCAGGGGGATGAGTTTGGAGCTGTCTTTGGGATCAATGGAGAGCCCCAGGGATTCCACCGGGATGAGGGCGAAGAAGCTGCCGCCGAAGGAGATATCCAGAAGGATCTCTTTGTCCAAGGAGGGGACTTGGAGGGGGATATCCTTTTTGTAGAGAAAGCTCGGTACGTTGTGAAGCGCCACCTCGCCTACCTCACCGTCTTTTACCTCCACATAGAGCTTCACCAGCCCTGCGGGGGTATCCAGCACCACCTCGGTGAGGGGTTCGGTCTTGGGAATCCACCCCAGCTCCACCGCCGCCCGGGCCACCCCTATGGAGCCGTGGCCGCACATGGTGATGCCCCCCCCGGTCTCCAGAAAGATGATGCCGAAGTGCGCTTCGGGATGAACCGGAGGAACGAAGAGGGCGGAGACCATGTCCCCGTGTCCTCGGGGTTCGCAGGTGGTATACACGCGGAAGTCGTCGAAGTTCTTATGCACGTTGATCCACTTTTCGCTGATGCTCTTTCCCGGTATGTAGGGAGCCCCTCCGATGATGAGCCGGGTGGGCTCGCCTCCGGTGTGGGTGTCCACCACTGCGGTTGCTCGGGTAATCTTCATAATGCTGCCACCTCCTGTGGAGAGTATGTGTTGTGTTTGTTGCCTGCCAGGAGATGTGGAGAAGAAATATTGTGGACAACCCCAGGCTCTGGGGGATATTATACCGAATTTCGTTCTCTTTTTCCAGCAAAATGGCACAAGATTGCATTCTTTTGGAATTTTTACAGGATTCCCGGATGCCAGTTGAGTTGCCGCAGGGCGAGGGAGCCCCGTTTTTCTTTCTCAAGCACATGAATGCCGCAGTACTCCTGCCGAAGAGAGAAGGTCCTTTGAAGAGGAATGGCCAGAATATCCTGAAGGATCACCAGAAAGACACCTCCATGGGCGGTGATAATCAGCGGAGAGGGGAGATCTTCCTGAACCAGGGCGTGAAAGGCGGGGACCACCCGTTCTCGAAGATCCTGAAAGCTCTCTCCTCCGGGGCTGCGGAAGGTATCCAGATGGTTCCAGCGTTCTTCGAAGGCTTTGCCATCCTCTTCCTTTACCTCTTGAAAGGTGCGTCCCTCCCACTCTCCCAGGTCGATCTCCCGAAAATTCTGCTCCACCCGGTAGGGTTTTTCCGGGAAGATGAGTTCCGCCGTGTGCTGGGCCCGGCGCATGGAGCTGGTGATAAGGGTGCCTTCCCGAAGACGCTCCAGGGGCTTTTCCAGGGATGCCGCATGCTCCCGGCCTTCCTTGCTCAACTCAAGATCCATGGCGCCGTAGTAGCGGGGGCCCTCGGGATCCCGGGTTACGCCGTGGCCGTTGTCGAATTGGGGTTCTGCGTGACGAATGAGATAGATCATGCCCATGGGTGTATCCCTCCAAGTATGGTTTCCAAGGGTTTTTCGAGCTTTTCTTCCAGAGATTCCTGTATCTTTTCCGCTCGTTGCATCTTGCGTTCCATGGCCTCCAGAGCTTTGGGGCGTCCCTGGAAGCAGGCTTGTTTCTGCTCCCGCCGTTTTTCCAGAGGCATGTAGGCCACTCCCTCCACCAGCTTATCCACGCAGTAGAGAATTTCTTCCTCTAACGTAGTTTCCGGGGGGAGCTTTTCCGGCAGCTCCATGTGATGGCGTACCAGAGGAGCTATGCGGGGGTAGCCCTGCTCCTCCAGAAAGGCGGCTCCCTGTTCTGCATGAGAAGGGTGGCCTTTCCGGAGGTCGTGGAGCAGCGCCGCCGTGGCGAGACGCTCCACATCCAGAGTAAAGCCCTTTTGAAGAAGTGCCATCCCCAGGGCCACCACCCCCGCCTGTACCGTCCGGCAGTGAAGCCGGGCCTGTTCGGGGGTCTCCGCCAGATCCCAGAGGGCGAGACACTCCTCCTCCGTGGGGAGGCCTCCACGCTCTGCGTAGACCTGAAGAAGTTCGTAGTCCTCCGGGGTGTCCATATCAAGCAGCACTCCCTGATCTGCCACGGGAACCAGAAGCGGCTCCGGAGCAAAGGTCTGAAAGGCTCCCCGAAGCCCTCCCTCGCCCTTCCAGTTCAGGATGAGCGGAATGAGAGAAGCCTCGAAGAGCGGTGGATGCCCGGTGTTGCCTCGAAATGTGGGAATCAGGAGGGGAGCCTTTCCCTTGGGATAGGCGAGAAGCCTTCGGTAGGTGCTGCTCTTCACGAGGGGGATATCTCCGGGAAGAAGAAAACAGGCCTCCACCGAGGGGGGGAGAGCCTGCAATCCCGCCAGAACCGAGGAGAACATCCCCTCATCGTAACGGGAGTTATAGACCGAGTGCGCCCCCAAAGCCTCTACGTGAGGGCGCATCTCCTTCTCGTAATGACCTGACACCACCACAATATGTTCCACACCGCTCTCTCGCATGGTCTGTACCGTATGCTCCAGAGCGGTACGTTTTTCCAGAGGGAGGAGCAGTTTGCACCGTCCCATCCGGGAGGCGTATCCTCCTCCCAGGATAATACCCCCCAGGGAGGAGGATGCCATGGCATGCCTCATGGGTTTATTCCCCCCTTCGTTTTGCCGCCTTGCGCCGATCCTCCGCATTCAGAAGGGATTTGCGGATCCGGATGCTCTCGGGGGTAATCTCGATGAGTTCATCCTGGGCGATCCACTCCAGGGCTTCTTCGAGCCCCATTCTTCGGGGAACATTGAGCACCACTGTGCTATCCTTGTTGGCGGAGCGCATGTTGGTGAGGTGCTTCTTCTTGGTGGGGTTACAGGGGATATCTCCGGGGCGGCTGTGTTCTCCCACCACCATCCCCTCATAGATGCGATCCATGGGGGAGACGAAGAGCACCCCCCGGGGCTGAAGATTCTCAATCTGGTAGGCCGTGGCCTCCCCCGCTTCCATGCTCACCATGGAGCCCCTGGTACGGGAAGAGACCTCCCCTCGCCAGAGATCGTACTGAAGGAGCCGGGAGGACATGATCCCCAGTCCCTTGGTGTCCGTGAGAAAGTCGTTGCGGTAGCCGATGAGCCCCCGGGTGGGGATGGAGAACTCCAGCCGGATGGTGCCGGTGTTTCCCACGTGAACGCTCAGAAGCTCCCCCTTGCGTCTCGCCAGCTTTTCGATCACCGCCCCTTGGAACTCCTCGGGGATATCCACAATGAGCTGTTCGATGGGCTCCATAAGATTGCCTTCGTTATCCCGAGTGGTGATGACCTCCGGGGGGGAGACGCAGAACTCCAACCCCTCCCGGCGCATCTCCTCGATGAGAATCCCCAGGTGCATCTCTCCCCGGCCGGAGACCTTCAGGCCGTCGGGACGCCCCAGATCTTCCACCCGAAGCCCCACGTTTACCTTCTGCTCCCGGTCCAGGCGCTCCCGGAGCTGCCGCAGAGTGATGGCCCGCCCATCCTGCCCTGCAAAGGGGCCGTTGTTCACGAGAAAGAACATGGAGACCGTGGGTTCCTCGATATCCAGAGGAGGGAGGGTGGGATTCTCCAGGGCGGGAGAGGCGAAGGTATCCCCTATGCCGATCTCCTGAGGGCCCGCGATCCAGACGATATCTCCCGCATAGGCCTCCTGCACCTCGGTGCGCTCCAGCCCCAGGGTTGTCCAGAGGTGTACCGCTCGCTCGGAGCGGTTCTGTCTGGGCTCCCAGGTTTTTTCCGCTTTATTGATCCAGGCTGTCTGGTACTTGGTAAAGGACTCTCCCAGGGAGATGCTTCCCTGAAGAATTTTGCCACAGCCGATACGCCCGATATAATCATTCCAGGCCAGAGTGCTGATCTGCATGAGGAAGGGCTCCTCGGGCTTTACCTCCGGAGGGGGGACGTGGGCGATGATGGCCCGGAAGAGATCTTCCATGGATTCCTTATCCTCGGGGTTTGTCTCGTTGGAAGCCCACCCCTTGAGGGCGGAGCCGTAGAGCACGGGAAAGTCCGCCTGGGCATCTGTGGCACCGAGTTCCAGGAAGAGGTCGAAGGTCTTGTTCAGAGCAAGATCCGGATCTGCTCCCCGGCGGTCCACCTTGTTGATGAACACCATGGGACGGTATCCCATGGCGAGGGCTCGCATGAGAACATAGCGGGTCTGGGGCATGGGGCCTTCGCAGGCGTCCACCAGAAGCAACACTGAGTCCACCATGGAGAGAACCCGCTCTACCTCGCCGGAGAAGTCTGCGTGCCCCGGGGTGTCGATAATGTTGATTAGATAGTCCTCCCACTGGACGGTACAGTGTTTTGCCCGGATGGTGATGCCTCGTTCCCGTTCCAGGGCGTTGCTGTCCATAACCCGTTCTTCCACCCGGGCATTATCCCGGAAGGTGTGGGAAGCCTTGAAAATAGCGTCAATAAGGGTGGTCTTGCCGTGATCAATGTGCGCCACGATGGCCACGTTGCGAATGCGATCTGCCTGTATCATGAAGTTCCTGCCTTTCGTATCTGTCCTTTGCCTCTGTAGGGCAGGGGACATTATACTGCATAAAGAGGAAAAGAATAGCGGGGAAGAAAAAAATTCTGGAAAAACCTCTCTTTTCCGAGAATACGAGAAAATCGTAACATAGTTTGTCAGTTTTATCTTCACGGGCAACCCAATACTACACAAAGGGGCGATAGGGATGAAAGTACAGGTAGTGGTAGATAATTACACGGAAGATCGTAATCTTCTGGGGGAGCACGGTCTCTCGCAGCTTCTCCGCACTCCCCGGGGAACGCTGCTCTTCGATGCCGGGCAGGGTAGGGTTCTGGAGCATAACCTTGCCATGCTGGGGATCTCTGGAAAGGATTTGAACGGCGTGGTCTGCAGTCACGGCCATTACGATCATACCTGGGGGATTCCGGTGCTCCTCCGGCAGGGGTGGGATATTCCTCTCTACGGACATGTTGCCTGCGGGGTCGAGCGTTTCGGGCTGCGCCAGGGCCGCCGGGTACCTCTGGGGTTCTCCCTCGCTCAGGTGGGTTCTCTCTTCTCTCCTCTTCAGGGGGATGAGGAGCTGCTCCCTGGAGTATACGCCCTGGTGGTCCCCCCGGAGAGACGAAATTCCTCCTTCATCCCTTGTACTCCATCGCTGCAGGTGTTGAACGGGGCTGGGGAAGCGGTGCCGGATCCCTTTGAGGACGATCTCTCTCTTCTGGTGGAGGGGCGTTTCGGATGGTCCCTTCTTTTGGGATGCGCCCACTCAGGGGTGGTGAACATTTTGGAGGAGGCCGCCCGCCGCACCGGGAGCCGGGAGTTGCATGCTGTTCAGGGGGGGATGCATCTCAAGGGGCAGTCTCCGGAGTTTCTTGAAAGAGTGCTGGATGCTCTGGAGAGTTTTTCCGTGCAGCACTGGCGCCCCAATCACTGTACCGGCATAGACGTGGCTCTGGCTCTGGGAAAGCGCTTCCCCTCGGTTTCCTGGGCGGGGGCGGGGAGTTCCATTGAGCTGTAGGAGCGTAGGAGCAGACAATTTTTTTGGTCCTTTCCAAAAGGTTCCAGGGGAGATAAATCTCCCCTTTTATGGTATCCTTCTTTCCGAATTGTCCTTTCTTTCTTCCGGAAGTTTTTCCGGGAGAAGGGCATTGTGGAGACGTTTTGAGAAAATTCCGAGGAAGTGTGGGGGATTTTTCTGAAAAAGTAGAGAAGGAGGAGATGGATCATGGTTCGTTCTCGTACCCAGATGCTTACCTTTCTGGGGCTTATGGTGGCTCTGAACATCGTGCTTACCCGTATGGCAAGTGTGCGTATCACCCTGGGGGGTATAGAAGGCATTCGTATTGGCTTGGGGGCTTTTCCGGTGCTCTTCGGAGGCTTCGTGGCGGGGCCCCTGGGAGGGGCCTTTGTGGGGGCTTTAGGGGATCTCATTGGCTTTTTTCTGAACCCTATTGGGCCCTACATGCCCCATTTTACCCTTATCGCCGCTTTCCGGGGGCTTTTGCCGCCTCTTCTCTGGGTGGGTTTTCACGGCAATCGTGAGGGGGGATCCTTTCCCCTTCTCTGCGGGGTTTTCGGAATCAGCCTCGGGGTTACCTCCGGGGTAGCTCTCCCTCTCACACTCCAGAGCCTTTTCGGGCTTCCTCTGGAGCTTACCCTCCCCGGGGCCTGGGTTTCCATCCTTCTTACCATCCCCATCTTTGGTGTCCTTGCCTGGCGTCTTCTTCCTCGAATCCCGCAAAGCTCTTTCTGTGTGGTGGATACCTCCCGAAAGGGGTGGAACCCTTTTCGCCGCGGGAACCGTGATGAGGATGCCCTTTCCAAGCACAAGCTTCAATAGGGAGGGTTGACTGGCGAACCTTCGCGGGCTTGCCAAATTGTTCTACGAACTCCTTTATTCAAGAGAGTAGCCTTGGAGAGTAGATCTCCAGGGCTGCTCTCTTTTTCCGCGCTATTTCTCTCGAAGCTGGAGGATGCGGGAGCAAAGAACTTCCAGAAGGGCCTGGTGGTGTGATATGAACAGCACTGCCACACCTCGCTTTCGTGCTTCCTCCGTCAGAAACCGAGCTACCCTGGCCTGAACCGAGGCATCAAGCCGCGAGGTGGGTTCATCCGCCACGAGAAAGAAGGGATCGAAGAGAAGAGCCCGAAGAAGGGCGAAGCGTTGAAGTTCCCCTCCCGAGAGCTGCCAGGGGTAGCGTTGCAAAAGTTTTTCCGAAAGAGCGGCTTGTTCCATTCCTTTCCGGAGAGAAGATTCCCACTCTTCCTTTCGAGAGAGTTCCGGGCGCCTTCCCCATCGGAAGAAATCCTGGAACGTACGGTATAACGTATGTCCTGGAAAAAAGGAGGCCGAGGGATCTTGATAGACTTTCTGATACCGGGGGCGTAGACATCGATATTCCTCCGGGGGAAGTCCCTTTAGGCTTTTCTTCTGCCAGAGGATCTTCCCTTCCTCCGGTGAGAGAAGCCCAAGGAGAATATTTCCTAGGGAGCTTTTCCCCTGCCCGGAGGCTCCCATGAGCCCCAGGATCTCTCCCGGAGCTATGGAGAGAGAGAGGTGCCGGAAAAGAACGACCTGCGACCCGTCTTTGCGAAAAAAGCTCTTGGAAATATTCACTGCCTCTATGGGAGGGGTTTGCGGAGAGATCAGAGGTTCCACGCCCTTTCCATGTGTTGGATCAGCTCCTCTGGAATCGGGTGTAATCCTCGTTCGGGAAGAGCGTTCAAAAGTCCCCTGGTATAGGGAGAGGAGGGGTGCGAGAGAAGCTCTCGGGATTTTCCGAATTCCACCAGAAGTCCTCCGAAAAGAACCCCCGTATCCCCTCCGATCTCCAGGGGAATCGAGAGATCGTGGGTAATGCAGAGCAGGGTTTTACGATTTTCCAGAAGGCTCTTTATCAGAAGCAGAATGCTCTCCTTAGAGGAACTGTCCAACCCCTTGGTGGGCTCATCCAGAAGAACAAGGGGGGCTGGCGAAGCAAGAGCGGTAGCCAGGAGGGCTCTCTGGGCCATACCTCCCGAAAGCTTTCGGGGTTCTTCAAAAGAGGCCTCCCGGGATATACCGAGGGAAGCGAAGAGTCGATGGGTTTTCTCGCGGGAAGTGCTCTTTTTTTCTCCGCGAACCCGGGAAAAGATCTCCCGCACCTGTCGGTGTACCGATAGAACCGGATTCAGGGCGGAAAAAGGTTCCTGGGGGAGAAGAAAGATATCCCTTCCCCAGAGGGCTTCCCGTTCTTTTTGGGGCATCTTCAGCAGATCCCTGCCCCGAAAGGGAATGCTCCCCCTTGGGGTAAGGCGTGGGGGTAACGTTCCTGCCACTGCTTGGCTTATAAGGGTTTTGCCGCATCCCGTTTCACCCACCAGAAAGAGAGCGCTTCCTTCGACAATGGAGAAGGAAATGTCTCGAACAAGGGGGAGTCCTGCCTCATCGAAAATGGAGAGATCATTTATTGCAAGAAGGGTCTTCATGGGAAAACATCTCCTTTGAAACTTTTGTGTGCGTTCCTCCTCTTCCGAGGAGCAGCAGAGCAAGAACGAAGAGGGAGATAAGGATCCCCGGCATAAGTACAAGACGGGGGGTAGAACGCATATATGTGAGTCCCTGGGAGATCATGGCCCCCAGCTCCGGTTCCGGAGGAGCCAGCCCGATTCCCAGGAATCCCAGGGAGGAGATTTCCAGGATGGTTTTTCCCCATCCCAGAGAGGCCATGGTTCCCAAGGTGGGGAGAAGTTCAGGAATAACGTATTTCCAGAAGAGTACTGGAAGAGGGAAGCCCGCCAGGCGTCCCGCCTCCACGAAAGGGGTTTCCCATAGTTTTTTCAGGAGGGAGCGGGCCATACGGAAATATTGAGGCCACCCCGTGAAGACCAGGGCGATAATCACTCCCGATATTCCTCCGCCGGTGAGGGACCCGAGCACGAGAGCAAGAACGATTCCCGGAAAGGCCATTACCGTATCTGTCAGAAAGAGTAGAAAGGTCTCCGTTTTTTTCCCTTTGCCGAGAGCCAGAAGCGCGAGTCCTGTCCCGATCATCCCCGAGGCGAAAACACAGAGGGCCGAAAGAAATATGGAGTTCCTTCCTCCCCGGGCAAGGCGGGCACCGAAATCTCTTCCGAGATGATCCGTTCCCAGAAGATGTTCTCTCGAAGACTCTTTGAGCCGTTCCATAAGATTTTGGGTAAAGGGGTCTCCTGAAATCCAGAAAAGGAGCACAAGAAAGGCTCCGAGAGATGCCAGCAGCAGAAGAGCCCCTCGCCTTTCGCTATTCATGGGCATCCTCTCTTCTCCTGAGAGGCAAAGTGGTCTGCGAAATATTCCGCAAGGGAATTAACCGTTACGTAGATCCATCCCAGCAGTAGCCCCGCTCCCTGAACCAGAAGAATATCCCCTCCTCGGACAGCGTCGAGAAGCAGATTCCCCAAGCCGGGCCAGGCGAAGAGAGTCTCAATTACCACCACCCCGTCCAGTAGTCCCGCCGTTTGGAGTCCAAGATAGGTGATCACCGGAGGTGCGGCGTTTCTGAGACCGTGGGGGAGGAAGAGAGATCTTCCTGCCAGCCCTTTGTGTCGGGCAAAAGCATAATGTGGGGATTGCCTCGCCTGAAGAACTGCGGCAGCCGTAACCCGACAGGATCCTGCGGCAAGCCCCAGGGCCAGCGTAATGCCCGGGAGCAGCATGTGAATAGGGGAGGAAAATCCGGCTACGGGAAGCATTCGCCACCGTATGGAGAGCAGAAGAATCAGCACTATTCCCGTCACGAAAGGGGGAAAGGAACAGAGTATTCCCGAAAGCCCGGCAGAGCAGAGGTCCACTAGGCTTCCGGGATGGCATCCGTTGTATATTCCCAAGGGGAGGGCCAGTACAAGAGATAGCCCTAAGGCAAAGAGGGCCAGTAGAGCAGTACGCCGAAAGGCGGTGGTGAGGAGAAGGGTCACCTTTTCTCCTCCCACCAGGGATCGACCCCAGTCGCCCCTCACAAGCGAACCGAGCCAGAGACGGTAGCGATAGAAGGGGTGGTTCTGAAGGCCCTCGCTCATGCGGATATATTCCACAGCTTGGGGAGAGACATCCTCTCCGTACCGTGCCAGAGCTACATCAACGGCTCGGTCTCCCGGAGCGTACTCCACCGCGAGAAAGCAGAGAGTGCTCACTCCGAGAGCCACCATGAGCATTCGGAAAAGATAGGTGTGGCAGAAGCGTTTTATTCCGCCCACGTTACTCCCTCAGGGTAGGGGCGCATCTCCGAGGGGTCTAGCTGTATGCCCCGAACTTTTTTGCTCACCGCCACATGATTGTCATACCATGCCACGGGGATAATCGGGAGTTCTTTTTGAAGAAGAGCGGTCATCTCTTTTTGTAACTCCCTCTGCCCCTGGGGGTCGAAGGTTGTCAGATAGCGTCCCACTGCGCTATCGAAGGATGAAGAACTCCAGTGCATGGCCCCCCATCCTCCTCGTCCCTTTTCGGGGCCGAAGTCGGTGATGACTGTTCCGATGGGATCCGCCACAAAACCGAAGTTCCGTGCCATAAAAGCGGTTTCGAGAGATCCATCCTTTTGGCATTCCGGAATCATTCCGGATTTTTCCACCCGCACGGTAACAAGAATGCCCTCTTCTCGAAGAGATTGCTGAAGCACCTCCGCAATAAGGGGAAGATCCGGTCGCGAGGCATAGGTGAGGATTTCAAAGGCCAGAGGTTTTCCCTCTTTCATGAGGATGCCCTTATCGTCGGGAAGCCACCCCTCCTCACGTAGCATGGCTCTTCCTCGGGAGGGATTGAACTCCAGGGGTTTCAGATCTTCGTTATGCCAGGAAGCCACCGAGGGAAAGAGCTGGCCTGCGGCGGCATCTGGATTTTTAAGCAGCGCTGTGGCGATAGCCTTGCGATCGATCAGGAGAGAGAGGGCGTGCCGGACCTTAGGGGTTGAGAAAAAAGGAAGTTCCGTGTTGAGTGCCAGAAGCCGGACTCTCGGAAGAGACTGACTGAAGAGGGAGATATCCGGATTTTGCCGGAGTCGGGCGGCGTTTTCCGAAGAGATATCCACCACGATATCCCCTTCTCCCGATTCGGCGAGAAGGGCTCGGGTCTCGGGATTCGGCACCGCAAAATAGCGGGCTTTTTCGATGGAGGCTTTTTCTCCCCAATACTCTTTAAAAGCTTCAAAGTCCAGGATGCGTCCCTCCTGAAAGGAGACCATGCGGTAGAAGCCCGTGCCCACCACATCAAGGGCTTCCCCCTTATCATCGAAGGCTGTAGGAGCAGAGATGGCGGCAGAGTAGTGAAGCAGATATGCTGGAAGAGCGGAGAAGGGAGTTTCCGTGGTGGCTACGAGTTTTAAGCCTTCTCCGGAAAAGTCCCGCACCGGGGTTCCCTTGAAAAGACTTCCCCGAGAAAGGGTCCGATTCAGAGATGCCGCCGCCGCTTCCCCCGTGAGAGTAGTACCGTCATGAAAGAGTACCCCCTCCCGAAGATGGAAGATCCAGGTGCACCCATCCTCGGAAATCTCCCAGTCTGTAGCCAGCCGAGGTTCCACGCCTCCTTTGCGGTCTGAGGTGAAGAGCGTTTCGAGACATCCCATGCGGGTAAAGACGAACCCCGAAACGGTGGGATCCATTCCCGAGGCCTCCCAGGCGGAGACTACCACCAAGGGACGAGCAGGGGCCGCTTCGGCAGCAAGAGGAGAGCAGAAACGGCATGCGGTGGCAATTTCGCCTGTAAGGGGAGCAGAGAAAAGGCAGATCATGAAAAGCAGCACGTACCAGAGAAAAGTTTTTTTCTTCATTAAAGGTGTTGCCTCCTTGGCAATTTTTTGGGGTTTCATGAGTATGTTTTGTGAAGAGAGCGACGCTCTCAGGAGATCATCCCTCCTTTTTCTTCCCCGAAAGCACAAAGAACTCGTTCTGATCTTTGTAGGGATTTTCCCGGAAAAGCTGATGGTGATGTCGGAGAGAGGTGAATCCTGCCTCCTCAAGCAGAGCCTCCCCCTGGGAAACTTCAATTCCCGTAAAATAGGGGAGTTCGCTTCTAATTTCTTTATAGGTGGCAAGAAACTTTTTCGTCACCGGTTCGTTCCGAGTCAGATAGAGGCGAGGTTCCCAGAGGCCGTCTGCCAGTATCATAAACCCTCCCGGTTTGAGAAGTTTTTTCCACTCCCGGAGTGCTTTTTCCGGGGCTGGCAGAGTCCAGAGAAGATTCCGGCAGGTTATCCCGTCGAAAAGCTCTTCTCCCGAGAATGGGGGTGCTAGGGCATCTCCTTCGATAAATTTCAGGGCAAGCCCTTTTTTCTGAGCCTCCTTTCGTGCTACTTCAAGCATTCCTGGGGAGAGATCTATTCCTGTAACGTCATGTCCCGCTTCGGCGAAACCCAGAGCGAGAAATCCTGTTCCCGTGCCTATGTCCAGAAGGCGAAGAGGTGCCTCTCCTTTGAAGGGGGCGAGAAAGATTTCGTGCCACTGGGGATGGCGAGAGCAGGCGGTATGGTAGACCTGGGACCTCCAGCTCCAGTAATCTGCGATGATGCTGTTCATCCTCTCCCGAGGGGGAGCAGTCCTTTCCATGAGTAAGCCTCTCTTTCAAAAAATGTGGTAGGGTATATGATAACACATTTTTGCTATTCGTGTTATCTGGGTTTTTTATCTGAAGACTCACCGTCTTTTCTGAAGGAAACGAGAACTTGACTGGGCGAAAAATAAAGAGAAATATCTATAGGTAACGCCAAAAAAGTTGTACAATAACAGTGTCAGCAGCCTGGAACGCTTTCATATAAAATCCGCTTCTCCGTTTGGGAGGATGTTCGCGTGTTCATGAAAAATTTTTTCCCAAGCATAACCCTTCGTTGCCTTTTGGTGGGGATTTTTCTTTCCATCGCCCTCTTTGTGGCAGGCTGTGTGGGGTACATTGCCCACCTGCATGGGGAGCGCACAGTACGGGAGATGGCCCAGCTTCTCCAGAGGGAGATCGGGAGTCGCATTGTCGAGCATGTGGCTTCCTTTTTGGGGGTGCCGCATCAGATTAGCCAGATGAACTTTCGAGAGTTTGCCCAGGGGCATCTTCGGGGGGAGGATGTGGTTCTGTTAGAGCGGCATTTTGCAGAACAAATCCAGACCTTTCCCTCGATTTCCAGCATCTATCTGGGAAATCTCCAGGGAGGGCTGGTGAACAGCGGCCGGGAGGCGGGGTCTGACGTGCGGTATGTCATCCTTACCGAGGATAACCGGGCGGGAACCTTCCAGAAGTTTGCCCTGGACTCTCGGGGAAATCATGCGGAACTTCTCGCCTCGGTAGAAAATTTCGATGCCCGCACCCGGGAGTGGTATCGCAACGCCCTGGATGCTGAAGGGGCGGTTTGGAACAATCCCTACGTCCTCTTTACGGGGCAGGATATGGCGATTGCCCTGAGCCGGAGGGTTTTCGATGAAGAGGGCTCCCTGATCGGGGTGCTTTCGGTGGATGTCTTCTTCTCTCATATTGCAAAATTCCTCCAAAGTCTTTCCATCGCCTCCCGGGGAAGAGCTTTTCTTATGGATTCTCAAGGGTATCTCCTCGCCTCTTCGGTGCCGGAAGATCTTCCCTTCGTAGCGGCGGAATCCTCCTTCCGGTGTTTGAAAGTCGGAGAGAGCCGGGATCCCTATATCGCTCTGGCGGGGGCCTTCCTCCGAGGGGGAACTCTGGGAAAAATTCCCTTTTACGGGGTCTCCTATAAAAACGGAGAGCCCTATTTCCTGAGTCTTCTCCCCTTGGGAGATACCTCCGGTCTTGATTGGCTGGTGGGAATTATCATCCCGGAGAAAGATTTCATGTCGAGCCTGGATGAGGGAAACCGCTGGACTTTCCAGTTTGTCCTGCTCATCCTCTTTCTGGCAGGTCTTTTCGGCGTTGTGGCGGCCCGAAAGATTAGCGTTCCTATTCTCCGGCTCAACCGGGCTGCGGGGGTTCTTGCCCGGGGAGAGACTCCGGAAGAGCCGCTTTACCACCGCAGTGCCATCCTTGAGGTGCGCCAGCTTACTCACTCCTTCCACCACATGTCCATCCGGCTGCGCCGCACCATCTGGGGGCTGCAGGCGGAGGTGGAGCAGCGGCGGAAGGTGGAGGCGGTGCTGCGGCAGAGCGAGGAGATGTTTCGCCTTCAGGCTACTCGGGACTATCTTACGGGGCTTCCTAACCGACAGGCCTTCATGCAGGGGCTTGAGAGAGAGCTGAAGAAGGTGCAGCGGGGAGAAGCTAGGGCGGCTCTTCTCATGATTGATCTGGACCACTTCAAAAAGGTGAACGACCAGTACGGCCATGCAGCGGGAGATCAGGTGCTTCGGGATTTTGCCGTACTGCTTCTTGAACTGCTTTTACAGGAGGACCTGGATGTGGCAGATCTCCCGGGGCGTCTGGGGGGAGAGGAGTTCGGAGTGCTCCTTCCCGGAAGAGGTCTCGCCGGTGCCCGTGAATGTGCCGAGCACATCTGCCACAAGGTGCGGCAGATGCGGGTACAAGCCCCCTCGGGGCAGATTATTACGGTGACTGTGAGCGTAGGCGTTACAGAACTGCTCCCAGAAGATCCCGATGCGGATGTTCCTCTCAACCGGGCAGATGAGGCCCTCTATCGGGCCAAGCAGATGGGGCGGGATCGGGTAGAGTAGGGCCTTTTCAAAATTTCGGGATAAAAACAGAGGATCCCCCTTTCGGAACGTGAAGACGTCTCCTAGAAGGGGGATCCCCTGTTTTTACCTTCTTCGCAGAAACCTTAGATGTATAGCTTTTTGATCTCCTCCCGGAGGGAGAGAAAAAGATCCGCCAGAGTAGGGTCGAAATGGGCTCCCCGGCCCCGGGCAATCTCCTCAAAGGCCTCTGCAGGGGTCCAGGCTCTCTTGTAAGGGCGTTCTTGAAGCAGAGCGTCGAAGACATCGCAGAGGGCGGCGATGCGGCCGGAGAGGGGGATGTCCTCTCCTGAAAGGCCTGCGGGGTATCCCGTGCCGTTCCATTTCTCGTGGTGGGTCAGGGCAATCTCGCGTGCTTTCTGAAAGAGGGGCGAGTCGAGTCCCTTGAGAAGATCCCCTCCTATGACGGGGTGGCGTTTCATCACCTCGAACTCTTCCGGGGTCAGTTTTCCCGGTTTCAGGAGGATGCTGTCGGGGATGCCTATTTTACCTACGTCGTGAAGAACGCTCCCCGAGGCGATCTCTTGGGCAGTCTCTTCCTTCATGTCAAGGGCCATGCAGAGCAGATAGGAGACCCCGCGTATCCGGTGGAGATGCGCCCCCGTGTAGGAGTCCCGATACTCCGCAGCCATGGCGAGGCGCCGCAGAAGCTCCATCTGGGTCTCCTGAAGCTCCCTGGTTCGCCTGTCTACCTGGCTTTTCAGATCATCCCGAAGTTTTTTAAGTTCCAGATGGGCCCCGGTGCGTGCCCGAAGGATCTCAGGGTTGAAGGGTTTTGTGACAAAATCCACCGCTCCTGAAGAGAAGGCTTCGGTCTCGGCCCGTTCGTCCTCCATGCCGGTGATAAAGATGACCGGAATGCTCCCGGTCTGGGGGAGGGCTTTCAGCTTTCGGCAAGCCTCGTATCCATTCATCCGAGGCATCCCTACATCAAGCAGGATGATATCCGGAAGTTTTTCCACAGCCAGGGCAAGGGCGGAGACACCGTCGGGACAGGTAAGAACCTCCCCCATCTCCCGAAGATGCCAGGAGAGAAGACGAAGGCTCACAGGATCATCGTCTGCAATGAGAATGAGTGTGTCTTTGAGGAAATCCGGAGATATCGCCTGCTGCATGGAAAAACCTCCCTTCCTGGAAATACGTAGAGATGAGATCAGATCGTACGCAGGGCCTCCTCGAAATCCTGGATAATGTCTTTTACATCCTCAATGCCTGCGGAGATGCGTACCAGGCCGTCTGTGATCCCCCGGGCCTGACGCTCCTCCGGAGAGAGGCTTCGGTGGGAGGTTCTGGCGGGGGGGCTGATGGTGGTGGAGAGGCAGGCAAGGCTCGGGACGAACTGCACAAGCTGGAGTTCTTTGATCAGCCTGTTCACCTCCGGAAGGCCCCCCCGAATCTCCACGCTTAGCATGCCTCCGCAGTCCTTGCCGAACTGTGCCCGGGCAAGATCGTGCTGGGGGTGCGAGAGGAGCCCAGGATAGTGAACCTTGAGGATTTTTTCGTTCTTCTCCAGAGCCTCTGCCAGGGCCAGGGCGTTTTTCGAGTGCTGTCGCATGCGCAACGCCAGAGTGCGGGCTCCCCGAAGGGTTAGCCACGCGTCAAAGGGGCTCATGCAGGCTCCTCGAAGGGTTTTTCCCCGGCGGACAAGCTCCATGATCTCCCGGGAGCCTGCAGCGATGCCCCCGGTAACATCGCTGTGTCCGTTGATGTACTTGGTACTGCTATGAAGCACCAGATCGGCTCCGTGTTCCCCGGGGTGGCAGAGGAGGGGGGAGGCGAAGGTGTTATCTACCGCCAGAATGGCCCCCTTCTCTTGAGCCAGGGCGCCGAGTTCCGAAAGAGGGGCCACCTCCATGAGGGGGTTGGTGATGGTCTCGGTGTAGATCAGGGAGGTGTTGAACCGGCAGGCCTGGCGTACCGCCTCAAGATCGGTGGTGTCCGCAAAGGAGACTTCTACCCCGTTCCGAAGAAGCTCTTCCTTGAAAAAGGTGAAGGTTCCTCCGTAGAGGACATTCTCCGCCACCACATGATCCCCGGGCTTGAGAAGCGAGAGAAGTGATGTGGTGATGGCCCCCATTCCTGAGGCGAAGGCCACTGCATCGTCACACCCCTCCAGAAGGGCTACAAGCTCTTCCAATTGCCGCACCGAAGGATTATCCATCCGGGAGTAGACGTACCCCTCGTGATGATCCCACGCCCGATCCAGCTCTTCGAAGGATTCGAATTTGAAGACCGTGGTGGCAAAGAGAGGAGGCACTTTCGATTTTGCAATTCCCTCTTCCACCTGAGATGCTCCGTGTACCGTCAGAGTACGGGGGGAGAGGCGCTTTTTGTCTTTTTTGTCTGCTTTGCTCATGGGGGTCTGCTCCTTTATCCTTGGGTTATTCGTTCTTCCAGAAGGCCCGGTAGGCGTCGAGGCATGCGAGAAGATCCGCCTTGCTCACCAGCTCCCAAGGGGCGTGCATGGAGAGAAGGCAGGGCCCCATGTCAAGGACATCCATCCCCAGATGGGCCAGATATTTGGCGATGGTGCCGCCCCCTCCCTTATCCACTTTGCCCAGGCTTGCCACTTGCCAGGGAACCTGATCTGCGTCAAGGCGTTCCAGAATTGTGGCGAGGAACTCTCCTCGTGCCTCGCTCCCCATATACTTTCCCCGGCTTCCGGAGCCCTTGAGAAAGGCGATGCCGTCCCCCGCCACGGGAAGTTGCCGGGGATCGTAGGCATCTTTGTAGAGGGGGTTCACTCCCGCATCCACGTCGGCGCTCAGAGCTTCCGAAGCGGCGTAGCTTTTCCGCAAGCTTCCGTAGGAGGGAGCGGGGGTTCCGGTTTTTTCGAAGAGATCCGAGAGAAAGATATCCAGCAGAGGCGCCTGGGCTCCCGCCACCCCATCGCTGCCGATCTCCTCCTTATCCACCCCCATAAAGATGGCGGTATACTCCGGATTTTCCAGAGAGACAAAGGCCTCCCAGCTTAACCAGGCACAGATGCGGTCGTCCAGACCGTAGGCGGTGAGGAGGGCTCCATCCAGCCCCGCACTCCGGGCGGGCCCCGCAGGCACGAGACAGAGATCTGCTGATACGAGAGATTTCTCCGGAATCCCCCACTTCTTTTCGAGAAGCTCCAGAATCTGGGCCTTCACGTGATCCTTCTCCGCCTCCAGAAGGGGGCGGTGTCCTGCGATGGCATCGAGATTTTCCCCGAGAATGGTCTCCGAGGCCTTACGTTTTTCCATATCCCTATCGAGATGGGGTTCGATGTCAGGAATGATAATCACCGGATCCTCGGGAGCTTCGCCTACCGCAAGTCGCAGAGTTTTACCCCCCTGAAGATGTACCTCTCCGTGAAGGGCTAGGGGGATATTGGTCCACTGATACTTTTTGATCCCCCCGTAGTAGTGGCAGTCGAAGAGGGCGAGCCCCGAATCTTCGTAGAGGGACTGCACCTTGAGATCGATTCTTGGGGCATCCAGATGAGATCCGATAAGGCGGAACCCCTCCGCAAGAGGACGGTTGCCTATCTTGGCGGCGAGAAAGGCCCGATTCTTCCAGGGCATATAGAGGACATCCCCGGGCTTTGCTGATACGGATTCTTCCAGCGAGGAGCCAATGGCGCGGGCTTTTTCAAGAAGCCAGAGCACCGCCTCGCGCTCGGTTTTGCAGAGGCTCATAAATGTTCCAAGGGCTTCAGCGCAGGGGTCGAGACGCTCGTCCTTGCCGTAGCGTATCCACGCCTTATGGCGAGGGGTGGGGGTTTTCTGTTCCTTTTTTGCTTCCGCAGATGGCTGCTGTTCCGGTAAGATCATGGTAGAAAAGGCCTCCTCCGAGAGAGATGATCCAAAGTTTCTGGGGTACTGCGCTCCATTGTAGCAAAGAGCATCAAAAAATTCCTCTTCTTGCGCACAATCTCACACGCAAAAAGAGGAATTTTCACACATTAAAAATTGTTCCTGGGCTGTTACCGGGCGCCGCAGAAAATCTCTTTTTCGAGAACCGTCCCCTTGGAGATGCAGGAAGCCTTGCCGTAGAAGGAAATATGGCGTGCATTCTCTCTCTGTGAAAAGGAGATGATCTTCTCCCCCGAGGAGGAGGCAATGCGAAGTACGTCCCTCTCCGGGTGGAGTCCGTGGTATACCATGGCACAGGCCACTGCTCCCTCGGAAGAAGATCTGCTGAGACGGTTTTCCTCGCGTATATATGTGCAGATCTCCAAGCGCCCCTCCTCGTCGGCAGATTCGATAAAACTCACATCTCCTCCCAGAGGAAAGAGCAGAGGATCGCTGGCGAGCGTCTTTGCCAGGAAGAGAAGTTCCGAGGAGTGGAAGATGCCGGGGTAATCCAGCAGAATCACTCCGTGAGGGGCCGGAACCTTCAGGGAGTAGAAGCAGAGGTTTTCCGCACCACAGCGGAAAAAGGATGGAGAGAGGGGGGTGTCGAGATTCTCCGAGATGTGCAGAGCGGTCTTTGTCGGGAAATCCCCCTTCTCGTAACGCACCAAGGCACCTCCGGCAGAAAATGTTCCCGAAGTAAGGGGAATACCCAAAGACCCTGCAAACTCCAGAGCACAGATGGCCTCGTCCAGGAGCAGCTCCCCACGGCACCCTTTCTCGGAATAGAAAGCGGTGCTGAAATCGGAGCCTTCCTCCTTCGGAGGGGAGAGAACGAGAAAACCTCGGATCCCCATACAGGAATAATGAGAGCGGAAGAAGGATGCTTCGCGTGCCAGGATTTCCGCATCGTAGGGGGTGTGATGCGTATGGTTATCAAACATGATGTACCGTTTTTCGTTGGTTTCCATAAGGGTAAAGTACATGGGAATCCTCCTTTCCAGAAATGTTTTTCTGGAATATGTATCGGATAAAAAACTCAAATAATTACTATTTAAAAACGGTGAGGATATATTTTTTCTTTTTTTTCACCTAAAAAATACCTCCGTGTACTATACGAGAAAAGAGTAGGGAATGTCAAGCACAGGAAAAGCTCATTTCCTTGAGCCTCGGGGGGGCCTCTTTATTTCCACAAAAACGAAAGGAATAATGCGAGGAGGGACGATGTTGTACGCATATCAGAAAAATTTCCTTCTTTCTGCTTCCTATCACCCCTTAGGACCTCTCAATGACATTGTACTTCGTGCCAAAATCCCCTATACTTCTCAATAAGAGCTTCGCCCTCCCCAGCAAAGTGGTTTTCGGGTTTGTGCCTCTCCGGCGGGTCAGTGCCGGGCGAGGTGTTTCGGACAAGCTGTAGAACCATCGGACGAAAGACCGAAATGGCGGCAGGGGTTTCCTTGTGGAGTAGCTTTTTTGTGTAACAGAGGAGACCTGCGAGGCAGCAAGTGGCAAGTAACAGTATGTGGCGTCTGAGGTAAGGGTTTCACCGAAGTTGCAGCAGAAATGAAGAAGTATTGCGTAGAAGCAGGTGATTTTCTGGAAAGTGTAGAAACAGTATTTCCGGAGGGCGAAGCTCCTCGCAACAAACTGTATTGATTCCGGGTCGGGAAGCCAAAGGTTTCCCGACCTTTTCTTGTTGTCTTCTCTCCCCTTAGATAGAGGGCTTGAAAGATCACGAGGTGTCGGGGTGCCTGATAGCAGGGGCTCTTGTCTTCTCGTTACGGGTGTGAGATTGTGAAGGGCAGATCGTTCATGCAATCTTGGCAATGCTTCCTAATAAAGATCATGGTATACGATAGTACGGGTTTTGCATTGCATGGGATACAGCGTGCTTCAGTTCTTTCCTGAACTCAGTTTTGAGAGGAGATGACGGTATGGAGAAGGTTCGGCGCGTTCCTCTGGAGCGTCTTGGGTCCTGCGAAGGAGTTCTCGCCGAGGATGTCATGTCCTCGGATGGAAGGGTTTGTCTGCTTCCCAAGGGGACAAATCTCTCCTTTGATGCGGTGCGCCGTTCTCTCCCCCTCGTGATGCGCCAGCTCCGGCGGCGAGGGATCGAAACTCTTCTCGTGAGCCATGAAGAGGAATACTCTCTTGATGCGATTCAGAAGATAATGAAGCAGATGAAACTCCCCTTTTCGAAAGAGCTGGATCGCTCTCTGACAAGCCAGGCAGTCTCGCAGGTAGAGAGCGTTTACGAGCGTATCGCTGCCACAGGGGTGGTGGATGAAAAGGATTTTTCTGCCCTGGTGGAAACCGGAAGGGTTCTCGCTCAGGAGGTAGGGAAGGTTCCTCAAGTTCTTCTCTCTCTTTCGGATATCCGCTCCTTCGATGAGTACACCTATGTTCACTCCCTCAACGTTGCCCTTCTTGCGGGGTTCATCGCAAAGAAGATACAACCCGAAACCCCCGAACTCGTGGAGATTGTTACGGTGGGCGGGTTGCTCCACGACCTTGGAAAGACCCGGATCCCCAGGGCAATTTTAAATAAGCCGGGTCCTCTCTCGCAAAAAGAGTTTCTCGCTGTTCAGGATCACCCCGCCGCGGGGGAGTTCCTTGCCCGCCGCGGCGGGGTGGAGAATCCCCAAATTCTCTCGTTCATCCGCCACCATCACGAACGATGGAATGGAGATGGGTATCCCGATAAGCTCCGGGGAGAGACTATCCCGGTCGCTTCCCGAGTAGCTGCGGTAGCAGATGTTTTCGATGCCCTCACCACCAAACGGGTGTACAAGGATGCCTATCACAATGCCCGGGCTCTCCAGATGATTATTGAGAACACAGGAACCCATTTCGAAAAGAGTATCGTCCGCATTCTTTTGAGTTCGATAGGACTCTACCCTCCGGGATCGGTGGTAGAGATGAACGACGGTTCTGCCGGGGTTGTTGTGGGGGTTCGGGAAAAGGATCTCTTCCGTCCTCAGGTACTGCTCCAGTCTGATCCCGAGGGGACTTCCTACCAGGAACCCCGGATCCTTGATCTTCACGAAAGCGGTCCGGGACTTTTCATTTCCAAGGTTGTGGGGACAGCCAAAAAACGCTCTCTTCAGCCCGCCCTGGTTCCCTAAAACCGAGTTCTTCCCATGACTGTCCCTCGGTTTTTTTATTTTCTCTCCCGTATTCCTCTCTGGGTGCAGATTTTTTCCATAGCGGGGCTTGCCTCCCTTCTCGGAGTGGGGGCGGTGGGGGGCATGGCTTCCCGGATGATCTCTGCCCAGGTGGAGGAGCACCTGGGAGAGCATGTGATGAGCCTCTCCTGGACGATTGCCCAGATGCCCATGGTTCAGCAGAGTCTTGCCGGGCGGGGGGATGATTCGGATCTGCGTAAGCTTCTCGAGGCTATCCGTAAGAAGGCGGGGGTAGCTTTCATTGTCCCCGTGAAAAGCGGAGAAAGGGATGCCTCCGCGGGGGTAGCCCCCTCCAGGGGAAGGGTCCTGGGAAATGGAGAGGCCTACCTCGCCCGGGGGGCAGGCCCTCTGGGGCCTTCTCTGAGGGCGCTTGCACCGGTGATGTGGCAGGGGCGTCAGGTGGGCGCTGTCTCTGTGGGGGTGCTCGCTGAGGACGTTCGGGCCGCTCTTCGGGAACTCTCCCGCAAGCTGGGGGTGGCCTTGATAGTTGGACTCTCTCTTGCTCTCGCCGGGGCGGTTCTTGTGGCGTGGAACGTGAAGCGAAGCCTTTGGGGGCTTGAACCCGAGGAGATCGGACGCCTTTATGGAGAGCGGGAGAGCATGCTGGAATCCATCAAAGAGGGAATCCTTGCGGTGGACCACCGAGGACGGATAACCCTGTTGAATAGCTCCGCCCGAGAGCTTGTACGGGTTTCCGGAGATGTCCGGGGGGAGCCGGTGGAGCTTTTCCTTCCGGATACGCGGCTTCCTGAAGTTCTCCGCACCGGAAAGCCTGAGTTTGATATGGAAATGCTTCTGCGGGGTATCCGGGTGATGACGAACCGTATCCCCATACGTCTTCGGGGCAAGGTTGTCGGAGCGGTGGCGAGTTTTCGAGACATGACGGAAATTCAAGCCCTTGCTGAAGAAGTTACGGGAGTAAAGGTCTATCTGGAGGCCCTTCGGGTGCAGCATCATGAATTTCGCAACAAGCTCCAGACCATTTCCGGGCTTGTGCAGCTCGGAGAGGCCGACCGGGTGCTTGATTTTATCGACGAAGTCCTGGATGGGCAGGACGCTCTGGCCTCCATGGTGACGGAGCGGATTAAAAATCCCGAAGTGGGGGGGATTCTTCTCGCCAAAATGGGGAGGGCTCGGGAGCTGGGAATTGCCTTTGTTCTGGACTCCCGTAGCTTCTGTGGCCGGGATCCCGGAGTTCCCTCCCAGACCCTGGTGGTGATTCTCGGCAATCTTCTTGATAACGCCATGGAGGCGGTACGTTTTCTTTGTCAGGAGAGGCGCACTCTTCGCGTCTTGCTCCGCGATGATCCTGCAACTATCCTGATCCAAGTGGAGGATGCGGGAGCAGGTATCCCCCGAGAGATGAAGCAGACAATTTTTGAACGGGGATTTTCCACCAAGCAGGGGGAAGAGGCCCGAGGATACGGGCTGTACACGGTGCAAACCCTTGTGGATGCGCAAGGTGGGGAGGTGGAGCTGCAACCGTCCGAAGAAGGAAAGACTCTCTTCACCGTGAAGCTGCCCAAAAAAGAGGAGAACCTATGAGATTTCTGGATGTGCTTATCGTGGAGGATGATCCCATGGTGGTGGAAATTCACCGCCGTTGCATCCAGCAGGTGCCGGGATACAAGGTGGTGGCTGCTGCGGGAACCGGAGAGAAGGCCCTGGAGCTTTTAGAGAAGATTCCTGCGGATCTTCTGATTCTCGATATTTTCATGCCTGGCCTTGGAGGAATCGATACGCTGCGAATCCTCCGGGAGCGGGGAATTCCCCTTGATGTGATAGTGGTCTCTGCGGCCAACGATGTGACTACCGTACATGAAGTAATGCGGGGAGGAGCCTTCGATTATATCGTCAAGCCTTTCCGTTTTGAGCGCATGCACGAGACCTTGCGTTCCTACAGGGCCATGCGGGAAAAGCTAAAATCTCGGGAGGAGGCATACAGGCAGGAGGAGATCGACTCCCTCTACCGTATGAAACATGCCCGCACCCGGCAGTTGGGGGAGCTTCCCAAGGGATTAAGCTCTGGCACCTTGGAGCATCTGCTGGAGGTTCTGAAGGGGCGGGAAATTCCCATGGCAGCGGAAGATATTGCCCGAGAAGCGGGGATAGCCCGGGTTACTGCCCGGCGCTATCTCGAATATCTGGTGGGTGCGGGGAAGGTTTCCTTGCAGCGGGAGTACCAGGAGGTAGGGAGGCCTAAAAACCTCTATCGCCTTCAGTGAGAGAAACTTCTGTTCTTTATTGTTTATGAGACTCCTTTGGAGAGCCTTGCAAGAAGGGGCTCTTTTTTTGTCTCTTTTTTCAGGGCGAGACCAAAAAGATACCACAATGATTTTTACCACCAAATGTCTTGTAAAAGACGGAATTGTCAGTACAATGCGAGGCCGAAGGATATGAAGGCGTTGCTCTCTTCATTAGGAGAGAGTGCGGTTTCGCTGCATCAAGGCGTGTGATGGTTGTTGGGAAAGCAGAAGTTTTCAAATCTTGAAGGAGGATGGATCATGAAAAAGTACTGGTTGCGCATGGGAAGCATTCTTTTGGTGGCGATTTTTCTGGGGTGTGCCGGAGGAGCCCTTGCTGCAGAGTGGGAACCTAACCGTCCTGTGGAGATCGTGGCCCCCGCAGGCCCTGGAGGCGGATGGGACCGTCAGGCCCGGATCGTTCAGAGGATTGCCAAGGAGAAGGGGCTTTTGGATAAGCCCATTCTCGTAAGCAACAAACCCGGCGGCGGCGGTGCCACAGGTTGGACCTACCTCAAGGGCAAGGCGGGACGTGGGGAGTATCTTGCCTGTACCTCCAGCCTCCTCCTTCTCAACAACATCCTTGGCAAAAGCGAGCTTATGTTCAACGACTTTACCCCCATTGCGGCTATGCAGACCGAGTGGGAAGTGGTGGCGGTGAAGAGTGATGCTCCCTGGAAGGATCTGAAGGAATTTCTTGATGCTCTTCGGGAAGATCCCGGCTCCATTCCCATCGGCGTAGGTCCCTCTCTTGGAAATGATGATCACGTGCAGCTCCTCATGCTCACCGCCAAGGCTGATATCGATCCCGCCGCATTGCGGTTTGTCGTCTATCCCAGTACTGCCGCCACTATGCTCCCCGCCCTCATGGGAGACCATGTCAAGGCTATTACCACGAGCTACGGTGAGGCCCTGGAGCAGGTGAAGGCGGGAAATATTCGCTTCCTTGGGGTCTCTGCTCCCGAGCGGGTGCCCTCTACTCCAGATGTCCCCACCTATCGTGAACAGGGATACGACGTGGTCTTCGGCCACTGGCGGGGGATCATCGGGGCTCCCGATATGACTCCCGAGATGAAGGCCTTCTGGGGGAATTTCTTTAAGGAAGTAGTGGAGAGCGATACCTACAAGCAGGCTATGGAGACCGAAGGCCTGGAGCCTTTCTTCCTGGATCCTGACGAATATTACGATTTCCTTGCGGAGCAGTACGAGGTCAATAAAGACCTGCTCCAGAAGGTAGGGCTTGCGAAGTAGCTCCTTGAAAAAGATTCTTTCGGCTCTGAATGCATCCGGAAGAAGAGTGCACGTTTTTGGGAAGAGGCTCTTCGGGGCCTCTTCCCTTTTCAAAATTTTTGAAAATTGAGAGGAGTTGAAGCCAATGACCAAGGATATGATCGTGGGTCTTCTAGGCCTTTTTCTCGGAGGAGGCTATGCCCTCATGGCATGGATGCTTCCCATGTCGGCGGTGCAGGATGATGTGGGGCCGAGGCTCTTCCCCCTGATTGTGGGAGGTGTCGCCTTTCTGGCAGGGCTTGTGCTGGTATTGCGGGAGAGAGCCCTTCCACGGGAGAATCGAAAGCCCTTTTCGTTTGGATTCCGGGAGGAATTTTCGGTCTATGTGAAAATTGCCACCACCGTGGTGGCGGGTATTGCCTATGGCATGCTCCTGGAGCCCCTTGGGTATGTGTTGGCTACCCTGGGATTCATGCTTCTTCTCACCTTTCTGGTCTCTTCCAAGACGGTGCAGAATTTGGTTATATCCTTTGCATTTCCTCTGGTAACCTATGTAATTTTCTCTAATCTCCTTAACTTGAGCCTCCCCCGGGGGATTCTTGGGGAGATTTTTCCCTATTTCTAACTTCAAAATGTAATCTCTGGGAGGGTTTTTTATGGATGAAATTTTTGCGAATCTTGCCATAGGCTTCAGCACGGCTCTTACTCCCATGAATCTTATGTGGGTAGTGATCGGGGGATTTCTCGGTACGGTGATCGGCATGCTGCCTGGGCTCGGTCCCGCCACGGGGGTGGCCATTCTCATTCCCATCAGCTACAGCATGGATCCCACCACAGCGCTGGTGACCATGTGCGCCATCTATTACGGAGCCATGTTCGGAGGGTCCAGGGCATCCATCATGATCAATACCCCGGGAGATGCTTCTGCCATCGTCACCTGTTTCGACGGCTATCCCATGACGAAAAACGGCGAGGCGGGGAAGGCTCTGGGGATTTCTGCCATCGCTTCCTTCTTTGGGGGGATGGTGGGGATGATCTTTCTGGTTTTCTTTACCCTTCCCGTGGCCAAGATGGCTCTCAAGTTCGGGCCTGGAGAGATGTTTTCCCTTCTCATTTTGGCCCTGACCGCCACGGTCACACTGGCTCAGGGAAACTTGATGAAGGGCTTTTTCGCCATGGCTCTGGGGTTCATGATAGGCACCATGGGTATTGATCCTCAATCGGGAATTTTTCGCTTCACCTTTGGGGTGGAAGCCCTTCAGGAGGGGGTGGATTTCCTGGTGGCCATGATTGGTCTCTATGCGGTGGCAGAGGTGTTCAAGAACTACCGTACCGTGGGAAAGGAGATCTCTCTGGATACCTCCACCATAGGGAAGGTTTGGGTCTCCTGGAAGGATTTTAAGCAATGCCTCGGAAGCATGATCCGTTCCTCTCCCCTGGGGTTTGTGGTGGGGGTGCTCCCAGGCATGGGGGGTACCGTAGCGACCTTCATGTCCTATGCCATGGAGAAGGGACTCAGCAAGAATCCCGAAAAGTTCGGTAAAGGGGCGATTGAAGGTGTGGCGGGGCCGGAAGCGGCGAACAACGCCTCAAGTTGCGGTGCCCTGGTACCTCTGCTTACGCTGGGTATTCCCGGATCTGGTACCACTGCGGTGATGCTGGGGGCTCTCATGATGCTGGGAGTTCGTCCGGGACCGATACTTTTCCAAATGCACCCCGAAATTGCCTGGGGAGTTATAGCCTCCATGATGATAGGAAATGTGGTGCTACTTCTCATCAATATGCCTCTGGCGATTCCCCTGGTACAGCTTCTCAAGATTCCCACCCGGATTATGCTCCCCCTGATTTTGGGGATGGCCTTCATGGGAACCTATTTCTTGAATTACAGCTCCTTCGACTTCGTGCTGGTTACCCTTTTTGCCTTGGGGGGATTTCTGCTCATGAAGCTTGAGGTGCCTTTGCCTCCTCTGGTGCTGGCTCTGATTTTGGGGGAGACGGTGGAGCTGAACTTCCGCAACGCCATGACCATCTCCGGAGGAAATCTCATGTTTTTTCTGGAACGTCCTCTTTCAGCTACCTTTCTTGGTCTTGCCGCGCTTTCTCTGGTCTATTTTCTCTGGAAAAACCGCAAAGAGTCTCTTCGGAGTCGGTAGAAAATACGGATTTTCTTCGTAAAGAACAACGGAGGAGCCTCCTCTCTCTTCTTAGCAACTAAGGAGCTTGAGGGAGGCTCTTTTTTCGGCTTCTTTTCTGCTGTTTTTCCCACAGTTGCAAAATATAACTGCTTGAGATAGTATCATCATGTGGACATAAAAATATATTTTTTGTCATATTGTTGTTTTTCATGTAATTTTTTTGACTTGCTCTGTTATGTGTAGCCGAAAACGAAGATCTGCACTCGCCACAAGGCTTGTCAATTTTCAGTGAATGGAGAGGGGAAAGTGGAAAAAGTTCGGCGTATCCCCCTGGATAAGCTTGCTTTTTGTGAAGGCGTTATTGCCGAGGATATCATGTCCTCGGATCGTCGAGCCTGCCTTCTCCCCAAGGGAACCAACCTCTCTCTGGATGCAGTGCGCCGATCCCTCCCTACGGTGGTTCGTCAGCTTCGCCAGCAGGGGGTGGAGTCGCTCCTTGTGAGCAAAGAAGAGGAATATTCTCTGGACGAGCTTCGCAAGGTGGTGGAGCGTCTGGAGCTTCCCTTCTCCCAAGAGCTGGATCGATCTCTTGCCCGGCATACGGTCTCTCAGGTGGGGAGTGTGTACGAGCGTATTGCCAGGGATGCCATGGTCCCCGAGGATTTTGCTGTCCTGGTGGATACCGGGAAGGTGCTTGCCCGTGAAGTACAGAAGGTTCCCCAGATTCTTCTCTCTCTTTCGGAGCTGCATTCTCTGGATGAATACACCTTTGTGCACTCCCTCAACGTATCCCTTCTGGCGGGGTTCATCGCCAAGCGCATGGCCCCGGAGGATCAGGAGCTTCTTGAGGTGGTCACCATCGGGGGATTGCTGCACGATCTTGGAAAATCCCGCATATCTCTGGATATTCTTAACAAGCCCGGGCGCCTTTCGGAGGAGGAGTTCCAAAAGATTCAGGTGCACCCCCTGGAGGGGGAGAACCTTGCCCTATATGCGAGGGTAGAGGATCCTCGCATACTTGGGTTTATTCGATCGCATCATGAGCGGTGGGGTGGGGAAGGATATCCGGATAAAATCCAGGGAGACCATATCCCCTTGGTGGCCCGGATCGGTGCTGTGGCGGATGTTTTCGATGCCCTCACCACGAAACGGATCTACAAGGATGCCTACCATAACGCCCGGGCGCTCCAGGTGATTATCGAAAATGCGGGGAGTCATTTCGATCGGACTGTGGTGCGGTGCCTTCTGAGTTCCGTGGGGCTCTATCCTCCGGGATCGGTGGTGGAGCTGAGCGATGGCTCCGTAGGGGTAGTGGTGGGCAATCGGGAAAGAGATCTTTTCCGCCCCCAGGTGCTGCTCCAAATGGATCCTCTCGGGGTTCCCTATGGGGAGCCTTCGATGGTGGATCTTTACGATGATAACACAGAGCTTTTCATTAAAAAAGTTCTCGGATCTGCCAGAAAGCGCTCTCTTCAGGAGATATCTCCGGTAAGCTGATCTCTATGTGCACGACATTCCCTCCCTCGTGGTTTTTCGGTGGCGTGGGGGGGGAGTCTGCTGTGCTGGAACAGCTTGGGTTCTTTGGTGCCGTTTCCTTTCTGAGACAAAGGGGTGACATTGTGCTGTTGATCCCTCTTGCAAAGAATTGTATCATGGGGTTGCGGAGAATTGAGCAAAAGAGCAACCCCGACGGCTCCTCTTTCCGGGAGGCAAAGAAGAAGCGCGTGGGGGAGCAGGAGAAAAAGGAGGAGAGAGTATGCGAAAGAAGATTCAGATTGTTGCGGTAGCCATGACCATTGCAGGGGTGCTTCTCGGGATAGGGGGGCTTGCGGGAGCGGATATTTTGCCCAGGGGTTCCCACAATGTGGTGCGGCATATCTCTATCAGAAACGCCCAGGATTTCCCCGAAGTGGTTTTGGTGGCGTATGTTACGGGGCCCATGCTTTCGGAGCCCGAGGTTAAGGAGATCCTACCGGGAGAGTATCTCGCTAAGGGATACAAGTTCAATCAGTACCGCATCTTTGCGGTTCCGCGAAATCTTCTCTCCAAGACGGGATCCCAGGGTTTGCGCTTTCAGGATGTTCCTCAAAACGGAAAGGTCTCTTCCGAAGGGATCGCTCTCCTTTCGGACAGCATCGACCCCGGTACCAGGACGGTTCCCAACGACAACCCCCTTGTGGCGGAGTACCTGGAGTACCAGCTCCTGAAGAACGATGACGGCACGTTCCATCTGGTGCTGGCCAAGGAGATTCGGGAGTATGACCACAAGCGTTTTGCGGCTCCCGAGGCCTCTCAGGATGGAGAGGGGCAGGTTGACGGGGTGCCCTCGGTGCAGGATCGCGGCAAGGCGGGAAGCTCGGATTCCTAGAGATCTACTTTGCGCCATTTTCGGGGTGCTTCTCTCCTCGGTGCAATGTTGTAAGCCCCCCGGAAGAGCCTTTTTCAAGGTTCTTCCGGGGGGCTTTGTCATCCCTGCGCTCTTTTTTAGAAGGTTGCCAGGTTCAGATCAGTAGGTCCACTCGAAGGGGTCCGCTCCGGCCTCCACGATGCGCCGCTGCATATCCTCCCGATACTGGACAAAAGCCTCTTCGGTGCGCCCCTCCACCCGGGCCACCAGAACGGGCTGGGTATTGGAGGCCCGAAGAAGCCCCCACCCGTTGGGATAGATAATCCGAACCCCATCCACGGTGATGGCGTCGTAATCTTTCAGGGCACTTTCCTTTACCTTTTCCACCACCTCGAACTTGGTTGCGTCCGGGCAGGAGAAGCGAGTCTCCGCAGTACTGTGGAATTTGGGAATCCGGGCCACCATCTCCGAAAGCTTCTCCTCCCGCTTCGAGAGAATCCGCATGAGCCTCCCGGTGGCGTAGAAGGAGTCGTCGAAGCCGAAATACTCATCCGCAAAGAACATATGCCCCGAGACCTCCCCCGCAAAGAGGGCGTTGATCTCTTTCATTTTAGCCTTGATAAGGGAGTGTCCGGATTTCCAGAAGACCGGTTTCCCCCCCAGCCGTTCTACCTCATCCACCAGGGCCTGAGAGCACTTTACCTCGATAATGGCCTCCGCCCCGGGATGCTTGGCGAGGATCTCCTCCCAGTAGAGTGCCATGAGGGTATCTCCCCAGATAACCTCTCCCTTGTCGTCCACCACTCCCAGCCGATCCGCATCGCCATCGAAGCCTACTCCGAAATCTGCCCCCTCCTGGCACACCTTTTCGATAAGCGTTACCAGGTTCTTCCGCACCGTGGGGTCCGGATGATGGTTGGGGAAGGTGCCGTCCGGAGTGTCGAAGAGGGGGATGAAGTCGCAGGGGAGCTTGGCGAAGAAGTCGTTCATGAGAAGGCTGGCAGCGCCGTTTCCTGCATCTCCCACCACCTTGAGCCGCCGGGGGCCGAAGTCGAGCTTGGAGATCAGCATCTCCAGGTAGGCCTTGCAGGTCTCTCGTTCTTCCAGCGTTCCCTCCCGGAAGGAGTCTGCGAAGTCTTTTTCTTTTATGATACGCAGGATCTCCTGAATCTGCTCTCCGTAGAGGGTCACCTTGCCGATGCCGAGCTTGAGGCCGTTCATCTCCTTGGGGTTGTGGCTTCCTGTAACCATCACCCCTCCGGGAGATTCGAGATGCAGCATGCTCCAGTAGAAGGCGGGGGTGGTCACCCTTCCGATGTTAATGACGTTTATCCCCACAGAACGTAATCCTGCGGTGACGTTCTCGATAATTCGGGGGGTGGACATGCGAATATCTCCTCCAACCACAACTCTGGAGATCTCCTGCCGCCGAAGCCACGTGCCGTAGGCTTTGCCTATGGCCTCCACCACCTCCGGTGTAAGCTCGCTATCCGCAATGCCTCGAATGTCGTACTCCCGAAAAATATGCTCCGGAATCTGTGCCATAAATCGTCCCTCCTTAGAATTTTTATAATGTCAGTCTGCAAAGAATTTTCGCTCCTCCGGAAGAAGTATAACAAATAAGGGATAATTCTGTATGGAAAGCCGCTGCGGAGAGAGGAAAACCCTGCTATAGTGTACCTGTTTCTTCTTAGAACGGAAAGGACGGATTTGCATTGAAGGGTCTCCAGCTTGTGCTTCCTCTGCTCTGTATCATGGCCATCGGATATGGAGCACGCCGTAAAGATGTGCTCACTCCGGAGGTCTGCGCAAAGCTCAACCTTCTTCTCTTTTGGGTTATCAATCCCGCCATTCTCTTTCGGAGTACCTATCTTATGGGGGCGGGGGCGGAGGTCTCCTCTTCCTTCCTCCTGGTTATGTACGCCACCTTCTTTGCGGTCCCCCCCCTGGCCTGGCTTCTCGGGGCCTTTCTCCGGCTTCCCCGGGAACGGTTGGGGGTTTCGGTGCTGGTCTCCATCCGCTCCAACAACGTCTTTATGGGGATCCCCGTGATCTCCATGGCTCTCGGAGATGCGGGGATGGAGATCTATTCTCTTTTTCTCGCCTTCGGCATGGCGGGATTCATGGTGATCTCCATCGCCTGGGGGGAGTGCGCCTTCTCGGGAAAGCTCTCTCTCCGCTCTCTGAGAAATACCTTTCTCAAGGTTCTCAAAAACCCTTTGGTCTTTTCCTGTCTTGCGGGCATGGGGCTGGGGAGCCTCTTTTCGGGGGTACTCCCTTCGGGGCTTGAGACGAGCATGCGCATTCTCGGCAACAGTGCTAGCGGTATGGCGCTCCTGGCTTTGGGGGCCACGTTACGGCCGGAGATTCTTTTTCAGGGGCTGCGCCAGAGTTGGCGGGATGTAGTCATCAAGCTTGTAGTCCACCCTGCAGCGGTGTGGGTGCTCTGCCGCTTTTTTCCCATCCCTCCTGTGGCGGAGTATACTCTGGTTCTTCTGGCGGCCCTTCCTGCGGCGATCAACAACTTTCCTCTTGCCCAGGGGATGGGGATGGATGCGGAGTATGCCGCGGAGGTTATCGCCACCACCACCATTCTTTCGGTGGGGACCATTCCGCTCTGGATCGGCATTCTCGGCATGTGATGGGGGGCGAAGGTCTCTCGTGAAACATGCCATGAACCGCCCTTTCTACGACCGTTCTCAAAGTATGCAGGAGGTCCCCTTATGAAGCCCGGAGATGTTTCGGCGTATACGCTTACTGTCCCTCCCAGGGAGGATTGGATTGATCTTGTTACCGCCTTTGTGGGGAAAGCTGCACACGCTTGGGGATATGCTCCCAAAGAGCAGCGTTACTATGAGCTTGCGGCGGAGGAAATTTTTGGCGGTCTTCTTCAGGGGAACGAGAAGGATGGAGCCATAACGATACTGCTCCGGGATGCCCCCCTGGGGATGGAGCTGCTCTTTCGAGATAAGGGAATTCCCGTGGATAGCCACACGTTTCCGGAGTACTCGCCGAAAAATGCCGGAAATATCGAAAATGGTGAAAATTTCGGTGCAGAAGGGGATTTCCCGGGGCTTCGGATCTTTCTCGCCCGGAGCTTCATGGATGAGCTTGCCTTCGAAAACCGGGGGATCCAGGGGCGGGAGGTTCGGGGTATCCGGTACCGTGCCTCTCGGGAGGAAAAGGATTTTCTCCTTCAACCCTTGCAACCCCCTCAAGATTCTCAAGAGGTGTCGTTGCCTTTCAGCGCAGAACAGGTTGCTCCCGAAAGCTGGGAGATTCGCCCCATGCGTCCCGAAGAGGCTCTTGGAGTCTCCCGTTGTGCCTGGGCGGCCTATGGTTATTCCTACTGTGAGCATATCTACTATCCCGAACGGGTAGCGGAGCTTAATGCCCGGGGGGCGGTGCGTTCCTTTGTGGCGGTTACCGAAGAGGGCACGATTTTCGGGCACGCTTGGCTCTCCTTTCTTCCCACAGATCCGAAGATTGCCGAAATGGGGGGAGCCTTTGTGGATCCCCGGTATCGGGGGTTGGGATGCCTTGGAGGCTTTGCCAAGGCACTTCAGGGAGAGGCCCGCAGAAGAGGTCTTGAGGGGGTCTTTGTGGAGTCCGTCACCGCCCACATCTATTCCCAGAAACCTGTGCATAAGGATAACTTCCGAGATTGCCTTCTCCTGCTGGGCAAAGTCTCCCGCACCCGATTTCGAGAGATCGACGAAGAGGAACGCCAGCGATTGACCCTTCTGGTCTCCTTTCGTTTCTTCCATGCTCCCTCTCCCCGTCGCTTTGCCCTTCCTCCGAAGCACCGGGAGGTGCTGCGCAACATCTATGCCCATCTGGAGATTCCTCTGGAGGAGTTTGAACCAGAAGAAAATACTTTCGAGACGTCCCTCCTTCAGGGAAAGACAGAGTTTCAAGTGAGGATGGATCGGCAGCATCGTAGCGGCGACATATGGCTTCGCTCCTACGGAGAGGATGCGCAAGAGGAGCTTCGAAGAATCTTCCGGGGGCTCTGTTACGAGGGGATAGCTGCCATCTATCTCTATCTCCCCCTGGAAGAGAAGGTTACCTCTCACTTCTGTACCAAAGCGGAGGAGCGGGGGTTCTTCTTCGCCGGGGTGATGCCGGGATCCTCCGGAAGGGACTGGCTGGTGCTTCAGTACCTCCACGATGTCCTTCTGGAGTACGATGCCATCCAGTGTGAGGATCCCTTTGGAAAGGAACTTCTCGCCTATGTGCGGTCCATGGACCCCGAGGGGGATCTGCGGCAGAAGATCTGAGGCGTGGTGTTTTTTGTGTGAAGAGCGATTGTATATGCAACATAAAGGAGGCTCCTGGAATTTATGACGCAGGCATATCCCGATACCTCTCTGCTGGAACGTTTGAATCGGCTTCTTGCCAGAGCCCGGCAGGCTCCCTTTTACCGGGAGAAATACCGCTCTCTTCCGGAGCGGCTGGCCTCTCTTGAGGAGTATGCCTCCCTTCCCGTGTTGGAGAAGGAGGAGCTTCGGGAGAAGAGCATCCATCTTTCCGAGGAGATGCTTACCGCTCCTCCCAAAGGGCATTATGTCTTCTCTGCGGGGGGGACCACCGGTGGCCCTTCCTACGTTTGCTATACTCCCGAGGAGCTTCATCGGGGGGTGCTTGCCCAGAGGCGCTGTTTCGAGCATCTGAACCTGACGTGCCACGATGCGGTGGCCAACTGCTTTAAGGCGGGGGCTTTCTGGACGGGCTATCTGGTGCTTAACCGGACTCTCGAATCCTTTCCCTGTAGGATTCTTCCGCTGACCGCAAATCAGTCCATAGATGAAACGCTTGATTATCTTGCCCTCTTTCGCCCCACCGTGCTGATCAGCGTTCCTCCCCTTCTTGCAGCCCTTGCAGATGGGGGAGAGCGGCGGGGGCTCCGTCTCTCCTTTCGTGCGGTGCTCTATGCGGGAAACCATCTCTCCTTGGCCCAGCAGGATGAGATTCGCCGGATCTGGAAGAGCCCCTTCATCGGTTCCGCAGGGTACGCCGCGGTGGAGACTGGGCCTATCGGGTGGCAGTGTGCGCACTGCCAGGGGACCGAGCATCATGTGCTGGAGGAGTGGTGCCATCTCGAACGGGAGGAGGATGGCAATGCCCTGGTGACGGTGCTGGAGCGCTTCTACCATCCCATCCTCCGGGCCCGGGTGGGGGATCTCATTGAATGGGTGGAGGAGCCCTGCCCCTGCGGCAGCACCGCCCCCAAGTTCCGGCTTCTCTCCCGGAGCGACGATCTGGTGCGGCTGAACTTCGATCAATTTCAAGTCTCCGAGGCGGAGGTGATCTTTCGGGATTACCCCGAGCTTTCGGGGGTCTCTCAGCTTGTGCTGGAGCCCCGGGGGAAAAAGTTGCGCTTCCTCTTCCGGCTGGAGCTTCGGAACCCCCTGGAGGAGCCTCGGAAGAGTATGCTTGAGGAGGCCCTGAAAAAAGCCCTCATGGAGCGGGTTCCCCTCTTTTTCCGGGGGTGGGAGGCCAACGGGGTGGAGAGCCTGGATGTATGCCTCGAACCCTCGGGAGGGATTGAGCGTCTCTCTCGGACGGGGAAGATCCGCCGGGTGGTGGATTTGCGCTGATCTCTTCAAACCTTTACAATGATCTACCCTGTATTGCTATCACCGATCTTCCCGGTCCTTCGTCATTGGCTCATCAGGAAGAGAGAAGTGGGACTCTTGCCCTGGAAGAGAAATTCCAGGAAAATAATAACGGAAAAAGTATGCTGTTTCCTGAAGATTACAGGCTTAGAAGAGGAGAAAGGGGAAAGCTGGATGTTCAATTTGAAAATTTTTCTTGAAAACGAGGTGAAACCCGCCCTGGGCTGCACCGAGCCCGGAGCGGTGGCTCTCGCAGTGGCTCGGGCCCGGGAGGCTCTGGGAAATGTGGAGGACTCTCCCAAGATTTCGGTGAAGGTAAGCCCCAGCATTTACAAGAACGGCCTTGATGTGGGGGTTCCCGGAGCCGAGGGGGCTCGGGGAAATGTTCTTGCCGCAGCCCTGGGATACGTCTGTGGGCATTCGGAGTACAGCCTGGAGGTGCTCAAGGACAGCACTTCCGAGGATCTGCACAGGGCGAGGGATATCGTGGCCTCGGGAGGGGTGGATCTCTCCTGCGATTATGACCGTACCGGGGTTTACGTGGAGGCTCTTATCTCCCAGTCTTCGGGGATGGCGGTCTGCCGTATTGAGGGGGGGCACTCCCGGATTGCGGAGGTCACCCGAAACGGAGAGACCCTCTTTGCGGCCTCCTCGGATCAGGAGGAAAAAACCTCTCCCCAGGAGCCCGAATACCGCCGGGAGCTACGGCAGATGAACTACGAAGACGTGCTGACCCTGGCGGAGGATCTGGATGAAGAGGATGAGGCCCATCTTCTGCGGGGGGTGACCATGAACCTGGAGGCCGCTGCCTTCGGCCTTGAGGGAAATCTGGAGTCCCGGCTCCATCTTGTGAAACATCTGAAGGCGCTTATGGCAAAGCATAAAATCTCCGACGATCTTCTTGCGAAAATCCGCCTCTATGCCACCGCCGCCTCGGAGGCCCGCATGGCAGGCGCTAAAAAGCCTGTCATGAGCAGCGCCGGAAGCGGGAACCACGGCATCACCGCCATCCTTCCCGTGGTGCTGGTGGGAGAGGCTCTCGGTAAAAGTCCCCGGGAGGTGGCGAAGGCCCTCTGCATCAGTCATCTTTCCACCAGCTACGTTAAGGCCCGCACGGGGATCTTGAGCCCCATCTGCGGCTGTGCCGTGGCGGCGGGCTCCGGAGCTGCCGCAGGGATTGCCTGGCTTCTCGGAGGCTCTCCGGAGCAGATCGCCGGAGCCATGAAGCTCGTTCTGGCGAACCTCTCGGGGCTTGTCTGCGATGGGGCCAAAGAGAGCTGTGCCCTCAAGGTGGGCACCGCCTCCTGCGAGGCCTATCTGGCGGCCCTCATGGCTCTCGAAGGGAGCACCGTGGACACCCCCCAGGGGCTGGTGGATCCGGTGATGCGGGTGACCGCAGACGATCAGGGATACTTCTCCACCGAGGGGATGAAGGATACGGATCGGGCCATCATCCGGATTCTTGAAACCCACTCCCACTACTAATTTTCATAAAGACATCCCCCTTTTGGGGGAATATCTAACCAAAGGATGTGAACCAGACTATGCCAGAGATAACCGTAACAGTTCGCAACCCTCACGGACTTCATGCTCGTCCGGCGGCGCTCTTCGTGCAGCGAGCCGCAGCCTGTGAAGGGGCCGTGGCGGTGGTGGCGGGTGCAAAGTCCGCAGATGCCAAAAGCATTCTCTCCATTATGGGGATGGGGATCGAAAAGGGAGCATCGGTGCTTCTCCGGGCAGAGGGGGGCAATGCGGAGGCGGTGCTCCAGAGCCTTCGGGAGATTTTGGAAAACTCCGAAGCCTGAAGATGGGCGAAGATGGATGCACAAACATGGCCCCTTCGGGGGCTTTTTTTGCAGACTCCCGGTATAATGACTCTCGTATCATGAAAAAGAGTCCTTGTGCAATGCTGGAGGCACGGCATAGCAAAAAATTTCTGCCATTTGTCCTGTAAGGGAGGCCATACCATGCAGCGAATTGAAGGAGGCATATCTCTCTCTCCGGGCTTCGGAGAGGGTTGGGCTCTGGTAATCTCTCCGGCGGTTTTTCGGGAACTCTCCCCGGAGGAAGCCCCTTTCTCCGGAGAGGCTCATGAGCTGGAGCGCCTGGAGAGAGCCATCAAAAAGACAGCGGAGCAGTTGGAGTCTCTTCGAGAAAAAGCCCGGAAGAATCTGGGTGAGGAGAAGGCAGCCATCCTGGAGGCCCACGCTCTTATGTTGTGTGACCCCATGTATTCCCAGAAGATCCGGGAGCATATCGCCTTGGGAAAATCCGCGGAAAACGGGGTCTATGCGGCTACTCGAGAGGTGGCGGCGGTCTTCGAGGCTCTTCCGGATCCCTATCTTCGAGAGCGGGGGGCGGACGTGCTTGATGTGGGGCGTCGGCTCTATCGGAATCTTCGGGGGGAGGAGGATGCGGCATCTCTTGAGGATTCCCGCCCTCGGATTCTGGTGGCCCGGGATCTCCCCCCTTCGGATGCTGTGGCCCTGGATGCCTCGGTGATTCGGGGTATCCTTACCGAAGAGGGGGGCGTTACAAGCCACACTGCTCTGGTGGCGCAATCGCTGGAAATCCCCGGCATTTCGGGAGTCGGGGATCTGGAATCCCGCATCCCCCAGGAATCCTACCTCTGTATCCATGCAGAAGAGGGGCGCGTGCTGATTGACCCCTCTTCTGAGGAGCTTGAGGCGTTTCGAAACAAGGCCCGGGTATGGAAGGAGGCGGAGGCCAGGCTTGAGAGGCTTCACTCGGTGGAGCCCCGAACGAAAGATGGAGTTTCTCTCGCTCTCTGGGGAAATATCGGTACCCCGGAGAAGGCGGGGGATATCTCTCGGTTCGGCGGCACCGGCATCGGGCTCTTCCGAACGGAGTTCCTCTTTATGGGGTGTACCGAGCCCCCGGAGGAGGATTTTCAGTATACCCAGTATGCTCGGGTGCTTCAAGAAATGGCTCCTCACCCTGTGGTGATCCGTACTCTTGATGCGGGGGGGGATAAAGAGATTCCCTTTATTCAACGAAAAACAGGCAAAGAGGCGAACCCCTTTCTCGGATACCGGGCCATACGGATCTGTCTGGATGACCGAGACCTTTTTGCCTCCCAGCTTCGGGCACTTCTCCGGGGGGCTATCCATGGAAATCTCTGGATCATGTTTCCCATGATCACCGGAGTGGAGGAGGTTCGGGCCGCTAAGGAGCTTCTCCTTGCCTGCGGAGAGGAACTCCAAAAGGAAGGCATCCCCTGGGCACTTCCCGCAAAGATCGGTATTATGGTGGAGACCCCCGCAGCGGTAGCTCTGGCGGAAGATCTGGCGGAGGAGGTAGACTTCTTCTCCGTGGGGACCAACGATCTTACCCAGTACACTCTCGCCTGCGACCGTATGAATACCCGTCTTGCCTCCCTCTACAGCCCTTACCACCCCGGAGTGATCCGTATGCTCCACATGCTCGGTCAGACGGCGGAACGTAAGGACAAAGATCTCGGTATGTGCGGCGAGATGGCGGGGGATCCCCTGGCCCTTCCTCTTCTTCTGGGGCTGGGATTTCGGGAGTTTTCCATGACTCCCTCACGTATCCCTCGGGTGAAGGAGCGATCTCTCTCCCTCTCTCTTGATGCGTGCCGGGACCTTGTTCAGGAGGTTCTGGCGTTGCAAACCACCGGGGATGTGCGACAATGTCTCCGGGAATTTCAGCAAAAACATTTTCAGGAGTAGCCCCCTGAAAGAAGATATGCCAAGGAGGAATAGCCATGCGTTTGCTCACCCGATCCGATTTTGACGGGCTCATGTGTGCGGTGCTGCTCAGGGAGCTTGACCTGTATGAGGAGATTCAGTATGTGCACCCCAAGGATATCCAGGACGGGAAGGTGGAAGTTACTTCCCAGGATATGCTCGTGAATATCCCCTTTGTGCCGGGGTGCGGCATGTGGTTCGATCACCACACCAGCGAGGAGGAGCGGGGGCTCATGAAGGAGTACCCCTTTGAAGGTGCCTCCTGGCCCGCCCCGAGCTGTGCCCGGGTGGTGTACGAATACTACGGGGGGAATATGGGGAAGCTCGGCAAGTTCCGCTCCATGGTGGCCTGGACGGATAAGTGCGACAGCGCTCAGTTCACGAGGGAGGAGATTCTGAACCCCCAGGGGTGGGTGCTCCTCTCCTTCGTCATGGACCCCCGAACAGGGCTGGGATATCACAAGGAGTACCGAATTAGCAACTATAAGCTCATGGAAGAGCTTGTGGAGCATCTTCTCTATCAGGACATTGATGAGATTCTCCAAATGCCCGATGTGCAGGAGCGCATTGTGCGGTATCGGGAGCATCAGAAGGCCTTTGAGGAGTATATGCTTCGGCATTCCCGAAAAGAGGGGAATGCCATTGTCACAGACCTTCGGGGAGTGGAGAATCCCCTGCCGGGGAACCGTCATGTGGTCTACGCCCTCTTTCCGGATCAGAACATCTCCATTCGGGTTTTCGACGGCAAGAATCGGGAGTTCTGCGTCTTTTCTGTGGGGCATAGCATCCTGAACCGTACCTCCGGCACCGATGTGGGGAAGCTCTTGCTCCATTATGAGGGAGGGGGGCATTTCCGGGTGGGTACCTGCCAGGTCCCCTACGGAGAGGCAGACAGGGTCCTGGAGGAGATGCTTCAGAAGATCCATCGGGACGGTTAGGTAAACCGGGCAGAGGATATGTGCGATAAAGGAGGGCTCGGATTGGGTCGTTTTCTTACGGGTATAGCAGTAGGACTTTTTGTGGCGGTATTTCTTACCACATCCTGGGGGAGCATGCTTCTTGCTCTTGTACTGGGGGCTTTTGTCTGGTTTCTCTATCGGGGGGATCCCTATCATATTCGTCAGGAGGCCCACCGTTTTGTGCAGGCCGTGGCCTCTTTCTTTCGGGAGACGGTGCAGAAGATCAAGGGGGGGTAGAAGAAGGCCTTCTGCGTTGTTTGGTGTGTTCCCCATGGGTTTTTGGGGTTGCGGTATTTTTCAAACTGTTGAAAAACGTATTCTTTGTAAAGAGCCCCTGCGGGGGAGCATAAGGGGGAATATGTCATGTCTTTTCTGCAATCCCTAGGAGGTTCCAGCCTTTTCCTGCTCGCTCTGGCGGTTTTTTCGGGGATCCTTCTGGGAAAGATCCGCCTGGGGGGCATGTCTCTCGGCTCTTCCGGGGCCCTCTTCACGGGGCTTGCCATAGGAGCCCTGGGGGGAGATATCCCCAAACCCTTCTTCGACTGGAATCTGCTTATTTTTGTGGCCTCCGTGGGGCTTCTGGCGGCCCGGGATATTCTGGGAGTGCTCCGGTGGTACGGTATGAAATTCGTGATTCTCGCAGTAGGCGTTACCGGAGTGGGAGCCTTGAGCACCGCTCTTTTGGGGCTCCTGGCGGGAAATGCCTCTCCGGAGATGTTGGGTGGGGCTTACGTGGGGGCCTACACAAGCTCTCCCGGTCTCGGGGCGGCACTGGAGCTTTCCGGGGGGAGTGGGCTTGTGGCAGCGGGATTTTCCGTGGCGTATCCCTTCGGGGTTCTGGCGGTGGTACTCTTCGTTCAGGGGGCGCCGCACATCTTTGGTATTGATGTGAAGCGGGAGCGTCAGGCTCTGGAGGCCCGGCTTCACGAATCCCCCGGCAAAGATGCTACTCCGGAAGAGGATCTTTCCTGTCTCCCCCTGAGCCTTCTTTCCTTTGTTTTCTGCCTGGTGGCGGGAATTCTTCTCGGCAGGATCACCCTTCCCTTGGGGCCTCTGGGGAGCGTGGGGGTGGGAACTTCCGGAGGAACCCTCCTCATGGCCCTTTTTCTGGGAGCTTTAGGCCGATTGGGGCCTTTGGATTTTCGTGCCGGGGCGGGATGCCTCAAGACGCTACGGGAGCTTTCCCTTCTCTTCTTCCTCGCCGCAGCGGGGATACAGGCGGGGGAGGAGGCTGTGATAGCCTTTCGAACCCACGGCATGGTGCTGGCCCTCATCGGTCTGGGATCTGCCGCAGCGGGAATTCTCTTTGGTTTTTTCCTGGGGTGGAAGGTCTGGAAGATGAACTGGGTGCTTCTCGCAGGAGCCATCTGTGGGGCCATGACGAGCACCCCCGGTCTGGGGGCTGCCATTGATGCCACGGGTACCGAGGATTGTGCGGCGGGCTACGGAGGAACCTATCCCGTGGCAATTCTCTGTATGGTGATCTTTACCACCCTGCTGCAGCGATTTCTGGCGCTGTTCTAACGGGCAGGGCAGAAGACATTGTGAGGAGGTAGAAAGAGATGGAGAACAGAGTTGATTTGCAGCGTATGTTTGCCCCCCAAAGCGTGGCGGTGATCGGCGCTTCGGGAAATCTGGAGAGCGTTTCAGGCAGATCTCTGGGATATCTGAAGCAGTTCGCCTATGCTGGCAAGGTCTATCCGGTGAACCCCAAGTATCAGGAGATCGGAGGCTATCCCTGCTATCCCGATGTGACCTCCCTTCCGGAGACTCCGGATGTGGCGCTTCTCATGGTGCGGGCCTCCCTGGTGCCGGGGATTCTGAAGGAGTGTGTCGCCAAGGGGGTTCCCTACGCCATCATCTACTCCTCGGGATTTGCGGAATCCGATCAGGGGGATAGCCAGGAGGAGCTGCTTGCCATCGCCCGGGAGGGGGGGATGCGCATTCTGGGGCCCAACTGCCAGGGACTTCTTAACCTGGTGGATCGGGTGCCTCTCACCTTTACCGGAGCCCTCCATCAGGCGGAGATCCCCGAACCGGGGCATGTGGCTTTCATCTCCCAGAGCGGGGCCTTCGGTTTCTCCTCCTACACGCTGGGAAAGGAAAACGGCGTAGGGTTCCGCTACATCGTCACCACGGGAAACCAGTCGGATCTTGATGTGGTGGATTGCGCTCTTCATGTTATTCAAGATCCCGAAGTGCGGCTCCTCATGATGTATCTCGAAGGGTACAACGAGGGGGAGCGCTTTCTCGAACTGGTACGTCAGGCTCGGCTCCGAAATATCCCCGTGGCGGTGCTCAAGGCGGGGAGAAGCCCCTCCGCCCAGGCGGCGGCCCAGAGCCATACCGCAGCCCTCACGGGGGATGAGGCGGTGTGGGATGCCATCTTCAAGCAGTACTGCATCCTCCCCATGGAGGATGTGGACGATATCACTGCCTACGGCCAGATCTTCGGTGCTCCCGAGCGCACCTCGGGAAACCGGGTGGGGGTGCTTACCACCTCGGGGGGAGCGGGAATCGTTCTGACCGATAGCCTCTACGATTTGGGCATGGAAATTTCCGCCTTCTCCGAAGAGACCCAGAAGGCCATTGCCCAGCACATTCCGGATTTCGGATCTCCTCGGAATCCCGTGGATATGACCGTGCAGATCTCCAATGATCCCGGAGGGTTTGAAAAGGTTCTTGATGTAGTGCTGGAGAGCGGCGAGGTGGATATACTGATCAACGCGGTCTCCATGATTGTAGGAGATGCCGGCAGAACCATGGCGGAGGTGATTCGCTCCCGGTACGGCCACAAGGGGATCCCTCAGGCGGTGACCTGGCTCATGGATCAGGATCACGGTGGGGAGTTCTTCTCCCTTCTTCGTGAGGGGGGGGTTCCCTTCTATCGAAGCCTTCGACGCTGTGCCAAGGCAGTGAAGGCCCTCTCCTCCTGGAGTGCTCACTGCGCCTGTTCCGAAGGAGCCTGTGAGGTTCCCTACTATCCTGAAGGTGCCCCCCAGCTCGCCTCTTTTCCCCAGGAGATGACAGAATACGATGCCAAAAGGCTTCTTGATCTTCACGGTATCCCCATTACTCGAGAGTTGCTCTGCCAGAGCATGGAGGAGGCCTTCGATGCCGCCGAGGAGATCGGCTATCCCGTGGCCCTCAAGGTGATGTCTCCGGACATTCTTCACAAGACCGAGGCGGGATGTATCGCCCTCAACATAACCTCCCTGGAAGAGATGCGGGAGGCCTATAAAAGAATTCGGAACAATGCCGCGGCTTCCAACCCCGGGGCAAGAATTCAGGGCTTTCTGGTGCAGCAAATGGTTCGAGGCGGATTGGAATGCATCGTGGGGGTGAAGCGGGATACCACCTTCGGCCCCATGGTGGCGGTGGGTCTCGGGGGGATCTACGTGGAGGTGCTCCGGGATATCGCCCTTCGGCGGGGGCCCGTTACCGAAGAGGAGGCCCTGGGAATGATCCGTCAGATCAAGGGTGCTCCCTTCCTCTTCGGAGCCCGAAAGCAGCGTCCTCTGGATGTGGGGGCGCTGGCGAAGGTGGTAAGTGCCGCCTCCCGGCTTGCCTGGATCGAAGAGGATCTTCAGGAGCTGGATATCAATCCGGTCTTCGTCCGTTCCGAAGGAGAGGGCGCTGTGGCGGGAGATGCTCTGGTGATCCGCAAAAGGAAGTAGATCAAAAGCAGGTCGAGAGTAAGTCAAAAATAAATCAATCAAAGAAGACAGAAGCAAAGCAGAAGTAAAGCAGAAGCAGAAGCAGGACGGAAGCAAAGAACTTTTCGGGGAAGCTCCCGGAGACTATTTTCGGAGGATTACGTATGCTTGTATTTGAACCCCACTGTGGGGTGAGCGGTGATATGTTGCTGGGGTGTCTCGTGGATCTTGGGGGCGACCCCGCACTTTTGGAGGGTCTGCAGAAGGCCCTTCGTTCTCAGGAGGAGGAGATCGCCCTCTCGGTGCAGAAAATCCAGAAAAAAGGTATCCGGGCCACCCGGGTGGCGGTGAAGGACCATGCCCCTCCCTCGGGGAGAAGCGGCAAGGCCATGAGAGCCCTTATGGAGCGTACAGCGTCTCTCTGCGGAGCCTCCGAAAGGGTTTTGGAGGACGCTCTAAAGGCTTTGGAACTTCTGCTTGGAGCGGAGGCTCAGGTTCACGGGGCATCTCCCGAGGAAGTGCATCTTCACGAGGCGGCGAGTGCAGACACCATTTTGGATATGCTTGGCTTCTTTCTGTTGCTGGAGAATATGGGATATCCCCCCATGGCCAGCACCCCCCTTCGGGTGGGGGGAGGGCATGTGCAGTGCGCCCACGGGCTTCTCCCCGTCCCGGTCCCTGCGGTAACCGCTCTTCTTGCTCAAGGGAAGCTTCCCTTCCAAGGAGGCCCCGTGGAGGAGGAGATCGCCACCCCCACAGGGGTAGCGTTGCTCCTTTCTCAGGCCACCTTTTACAGCCATTTCCCCCGGGGAACCTCCCTCGGGGTGGGTTACGGTGCAGGAACCAAAGATTTTGCAGTTCCCAACGTGCTTCGGGGAACCTTGGTGCGTTCCGAGACTTCGGAGACATCCCCGGACTCTCCCCTCTGGATCCTTGAGACGGGTATCGATGATGCCACCGGGGAGGAGATGGGGTATGCTTTGGAAAAGCTTCGTGCCCTGGCTCCGGAGGTGTACCTTTCTCAGGGAATCGGCAAGAAGGGGCGCCCCTTCTTTCTCCTTCGGGTTCTTGCGGAGGAGAAAGATCGGGAGGAACTGACCCGGCAGATCCTGAAGCTTACCTCTACTCTGGGAGTGCGTTCCTGGCGGGTGGAGCGGGTAGCTCTGGATCGGAAGATCGAGAAAAAGACTGTTTTCATGGATGGCAAACCGTACCCCCTTCGGGTAAAGATCTCTTCCGCTCCGGGAATTTGCAAGGAAAAGCCCGAGTTCGACGACGTGGCGGCCCTGTTGGAGGAGGAATCCTCCCATGCATGAAGAGACGCTTCGCAAACACCTCCGAGAGTATCGGGAGGGCTCTCTCTCAGAGAGGGAAGTACTCTCTCTTCTGGGCTCCCTCCCTTACGAAGATCTCGGAGAGGTCAAGCTCGACACCCATCGGGAGCTTCGCCGGGGATTCCCAGAGATTATCTACTCCCCTGGCAAAAGCCCGGAGCAGATCCGGGCCATTGCAGAGGCTCTGAAGGAGCGCTCCGGGGCGGTGCTCTTCTCCCGGGTTACCCCCGCCCAGGTGGTACTGCTTCGAGAGGTGATGACGGACCTCTACTATTCCGAAATTGCCCGGGCTGCCTACCGCAGAGGGGAATTCGTGGAAGAAGCGGGGGAACTCCTCGTCGTTACCGCTGGAAGCAGCGATGTCCCCGTGGCGGAGGAGGCGGCTCTTACGGCCTCTCTCATGGGATGTGAAGTTACCCGGCTTTACGATGTGGGGGTTGCGGGGATTCATCGGCTTCTGGATAACCTCCCCCTTCTTCGAAAGGCCCAGGCTCTGGTGGTGGTGGCGGGGATGGATGGAGCCCTCCCCAGCGTAATCTCCGGGCTTGTTGCCGCTCCGGTGGTGGCGATACCTACCAGCACGGGGTATGGGGCCTCCTTCGGAGGGGTCTCCGCCCTTCTCGCCATGCTCAACTCCTGCTCCCCCGGAGTGACAGTGGTGAACATCGATAACGGTGTGGGGGGAGGATATGCGGGGGGGCTTATGGCTCGTGGAGCCCATAGGAGGTTGCCGGAAAATAGTGTAGAATAAACCGAGCGCGAACAGCGCCTTGTGTAGAAGGAGCTGAGGAGGGCGAGAGATATGGAAGAAAAGCGTGATGCAGAATCCCGTATGAAGGATCTCGAAAAGGAGATTTTGCTCGCGGAAGAGCGTATGAGAAAGCTCAAGGAAGATCTTGAAAACGTGGATCCTCAGGTGGTGGAGAGGGCACAGCAGATTCTTCAGGCCAATGCGGAGGTCACCAGCAAAAACGTGGAAGATCTTGATCTTGGTGTGGAATTCGGTCTCTTTTTGGAGGGTGCGGAGGCTTCCGATCCTTCCGCGAAAAACGAGTAAAAGGAGTAGTGATCTATGACCTGTTTTTGTGAGAAAAAAAGAGCATGGCCCAGATTCTTTCTGGGGACTCTGCTTGTTGGTATGCTCCTGCTCTCACCCCTTCCGGGATTTGCCTGAGGACCGACACCGTGTCCGACCCCGGTGGGGCCGACAGCTACCCCTGTTCCTACGGCTACTCCTGTTCCGACAGCTACCCCTGTTCCTACCCCCGGAGAGGCTTCGCCTACTCCGGAGCCCACGGTCACGACTGCTCCAATCCCATCTCCTGGTGCGAGCGTTGGAGGAGGCGGCGGCGGGGGCTGTGCATTCGGATTTTTGCCAGGAGCGGTTCTTTTGGTGCTCCCGCTTGTGCTGTTCCGGAAAAAATAGCCTTTTTCCTGTCGCATCAGTCGCCAGCTTTCCGGAAGAACGTTTCTCTGGAAAAAGGGGAGCAGAAATATGTTGCCTTTCCTTCCGGGATGTGGGAATATTTTGCTGTTCCGTATCCTCGGTTCTTTTAGGGGATCTCGGTCTGTGAGGGGGCGATGGAGACTGGAGATGTATTTTGCTCGGCACGGAGAGACTGCGTGGAACGCTCTCCGGCGTTATCAGGGGAGAAGCGATATCCCCCTGAACTCTCAGGGAGAGCATCAGGCCCGTCTTCTCGGAAGGCGGATCTGCGCTCTTAAGCCTGAGGCGATCTTTTACAGCCCCCTTCTTCGGGCGAAGGAGACCGCTCGGATTGTGGGGAGTCTTTGGAAAGAACATACCCTCTGTATGCCCCTGGAGGATCTGCAGGAGTGGAATTTCGGTGCCTGGGAGGGGCTTACTGTGGAGGAAATTGAGAACTCCTACGGAGAGGCCTATCTTCGGTGGCGGCAGAATCCCGGGAGCTATGTCCCCCCGGGAGGAGAGTCTTTGGAATCTCTGAAAGGGCGGGTGCAGCAGGCTCTTTCCCGTATTGAAGCGTACCCCTTTTCGCGAGTTCTCGTGGTAACCCATGGAGGGGTGGTGCGGGCGGCTCTTCTGGTTCTTCTGGGGCTTGAAAACAGATCTTTCTGGGAGATGACCATGAAAAACTGTTCTCTCACGGGAGTAACCAAAAAAGAGGGGGCTTCGGTTCTCTCTATCTATGATGACGACTCGCACCTTTTCGAGGCCATCTGAAAAAGGGAGAGGTTTTTTCAAAAGCCCCGAGAGTGCGGAGGGAGGCAACATGAATTCTTACGAAGATCACCGAGAAGATCCCAGACTTTCCCCCGCCGAGGAGACGTCTCTCTGGGAGCGCTTCTCCCTGGGTGACGAAGACGCTCGGGAGAGGCTTGTTCTTGCCTATCGTCCCCTTGTCTTCTGGATTGCCCGGAAGTTCGGGGTTCCCTCCTTTACGCTGGGGGATCTTGTACAGGAAGGGATGATGGCTCTCCTGAAATCTATGGAGAGCTACGATCCCCACAAGGGGATTCGCTTTAGCACCTACGGCTTTTATCGGATTCGAGGCAGTATGGTGAACTATCTTCAGCGGGTGGAGGCAAAAGCCCCTCTCCCGATGGAGGATATGGAGTATACTCTTGGCTCCGAGGATATGCAGGACACCCTGGATCTTCTGCTTACGGTGGAGCACGAAATGGGAAAGCTCCAGGAGAGAGAGGCCGAGGTGGTGCGCTCCCTTGTTATTCAGGGGGTTCGGGCCAAGGAGTACGCAGCACAGCATCACCTTGACGTGAGCCACGTTTACCGGATTCAGAGACGGGCTCTTGAAAAATTGCGGCAGTGGATGGGTGTGGGAGAGCCACAAAAGCAGCCCGAAAAGGGATAAAACCATAAGACAGGTCCCTTATTCCCTTAACAGGAGCGTGCTTTTCATGGAAAGAAAGTTGCGGCGAGTGCAGCGCTGGATTGATCGGTGCCGGGAAGCATGCCGGATGCAGAAATGGCAAATGGCTCTTCTGGAGATCGAATCCGCCAAGGCAGATCTCGAAGGGGTTCGTCGTTCCATATGGGAGCGTGCTGAAGCGCAGGAGACGGGAGAGACGGACTTCTTTTCCACCGCAGGGATCCTTTTTCGCCGGGGGGGAGTAGCTCTTTTTATTCTTTTTTTCCTCGCGGTTCCTCTGGGAGTGGCAGAGCGTCCCCTTCTTCTCGTCGAGAAGGAGGAGAAGAGCCTCTTCTTCGTTACTCGGGATGAACGAGAGCTTCTTACCTCTCTCCGCAAATCTCTCAGCTCCGGAGCGCTTCGTTTCTCCGAGGCGGATTTTTCCTCGCAGGAGGCTCTAAGGGATCCTCAAAAGAATCCTCTCCCGCAGCAGAGCTATGCTTCCGCGTTGGAGGTGAGAAAAGACGTTTCTCTCCCACAGAAGGAGGAGACGCCCGCCCGGAAGGCTCCGGAACGGTTGGAAATTGACGAAGTACTTGCCCTTGTGCAGGTGGGGGAACGTGCTCTCCGGGGCTCCGCCATTGAGGTAGTTACGGAGTAGTCCGCTTGTGAGCGAAACGCCCCTTGCCGGGGACGGTTGGACAGAGTAGGAAGAAACTGGAAGGAGTTGGTTGTGGGGTGAGGCGGCCTTGTCGAAACATAGGAAGCAGCGTGCTGCTCCTGCTGATGGTAGTGCTGATGGCTTCCGGAGCTTTTGGAGCGAGCCCCTTGGTAACGGGGGTTCATGTGGAGGGAAACCAGCATGTGGTTTCTGACCATATTTTGAGTGTCATTCAGACGAGAGGCGGAGACCCTCTTGATCGCGAGCAGCTGCGCAAGGATGTAGAGGCCATTTACAGTCTGGGCTTTTTTGCCTTGGTTGATGTGGATCTGCAGCCTCGTCCCGACGGAGTCAGCGTGGTTTTCGTCATTCGTGAAAATCCGGTGGTAGAAAACGTTCGCTTTCAGGGAAACACTGTTTTTACGGAGGAGCAGCTCAAAGAGGTTGTCTTTACTACTCCGGGAAATGTCTTCAACCGAGTTTTCTTTCAGCACGATCTTCAGAGAATCCGCGAAAAGTATCAGGATGACGGCTACGTCCTCATGAGAGTAGAGGATGTGGCAGTGAACGGTGGAGAGATTACCGTCTCCATTATTGAGCCTCGGGTAGACTCCATTATTATTCAGGGGAATACGAGAACTCAGACTTACGTCATCGAACGGCGGCTCAAGCTGGAGCCAGGGGACCTCTTTAACTCCAAGGCTCTTCGGAAGTCTCTCAACACGCTTCAGGGAATGGGCTATTTCGAGGACGTGAGCGTGGGTTTCGAGCCCACCGACGATCCTGCTACGGTGATTCTCGTTCTCACGGTGGAGGAGAAGCGCACCGGCCGGGTAACCTTTAATATCGGCTACGGAAGCAGCTCGGGCTGGCAGGGGGGATTAGGATATGAAGATCCCAACTGGCAGGGTCGGGGACAGCGGCTCAATGTGGGATTCGATACGGGGGACCGGGAAGAGTATTGGGCCTCCTTCAGCGATCCCTACATGGACAAGAAAGTTTACGCCTGGAATGTGGGGATTACCAAGCGTACCTGGGATGAGCTTAACTATAGCGGTTCCGTGAACAACAACGGCTCCCGGACATCGAAATGGGCCATGGAGTACGACGAATCCGCTAAGGCTGCCTATGTCGGAGCGGGGCGCAAGTTTGGCCGCAACGAGGAATACCACTGGTACGCCACACTGGACTGGAAAGAGTCGGATATCGCTGTGCGCAGCTACGACATCGGCGTCATTCAGGAGCTTGGCTACGATACCATCGAGGCCTTTAAAAACGACCGGCTTCGGGATGGAAAGGTCTTCTCCGTTACCGGAAAGGTCCAGCGTACCAACATGGCGGAGTACTCCTCCTACCCCCGGGGGGATATCGAGTCCCTCACGGTGGAGCAGGCTCTGGAAGCTCTGGGAGGAGAATACTCCTTTACCAAGTGGTGGTTTGAGGGGAAGTACTACACCCCCATTCTTGGAGTTCGGGATGTGGTGGGTTCTCTCGGGAGCCTCAACGAAGAGGAGAATCCCCTTATTTTCGCCGCCCGGATCCGTGCGGGATGGTCTTCGGGGGCCCTCCCCTGGGTAGATCTCTACTCCATAGGGGGAGATTCCACCCTCCGAGGGTTCGACAGCGAATACTTCAAGGGGGATGAGATGCTTCTGGGGAACTTCGAACTCCGTCTTCCCGTGGAGGATTCCTTCTCTTTAGTGCTCTTTTACGATACCGGAAAGGCTTGGGATAGCCGGGATGGGGAGAGCATGAGCTTCTCGGATCTTGCGAGTAACTACGGTTTCGGCGTCCGGGTGAAGACCCCCATAGGGAATATCCGGCTTGATATAGCCGAAGGAGACGAGGAGACCCGAACCATCTTCAGCATGGGCGAACTCTTCTAGCCTGAAGGCTCTATCATGAGGCGGAAGCAGGCTTTCCTTTCTTTCAATGGAGTTATGGGGGCTGCGGCGCTTATCTTCGCCGGAGCCCTTCTTTTCGTGTCCCCCTCGCCGGGAATGGCCAGGGGCATTGCCATCGACGGCATCCCTGTCTGGCTTGTGGAGACCATGGAAAAAAGCCTCGGAGCGGTATGGCAAGAGCTTGCCCTTCGCTCCTCGGAGAAGGAAGAACAGGAACGGGTGCTTCGGCTTGTGGTGGAACGGCTCTACCCTGGGTACTTTCTGGAGAGCCTTGCGATTCTTCCGGAGGGGACGTTGCAGGTACGCTTCTCTTCCCGGCAGGAATTCCTGCGGAAGGATTGGAATGTCACCCTGCTCCCCCCTCCTTTAGAAGAGCCTTTTTCCGAATGGTTTGCGGAGGACATGAAGACTCTGGAGGGGATACTCTTTCAAAGCCTTTCGGGGGTTCCTCCCTCGGCTCTCGGCTGGGGGGATGTGGCTTTTCGGAACTTCCTCGCCGGGGAGACCTCGGCTCTTCTCCCCGGATGGCATGCAGCACCGATGATCCGCCTTCCTGGGGAGGGAGTGCCGGAGCTGGAGATCTCCTTTATTCCGCAGCCCCCTCTTGTGTTGGCTCTGGTGCCGTCGCTTCAATCTGAGACGCTTCCCATAATGCTTCGACAGGACCTCAAGGAGGGGATGATCAAGGACCTCTCCCCCCTGGTGGGGCTCCCTGTGGTCTGGCTGGATCGTCACGGGGAAGAGGTTGAACTCTGGGCGGTCTCTCTTCTTGGAGAACGTAATGTGGCAGCTCGCTCTGACGCCACGCTCTCCATTCATTTTGAAGCGGAACAGCTTTCCCGGATACGGGTCTCTGTAGAGAGCACCTCCTACGTTCTCCAAGGGTGGCTTGCGGGGTATGCAGGGAGTGACGGGCACTATCCTGAGCTTGGATTGCACTTCGGAAAAAAACTCTCTCCCCGAAGAGAGGCTCCGGAACTCTACGGCGAATGGATCATGACAGTCAACGATTTTTCTCTGGAAAGCCGGTGGGGAGTCCGTTTTTCCCCCTGGGGAGATGTCTTTCTGGGGGGGGAGTTCTCCTGGCCTGGGGGGGATCTTTGGTGGCGTCTTTGGGCGGATTCTCGGGAGATCCGCTCCCCCTACCTCTGGTGGCGCTACAACCCCGAGGGAGAGCATAACGGTGCTTTGGGGTGGCGGATCAACGAGCATTTCTCCCTGGAGCTGCACTACGATGAACGAGCCCGGGATCAGATCTCTCTCCGGGCGGTGGGGAATCTGTAAGGAGGGAGTTTTATGAAAAAAAAGGGGGCCTCCATCTCTCTTGCCGTGCTTGCGGCAAAACTCCAGGGAAGAGTCGTGGGCAACACGCTTCGGGAGGTCTGCGGTGTGGGAACTCCGGAAGAGCACGATTCTCGCAGGGTGGTTCCTCTCTGGGGAGCTGGCGAAAAGCTTCCCCTGGACGCTAAGGCTAACCCCGTGCTTCTCACGAGGGAAGATCTTCTTCCTTCGGGATTTGATGCCATTCTTGTGGAAAATCCGCGAAAGTGTCTCATCCCTCTCCTCGAAGCCTTTCAGGCGGTACGTTCTTTTCGGGGAGGGATTCATTCTTCTGCCTGGGTGGATCCCGGCGCAGAGATTCACCCGGGAGCGTGGATCGGTCCTCAGTGTGTGGTGGAGGAGGGGGCCGTGGTGGAGGAGGGGGCTGTGCTGGTGGCTCAGATTTACCTCGGAGCCTATTCCCGGGTGGGGAGCAACAGCCGTATTGAACCCCAGGTGGTACTCTACTCCGGGGTCGTTTTGGAAGAGGATGTCATTGTACACGCGGGCTCCATTTTAGGAGCCGACGGCTTCGGCTATGAGTCCCAGAAGGAGAATCCTCCTCTCAAGGTTCCCCAGATTGGAGGGGTCTGTATTGAGCGAGGGGTGGAGATCGGAGCCAACGTTACCGTGGATCGGGGAACCATTGGAACCACCCGCATTGGTGCCTACAGCAAGCTGGACGATCATGTGCATGTGGGACACAACTGTGTGGTGGGGAAGCGATGCCTTCTCATAGCCTTTGCGGGGCTTGCGGGAAGTGCGGTGCTGGAGGATGATGTTATTCTCGCCGCCAAGAGCGGCGTGGCCCAGCATGTCTGTGTAGGGAAGGGGAGTCAGGTGGCGGCGTGCGGGGGAGCCACCAAAGATGTTCCTCCGGGGAGCGTGGTCTCCGGATTTCCCGCCTGGGAGCATCGGAAGGAGCTGGTGGCGCAAAGCCATCTTCGAAAGATGCCGGAGTTGGTGAAAAGAATTCGGGAGATGGAAAAAGAGCTTCGGGAACTCAAGGAAACCCTCCATCCATGAACAATTATACCCTTCGGGAGGAGATCCTTTTTTCCGGCCTGGGACTTCACCGGGGAACCCAAGGAACCCTTCGAGTTACTCCCTCGGAGAAGGGATGCATCACCTTTTGTTTTGGAAAGGCCTCCTTTGATCTTCGGGAGGCTTCCTTTCAGGGGGGGGGGCGGGGGACGGTGCTCTCCTTCGGGAACTCCCATTCTCTTGCCACGGCGGAACATCTTCTGGGAGCCCTCTGTCTCTGCGGCGTATGGAGTGTGGATATTACTGTAGAGGCAGAAGAAGTCCCCATGGGGGACGGGAGCGCCGCCTTCTTTACGAAAGAGCTTTTCCCCCGAAGAGAGCTTCTGGAGGAACCAATAGAGCCCCTCTATCTGGGAACCCCTCTCTCTGTGGGAGATCCCGGAGAGGGGCCCTTCGTGGCTGCCTTTCCCGCTTCCCGGTTCGGCATGACCTACGCCTTTTCCCACCCTCATCCCCTCATCGGCTCCCAGTGGCGAAGCTTTGTCTGGGATGATACGGTTCGTACGACTCTTGAGGGGGCCCGGACCTTCGGCTTTCTTTCCGAGGTGGAGGCCCTTCGTCGGCGGGGGCTCGCCCTGGGGGGCTCTCTGGAAAATGCGCTGGTTTTTGACGAATCGGGAATTTGTAACCCCGAGGGGCTTCGTTTTTTCGACGAGTGTGTCCGGCACAAGATGCTGGATTTTCTGGGGGATCTCATGCTCCTCGGAAGACCTCTGGTAGCGCATGTGGTGGCTTTTCGAGGTGGACATGCAGCCCATCTTCGGCTGGTGGAACGGTTGCGTAGGGGCGATTCATGAATCGCCCTTCTGTAAGGAGGTTTTTCTTGTGAGTGACAAACAGATTTTGGATATTCAGGGGATCATGAGCCGGCTTCCTCATAGATATCCCTTTCTTCTCGTGGATCGGATTCTTGAGCTTCAGGAGGATCGGGTGGTGGGGCTCAAGAACGTGACGTACAACGAACCCTTTTTCCAGGGGCACTTTCCCCAGGAGCCTGTTATGCCCGGGGTGCTCATCCTTGAAGCTATGGGACAGGTTGCGGCCATGATGGTGCTTCTCATTCCAGGGAGCGAACATCTGGTCCCCTATCTTACCGGGGTGGATAAAGCCAAGTTTCGCCGCCCTGTTCGCCCGGGAGATCAGCTTATTACTGAGGCTAAGGCGGAGCGTTTCCGCCGACGGGTGGGAAAGGTCTCTGTGCGGGCCACCGTAGAGGGAGATCTCGCAGCGGAGGCGGTGCTCGGTTTTCTTCTGGCAGAGCGGCTTGATGCCACAAAGGGAGATGCCTGATGGTAACGGTACATCCTACAGCCATCGTTTCCTCTAAGGCGGAGATTGAAGAGGGGGTTCAGATCGGCCCTTACTGTATTGTGGGAGATCGGGTGCGTATCGGCAAAGGCACCGTGCTGGAGGCCTTCGTACGCCTCTGCGATTACGTGAAGGTGGGGGAAAACTGCCGTTTCTTCGAGCATGTTACTCTGGGGCGGGAGCCCCAGGATTTCGACTTCAAGGGTGAAGAGAGCTGGGTTATTCTCGAAAAAGACGTGGTGCTCCGGGAGAACGTTACCATTCACCGGGCCAGCGGAGAGGGCAAGGCTACTCGTGTAGGCGAGGGATGCTACATCATGGAGGGGTGCCATCTGGGGCATAACGTAGAGCTTGCTCCCCGGGTGGTGATGGCCAACAAGGCGGGGCTCTCGGGATACGTGCATGTGGGAGAAAAGACTGTCATCGGCGGCATGGCGGGGGTGCATCAGTTCGTGCATATCGGCCGGAACTGCATGGTGGGAGGACTTTCCAAGATTGTGAAAGACGTTCCCCCCTTTCTTCTGGTGGATGGTCATCCCGCCCGGGTCTACGGACTGAATAAAGTGGGGCTTCGGCGAAACGGCTTCAACGCCGCTGCTCGGACTGATGTGGCTCACATCTACCAGCAGATCTATCGGGGAGGGCTTCCCATGCGGGAGGCTCTGGCTCTTCTCCGGCAGGAACGCTCTGATGATCTTGCCCGGGAGATCCTGGACTTTGCGGATGCCGGAAGCGGCCGGGGATTAACTCCCTGGATACGGTCCTAGATCTCTCATGATACGGCTCGCAGCCTTTGACGTGGATGGAACCCTTACGGATGGGGGGATTTACCTGGATGGGGGAGAGGGAGAGTGGAAACGCTTCGACGTGCAGGACGGCATGGGGTTCTCCCTTCTTGCCCGTTCCGGGGTTGTCCTTGCAGTTATCAGCGGCCGCTACTCCCCCGTTACAGAGCGACGGGTTCGGGAACTTGGTGTAGAACACTGCATCAACGGAGTGGGGGAGAAACTTCCCGTGCTTCAGGAGCTTGCCCAAAAGTTGGGGTTTGCTCCGGAGGAAGTGGCCTTTGTCGGTGATGACATCAACGATCTCCCCTGTATTGCCTGGGCAGGGCTCGGCATGGCGGTGCAAAATGCGCTGCCGGAGGTGCAGGAGAGGGCGGACTATGTCACACGCCGTTCCGGAGGTTTCGGGGCGGTTCGGGAAGCGGCGGAGTATATTCTGGCGTATAACAACAGATCCGAAGGGGGATAGATCCGTGCCCAGGGGATGGAGAATCCTGGATCGCTATATGGCGACGGAGATGGTGCAGCCCTTTATCTTCGGTATCCTTGCCTTTACCGTGATTTTTGTGGCCGGAGGCGTGCTCTTTCAGATTGCGGATCTCATCATCGAACGGGGGATCAGCATGTGGGTGGTGACACGGCTCTTTCTCTACCGCCTCCCCGAAGTGATCGCCCTGGTAATTCCCATGTCCTCCCTTCTTGCGGCGCTCCTTACCTTTGGGGGGCTTTCGGGGAGAAGCGAGATTGTCGCTTTCCGTGCCTCGGGAATCTCCTTTCAGCGGATTCTCCGCCCGGTTATTCTTCTCTCTCTGGGAGTGGTCTTTCTCTCGGTGCTCTGGAACGAAACGGTGGTCCCTCTGAGTAACCGGGCGTATTATGCGGTGATGCAGACCGAAGTATTAAAAGAGCGTCCGTCTCTCGTGCGGGAACGGATTTTTCTTCGTGAAGAGAGCGAGGGGCATCTCAAGAGGGTGATCTATATCGATCGTCTCAAGCCCAAGGCGGGGAGAATGGAGAAGATCCTGGTGCAGGAGTTCGATAAAGGGCGCCTCTCCCGAATCCTCTCCGCTGAAAAGGGGACCTGGGAGGGGGGAACGTGGACTCTCGAAGAGGGTAAAATCTATGAAGTGGCTTCCGGCGGTGTTGTCTCTCTTCTCATGACCTTTGAAAGCCAGACCATCCCCCTAGAGCTTTCTCCTCTTCAGATGGAGCAGTCTAACCGAGATCCGGACTCCATGGGTATTGTGGAACTCTTCCATCAAATTTCCGTGGTCTCCGCCCACGGGGGGGATGTACGCCCTCTCTGGGTCTCTCTGCACATGCGTCTTGCCTTCCCCTGGGCTACAGTGGTGCTGGCTCTGGTGGGAGCCTGCCTCGGGGTGCGGCATCACCGGGGGGGAGCGGGGATCGGATTGGGGATGAGTATCCTTGTGGCCTTCGGGTACTACGTGGTGATGTCTTTCTTTCGGGCTCTGGCCCAAGGGGGGAAGCTGCCTGTCTTTATGGGAGCCTGGTTTCCGGTCTGCCTCTTTCTTGTGCTTGGGGGATTTCTCGTGGGGCGGGCGAACAAAACCTAGTAGGGGCGATTCATGAATCGCCCCTACTAACGGGGGAGGATACGCTAGATGAATGTTATGCGTGCGGTAGTGGCGGGAGAGGGATTGCTCCCTCAGGAGATCGCCCGGCGGTTGACCGCCCGGGGGAATCCTCCGGTGGTCTATGCACTCCGGGAGGAGGTGGGGGAGCTTTCCAAGTTTGCTCTGGAGCTTCTTCATTTCCCTCGGCTGGAACTCAAGGCGGTGATGGAGGATCTTCTGCAGCGGGGTGTGGAGGAGCTTATTCTTGCGGGGGGAGTTCCCAAAACGCTCATGTATCATCCCGCCCTTCTCGACGACTCTGCCCGCCAGCTCGTTCAGAGCATTCGCGATCGCGACGATCACTCTCTTTTGGGGGGAGTCGTCGCCTACATCGAAAGTGCGGGAATCCGGGTGGTGCAGTATGCGGATATTATCGAGGATCTCCTCGCTTCCCCAGGGCAGATTGCGGGGCGAGAGCCTACAGAGCGTGAGTGGGATGATCTTCGTTACGGAAGAGATCTGGCCAGTCAGGTGCTGCACCTCTCCTTCGGCCAGACTGTGGTGGTCTGTGATCGTTCGGTGGTGGCGGTGGAAGCCATGGAGGGCACCGATGCGGCCCTTCTCCGGGCGGGAGGCCTCTGCAAGGGGGGGGTGGTGGTGAAGATGATGCGTATTGATCAGGACATGCGCTACGATCTTCCCACGGTGGGGACCAAAACCCTGGTCACCATGGCCCGGGCGGGGTTGAAATGCCTCGCAGTGGAGGCGGGACGCACGGTCATTCTCACTCCCGAGCACGTTCGGAGGGTTGCGGCGGACATGGGGATTGCTGTGGTAGGGGTGCGTCATTGTCCCTCTTCCTGAGTGTAGGGGAGTTTTCCGGAGATCTTTACGGCAGGGCTCTTCTAAAGGCTCTTGCTGCTCAAGGCTATACAGGCCCCGTGGAGGGGATGGTGGGTCCCGAAAGCCGTGCGGGGGGAGCGAAGCAGCTCTGGTCTTTTCAGGAACTGCACCTTATGGGATTTTCCGAAGTTATCGGGGCGCTTCCGCGGCTGCTGAGGCTTCTCAAGGCCATGACAGAGCGTATTCTCGCTACCTCTCCAAGGGCGGTGGTTCTGGTGGACAGCCCGGACTTTCATCTCCCCCTGGCGGCGAGGCTCCGACGCAAAGGGTACCGGGGGGCCCTCCTGAATATCGCCCCCCCCACAGTGTGGGCCTGGCGGGGTGGCCGGGTGAAGAAACTTCAGAAGTACTATGACTGCTGTTTTCCTCTCTTCCCCTTCGAGCACGAGCTGCTTCTTCGGAAGGGGGTACCCTCGGTTTTCTGTGGGCACCCCCTCCTGGAGGAGCAGCTTTTTGCGGCTCCCCCAGAACCCTTCTCCGGAGAGAAGCTCTCTTCGGTGGCCCTTCTTCCGGGAAGCCGGGGGAGCGAGGTGCGGCATCTTCTTCCGGTGCTTCTCGAAGCCTTTCCCCTGCTGCTGGATCGGGGGATACGCCCCTGGATATCCCTGGCTCCGGGGCTCTCCGAGGATGTTCAGAACCTTCTGCTATCCTCCTTCCCCAGGGAATACTGCACCCGAGAGCCCGGGAGAGAACTTATGAAACGTACCGATGCCGTTTTAGGAGCCTGCGGTACCGCTGCGGTGGAGGCTCTGCTTCTGAACCGCTATATGGTGGTACTCTACCGTATGTCCCGACTAAACTGGGGGATTCTCTCCCTTCTCCGTCGGTGTGGATCTGTGGGGGTACCCTACGGAGCGGTGCCGAACCTTCTGGGGGAGTCTCCCATCTACCCCGAACTTCTGCAGCATCAGGCCCGGGGAGATGTGGGAGTGGCCCTTCTAGAGGCCTATGAAGGATCCCGAGATTTGCGCCGCATCCTCCACCAGCGTATGGAGGCTGCCCGAAAGCGGTTGGGAGTTCCCGGGGCTTTCGATCTCTGGGCCCGAAAAATTCTGGAATATCTCTCCCCATGAGGCGCTATCTCCTTCTTGCCAACGGCCCCGGAGAGGTCTGGGGGTGGGCCCGGCCTCTGCTGCAGGAGATTCTGCGGCGGGGAGATCTTCCGGAACTCTGCCTTCTCCCCTGCCAGTACGCTTCGGGACGGGAGAAAGAGGCGGTGGAGGCTTGCTTTGCGCTGAAGGTCTATCCTCTCTCAATACGAAAACTTCTCCTGGAGCCCAGAAAAGGCCACTATGCGGGGATAATACAGCTGGGGGGAGATCTTCTCTTCGGGCGTTACCTCGCCTGGAGATACTGTTGTCCCTTGGCAACCTACACTTACGGCTGGAAGAAGGGGCTTCGAAGCTGCTCCCTGGTGGCCACCGCCTTTGGGATGATGCAGGGCCGTCTGCAAGAGCGGGGGTGCTCCGCTTTTGTGACCGGGGATCTCGTGGCGAGTGCTCTTTTGGAGGATCCTCATGATTTTTCCTGGAACGCTCCGGAGGGGCGAAGGGTAGTCTTCTTTCCCGGAAGCCGGAAAATCATCAGGGAGGCGGCGCTTCTCTACGCTCGGGATTTTCGCCTCTCTCTTCTGGAAGAGTTTCCGGATGTGGAGATTACAGCCCTGCTCTCTCCTTTCAGCGATCCCGAAGAGCTTCTTCTCTGGAAAGAAGCGGGATTCCGTGCGGTTTCGAACGATACCGGAGGGGTTCTGGCGGGGGCGGATCTCGCTCTCACCCAGCCTGGGACGAATACGCTGGAGCTACTGCATACGGGGACTCCCGGTATGGTGGCGGTACCGGATCGGTTCCTCTCCCTCATCCCTCTGCCGGGAATTCTGGGGGGGCTTGCTGCGATTCCCCTCCTGGGTCCTCAAATTCGGCGCTTGGGAATACAGTATCTCCGCTCTTCCCTCAAGGACTATCTCGCCTGGCCAAACCGTATCGGAGGGCGCGAGATTTTCCCCGAGCGGATAGGCCTCTGTCTCCCCGGGGATCTCGCGGGTGAGGTGGCGGAGCTTCTGGGGAATCCGGAACGCCTGGGAATGATGCGGCAGGAGCTTATGCGGCTTCGAGAAGAGAGCACAACGAACGAGGACCATCGAAACGGAGCGGTGCGTTTTATGAACACCCTTGAGGAGATCCTGGAATGAAACGGTATATGCCCGGAGTCTATCTTCGCCTTCTTGCCTATGCGGTACCCTACCGCAAGAGGGCCTTATGGGCCTTTTTCTGCATGGTGGGGGCTGCTCTTTTTGGGGTGGTGCCTCCCTGGCTCATGAAGAACGTGGTGGATGACGTGCTCATCGGCAAGCGTTTGGGGGTGCTCAACGTTCTTGCGGTGGGGCTTGTCTTTCTCTATACGGGGAAGGCTCTCTTTTCCTACGGCCAGCGCTATCTCATGACCTGGGTGGGGCAACGGGTTATTTTGGATCTTCGGGTGCGTCTCTACGATCATATGCAGCATATGCCCCTCTCCTTCATCTCGGGAAACCGGGTGGGGGAGTTGCTCTCCCGGATTACCAACGATGTGACGGTGCTTCAGGATGTGGTTACCTCGGTGGTGGTGGATCTTGTAGTGCAGGGAGTGACCTTCGTGGGGATGCTGGGGTTTCTCCTGTACATCAACTGGAAACTCACGCTGGTGGCCTTCGCCATTCTCCCCCTGGCGGCCCTGGTGATTGATCGAACCTCCAAGAAAATGCGCGGGGTGGGGCATCATATTCAAGAGCAACTCGCCCGGGTTTCGGGAATTGCCCAGGAGGCCCTCTCCTCTCTGCGGATTGTGCACTCCTTTGCCACGGAAGAGCAGGAGCTGGAGCGCTTTCGCGATCAAAATGTCCTTAATTTCAAGGCCCTCATGCACGGCACCCAGATCTTCGCCGCTCTGGAGGGGGTGGTGGAGGTTATTCTCGTGGGAGCCCTGGCCTTCATCCTCTGGATAGGAGGGCGGAAGGTTATTGCGGGAGAGATCACCCCGGGGGAACTTATAGCCTTTCTGGGGTATCTCGGCTTTCTCGTGCAACCTATCCGGGTCTGCAGCCGGGCCATCAGTCGCATTCAGCAGGGGCTTGCCTCGGCGGACCGAATCTTCTCTCTTCTGGATACCCCTCTTTCTATCGCATCCCCTCCCTCTCCGGTTTATCCGGGAGATTTCCGGGGGGAAGTTGCTTTTGAAAAAGTCCATTTCTCATACGAGGAGGGGCAGGAAATCCTTCGGGGAATCTCCTGTACCGTTGCTCCCGGAGAGACCGTGGCTATCGTGGGGAACACCGGGGCAGGAAAGTCTACCCTGGTAGATCTCATCCCTCGATTTTACGATCCCCAGCAGGGGCGGGTTCTGGTGGACGGCATGGATCTCCGCACTCTCCATCTTCCCTCTCTGCGAAGGCAGATCGGCATTGTCCCCCAGGATCCTGTGCTTCTCCGAGGGACCATCGGAAGCAATATCGCCTACGGCTATCCCGGGGCCTCGGAGGAGGATATTCAGCATGCCGCAGAGCTTGCAGGAATTCACGACTTTGTGGCTTCCCTTCCACGGGGGTACCAGACCCCCGTGGGGGAGCGGGGGGTTACCCTCAGCGGAGGGCAGCGTCAGCGGGTGGCGATTGCCCGGGCTGTTATACGGAACCCGCGGATTCTCATTCTCGACGAAGCTACCTCCTCTCTGGATGCGGAGGTGGAGCTTCATATTCAGGAGGCCATGCAGAAAGCCATGAGAGGACGTACCTCTTTCGTTATCGCCCATCGACTCTCCACGGTGCGGAAGGCGGATCGGATTCTGGTACTCTCCGGAGGGATTATCATCGAAGAGGGAACCCATGAGGAGCTTCTTGCCAGGCACGAGGGGGCCTATGCGCACCTCTATACCCTCCAGTTTGGAAAGGCTCATGCGTAACCGTCTTGTCTTCGGCTATCTCAAGTACATTCGAGGGCATGCTCCCCGCTCTCTCTGGAGCCTTCTCGCTCCTCTGGGGTACGTGGGGCGTCTCTGCTCCCGCATACGGAACGTCGCCTACGATCGAGGGCTTGGAGGAATCAAGGAGCCCCCCCTGCCAGTGATCAGTGTGGGAAATCTCTCCCTGGGGGGGACCAACAAAACTCCCTTCGTGGCCATGGTGGCCCGGAAACTCCTGGCTGCGGGGCTTTCGCCGGGTATCGTCAGCCGGGGGTACGGCGGTGCGGTGCGGGATACCCAGATGCTTCGGGATGGTCAGGGGGAGCGGGATCTTGTGGGGGATGAACCCCTTCTTCTCTCCTCCTCCCTTCGGGGGGTTCCCGTGGCGCTCTCTCCCAATCGTTACGATGGAGTAGAGGCCCTTGTACAGGAAGGATGTTCGGTGGTGGTGGCGGATGATGCCTTTCAGCACCGTCGGATGGGGCGGGATGTGGATATCCTTCTCATTGATGCCACCTGTCCTTTCGGCAACGAGCGGCACTTTCCCGGGGGGCTCCTCCGGGAGGGGCTTGAGGGGATAGCCCGGGCCCATCTTGTGGTGATCACCAAATCCGACCAGGTCCCTCGGGAGGAGCGCCATCGCCTTAGGGAGCGTATAGCCCGCTATATTGCGAAGGAGAAAATCTTTCTCTCCCGCCTGGTCCTCTCGGGGTGGTACCGATTTTTTCAGGGGGAGTTGATCCCGGTGGCAGAGTTTTCTGGACCTGCAGGGGCGACTCATGAATCGCCCCTGCAAGGGTTTCTCGCCTTTTCCGCCATCGGCAACCCCGAGAGCTTTCGCCGTCTTCTGGAAGATCAGGGGGTACACCTGCGGGGGGAGATCCCCTTTCGGGATCACCATCGCTTTTCCTTTTCGGATCTCGCCTTTCTGGAAGAACAGGCCCGGACGCTGGGTGCGGCAGGGCTGATCTGTACCGAGAAGGATATATGGAACCTTCCGAAAGAATATGTAGGGGCGATTCCAGAATCGCCCCTACGGATTGGTGAATCGCCCCTACCTCTCTACGTTCCTCGGGTCTGCACATGGCTGGAGGAAGAGGGGCGATTCTGGAATCTTCTGGCGGAACTACTGCGTCCTCGGCTTGTGGTGGCCTCCAACGGCTACGGAGAGGATGCTGTGGGGGCAACCCTGGCCCGGACACTGCGGGAGCGTTTTCCCTCGGCGGAGGTGGGGGCTTTTGCTCTCGTGGGAACCGGAGCGGCCTACCGGCAGGAGAACATCCCCGTCTATTCTCCCCCGGCGGAGAGCCCCAGCGGAGGAATCGTGAAGTACAGCCTCCGGACACTTTTTCAGGAGATCCGCGGAGGACTTCTGGGGAACATCCGGAGCCAGCTTACTTTCTGGGAGCCCTTGAGGGGGAGGATCCGCACGGTGCTCTGTGTGGGAGATGTCTATCTTCTCCTGCACACCCTGGGAGGGCAGGGGCAGCTTCCGGTGCTCCTCGCTACCGCCAAGAGCGTTCGCCTAGGAGGGCATTGGCGGGTGGAGCGTTTTCTTTTGCGGCTTCTCTGCCGCCTTGTATGGACCCGTGATGGAGAGACCGCCCGAGAGCTTGCCGTTTCCGGAGTAGAAGCCCGCTTTGAGGGGAATCCTATTATGGATATAGCCTCTCCTCCCGAGGGGGAGGAAAAACCTTCTCTCTGGGATAATGAAGGAGGTCCAAGGGTGCTCCTTCTTCCGGGGAGCCGTCTTCGAGCCTACGAAGATCTTCGGCTTCTTCTGCAGACCCTGGAGATCCTTTATCGAAAGATCCCCTCTCTCTGTTGCCGTCTCGTAGTAGCTCCCACGCTGAAAAGTGAGGAACTCTCCCGGATAGTTCAGGAAGAGGGGTGGTCTGAAGTAGGGGCGATTCATGAATCGCCCCTACTCTGGACACATCCTGGGGGGTGCCGCATCTCCCTCCATGGGGGATCTCTCGTGGCGGGGGCTCTTGGGGCGGATCTTCTTATAGGCCTCGGGGGAACCGCCAATCAGGTCTGTGCGGGGCTCGGCATTCCGGTGCTCTCCATATCTGAAAAGGGAAAGCTGGTGCAGAAGAAGCTTCTCGGGGATGCGGAGATGCTGGTGCCTCGGGATCCCGAAAGTCTTGCCGAAAAGGCCTCAAGCCTTCTCGAAGATCCTGAGGAACGTGCCCGGATGGGTCGGGCGGGGCGGGAGGCCATGGGGCCTTCGGGGAGTCTGGAAAGAATCGCCGCCACCCTGGATGCCCGATTCGGCTGGGGGAACCGCTGTGCGGTGTATGATGTCTTTCGAACGTGTTGCGGATATCAAGATCCGCTGAAGGAGGAAGAAGAAGCATGTCCATTCTTGCAGTGATCCCCGCTCGGTATGCCAGCACCCGTCTTCCGGGAAAGCCTCTGGTTCCTCTGGGGGGCGTTCCCCTGGTACTCCGGGTTCTTGAGGGGCTCCGGAAGTGCCGGGTAGATCGTATCGTGGTGGCCACGGATCATGAAATTATTCAGGAAGTGGTGCAGAAGGCGGGAGGGGAGGTCATGATGACCCCGAAGGATCTCGCCAGCGGGGGGGATCGAGTTGCCTGGGTGGCTCGGGAGATCCCCGAAGCTTCGGTGGTGCTCAACGTGCAGGTGGATGACCCCTTTGTGGGGCCCGACATGATTGACCCCCTTGTGGCAAAGCTCAAGGAGGAGAGCGACCTCCCCCTGGCTCTTCTGGCTAAAAAGATCGACAATCCTCGGGAGATTGAGGACCCGAACGTCGTCAAGATGGTTTTCGATGCCCGGATGCGGGCTCTCTACTTTAGCCGCTCCCCCATCCCCTATCCAAGGAACGCCGAGGGGGCCCTCTGGTACAAGCATATTGGCCCTTACGCCTATCGGCGGGATTTCCTGCTTCGCTTCGCCTCCTGGGAGCCCACCCCTCTGGAGCGTACCGAAAGTCTGGAGATGCTTCGGATTCTCGAAAAGGGATATCCCATTGGGGTGGTTCCGGTGGAACGGGATACTCTGGAGATCGATACCCCTGAGGATGTGACGCGCTGTGAGGCGTATCTGTTGCGTAGGGGCGATTCATGAATCGCCCTTGCGGATTTACGAATTGCCCCTGGGGGTCTACTAACCACTGGTATTTGAAGGAAGGAAGAGATATCCATGCAACCTCTACGTCCTATAACATTAGATGATAGTGATATCACCATAGGCGCAGGAAAACTTGCCCTTTTTGGAGGTCCCTGCGTCCTCGAAAGTCTGGAGGGGGCTCTCAAGATCGGGGAGGAGCTGCAGAAAATCTGTGCCTCCCTGGGAGTAAGCTATGTTTTCAAAGCCTCCTTCGATAAGGCAAACCGCACCTCCCTCTCCAGTTACCGAGGTCCCGGCCTGGAAGAGGGGCTTGAATGGCTGGCGCATATCCGGGATACCCTCAAGGTGCCGGTGCTTACGGATATTCACGAGCCCTGGCAGGCGGAGAAGGTGGCGGAGGTGGCATCCATTCTGCAGATTCCCGCCTTTCTCTGCCGTCAGACGGATCTGCTTGTGGCTGCGGCCCAAACGGGGCGGCCGGTGAACGTTAAAAAAGCCCAGTTTCTGGATCCCCGGAACATGGCCCCGGTGGTGCAGAAGCTTCGGGATTCCGGAGCCTCCCGGATTATGCTCTGCGAGCGGGGAACCAGCTTCGGCTACGGCCAGCTGGTGGTGGATTTCCGCAGTTTTCCCCTCATGCGCTCCCTGGGATGTCCTGTGGTCTTCGACGCTACCCACAGCGTGCAGATGCCCGGGGGCAGGGGCGATACCAGCGGAGGAGATCGGCGGTTTGTCCCCGCTCTCGCTCGGGCGGCGGCCTCGGTGGGGATGGATGCCCTCTTTGCGGAGATCCATCCGGAGCCCGAAAAGGCTCTGAGCGACGGCCCCAACATGATCCCGCTGCAACATGCCCGGGCCTTTCTGGAAGATATTTTGGCGTTGCACCACCTCGCTTGGAACCGGGGCTTCGCATCCCTTGATTTTTTTGAGGGTTCCCGGTAATGGACAGGCTTCCTCACGAGCGAGAGGGAAACCAACGCACCCTAGAGGAGCTTCTGGAGGTGGGGCGGAGAGTTCTTCGGGCGGAAGCGGAGGCCCTTTTGGAGAGTGCGGCAAAACTTGATACCGCCATGGCGGAGGCCGCCAGAAGCATTCACTGTTGCAAGGGGCGTCTTGTGGTCTCCGGACTGGGGAAATCCGGTCTCATCGGCCGCAAAATTGCCGCCACCTTCGCCTCTCTGGGAACCCCCTCCTTCTTTCTGCACGCTTCCGAGGGAGCCCACGGGGATCTCGGCATGGTCTGCCGGGAGGATGTGGGGCTCTTTTTGAGTAACAGCGGGGAGACCCGGGAGGTGCTGGAGCTGCTCCCCTACTTTCGCCGTCTTGGAGCCACTATCATTGCCATGACGGGAAATCTCTCTTCCCGGCTCGCCAGGGAGGCGGATTTGGTGCTCTGTAGCCGGGTGGAGCGGGAGGCGGATCCTTTGGGGCTTGCCCCCACCAGCAGCACCACCCTGCAGCTCGCTCTGGGGGATGCTCTGGCAGGAATGGTAACGGAGATTCGAGGGCTCCGGCGGGAGGATTTTGCCCTCTTCCATCCCGGAGGAAGCCTGGGAAGGCGGCTCCTTCTTCGGGTGCATGACGTTATGGGGGGGGCGGATCGGCTTCCTCTGGTACGGGAGGGGGCGAGCGTGAAGGAGGCCCTCTTCTCCATCACCAGCAAGGGGTACGGGGCCACTCTGGTGGTGAACGATTCCGGAGAGCTTCGGGGGATCTTCACCGATGGGGATCTGCGCCGTCTTGTGGAGGATCGGGGGGCCGAAGCCTTTGCCCTCCCCGTGGAGAGCGTGATGACCCACTCTCCCCGGGTGATTGCTCCGGATCGCCTCGCGGCGGAGGCGGTGCTGCTCATGGAACAGCATGAGGTCTCCGTGCTGGTGGTGGCGAAGGAGAGCCGCCCCGTGGGGATGGTGCATCTCCACGATCTTCTCAAGGCCGGGGTGGCCTGAGAACCCCATGTTTGCCGCTGGGCTCTACCGATGGGGGATTACCGGGGGATATTTTCTGCTCTATCCCTGGCTCCGAAAAAAATATGCCCCGGGTTTTGACGAACGCCGGGGGATCTACGACGAGGGGTTGAAGGCCCTGGGGGAGCAGCGTCCCTTGTGGGTGCATGGAGTTTCCGTGGGGGAGGTGCAGTCTGCGGCTTCTTTGGTGGAGGCCATGGGGGAGGAGCTTCCGGGGCCTCTTCTTTTTTCCACCATCACTCCCACGGGGCGCCGGATGGGGGAGTTGCTTCTGGGTTCCCGGGTGGACCGGTTCTTCTACTACCCCTGGGACGTTCCCCGCATGGTTCGGGCCGCGGTGAACACTCTCAATCCCAGGATCTACATCACTCTGGAAACCGAAGTGTGGCCCTCCCTCCTGGAAGAACTTCAGGCACGAAAGATCCCCGCCTTTCTCGTGAACGGCCGCTTCTCCCATCGCACCCTGGCCAGGGGAAAACGGTGGAAGCAATTTTACGCCCAGACCCTTAATCGCTTTGAAAAACTCTATCTTCGGAGCGACGAAGAAAAGCTCCGAGCCCTCTCTCTGGGAGTGAACCCTGAGAAAATCCGGGTTACCGGAGAGAGCAAGGCCGGGGCTATTTTGGCACGAAAAGCTCAAAAACCGGAGAACCTCCCCTCCTTTGGAGAGGGGCCTCCTATCTTTCTGGGGGGGAGCACCCATTCCGGGGAGGAGTCGGTGCTCCTTGCAGCTTATGAGGCCCTTCGCCGGGAGGGGGATAAGGTTCGGTTGATTCTCGTTCCCCGGCACCCCGAGCGGGCGGCGGAGGTGGCAAAAGAGGCCCGGGAGTACGCTTCTTCCGTGAGGCTTCTCTCGGAATGTCCCGGAGAAGCGTCTTGGGATATCCTCGTGGTGGATCGTATCGGGGTGCTCTTTTATCTCTATCCTCGGGCTCGGGGAGCCTTCATCGGAGGGAGCCTGGTGCCCAGGGGGGGGCAGAATCTTTTAGAGCCCGCCGCCTGGGGTGTTCCCATCCAGCACGGTCCTCATATGGAGGATTTTGCCCCTCTCGCCCGGGATTTGAAGGAGCGAGGATGCAGCCGGGAGATCTCTTCTGCGGAAGATCTTGCCCGGGAGTGGCGGGCCTGCCTGCAGGATCCGGGGCGCGGGGAGGAGGCAAAACGAGGGATTGCTTACGTGGAATCCCTGGATGGAGCTTCCCGGAAGGCCTGGGAAGAGATTCGGGGATATCTTTGATCTCCGGATTTTTGGCGATGTTTTCCGGGATAGGAAGAATTGAAGCCGAAAAGGACGAACGGGCATGGGGAAAAACAGGAAAAATTCGTGTTCCCGGATTTGGATTCCCTCGGGGAATATCTCAGTTATGTGCGGAGGAGAAAAAACGTGAAGATCATGGTGCGCCAGGCGGAAGAGCGGGATGCCGAACAGATCGCCGCTATTTACGCTCACAAGTCGGTGATGGCCCAGACGAGCCAGCTTCCCTATAGGTCCGAAACCTTTTGGAAAAATTTCTATGCCTCCCGAGGTGGGGATTGTCTGGAGCTTGTGGCTCTTTTGGATTCTCAGGTGGCGGGGCATATGGGAATCCTTCTCAACCGCGATCCGAGACGTAAACACGTGGGGAGCTTTGGCATGGCGGTACATCCGGAGTTCCAGAGAAAAGGCTGCGGCAGGGCCCTCATGGAAGAGCTTAGGGATCTTTCGGATAACTGGCTCAATCTTCTGCGGCTGGAACTCCAGGTCTTTTCGGACAACCTCCCCGCCATAGAACTCTACCGGGCCTTTGGTTTCACCGTGGAAGGGGAAAGCAGATATTCTCTCTTCAAAGAGGGTAGCTATGCCCACAGCTATACCATGGTTCGGTTTCACCCCGCCTGGGAGCTGTCCCGACCCTTTTTATCCACGGTGAGGGATGCGAAAGACTCCATGGCCATAGAATAAGTACAGTTTCGGGAGGAACAGATGTATGCTCTTTGCAGAAATGGAGAGAATTGCGGCAATCCCTGCGACCCCTTTCGCTTTCTATACAGCGGAGACTTTATGGAACGATCCTTATATTTCGAAACATATGCTTGCGTTGCACCTGGAAGAAAACACGGAACTTGCTTCCCGAAATAGGTCTTTTATAGAGCGTTCCGTGGCATGGATGTCATCTCTTTTTTCTTTTGGTCCCTCTTTTCAGATTGCGGATTTCGGCTGTGGCCCAGGACTTTATACAACCCTTTTTGCCGAGCGGGGAGCTTGTGTGACGGGAATAGATTTTTCGGAACGTTCCATAAATTATGCCCGGGAAACTGCCTTATCGAAGGGCCTGGATATAGACTATCGGTTTGGGAATTACCTTTTTCTGGAAGGGCTTCAGGAGAATTATTTTAATCTTATTACCATGATTTATTGTGATTTTTGCGCTTTGAGCCCGGAACAACGGAAAAAATTACTTCGGCGGTTTTTTTCTCTTCTGGTTCCCGGAGGGACAGTGATTCTTGATGTTTTTTCCATGAAATCTTTTGGAGATCGTGAGGAAGGTACAGAATGGGGATATCGTTTCATGGACGGTTTTTGGTCCTCCGGACCTTATTACGGATTCCGGAATACCGTGGTTTACAAAGAAGAACGGGTGGTGCTCGACAAGTATGATATCGTTGAACCACATGGGACTTTTCAAGTATATAATTGGCTTCAATATTTCGACAAAGCGAACCTTCGAAGGGAGCTCGAATCTGAAAATTTTGTGATAGAAACCTTTTATGGAGATGTAGAAGGATCAACCGAGGATTCAGGTGCCTCACAGATAGCTGTGATCGCAAGAAAAAAGTAGCTGTTTTCGTTTTTTTCAAAACATTCACGAAAGAAGCCGGAGAGGATCCTCTCCGGCTTCTTTCGTGAATGTGGTTTTTAACTATCCTTTGGGAAGAGCTCGTACTGAAGAACTTTCCTCCAAAGTAAAATGCTCCAGCATTTTTTTCAGATCCTCCGCATTTTCTCCAAGAGCATCTCCCTCTCCAGAAAGTTCTTTCGCCACAGTGGCATTTTCCTGAATAACTTCTGCAATACGCTGGATGCTCTCGGTGACCTCCAGAGTTGCCCGGGAGAGCTTTTCCACGGATTGATCCATCTCCTGGCTCGAAGCGGCCTGTTCCTGGGCTCCTGCCGCCACGTTTTGCATGGCCTGGTTGACGGTCATCACCGATTCGAGAGCCTGATCCAGCATGTTCTGGGCCGTCAGGGCTCTTTGAGATGTGTTTTCCAAGGATCCCAGGGATTTTTCAGTGGAGTTCATGGACTCTCTTGCCCGGTTTTTCAGCTCCTCCATAAGGCTGCTCACCTGACGAGCCGCCTGGTTGCTCTCTTCTGCCAGTTTGCGTACCTCTTCTGCCACCACTGCGAAGCCCCGTCCCGCCTCTCCTGCCCGGGCGGCTTCGATGGCGGCATTCAGGGCGAGAAGGTTCGTTTGATCCGCAATGGAGGTGATGGTGGTGACAAAGGAGCCGATCTGTGTCACCGAAGAACCCAAAACGTTCATGCTCTCACCGGTAGTACGGGAGGATTCGGTGATTTGTCGAATTTCTTGAATTACCTGACGCACCTCTCCCACCGCTTCTTCTGCGGTTTTACCCATCACAGAGGAGGCCTCCGCCCCTTCCGAAGCTGCGTTGGAGACGGTGGCTGCGCTGGCTGCGATCTCCTCAATACCCCCTCGAATCTGTTCCAGGGAGGTGCTGTTTTCTTCCGAAGCGGACTCCACATCCTGAGCCATTTTTGCCGCATGCTCCATGGATTCTTCGGAGTTTCGAGATGCTCTCTGGAGATTGGAGGCTAGGGAGGTGAGGTTGCCGAAGGAGGAGGTGATGCCCGAAAAAAGATTCCGGAGTTCTTCCACTGTTTGATCCAGATTTTCCGCGAGATCCCCGAATTCATCCTTGGAATGTGTCTCGGAGCGGATGGCAAGATTGCCCCGAGCGATCTGTTCTGCAAGAAGGTTCATCCTTTTGAGGGGCCTGAGAATTCTGCGAACCAGAAATGCCATGAGAAGAATAGCCAGAAGAAGCCCCCCGGTACCAACCCCTAGGGTGAGCAGAAGTACCTGCCGGGAGATTTGCCGTAGGTTGTCTACGGATCTCCCTGCGAAGGAGATGCCGATGCTCTCCCCCGAAGGCCCTTTCAGGGGGATATAGGCGGTGATATAGGGAATGCCGAGAATATCCGCCCTTCCCGTAAAGGTTCGCCCCCGGGTGAGCACCTCTTCCGCCACCGAGGGATCCAGAGTGGTGCCTACCGCACGGCTGCCGTTCTGCTGTATGGTTGTCATAAGCCGGACATTGCCGAGAAAAATGGTAAAGTCCGTACCGAAACGTTCCTTCATGGCATCCACGAAGGCCGGCGTGTCGAGGCGTATCCCGGTAGAGACTACTCCCACAAGTTTGCCCTCAAGATATACCGGGGCCCCCGCCCGGGCGGAGAGAGGCACCGCCGTACCCGCTTCCACCGCTGCCAGAACCTTGCCTTCCATGGCGGCTTTCACGTTTGCCTGGGAGGCCACGGAATCTCCGAACTTCTCTGGTTGATGGCTTCGCAGTAAGACCATTCCTTTGGGGTCACTGAGGGTCACAAAGTCCATCTGCATCTCTTGCAGCAGAGGCAGGACCAATTGAAGTAGCTTGTTTCGATCGTTCTCTTGAAGAGCTTTTCCGAGATCCGAGCGGAAGGAAAGGGCCAGAGCGGCGTTTTTTGCATGAGAAACTTCGTTTCTCATGGATGTGAGAAGCCCCCGGGCCCCTGTGAGAGCCTGTTCTTCGGCGGTGGAGTACACCACGTTGGTGAAGAGGTTGGTTATGGGAATGCTGATGGCCAGAATGAGAAAGATAAAGAGTGGAATAATGGCTAAGGATATTTTCCGGGCTACCCCAAGTCGGATTATGCGCATTTTTAATTTCTCCTTCTTGTAAATTTGTTTGAGAGAATACCAAACGTTTGCATTATAACGTGGGAAGAAACATTTTTGTATCTTTTATTCTGAAGAGAGATGAAATTTCGATCCTCTCCAATAATAGACAGGCATGGAGGGTTTTTCCGCTCACAAAGCGGTTTCCGTTTACATATGGCACTCTGTGAACTCCGAGAACCGGAGCAGCAAAGCAAGGGGATGGTTTGACCACGCTTAGAGCAGAGAGGAGACATAAGCGAGAATTTCATTAAATGCTACGCGATACATAATTCCTAAAAAACTCTAAAATTTCGAACAGAAGAGCGCTCTCTTTCCGTGTATCCAAGTGCCTATAACCGGGAAGGCCTCAGGGAGGGTATAATGGTCGGAGAGGTCCAAGATCAATAAACATAATGTCCGGAGCAAAAAGCTTGCCTTCTCTTTTGGGGGAAGCTCCTGGAGGAAAGGCCTTTGTGCGAGAGGACGTAATACAAGCGAGGTTGATCATGTCTGGAACTGTTGATGGAAGAAAGGGACTCATAACTTTCACCACCTGCTCGGAATATCCTTCCTTTTCGGAGAGCGATGTTTTTCTTGCGAAGGCTCTGATGGAACGGGGTTTCCGGGTTGTCCCCGTGGTTTGGAATGAAGATGCGGCTTTCTTGGAGGAGAGCGATCTGGTGCTTTTCCGGGCCCATTGGGATTACCATCTCTTTCTGGAGGATTTTTCACGGTGGCTTGAGGAGCTTGAGACGAAGGAGATTCCTCTCCGGAATCTTCCACAGCTCGTACGCTGGAATCTCACGAAGGAATATCTTTTTGATCTTGCCCGTTGGGGTGTACCTATTCCCCATACGGAAATTCTCTCTCCCGGAGATGATGTGCACGAATGCTACCGGCGACGCGGATGGTCGCGGGGAGTTCTGAAGCCTCTAGCGGGGGCTAGCGGGCATCTCGTGGAGAGTCTCGGCTATGATGAGCTGGAATGGTGGCACCACACTCTGCGCCAAAAGAATATTCAGGGGGTTTGGCTTGTCCAGGAGTTTTTGCCCGAGATTGAAGGTGGGGAAATTTCCCTGATCTTTCTGAACGGGCGATATTCCCACGGAGTTTTGAAGAAGCCTCGTCCGGGAGAGTTTCGAACCAACGGAAAATTCCAGGCGGAGATTTTCCGCCATGAGGTTTCCGAGAAGGTGCTTTCCCAAGCTTGCAGGGTTTTTGATTATCTTCCAGAAGTTCCGCTATATGCCCGGATTGACGGGGTAATGTCCCCTCGGGGGGAATTTCGCCTTTTGGAGCTGGAACTTAATGAGCCGAGTCTTTACTTCCAATTCGCTCCGGAGAAGGCCGCTGGCTTTGCCCGTGATATTGAAGCTGTGGTATGTCCCGTATAGAGGAGATCCTCCGGAGATGGAGAATATTTTTTCCGAGAGACCGTGTCGCTCCATTTGTGGTAGTGAAGAAATGTGCGAGAGAGGAGAGAATTCTACATGGAATGGTTTGCCGGGCTGCATCCGATCTATCAGGCTCTTTTGGGAACCCTCTTTACCTGGGGGTTCACCGCCCTTGGGGCGGCGGGGGTCTTCTTTTTCAAGACCATCAAGAAAACTGTGCTGAACAGCATGCTGGGTTTTGCCTCGGGGGTGATGATCGCCGCAAGCTTCTGGTCTCTTCTGGCTCCTGCTATCGAGATGTCCGAAGAGATGGGGCTCATTCCCTGGCTGCCTCCGGCTCTGGGGTTTCTCGCGGGGGGAGCCTTTCTCTGGGGAGTGGATAAAACCCTTCCTCACCTTCATCCGGGGATGAAACGGGAGGAAGCGGAGGGGATCAAGACGGGGTGGCAGCGGAGCGTTCTTCTGGTGCTTGCCATTACCCTGCACAACATCCCCGAGGGGCTGGCGGTGGGGGTGGCCTTCGGGGCAGCGGCGGCGGAGTTCCCCTCCGGAACTCTTGCGGGAGCTGTGGTGCTTGCCCTGGGGATGGGGATGCAGAACTTTCCCGAGGGGTTGGCGGTCTCGGTGCCTCTTCGTCGGGAGGGGATGTCCCGGCGAAAGTCCTTCTGGTACGGCCAGCTTTCGGGGGCTGTGGAGCCTGTGGCGGGGGTTCTCGGTGCCTGGGCGGTACTCTCCATGCGCCCTCTGCTCCCCTATGCTCTGGCCTTTGCGGCGGGGGCCATGATCTACGTGGTGGTGGAGGAGCTGATCCCCGAGGGGAAGGTGGAACGTCACAGCGATGCTGCCACCATAGGTGCCCTTGTGGGGTTTGCCCTGATGATGATCCTTGATGTGGCGTTGGGATAGGGGAAATGTGAGAGAAGATCGACTTTTTGGAGGGATTTCATGTATCTTGTAAGCGCTTGTCTTGTGGGGGCGAACTGCCGGTACAATGGTTCCGGCACCAGGGAAGAGGCGTTGGAGAAGCTTTTTCACCGGGGAGAGGTGCTCCCCCTTTGTCCGGAGGTTCTCGGGGGCCTTCCCATTCCCCGGGAGTGTTGTGAAATTCAGGTCTTTCAGGGAGAACCCCGGGTTTTAGGGCGTTCCGGAAAGGATTATACCGGAGCTTTTCGGGAAGGAGCCCGGAAAACGTTGGAAATATGCCGAATCTGTGGTATCACCCAGGCCATTCTTCAACCTCGGAGCCCCTCCTGCGGATGCGGCACCATTTATGACGGCACCTTTTCAGGGACCCTTGTGGCGGGTATGGGTATCACTGCGGTGCTTCTGCAAAAAGAGGGAATCCGGGTCTGCTCCCTGGAGGAGTGGAGGAAAGGACTCTGATAGGAGGGGGAGGTATGGAGAATCCAGTAATTTTGGGAAGGACTCTGACTGAGTGGAAGGGCTCTTTTCCGGTTCTTGAAAAGGTGGTGGCGAAAGAGGAGTGTTTCTGGTGGAACCAGGGATACGAGCCTTTCGACTGCTGGAAGAAGAGTGCGACTTTCTCGCAGAAGGATGTGGCGGAGGCGGAGGCTCGGCTGCAGCGCTTTGCTCCTCTTCTGGAGCGTCTCTTTCCGGAACTGGAAGAGAGCCGGGGGATTATCGAATCCCCTCTTCGGGAGATCCCCCGGATGGCCTCCCGGGGAGAGGCGCTCTACGGAAGAACGCTTGAGGGAAAATTTTTTCTCAAGATGGATAGTCATCTCCCCATTTCGGGGTCCATCAAGGCCCGGGGAGGAATTTACGAAGTGCTCAAGCATGCAGAGGATCTGGCCCTTCGGGAGGGGTTTCTCTCGCAGGAAGATTCCTACGCTCTTCTTGGGGAGCCCGAAGCTCGCTCCTTCTTTTCGAAGCACGCTCTGGCGGTGGGTTCCACGGGAAATCTCGGGCTCAGCATCGGCATCATGGGGGCTGCCTTGGGATTTCAGGTTTTCGTGCATATGTCTGCAGATGCGAAACAGTGGAAAAAGGATCTTCTCCGTTCCCGAGGAGCCCAGGTAATTGAGTATGAAGGGGATTACGGCAAGGCCGTGGAAGAAGGGCGGCGACAGGCTCAACATGATCCCCGGATGCACTTCGTGGATGACGAAAGTTCGAAGGATCTCTTTCTGGGGTATGCCACAGCGGCGGGGCGATTGCAGAAGCAGCTTCAGGAATTGAACATTCCCGTGGATTCGGAGCATCCTCTTTTCGTCTATCTTCCCTGCGGTGTGGGGGGCGCCCCCGGCGGGATCACCCTGGGGCTCAAGTTCCTCTTTGGGGATGCGGTGCACTGCTTCTTTGCGGAGCCTACCCATGCCCCCTGTGCGCTTTTGGGGATTCTTACGGGGCTGTATGACCGGGTAGGGGTGGAGGATTTTGGCCTGGATAACCGTACCGATGCGGATGGCCTTGCGGTGGGGCGTATCTCCGGCCTGGTGGGGGGTGCTGTGGGGAGCCTCGTGAGCGGTGGGCTTACCGTGTCGGACGCCGCTCTTTACCGCCTTCTGGCTCTGCTGAAAGATACAGAGGACCTCTTTCTGGAGCCCTCCGCCCTGGCGGGGGTGCCGGGGCCGTATCTTTTGAAGGATGCTCCTGGGTGGAATTTTTACGAAGAGAGCTATCTTCCGAAGGGGGCTCTGGAGAGAGGCACCCATGTAGCCTGGGCTACCGGAGGAAACATGGTCCCCGGAGAGATGCAAGCCGAGTACTACCAGCGAGGGCAGGCGCTTTTATAGTTTTGCTTCGTCAAGAGGAGGGGGTTTAAACAGGTTTTACCAATCTTTTTCCAAAAGTGTTGCCTTTCATGCCATTTTTTCTGCGTTTTTAAGGATTTTTCAAGCCGAAAAAGGCTTGTGAAACCTCCCTTTTCGGTATAGTGTTATCCTAAAAGAGAGTGGCTTGGTATAGCCGTGTGCCGAAAAAGAGGATATGAATGGGGTGGTGGAATGTGGCAGAAGCGCAAAGGTTTTTTGTACAAGATCGGATTACTGCTTCTTTGTTACGCCTTGTTGCTGACGGTGCTGACGGTGAGCGAGTCCTTCCAGCCCGAATCGACGATCAAGAACATCTTCGATGCCCTCTGGTATTCCGCGGTAACCTTCACCACCGTGGGTTACGGGGATTACTACCCCGTAACCACAGTAGGACGGCTGGTGGGATTTCTCTTTCTGGTGACGAGCCTGGGCTTTCTCTCGGTGATCATCGGCCAGGTGGCGTCTTTGATTATGACATATCGGGAGAGTAGAAAAATGGGTTTTCAGGGAACCGACTTTGCGCAGCATGTGGTGATTATCGGATGGGATAGCTTTGCGAAGAATATCGTTACCCAGCTTATGCGGGCGGGGAAAAAGGTGGCGCTGGTGACCTCTCGGAAGGATGATATCGACCTCATCTACCAGGAGTTCGGATCTCGGGAGATCTTCGTTCTTTTCAGCGATCTTGTCAGCGTGGAGCCTCTGGAAAAGGTGAATATCCGGCAATCTCTGGGGGTATTCCTCAATAACGGAAGCGATACGGAGAAGCTCATTCTTCTTTTGAACCTCAAGCGGGCCTATCCCGAGTGCGACTATATCGTTACTCTGGATAACGGGGACCTTCGGGAGACCTTCCTCACAGCGGGGGTTACCTTTGTGCTCTCGAAAAATGAAATTGCCGCAAAGCTCGTATCCAGCTACATCTTCGAACCCGAGGTGGCGGAGTTTGCCAGCGACCTCATCTCTTCCGTGGAGGGGAGCGAAGAGGAGCATGATATCCAGCAGTATCGGGTGATCCCCGGGAACTCCTGCATCGGCATGACCTACGAAGCCCTTTTCGAAAAGCTTAAAAAGGAGTACAACATTCTTCTTCTCGGCCTCAGCCGGAGGGAGGAGCCTACCGGAGAATACCGTACCCATAAGATGCCTCTGGAGCCTCTGGAAATCCGAGAAGGAGATTATGCTATCGTTATTGTGAACGGCAGGAGCGAGGGGGATATGCAGCGCCTTTTCGGCATACATGAGGGGAAGTAGCCTCTCTGTGATCTCCCGGCATCCAGCAGTTGCAACGTACCATCCACGCACTGTGCAGGAGGAATAAAGAAGCAGAAAAAGCCGAGCGATTTTTACCCTTTCGAGAGCCGGAGTGTTGTTCTGGACTGCAGAAGGAGAGTGTGTCCCCATGGAGAGTGGAGAGAAAGAGCGTATGATCCGTACGTATCTGGAGGCCTGTAACGCTTCTGACGTGGAGGGAATGATGGCACTGCTCCATCCGGAGGTGCTTTTCTGCAATCTCTTTCGGGAGCGGATTACCGTCGCTACCCGGGGAAAGAGTGAGTTCCGCAGCGTGACGGAACACGCAATGACGCTCTATAAGAGCCGTAAGCAGGAGATTCTCTCCCTTACGGAGATCCCCTCAGGAATGGTGGCTTCCATCCATCAGGAGGCGGAGCTGGCGGTGGATCTTCCCAACGGTATGAAGGCGGGAGAGCGGACTGATGGTATTGTGATCTCGGAGTTCATGTTCAAGGATGGTCTTCTCTGTTCCATCACAGACAGTAGCGGAGAGGAACGCTAACTTCCCATGGATTCGGAGAAGAGATATTCCTGTGAGGTCTCTCTGGAGGCCTGTATCAATTGCGACGTTCTGGAGGATATGGAGTTCAGTGTGGCCGCCGCCTTTGAGGGAGGGGCGGCTACGTTGGAGCTTTGTGCTGCCATGGATCTGGATGGCCTTACGCCTTCCGAGGAATCGATTCGGCGAAGCCGGGCCCTCTTTTCACGAAGGGGGATCATGGCGATGCTACGGCCGCGGAGGGGCGGTTTTGCCTATACCCCGGAGGAGCTTGAAGAGATGGCCCTTACGATCCCCTCCCTTGCCCAGGCAGGAGCGGACGGGATTGTCTTTGGGGTGCTTGATCCCCGGGAAGAGCGCGTTCACGAGGGGGGGCTCGCCTTTCTGACGGGGGTGAGCCGGGATTACGGGTTGCAGACTACCTTTCACCGGGCCTTTGATGCCCTGAAAAATCCTGTGGAGGCTTTGGAGATTCTCCAGGCTTCCGGGGTGGATCGGGTTCTTACGAGCGGTATCCCCTGGGGGGGACGAGAGCCTGTACTTTCGCGGCAGGAGTGGCTCCGGCAGGTGGTGGCCCACAATCGGGGCAGGATGCAGATTCTTGTGGCGGGCAGCATCTCCCCGGAGAATGTAACCCCCCTCCTGGAAGATCTTCTCCCCCGGGGGCCCGTGGCTCTGGTGCATGCTTACTCGGGAATTCTTGAGGGGGGGCGTACCTCCGCATCCAGGGTGGCCCTTCTGAGGGAGCGCCTGGAAGATCTGCGCTGCTTTTCCAGAGAAGCCTTTTGAGGGAAGCTTCGAAGCTTCGGAGCTTCGGTCTTTTTTCCTTTCATCAGATCTAAAGAAGGAGTGGGTTCATGAACAGCCATCTCTCTCCCGCAGAATATTCCTATCAGGAGCTTTTACGGGTTATTGCAGACGGGGCCTTTGCCCCGGGAGACCGTCTCTCTGCTCTTGCCCTGGCAAAGCGTTTCGGGGTAAGCCGAACCCCGGTGATCCAGGCCCTCAAGGTTCTGGAGGCAGAGGGGATCGTCTCCTGCTCTCCCGGAAGCGGAGCGAGGCTTATCAACCCTACGGAAAAGGAGATCCGGGATACCTATACCGTTCGGGGGCACCTAGAGGCGTTGGCCTTGGAGTTGGGGTTCGCAAATATGAATGCCCCTCGGAAGATCCGTCTGGAAAAGCAGATCGCCTTGGAAAAAGCCTACTTCCAAGAGGGAGAAAAGATCGCCGCCATTCAGGCGGGGCTGGATTTTCATCGAGAGCTTGCTCTGAGTTCTGAAAATGCCCGGCTTATCTCCTACGTGGAGAATGTTCTCAAGGCCACCTTTGTCTACCTCGTACTTCTGGAGCCAAAAAACTACTCTCCTTCGGCGGTGCATCCGGACGAACACGCCCACCTTCTGGATCTCATCCTTCAAAGGGAAAAAGCTGAAGCCAGTCGCTTTCTTAAAGAGCATATCGAAGAAAGCCGGGCTATCAATATCCCCTTCCTCGCAGAGCCCGAGGTCGACAAAAATCCCTATTCGAGAAATGCCCGGATCAAGACCTATCTCTCCTCTTGAGGAAGCGCCATAGACAAGATAAAGATGCTATAGTAAGGATCGGTAAAGAAGGGGGTTCTTCGGAAATACCGAAGAGACTCTCTGAGGTGTGGTTATCTCGAAAAAAGTGGAAAGCATGCACGAAATGTTCTGCTTTTGGGGATAATCTTGTGGAATGAAACGTTACCTATGGGAGGAGTACCGCAATGATTGCGCATATGCATGTGGCTGGTAAGGCCCGGTTCGGCCCGGGAGTGGTCTCTCAGATCGGCGAAATCGCCGCATCTCTCGGAGTAAAGCGGGGAGTTCTTGTGACGGATGCTTCCATGGAGGAGCACGGCTACACAGACCGCGTAGAGCAGTATTTGCTTGAGGCGGGGATAGAGTGCTGTGTCTTTGCGGGGGTGGAGCCTGAGCCTTCGGTGGAGACCACCGATGCGGTGGCGGAGCTTGCCCGGGAGCACGAATGTCAGCTCGTGGTGGGTCTCGGCGGTGGAAGCTGCCTGGACGTAGCCAAGGCGGTGAGCGTGCTTATCACCAACGAAGGCTCCGCTGCGGCGTATCAGGGGCTGGGACTGGTAAAAAAGCCCGGGGTTCCCAAAATCCTGATCCCCACTACTGCAGGGACGGGCTCCGAGGTTACCTTTACCTCGGTGCTCATCCGCAAGAGCGACGGGGTTAAGGGGGGGATCAACGATGATGCCCTCTATGCGGAATACTGTCTTCTTGATCCGGAGCTTACCCTTTCGCTCCCCCCCTTCCACACCGCCGCTACGGGGATGGATGCCCTCACCCATGCACTGGAGGCTTATACCAGCAAGCAGGCTACCCCGCTCAGCGATATGTTCGCCGAAGAGGCCCTGCGGCGGATAGGCCGGAATATCCGGGTGGCCACCTTTAACGGCAAGGATCTTGCCGCCCGGAGCGAGATGCTTCTCGCCTCCTACTACGCAGGGATCGCTCTCGCCAACGCCGGGGTAGGGGCCTGCCACGCTCTGGCGTATCCCCTGGGAGGGATGTTCGGTGTCCCCCACGGTGTGGCAAATGCCCTGCTTATCCCCTACGTGGTCGGTTTCAGCGCCTTCGGGGCTCCGGAAAAATATGCCCGGGCGGCCATGCTGCTGAACTTTGAGTCTGAGTGGTCCTCCCTCCGGGATCGGGCGCTCTACTGCGCGGAGGGGCTTTCGGAGCTGGTGGCGGATCTGGAACTCCCCGATACCCTTCGGGCTCTCAAAAAACGGAAGATCATCTCCGAGTACATTCGGGAGGATCAGTATCCCGAGATGGCCCAGAAGGCTTTGGGGGTAGCTCGGCCCATGGCGAACAACCCCCGCCCCTGCACGGCGGAGGATTGTGTCGAACTCTATACGGCTGCAAATGGAGAGGAGCGGTAAGCAATGCCCGGTTTCGAGCTTTTCGATCAAAAGGAAATTGATGCTGTAGTAGATGTCTTGCAGCGGAAGATGGTACATCGGTATTCCTTCAACACCGTGCGGAACGATATCTGGCGGGTGGAGGAGTTTGAAAATGCGGTGGCCCAGAAGATGGGTTCCCGGTTCTGCCTTGGAGTAAGTAGCGGCTCCGCTGCTCTCTATGTGGCCCTTCGGGCCATGGGAATCGGCCCGGGGGATGAAATTATCACCTCTCCCTTTACCTTCATCGCCAGCGTGGAGGCTATTCTCGAATGCGGTGCCGTGCCGGTGCTGGCGGATATTGATGAGAGCCTTAATCTCGATCCCCAGGCGGCGGAGGAGTATATCAGCGAGCGCACCCGGGCCATCATGCCTGTACAGATGTTCGGGGGCAGTGCGGATATGGATGCCTTCAAGCTTCTCTGTGAGGAGTACGGCCTCTACCTCTTTGAGGATAGCTGCCAGGCCATGGGAGCTACCTATAAGGGGAAACCTGTGGGAACCTTCGGTAAATGGGGTACCTACAGCCTGGATCCCTACAAGGTGATCACCACCGGTGAGGGTGGGCTCATCCTTACGGATGACGAAGAACTCTATCACAAGATGGAGTACTACCACGATCATGGACATATCCATAACAAGGCCATTGATCGGGGAGCCGAGGGGAAGGCCTGCCTGGGCTTCAACTTCCGGATGAGCGAAATTCAGGGGGCTTTGGGGCTCGCGCAGCTTCCCAAGCTGGACCAGGCGGTGGCGAGGCTTCGCCAGAACCGTAAAGCCATTCTCGATGGAGTGGGCACTGTGGAGGGGCTTGCCCCCCGTGCTCTGGCAGATCCCGAGGGGGATATGGCGAGCCAGCTTGTCTATCTGCTCCCCACGGAGAAGGCCGCTCGAACCTTCCAGAAGGCTACCAAAGAGGCCGGAGCGGGATGCGGTCTTCTGGCGGACAATACCTGGCACTACGCCCGGCACTGGGAGACCCTCCGGGAGGGGAGTTTCTACAGCCGGGTACGCTGCCCCTGGGATTGCCCCTATGTGGAGGAGATGCCCCTCTACCGGCCCATGGAGTGGGCGGCTACCCATGATATTCTGAGCCGTGCGGTCTTTTTCGGCATGGGCTACGATATGCCGGAGAAGCAGTTGGAGAGCATTACCCGGGCCATCCGGGCGGGGGCGGATGCGGCGCTGTAGCCTGCGGCTTTTCTGGCTTATCTGAAAGTAGCAGAGAGGAACCCCCCTGCCCTTATGCCAGAAGGGGGTTCCTCTCTGCGCATTTTCTGTCGGGGACAAGGGGTTGGCAGGAAAGAGGGATGCAAAAAGTGGGGGGAGAAGAGATGGTTGTTATATCAAAAGATATACATTCCGGTCCCCGAGGGGTGATACTGCTTCACGACGGCATCGTGGGACATTATAACCAGAGCCTCGGGGTGGCGGAGTGGCTTGCAGAACTTGGCGAAGATGTTCGGGTGCGAACCTGGAGTGTTCCCGATATGGACAAAAAAACCCGGTTTCTGGAGCATAAGATCCGGGGACGAGGGCTTCGAAAACCTCGGAAAGCCCCTTGGGGGACCTGGCTTATCAAAGCGGGAGGAAGCCCTCTGCTACTCGAAATCATGGAGTGGCTGGTGGCGGAGCAGATCCCCTATAAGGATGTGCTCTTTCTTTCCGCCGGAAGCGGGGCCGCTCCCTACTGCCTCTCTATGGCCCGCTCTATCGGTGCCCGGTGCTGCACCCTCATGACCCCCTCGGTGCTCGGCACGGAGCCCTTCGACTACGCCCTGGTACCGGAGCACGATGATCCGAAAGAATCCCCTAAGATTATGCGAACCCTGGGGGCTCCCAACACCTTGCGGCGGGAGAGCCTTCGGGGGGCTGCCCGGGATCTTCTCGCCCGGTATCCTTCGGAACTTGCCCGGCGCTGGGTCTTTCTTGTGGGGGGAGATGACAACAACTACAGCCTCTGCCCGGAGTGGGTGCGCTCCACTCTGGATCCTCTGGTGGATCACGGGGTTGAGAGGGGGGCGGAGATCTACCTTACTACCTCCCGGCGAACCTCCCGGGCCACGGAAGAACTTCTGAGAAAACTCCTCACAAACCGGCGGCGGGTGCGCATGTACCTTCCCGCATCGGAACAGAGTTTCAGCCCCGTACCGGGGATGCTGGGGCTCGCCACCCGGGTTTTCTGCACCGAGGATTCGGTCTCCATGATCTCCGAGGCTGTCACCGCGGGGCATCGGGTGCGGCTTGTCCGGGGGCATCCCAAAAACAAGGCTTTGCGGAGAGTGCAGAAGGTTACGGAAAAGCTCTGTGCTAAGGGGATTCTCCCCCCGGGAGCCCTCTGGGGGGCCCCCAAGTTCGACCGCCTCTTCCGGGCCTTCGAAGAACGGGGTTACCTGGTGGAGGAGACCGGAAGCTTTGCCAGTATGAGCGCCCAGGATGATGTGTACCCTGCGGTGCCCGAGGAGTTTAACGAGGCGAGACGGGCTGCCCGGTGGCTTCTGGAGTGGTGGTAGGAGTATGTGGTGAAAATGAATTTTGGAAGGAAAGTCACAATTTACCTTGCGGACGGAGCACCTTCTGGGATAAGGCATGTAGAGATCGCTAACTGGTCCGGCCAGGCCATTGCTTGTCCTCGTAGTCGACTCAACGAATTGAAAGACTGGGTAGAAGCCCAGAGGCCCGGGGTCTATTTTTTACTTGAGAGGCAAACCACAGAAACAGGAGATAAAGCGTATATTGGGGAGTCCGAGAACATTGTTAAGAGACTGAGTCAACAGGATAAAAATCAAGATTTTTGGAATGAAGTTATTCTTTTTACGAGTAAGGATGAAAATCTCACAAAGGCTCACATCAAATATCTTGAATCTCGTCTTACAAGCCTGAGCATAGAGGCAGATCGGTACAGGATAGAAAATGGAAACACTCCCACCGAATCTATTTTGCCCCGATCTGATAAAGATTCCATGGAGGAATTTATATATAATTTGCGTATCGTCATGGGGACTCTAGGACATAAGATCCTGGAACCCATCAAGGTTGTTGGGCTTGGCAGGCCCGATAATCCTGCCAAGCCTAAGCTTTCGGACTATGTTTTTACGTTTTCAATTCGTGGATTAACCGCTAGTGGTCAGCAAACAGACGATGGTTTTGTCCTCTTTAAAGGCTCCGATGTTTCGGGAAAAATTAGCAAGAGCATGCCTGGGAAAACAAATTTAATTCGAGAGAAATGGATAGCTGATGGCACGCTTATTCAAAATGGGGAGAACTATACATTAGCAAGGGATAGTATATTAAGTTCGTCCTCATATGCGGCTGTCATCGTTGCAGGTACCAGTCGGTCCGGACCTCAAAGCTGGATAGATGCACAAGGGCGTTCTTTAAAGGCTGTGGAGGAATTCCTCATTAATGAGTTGTAGTGTGTGGCGTACAAAGGATATTCCTGAGGGTTTCCTTACAGGGTAAGCATTGAAAAAAGACGAAATTACAGAGCCATAGCTCGACACCAAACAGGGTACGGGATTCTTTCTTACTTTCAGTCTTCGGAGGCAGGGTAAACTGATTGTACGCTCCGCCAATGTCTCCGAAGAGGTCCCCGTTTTTTTGAGTCTTTATTCTTCCTTTTCCTGCCGATACCACTCCAGAGTGGTACGGATTCCCTCCTCCAGGGATATGGAGTGATGCCATCCCAGTTCGTGAATCCGGGAGACCTCCAGGAGTTTTCGGGGGGTGCCATCAGGTTTGGAGGTATCCCACCGGATTGCCCCTTCGTATCCCGTGGCCTCTCGGATTTTTTCCGCCAGATCTCGAATGGAGCAGTCCTCTCCGGTGCCTACGTTGATGGGGTCGTCCCCTTCGTAATGTTCCATCAGGTGGAGGCAGGCCTCGGCGAGGTCGTTCACGTGAAGGAACTCCCTCTTGGGGGTTCCGGTTCCCCAGAGAACCACCTCGGGGAGGTTTCTCTTCCGGGCCTCCTCGAACTTGTGGATCATCCCGGGGAGGACGTGGGAACTCTCGGGGTCGAAGTTATCCCCCGGGCCGTAGAGGTTGGTGGGCATGACAGAGATGTAGTTGGTGCCATACTGTCGGTTGAAGCTTTGGCAGAGCACGATCCCCGCGATTTTTGCTACCGCATAGGGGGCATTGGTGGGTTCCAGAGGCCCCGAGAGAAGAGATTCTTCCCGAATGGGCTGGGGGGCGAGCCGGGGATAGATGCAGGAGCTTCCGAGAAAGAGAAGCTTTTTCACCCCCTCCTTCCAGGCTCCGGCGATGATGTTGGTCTCCATAACGAGGTTGTCGTAGATGAACTCCCCCGGCCGACTGCTGTTGGCGAGGATCCCCCCCACCCGGGCGGCGGCGAGAAAGACGTACTCCGGCCTCTCCTCCCGGAAGAACCGGAGTACCGAATCCTGATGGCGAAGATCCAGCTCGTTGCTGGTTCTCCCCACCAGATTGGTGTAGCCTCGGCTTTCGAGAAGCCTCCAGAGAGCGGAGCCCACCATCCCCCGATGCCCTGGGATGTAGATTTTTGCGTTTTTGGGAAGTTGCCGGGTCATGGGAACCTACTCCTCCAGAGAGGGGTGCACGCAGTACCCCGCTTCCCGGCAGAGCATATCCTTCCGGAAGATTTCCAGGTCCGTAGCCACCATCTCCTGCACAAGCTCTTCGAAGGTGACCGTGGCCTTCCATCCAAGCTGTCGTTCCGCCTTGGAGGGATCCCCCAGAAGAAGCTCCACCTCGGTGGGGCGGAAGTACCGGGGATCTACCTCTACCAGAATCTCCCCGGTCTTGGCGGAGCGTCCCTTTTCCTCCACCCCGGAGCCTTCCCATAGAAGTTCGATTCCCGCACAGGCAAAGGCTTTGGTGGCGAACTCCCGCACCGAGTGGGTCTCCCCCGTGGCGATAACGTAATCCTCAGGTGTATCCGTCTGGAGCATTTTCCACATGGCCTCCACGTAATCCTTGGCGTGTCCCCAGTCGCGCTTGGCATCGAGATTCCCCAGATAGAGCCGCTTTTGCAATCCCAGGGCGATCCGGGCAGCTCCCCGGGTGATCTTGCGGGTGACAAAGGTCTCTCCCCGCCGGGGGGATTCGTGATTGAAGAGAATGCCGTTGCAGGCGAACATGCCGTAGGCCTCCCGGTAGTTTACGGTGATCCAGTAGCCGTAAAGCTTCGCCGCCGCATAGGGGCTTCGGGGGTAGAAGGGGGTGGTCTCCCGCTGGGGGGTCTCCTGAACCTTGCCGAAGAGTTCGCTGGTGGAGGCCTGATAGAAGCGCGTGCTCTTCTCCATGCCGAGAATCCGCAGGGCCTCCAGAATACGCAACGTTCCCAAGGCGTCGGAGTTGGCGGTGTACTCCGGGCTCTCGAAGGAGACCTTTACGTGGCTCTGGGCGGCGAGATTGTAGATCTCCTGGGGCTGCACCTGCTGGATGATGCGCACCAGATTGGTGGCATCCGTGAGATCTCCGTAGTGAAGGATGAACCGGGGATCTTCCTCGTGAAGATCCTGATAGAGATGGTCGATCCTGCCAGTATTGAAGAGGGAACTCCGGCGCTTGATGCCGTGGACCTGGTACCCCTTTTCGAGGAGCAGCTCCGAAAGATAGGCTCCGTCCTGGCCGGTGATGCCTGTAATAAGGGCTCGTTTCACCTTTGTATGCCTCCTGTTATGGTTTCTGTTAAGTCGTATCGTAGTGTTGCATGAGAGTATCTTTTTTCGGGAAACCCATTAGGAGATACTCCTTTGGCTCCTGCCGTAGTATTGCATAAATCCCCGGGGATGCCACCAAAAAAGCTGGTGGGATCTGAGACTGTAAGATTTTTCCTGTGATACAAAAAGCTTACGTTTGCCACGTACAGAGGCGGCGCCACCCCCGGAAATACTTTCGGGGGAGTAGCCGCCTCTTTTGGGGCTCCGCTCGCGGGAGCGATGCCACCAGCCGAGAGGCGAGGGCAAAGAAGTTGTACGTCTGCAGTACGAGTTCCCGGCTTTGCTTCAGAGAAGGGAGCCGGCTTTCGAAGGGATCCTCCTCAAGAAGCGCCTCTATGATGCTGCATGCCTTTTCGGGATCCTCCGCAGGAATGCGCACAAAAGAGTCCGAAGGGAAATACTCCTCCAGATTCCGGCACCCCCAGTAGAGAGGAAAGCTCCACCCAAGATAGCAGTCTGCCAGCTTTTCGCTCCAGTAGTGGGGGGCATCGTGATTCTCCAGCACCAGATGGTAGCGGGCCGGAAAGATGGCATTCCCCTTGCAGGGGATGGGGTGGTGCCCCCGGCCGAAAAGTTCGAGCCGATCCTTGAGGCGCTGTTTCAGATATTCCACAAGCCGCAACCGCAGAATCTGCCCCGGAGTTTTACGTTTGGTGGAGCAGATGGCGGAGAGGAGCATCTTTTTTTCCGGAACCTCTTTTGTGCAGAGAGAGTCGTAATCCTCTATGAAGAGATCCCCCTCCGGTCGCTGTATTCTACCGATATGCCAGGGAAGCCCCTGCTGTTCGTGGATTGCGCCGGAATGATTGAAGGCGTGGCTCGTAACTATTCGGGAAAACTGTGAGAGGAAGCCTTTTTCGTAAGAGAAGAAAGGGGGCTCTCCGGTAATGAAGATACGTCCTTCGGGAGGACAACGTACCTCCTCCTCTCCGACAAGATCTTCGTAGACTATCCACGCATCGCAGAGAGTACAGGATGGGTCATTTATTATGAAGCGGCAATCCCCCCAGAGCCCCTCTCCTCCCGGTGTCTGGAGGACCAAAGGCCATTCGGGAAAGCTCGTGCTTACCTTAATGATACGCATGGAAGAGCCTCCCTGAAAAAAGAGTTTCGGCGAGATTGTTCCAAACGTTTCTCACAGCTCCTCCCTCTTTTCGGATGGTACAACCTCGGTTTTTTTGGTGAAATGAAAGAGGCCGCAGGCATATTCCGCAGAGTAAAAATCGGCAAAGGAAGCTTTTTCCAGGAAGAACCCCTCGTCATTCACACCGCTGAGGGATACCAGATCCAGAGAGGAGAAGAACGCCGCTATGGTATCCGGGGAAAATATTCGATGGGCGTTGAAGCAGACCCGTTCACGTCCAAGGGGGACCCCCACGTACAGATTGCCTCCCGGAGTAAGCACCCGGCAAAGTTCCGCCGCAGCCTTCTGGCTTCCCTGAGGATCAAGGGGGTCGCCATACCGGCCGAGCCCGACATGTTCGATGACGTGCAGTGATGACAAGGAAACGATGCTGTCGTCGCCGTAGGGGAGGCTAAGAATATCTCCCCTGGTCATGGAGAAGTTCGGGAGCCCGAGATCCACCGGCCGGATATCAAGAAACTCTACGGTACAGAGGGCGCTGCACTGTCCCGCAAAGCCGTCAATACGCGACCCTATATCGACATGTTTCCGGGGCTTGTGCAGGGCGACTTTCTGCAGTGCCCAGATGTCCTGGTAGAAGTAGTGCCCTTTTCCCGATTGCGATTCGCTGTTGTTTTCCCGGAGACAGGGGTGCAGATCCTTGAGGGGGATCTTTTCCCGGGGGGAGCATTTTTTGTAGCGCATCAGCTGAAGGAAAAAGGGAAAGAGAAAGGGAATGTCCCGTATCTTCACGATCAGCCTCCTCATGGTATTGTAGAGCACGAATTTTTGCCGATTATACATCATGAGTAAAGAATTGGGAAGGTTCGCCAGGAGTATGCTACTAAAAAACTAAAATAAAATGATGCAAGGGCTTTTTTGATTCCCGAAGCCTCAGGAGTTCTCTTTGGACAAATTGAATGTCCTGTGATACTCTCCTCCCGAATATAACGTTTCTGAAGAAAGGGTGCCGTTCTGTGGTAACAATATCTGTCCATGCTTGCGGCGGTTTGGGGAACCAGATGTTTCAGTATGCCTTTGGAAGAGCCCTCTCTCTGGCTGTGGGGGGAAACCTGACGCTCCAGATGGACTGGTTCCGAAAGGGGGAAAGACCTTTTGGGCTGGATGCCTTTCTTCTGCACGAAAGCCTTGTTCTTTCTACGGGGAAAAAACTGCGGGAGCGGGCAACGTTAAAGCTCTTCAAACGTCTGCGGAGCATGGGTATCGCCAGGGAGCGCTCTCTCTGGGGGGGTGTCCTTCTGGAGCCCTTCCCTCCTCGTCTCGTGGAGGTGAATTTTTCTGAAATTTCGAAGCTGCAGTCACTTTACGCGGAAGGGTACTGGCAGTCGGAAACCTATTTCCGGTGTTTCCGGGAGGAACTTTTGCATGATTTTACCCTCACAACAGTATCCCCCTCCGCAAAAAAGTGGCTCAAGAGAATCTCCTCCGTTCAGAACTCCGTAGGTTTGCATGTTCGGAGGGGGGATTACGCTGCTGACGATTCCGTCCGGGAGGTACACGGCCTTCTTCCGCTGGAGTACTACCGCAGGGCGGATGCGATCTTCAGAGAGCAGGGGATTGAACCGATCTACTTTGTCTTTACCGATGATACGGAGTGGGTGAAGGAGCATCTGTCTCTTCCGGGGGAGATGTTTTTTGTCTCCGAGAGCGGTTGCCGGGATTGTGAGGAGATGATGCTTATGTCGCGCTGTTCCCATAATGTTGTTGCCAATAGCAGCTTCAGCTGGTGGGGGGGATGGCTTAATGCCTCCCCCTCCAAGGTGGTGGTGGCTCCCTCGAAATGGTTTCAGAGCATGAGCGGGGAGCACATCGTGCCTGAGAGCTGGAGAAAAATCTGACCTGGGAGGTGAGGCCCGCATGTCTTCTCTCTGTGGGAATGATCCGGCGCTGTCTGTTGTGATTGCCACAAAGAACAGGGATCAGGCGCTTCAAAAAATATCCCTCCCCTCTCTGCTGTGTCAGGACGAAGGGAACTTTGAAGTGCTGGTCTGGGATGCCAGCGATTCCTCTCGTTCTCGTGAGGTGGTTTGCGGGTTTGAGGGTTCTTTTGCTGATCGGGGAATTCCACTGCGTTTTGTCTCTGCACCTCGGAGCGGCCTCGTCTCCCAGCGCAACGACGCTCTCAAGGAGGCAGGGGGGGAGATCGTCTTTTTTATTGATGACGATAGCGAGGTCTCTCCCGACGGTCTTCGGAGTTTGCGGGAATGCTTTGCTGCATATCCCGAGATTATGGGGGGAGGGCTTCGGGTGGAGGATCTCTCCTGCAGGCCGAAGTCAGATCGGCGGCATACGTTACGAGATTCTCTTTACAGGCTTTTCCGGTACAGACGAAGGCGGAAGGTCTCTTTTGCGGGTTCCGCTAAAGGGCTCAGCGCGCCTTCGGGGGCGGCGGAGTGGCTTAGCGGTTGCTCCATGGCCTTCCGCCGCGCGGTCTTTGATGATCTTTCTTTTAATGAGAAGCTCGAAGCCTTTGGCCCTTATGCTCTGGCAGAGGATGTGGAGTTCTCTCACAGAGTGTTTCTCTTTTATGGGAAACCCCTTATGGTTCCCGAAAAGGGATGTGTGATTCATCACGCTGTTGCGGGGGAACGTGTTGCCGGTACGGAGAAAAAAGCGGCCATGGTCTTCTACAATCGCTATCTTCTCATGCTGGCAGCTTCGCGGAATCACCCGTTTGCGGGGCATTTCCTCTTTCTGTGGACGGTGCTCCGTATATGGGTGAAGCTCTCCCGCTCCTTCGGTTTTTCTGTAGCATACCGAGGTCTCCAGATGGCTCTGAAGCAGGTTCTGAAAGATACGCCTTCTGCATAAAAGCCTTTGTGCAGAGCGACATGCCGCTTCGTACCGCTCTCTCTGGTTTTTTCTGGGAGCGGGCTGAAGGGCGGACATCTGAAAAAGAATAGATAGAATGGAGGTTGCATAGTGTCAATGCCACAGAAAACGATATCACCCCTGGAGACAGGGCTGGCTCTCTCTCTGGCCCTTCTTCTGGGGGCATATTTCTCCTCAAGGGGGTGGCTTCTCCCTCTGGGAATAACTACCCTTGTGCTTTCCATGGGTGTTCCTGCACTCTTTACCCCCCTGAGCAGGGTCCTGACTCGGGTGGTGGCCTTTCTGGGGGGTGTCCTTTCGCCCCTTCTGCTTTCGCTGGTCTTTTTCCTGGTGGTTACCCCGGTGGGGCTCTGTATGCGTCTTTTTATAGATCCCATGAAGCGCCGCAGATGGCGCGAGAAGAAGAGCGCTTTCGAGGAACGAAACGTAATCTTTAGCGCCGAGGACATCCGGCACCCCTACTAAGCTTTTTTGTGGATTTTTATGTGATTATTTTAACCGAAGAGGCGTTGGAGAGACCGCCACATCGCTTCAAAAATAAAAATGTTTTTTAAGGACAGGGGAGAATAAACATGGAGTTATTGCGCGATCTTTGGGGGTTTTTGAGGGCTCGAAAAAAGTACTGGCTTCTGCCGATCATCGTTGTGCTTCTGGTTGTCGGGGGCATCATGGTCTTCGCGAGTTCTTCGGCCCTTGCTCCCTTTATCTACACCCTTTTTTAGGAGCGGGGAGATTCTATGGCAACCTATATTCTCGGTATCTCCGCCTTCTACCACGACAGCGGGGCGGTGTTGCTCCGGGACGGGCATATTGTCGCTGCGGCTCAGGAGGAGCGTTTTACCCGAAAGAAGCACGATGCCGCATTTCCCGCCTCGGCGGTCTCCTATGTGCTCTCCGAAGGCGCTCTTTCGGGGGGTGCTCTTGAGGCGGTAGCCTTTTACGACAAACCCTTTCTCAAGTTTGAACGCCTTCTTGAAACCTACGTCAGCTATGCCCCCCGGGGGCTCAAAAGCTTTCGGAGTGCCATGCCAGTATGGATTCGTGAAAAGCTTTTCATGAAATCCATGCTTCGCAAGGAGCTTGAGGCCTTTGGAGCGGCAGAGGTGCCCCTTTTCTTCCCGGAGCATCATCTCTCGCATGGAGCCAGCGCCTTTTATCCCTCTCCCTTTGAAGATGCCGCCATTCTCACCATGGATGGTGTCGGGGAGTGGGCTGCTACCACCATCGGCCATGGCAGAGGTTCCTCCATCTCTCTGCTTCGGGAGCAGCAGTTCCCCCATTCTCTGGGGCTTCTCTACTCTGCCTTTACCTACTACTGCGGCTTTCGGGTGAATAGCGGAGAGTACAAGCTTATGGGGCTTGCCCCCTACGGAAACCCTGGCTCCCCCAGAGTAGAGCAGTGGAAGCGGGCCATTCTCGAAGAGCTGCTCAGCCTCAAGGAAGATGGCTCCTTTTTTCTTAATATGCGCTATTTCGACTTTGCTACGGGGCTGCGCATGTGTAACCATGAGGCCTGGAAAAAGCTCTTCGGCCTCCCCTGGAGGGAGCCCGAAACTCCCATCTCTCAGGAGTATATGGATCTTGCTCTGGCTATTCAGGACGTCACGGAAGAGATCGTGCTCCGTCTGGCGGCCTCCGCCAGAGAGGCTACCCGAAGCCGTAATCTTGTTCTGGCGGGGGGGGTGGCGCTCAACTGCGTCGCCAACGGCAGAATCCTCCGGGAGGCGGGGTTCGATGGACTCTGGATTCAGCCCGCTGCGGGGGATGCGGGGGGAGCCCTGGGAGCGGCTCTCGCGGTATGGCATATCGAAAAGGAGAGGCCTCGTCGTCCTCTTCTCCCTCCCGCCATGGATGCCATGCAGGGCTCCTATCTCGGCCCTTCTTTTACAGATCGGCAGATCGAAAATGCTGCGGCGCTCTACGGCGGAGTCTCTGAAAAATGGGACCACTTCTCCGAACTCTGCCGCAAGGTGGCGGAACTTCTCGACCAGGGGAATGTGGTGGGATGGTTCCAGGGGCGCATGGAGTGGGGCCCCCGGGCACTCGGGAACCGTAGTATTCTCGGGGATTCCCGACATCCGGAGATGCAGAAGAAGCTGAACCTCAAAATCAAGTACCGTGAGGGCTTTCGCCCCTTTGCGCCCTCGGTGCTCCGGGAGGAGTGTGCTGCGTACTTCGATCTGGATTCCCCCTCCCCCTACATGCTTTTGGTAGCACCGGTTCAGGAGGATCGGCGCAACCCCCTCCCCGAGGGGTATGCATCGTTCCCCCTTCTCGATAAGCTCTATCATCTTCGTTCGGATATCCCTGCGGTAACTCATATCGACTACTCTGCCCGAGTGCAGACGGTGCATCGGGAGACCAACCCTCGCTACTGGGAGCTGCTCTCTGCCTTCAAGGAGCGTACGGGATACGGATTGCTGGTGAATACGAGCTTCAACGTTCGGGGAGAACCGATTGTCTGCACTCCTGAGGATGCCTACCGCTGCTTTATGCGTACCGAGATGGACTATCTGGTGATGGGCTCCCGTCTCTTCGATAAATCTCGGCAGCCTGAATGGTCCGAAGGAAAAGAGTGGCAGCAGGATTTTGTGCTGGATTAGCTTCGATGAGCGATCTTGAAAAGAAAGAGACCCCAATCATGAAAAAAGATCCGTCAGCAGATTCTTCCAAAGCCTCTTCCTCCTTTCGGAAGCGCTTCTTTCAGGTGCTCTGGATTGTCCTCGCCACCCTTGGGGGGCTTTTCGCAGTGGATTTTGGAGTGGGAACCTGGAAGTATGCCTCCTACTTTCGAACTCCTCATCCGGAATATCATCACGGTCTCATCCCCGGAGTTTCGGAGGTGCTAGAGAGATGGGGGGATACGCATTACGTCGTTTCTGTTACCTCTCTCGGTTTCAAGGATCTGGCTGCCAGAGAAGACTCCTGGGGAAACACTACCGGTTCCTACCGCCTCCTTCTTCTGGGAGATTCCTTTACCGAGGGGATAGGGCTTCCCGCGCGTGAGACCTTTGCGGGGTTGCTGGAGCCCTCGCTGCAATCTCTTCTCTCCCGGGATGTGCGGGTGTTTAATGCTGGAGTGGTCTCCTATGCTCCTAATCTCTATTACAAGAAGTGCGCCTATCTCCTTGAAAAGGGGCTTTCGGTAGACGAGGTGCTTGTGTTTATTGATATCTCGGATATTCAGGACGAAGTGGTGTATCGCTCCTATGAGGGGAAGGAGCCTTTCTCCGTGAATATAGCCACCACCTTCTGGTACCGCCACTCCTGGCTCTATCGGGAGCTTGTGGGGTCTTTTGTGAAGGTTCTCCGGAAAGAAGAGGAAGAGGCTCATGATCTGTTTGGTGACCGGTATAACAAGGTTCGGGGGAGCTGGCCTCACACCCCCGAATCCCTGGCCTCCTGGGCCGAGACCGGGCTAGAACTGGCAAAGGCTCATATGCTTCTTCTGGGGGATCTCTGTAAAGAGCACGGGCTCCCTCTTACCGTGGCCGTCTATCCTTGGCCTGAGAACCTGCGGCACGATCCCGATCCCTCCCCGCAGGAGCGTTTCTGGAAAGATCTTGCAGAAGATCAGGGATGGGGTTTTGTCTCCCTCTACCCGGTTTTCCGGGAGGCCGCCGCCACGCAGGAGGAAGTAGTGGAAAGGTATTTCTTCGAGGGGGATGTGCATTGGAACGCTCAGGGGCATGGGCTTGTGCTCAGAGGACTGCTTGACCAATGGCGCCCTGCGGCGGGGGTGGAATGAGCGTGGAAAGAGGGTCTCACATATCATGAAGATCCTCCATCTTCTTCCGGAACTCTCCGAAGGTGGTGTTGAGCGGCACGTACTGGATCTCACCCGGGGGCTTGCAGAGCAGGGGCACCGGGTGGGGGTGGTCTCTGCCGGGGGGAAGCTTGTGGCAGCCCTTTCCCCGGAGATTACCCACTATGCCCTCCCGATGCACCGGAAAAATCTCTATACCGGCCTGAAAGCCACTCTCCAGCTCCGCTCTCTGGTGCTTCGGGAGGGGTGGGAGATTCTCCATGCCCACTCCCGGGTCCCCTTCTGGATCGCCTGGTGGGTGGCATCTCTTACAGGAATCCCCTGGGTAGCCACCGCTCACGCTCTCTACAGCAAAAATGCGGGTATCTACCCTCTCCGCAGGGCGGCGGCGGCCATCTGTGTCAGCAGAGCCGTGGAGAGTTACCTCGGGGATCTTCTCCCTTGCCGCAGAGAGGTTATCTACAACGGTCTCTTCTCCGAAAAAGAACTCGCTCTCTTGCGAAACTCCTGGAGAGGGCCGGAAAATCGGGAAGAAAAACGCCTCCTCTTTGTGGGAAGGCTTTCGAATATCAAGGGGCTTCAGGTTGTTCTGGAGGCTCTGAAGGGGCTTGATGCCTATCCCTGGGTGTTGGATGTGCTCGGCGAAGGGCCTCGGCAGGAGGATTATCTCCAGAAGGCGGAAGCGGAGGGGTGGGGGAATCGGGTCTTTTTCCATGGGTTTCGCGAGAATCCCGGGGAGTGGATGCAGCGTTCCTCCTGTCTTCTTTTTCCCTCCCTTCAAGAGGGCATGGGGCGGGTTTTTCTGGAGGCCCTTGCCTGGGGGGTGCCGGTCTTTGCATCACAGATTCCCGCCCTGGAGGAGCTTGTCCCCTCGAAAGACCTTCTCCCCCCCGGGGATGTCAAAGCTTGGGGGGGGATCTTCAGGGAGTTTTTCGAGGGATCAGAAGAAGCCCCGCTTTTGAAGCCTGTGAAGTTTCCCTTAAGAGAGGAGATGGTAGCAGCCACTGAGAGGGTGTACAGAGAGATCCTTTGTCGGGGATGAGTCGTCATGGCCTGTTGTAACGGTGTCTAGTGCATCATTCCTGCTCATATTGTGACTTTGGCTTAAATCCGGGAGCTGGAGCTTGTGTGTCCCCGGCAGCGACATAGTGGTCGGCGAGTGCAGCTTTGCGTCGCGGAGAACCTCCTGGTGGCAGGCGGACGTGCCAGCAAGCCGCAGT
>CAZIFL010000003.1:0-187053 GCA_964539095.1 uncultured Synergistaceae bacterium
CCACTTTCGGAGCCGAGGGGACACACAAGCGGAGGCTCCCATTCAAAGGCACAATATAATGTGGAACAACCCACTAGCTCCATTTGTCGAAGGCGAGTTCTGGAAGGTTCTTTCGTTATTTCGAAAGGAGAGAATTGTATGGTTATCGAAGAAGGAAGTAAGGCTCCTGACTTTTCCCTCCCGGATTCGGATGAGAAGGAGTTCTCTCTGAAGGATTTTCAGGGAAAGTGGCTGGTACTCTACTTTTATCCCAAGGACAATACCTCGGGGTGCACCCAGGAGGCTCTCGATTTCAACGATCTACGGGGAGAGTTCGAGAAACTCGGTGCCCGCGTGGTGGGGATCAGTCCGGACAGCCCCGCATCGCACCGTGGATTTGCCGAGAAGCACGGCCTCGTATTCCCCCTGTTAAGTGACCCTGAAAAGGTGGTGCTGCAAGCCTACGGTGCCTGGGGGACCAAGAAGAATTACGGCAAGGAGTATCAGGGGGTGATTCGCGCCACCTTTCTGATATCCCCCGAGGGGATCATCAAGGCGGTGTGGCGGAATGTGAAGGTGCGGACCAAACGTAAAACCTGCGAGGTGCTCCATGCTGCTACGGTGCTGGAGAAGCTTCAGGAGATCGAACAGAAGTAGAGGTTTTCAGTGCCATGGTTCTTCGGGGGTCTTTTGTGAAAAAAGATCCCCCTTTTTCTGTACAGCGATCCTAGGCAAGCAGCTCTTCCGCAGTCTTTCGCAGATCCCCCGCAAACTCTCCTGTACAGACCACAAAGGTGGCTCCCTCCAGAAGTACCCGGTGCAGATGGGGCGATTCTTCCCGGGGGAGGAGATGCACCCGGTTGATCCCGCCGGGATTTTCTACTGATACGATCCGGCGTTTCGAGAGATCCTCTCCCCGCATATATCCCAGGGCGGCGGTGCTGGCGATGGAGCCGGTGCCGCAGGAGAGAGTGAAATCCTCTACCCCCCGCTCATAGGTGCGCACCCGCACCCTCTCCCCCTCAAGGGAAAGAAAGTTTACATTGGTCCCCTCTGGAAAGGCCTGGGTGGCATACCGCACCTGCCGCCCTAAATCGTGCAGCTCCTCAAGAAAGAGATTTTCCAGCCCGTTATCTTCCAGAGAGATCACTGCGTGGGGAACCCCTGTTCCTCCTACCTCCCCCACCCGGAGGAAGCGATACCGGATGGTGCGATTTTTCAGAATGAGCGAGTGCTCTTTCTCCAGGGGGGTGCAGTCCATAACACCCAGATCCAGAAGGATGGAAGAGCCTGCGGCGGCGGCGTGCATCATCCCTGCCCTGGTGCGAAAGCGGATCTCTTCGGGGGGGCATAACCCCTTTTCTACAAGATATCGGGCGAAGCACCTGGCTCCGTTGCCGCACATCTCCCCCTCCAGGCCGTCGCTGTTGATGATCCGCATGCCGAAGGGAATCCCTGCTCCGGTATTCTCTTCGAGAAGAAGAAGACCATCCGCTCCCAGGGCGGTGCGCCGAGGGCAGGCGACCTGAGCCAGGGCAGGATAGATGGATTCTTTGAAATGTCCTTTTCGGGCGTCCATTATTACAAAATCGTTCCCGTTTCCATGGATTTTCATGAAGAAAAAAGGGTGTTCCTGGGATGTCATGCTAGAAGCTCCTTTCCTGATGCTGGATCTCCTGATGTTGGATCCTTTGTGGGTTGTAAGGCTGTTCGGAGTCCTGAGATTGCTCAACAAGGAAGAAGGGCGCTCCGGAACATGCGAGCGCCCTCAAGAAATGCGCCTGAGTAAATGTTACCCTTCAGAATGTTCCAGATCCAGGGCAGGCCCATCCTCTACCCTCTTGGAGAGAATCCAGAAGATGGCTACCGCCGTTGCCGCTCCTGCCGCAAGGTTCACCGGGGCGGAGTAGCCCTGAGCCACTCCGGCGTACCCCACGCAGGCTCCCAGAGCCGCCACGAGAGCGTAGGGGACCTGGGTATTCACGTGGTCCATGTGATCCGATCCGGTGAACATGGAGGACATAACGGTGGTGTCCGAGATGGGGGAGCAGTGATCCCCAAAAACCGCCCCGCCGAAAACGGCCCCGATGGTAGGAATAATGGCGGCCATGGGGTCCATCCCCATCGAGAGGGAGAGGGTGTGTGCCAGCGGTACCACGATGGGCATGAGAACCGCCATAGTTCCGTAGGAGGTGCCGGCGCAGAAGGAGATGGCCGCCCCCGCAAGGAAAGAGAGCATGGGAAGCCACATGGGAGAGAGTACATCCCCCACCACGGAGGCCACATAGAGAGGTACCCCCACCGCTTTGATGGAGGAGCCGATCCCCCAGGCGAAGATGAGGATGAGCGTTCCCACGAAGATGGAGCGCATGCCGTCCAGATAGCCCCGGAAGAGGCGCTTCCAGGTTGTTACCCCCTGAAGGGCATAGAAGAAGATAGTGAACCAGACGGAGGTGAAGGCCCCCCAGACGAGAGCGGTGGAGCTGCTCCCCTCGCCGATGGCCTCGGCGATTCCCACGTTGGGCCAGCCACCGGTAATGATCAGCAGTGTAAAGATGGAGCCCACCAGCACCAGGAGAGGGATAACAAAGTTATACAGTTTTCGGGGGCACTCTTCGCAAGGCTCCAGGTTATCCGACTCCTCCGCCACCAGGGGTTCCGCCCCCTCCCGGAGAATTTGTCCGGTGGTGCGCGCCCGGCGCTCCGCCGTCAGCATGGGGCCGAAATCCCGCAGGGAGAGCACGCAGAAGGTTACCACCACCAGGGTGATGATGTTGTAGAGGATGTAAGGAATGGAGTGCAGGTACGCCACGTAGGGGGAGCTTTCGATTCCCAGAGCAGTGAACTGGCTACCGATCTGCCCCACCATATAGGCGATCCAGGAGGAGATCCCCGCGATGCACGCCACGGGGGCTGCGGTGGAGTCCACGATGTAGGAAAGCTTTTCCTTGGAGATCCGGTACTTGGCGGTAATGGGGGTCATGGTAGTGCCCACCACCACGGTGTTCACGTAGTCTTCGAAGAAGATAACGAATCCTGCAAGCTCTGTCATGAGCAGGGCTCCCCGGACGCTGCTGATCTTCTTGGTGATCCACTGCACCACAGCGTCCACGCCGCCCCCTACCCGCATAATCCCCACCAGGCCCCCCATGGTAAGGCTGGTGAGAACGATTTTGGCGGACCAGGGATCTCCCAGGTTATTCCACAGGGCCTCCACGGCTTTGCCGAAGCCGGTGATTGGGTTCCACCCCGTGAGCATCGTCCCCGCAACCCAGATTCCCAGAAAGAGGGAGGGGATAACCTCCTTGGTAATAATGCAGAGCCCGATGGCGATGATCGGAGGGAGCAGCGAGAGAGCGCCGAAATTTGGAGCGCTTCCCTCCGCGGCCCAGGCGGCACCTCCCAGAGCGAGAAGCCCTGCGGCGAGAAGGAGCCTGAATCCCCATCCCCGTGTTGCCTTATACATCCTTTCCATACTACACACACCTCCAGAATAAAGATAATGGCTTCAAGAGCCACTAATCATGCAGGATGATTGTAAGGGGGGAGCAATTGGTTCGTCAAGGAATATATTTTAAATACATTTGCAGGCGAAGGGCAGTCTTTGCCTGCAAATGCTTGTAAAAACTGAATTTGCAAGAAAGATTCTTTTTTCGGGTTGACAGAAAAAGACGAGGGTTGTAGGATGGCTTTCAACCACTACTCATGAATAATGAGTAGTAGAGTGTGGAGCAGTGCTGAAAAAACATAAAGACTGCTCTGGGATGATCCAAAATGGTGCTTCGGCTGGAAAGTTGTCCTGCGGCACGGTTTGCCCAGAAGTTTATGACATTGGAGAGGGCCCAAAGCACTCTATAGGGCAGGAGCCCCTAGGCGATCTTTTCCCTCGTAAAGTGTGGATTTTCTCAAAGGAAGAACCCTTTGAGAGAGAAAGCCCTTGAGTAAAGTATGCATGGAAAAAGGAGATAGGGCGTATGGGTACCTTTGATCTGCTTCAATCCGCCCGGGAGATCCTCCCCTGGATGATCGGCATCCGGCGGGATCTGCATCAGCACCCGGAGCTGGATTTCAACCTGCACCGCACTGCCGAAAAGGTGGAAGAGCATCTCCAGCAGCTTGGTATCTCTTCCGAGCGCTATGCCACAACGGGCATTGTCGCTTCTCTGGAGGGTGATCTGCCGGGGCCCTGTCTCCTCGTTCGGGGGGATATGGACGCCCTCCCCATTCAGGATACCAAAGATGTTCCGTATCGGTCACAAATTCCCGGCGTGATGCACGCCTGCGGTCATGATGTCCATACCACCATGCTTCTGGGAGCGCTTCGGCTTTTGCGGGAGCATCCGGAGCCTCGAAGAGGAACCTTTCTCGGTGTCTTTCAGCCCGCCGAGGAGACCGGTGGAGGGGCCCTTCCCATGATCCGTCAGGGGGCCTTGAAAAAGGATCCCCCTACCTGCTGCCTGGGGCTCCACGTGGATCCCGCTCTTCCTCTGGGAACCCTCGGATATCTTCCGGGAAAGCTTCATGCGGCTTCGGAGATGTTCGACGTGGTGATCTCCGGCAGGGGAGCGCACGGAGCGGCTCCTCACGAGGGGATTGATGCCATCGCCGCAGGAGCCTCCTGCGTGGTGGCGCTACAGCAGATTGTCAGCCGCCGCACCAGCCCTCTGGATTCGGCGGTGATCAGCATCGGTCGCTTTGTAGGAGAGGGTGCCCGAAATGTGCTCTCCCCAAGGGTGGAGCTTTCGGGTATCATACGATCTCTGGAGCCCTCCGGAAGAGAGCGGCTGAAGAGGCAGCTTTCGGAGGTTATTCATCACTGCTGTGCCGCCTTGGGAGCGCGGGGGGAGATCTCCTTTACCGAGGGGTATCCCTGCCTGATCAACAATGAAGAGATAACCAAGCGCTGGGTGGCAGTGGGGGAGCAGACTCTCGGCAGAGGTGCTATGAGGCTTCTTCCCGAGCCCTCCATGGGGGTGGATGACTTTGCCTACTTCCTTCAGGAGGCGCCAGGGAGCTTCTTCATGCTTGGTACGAGAGAGGGGGATTCCGAAGAGCCTTTTTCGCTCCACACAGGAAATTTCGATATCGCCGAGGAGGCTCTGGCGTACGGAGCCGCCTTTTTGGCGGCATGTTTTCTGGATCTTTCGGAGGGGCCCCTTGTGGGGGCTCCGAAGTAAGAGTGCCGAAATAGCCGTTATAGCCATTTATACATGGAAAGGACGAGAAATATGACCAGCATAACGCAGAAAAAACGCATCGCCCTTGTGGGGTTCGGCAACGTGGGACGTGAGGTTCTGGCGGCTCTTGAGAGCGCTCCTGATATGGAGCCCGCGGGGGTGATCCTTCGCAATCCCCGGAAGGCGGAGGCTTTGAGAAAGGAGCTTTCCATCCCCGTGGTGGAGAATCTGGGGGAGCTGTCGGAGATTCACGGGGCGATACTCGCCATCGCCAGCCGTGCGGTGCCGGAAGTGGCTCCTCTCTACCTGGAAAAGGGGATCCATACGGTGGATAGCTTCGACATCCACGGAGAGCCCGTGATGGAGATGCGTGCCCATCTTCAGGAGGTGGGGGCCAGGAACGGCTCTGTGGCGGTGATCTGTGCGGGGTGGGATCCGGGATCGGATTCGGTGGTGCGGGCGCTTCTGGAGTCCATCGCTCCCCGGGGCATTACCTACACCAACTTTGGCCCCGGCATGAGCATGGGGCATACCGTGGCGGTGAAGGGGCTTCCGGGGGTGCGTAACGCCCTCTCCGAGACCCTTCCCAAGGGGGAGGGGCTGCACAAACGGTATGTCTATGTGGAGCTTGAAGAAGGGGCGGTCTTTGAGAATGTGCAGAGGGCCATCAAAGAGGATCCCTACTTCTGCCACGACGAAACCCACGTCTATGCGGTGGATTGTGTGGAAAAGCTCATGGATCAGGGGCACGGCGTGCATATGATCCGCCGGGGGGTCTCCGGAAGCACCCATAATCAGCGTATGGAGTTTAACATGACGCTCCAGAACCCCGCCGCCACCGCCCAGGTGATGGTCTCTGCCATGAGGGCGAGCTTCCGTCAGGCTCCGGGGTGCTATACCATGCTGGAAATTCCTCCGGTGGATTTCCTGGAGGGAGACCGGGAAAAGCTTCTCCGCCGGCTGGTATAGCGGAAAGAGCTGAGAAGACTAAAGAAGGATTTATTCCTTCGGAGATGTGGAGATTCGGGGATGGTGTTTTTTCAAGCCATCCCCTTTTTCATGCCTCTTTTTTGGCAGCTTTGGGAGATCCGGAGGATGAAGATCAGGATGATGATGAGCCCGAAGAGGAGGAACCTGAGTTTTCCTCCAGAAACCAGCGCCGCACGTCCCCGATGATGTTGTCGATGTGCCGGAGCATGGCCTCCTCGGCCCCCCCCGGGTCGTTTCGGGCGATGGCCTCCGCAATGGCCTGATGATCTGCCCCCAGACTGTACTGGGGGTGCTCCGCCCGGATTTTTGCGAGCAGGGCACGGATGTTGCGATCCTGACGCACCAGCCTGAGTGTGGCAGAGAGAACTTCGTTTCCCGCAGCTTCCGCAATGGCCTCGTGAAAATCCCGGTCCCGCTCCAGCACCTCGTCGAGGCTCAGATCTTTCAGAGGTTTGGCATGGGCAAAGATGGCCCCCATGGTGCGGTCCGTGGCGGAGAAGGCCGCCAGGCGGCTTGTCTCTCGCTCGATGGCGCGTCTCGCCACCAGAACCTTGAGGATCTTCTGGGGGTCCTGCCCCTCCAGGGTATGAAGGAAGTTTTCCGCAAGGTGGATCTGTTCGTTCTGTTTCCGGATCTGTCGCAGAAGGTTCTTTCCCTTTTCCGAAAGGGTTCGTCCCTTGTTGCTTACCTGAAGAACGTATCCCCGCTGCTCCAGATTCCAGAGGAACCGCCCTGCGGTAGCCATGCTGACGGTGATATTTTCTGCTCTCAAAGCAGCCATGATGGCGCTGGCTCCCATGGGGCGGTCCGATTGCCCCAGAATAAGAAGGATCTTCTCTTCCTCCTCACGGTTTGTTCCGTATGTCATGCCTATCACTCCTCGCGTTGGCCTCGGAAAAAACGAAAAGTCTTCCGGAGCATGGCTCATCATACCGAGAAAAACTGTATAACGTCAATGACATTGACAAGGTCTTTCTCGAAATGGTAGGGTGCATGGAGAAATATCCGGATTCTGCCCTCCCTTTTTGGGGAGCGAAGAGCTGAGGATGAGGTGAAGGATCGTGATGGATAAACATATCAAAAACCGGATGAAACTTCTGCGGAAAAAGGGTGAGGCTCTTCGAGAGGAGCTTGTGGCTCTTCGGAGGGATTTGCACCAGAATCCCGAGGTAGGCTTTTCTCTGGAGAGGACAGCCTCTCTCGTGATGGCTGCTCTGGGGAGTGCGGGAATTTTCAGCAGACGCTGTGCAGGTACGGGGATTGTGGGGGTTGTGCAGGGTGATCTTCCCGGCCCGGTAACGGCCTTTCGGGCAGATATGGATGCTCTCTCCATGAATGATGCCAAGGATGTTCCCTACCGATCCATGGTCCCCGGAAAGATGCACGCCGCAGGGCATGATGCCCATACGGCGATCCTCGTGGGAACCGGGCGTCTTCTCCGGGAGATGCGCCATGAGTTTCGAGGTACAGCGCTGCTTCTCTTTGAGCCCGCCGAGGAGACCGAAGGGGGGGCGCTTCCTATGATTCGGGATAAGGCGCTCGAAAACCCCGTGCCGGAGTGTATCTTCGGCTACAATGTCTCTCCCGAGCTTTCCGTGGGCAAGGTGCGCATCTCCCCCGGAAGGGTCTATGCCGCTTCGGATATGTTCGATATCCATATCATTGGTGAAGGGTGCCACGGAGCCTATCCTCACAAGGGAAAGGATGCCCTTGCCATCGCCTCCGCTCTGGTGACGCTGTTGCAGCAGGGGATAAGCCGAGAGATAGATCCCGTGCAGCCCGCGGTGCTCACCGTGGGAACCTTCAACGCCGGAGAGGCGCGAAACGCCGTGGCTCGCGAGGCTTTCCTTTCGGGAATTCTCCGCACCCTTGATCCGGGGGTTCGCAAGCACCTCCGGGCGTGGCTTCAAAAGACTGTGGAGGGGGTGGCCGCGGGGATGGGGGCCCAGGGAATTGTGCGCATACGGGAAAGCTACCCCTGTGTGGTGAATCATCAGGGGCTGGTTTCGTACGTATGCGATCAGGGGGAGGCCCTTTTAGGCAAGCAGTGCATCCGCACCCCCGAAGAGCGTCCCTCTATGGAAGTGGATGATTTCTCCTACTTTACCCAGCATGTCCCCGGAGTTTTCTACTTTCTCGGTTCTGGAAACGAGGCCCGGAAGAGCTGTTATCCCCTGCATTCCCCCCTTTTTGATGTCGATGAGGATGTTCTCCCTCTGGGGGCGGTATTCAATGCGACCCTCGCTCTCGGGTACGGAGAGAGTGAAGCACCGTAGTTTTAGCTCGCGTAGTTCTGAAAACAGAGCTTTAGAAAAGAGCCCCTTGGGAAGCGGCGTAATCCGCTTCTCAAGGGGCTCTTTTGGGATGAAGACGCTCTACCTACTCGGTCTCCCGCAGGGCTTCCAGATGTGCAAGAGCCAGATCACCCAGATCTTCCCGCATAATTTCCATCTCCGCTTCGCTCCGCTCAACTATGGGGCTCATCTCTTTTCCTCCTTTGATATTCTTGTCTTGAATACTGTAACGCCTCTGCTCCAACTCCAAAAACATCGCGGTCTTTTGGAGATTACGCCACTTTTTTGATCCGTACCGCCTTGCCTGCAGATCGCTCCAGAGTTCCGGGTTCAAAGAGCCGCAACCCCACTCGAACTCCCAGAAGATCCTTGAGTTCTCCCGAGGTCTGGCGCATCAGGTTTCTCTCGGCTTCCTCCGAAAGGGGGATTCTGCTCTCGCAACAGACCGTAAGCTCCTTCATGCCTCCCCTTTCGGAAACTTCCAGGAAGTAGTGGAGCGAGAGCCCCGGCACCCTTCCGAGTGCTACCTCTACCTGAGAGGGGAAGACGTTGACCCCCCGAATGATCAGCATATCGTCACTGCGCCCCAGAATACGGGCGATTCGTTTCTCCCCGCATCCGCAGGGGCAGGGCTCGGAGTAGAGCCGGGAGAGATCCCGGGTGCGGTAGCGGATCATGGGGAGAGCCTCCTTGGTAAGGGTGGTGATGACGATCTCCCCGGTCTCTCCGGGGGGAAGCGCCTCCCCCGTCTCGGGGTTGATGATCTCCACCAGGAAGTGGTCTTCGTCGAAGTGGAGTCCTTCGCGGAGGGGGCACTCCATGGCCACCCCGGGGCCGATGATCTCGGAGAGTCCGTAGGAGTCGAGAGCCAGGATCCCCAGGCTCTGCTCCAGGTGGGTACGCATCTCCTCGGTCCATGCCTCGGCCCCGAAGATCCCCAGCCGAAGCTGAAGATTGCCCTTCTTGCGGGACTGCAGCACCTCCGCAAGGTGTAGGGCGTAGGAAGGGGTGCTGGTGAAGGCAGTGGTTCCCAGATCCTCCATGAGAAGCACCTGACGCTCCGTAAAGCCTCCACCCGAGGGGATCACCAGCGCTCCGAGTTCTTCTGCCCCCCAGTGAAATCCCAGCGCCCCCGTAAAGAGGCCGTACCCCAGAGCGATCTGGAAGATGTCCTTCGAAGAGAGACCCGCCACCGCCAGGCGATGGGCCATGAGGGAGGACCAGGTGGCGATATCCTGCCGGGTGTAGGCCACCACGGTGGGCTTTCCGGTGGTTCCCGAAGAGGCGTGGATGCGTACCACCTCTTCTTTATCGCAAGCCAGAAGACCGTAGGGATAGGTGTCCCGAAGGTCGTTTTTGGTGGTGAAGGGGAGCCGGGAGAGGTCTTCCAGGCTGCGGATATCTCCGGGGGAAATCCCCATATCCTCCATCTTGGCCCGATAGTGAGGCACCCTCTCCCATACTCGCTGTACAACCCTCTGTAACTGATCTGTTCTCTGCTCGTCCTTGCTCTTCTGCATGTTTCTGGCTCCTCCTTCCAGAGTTGGCGTGTCATGGTTGTGACGCTGCATAGTCTCAAAGTGGAAAAGCATAAAAAAGAGGGCTCCCGCCTTGTAGCGGGAGCCCTCTAGGGTAATTCCGTGAGCACGTACGCCTAAACGCCGGCCCACCCCCTGAGGGATCCCGCGTTGCTAAAGGCGTAATAATAAAAAAAGGAAGCCGAAAGGCTGTGCATACGGAACATGATTTTCCTCCAAAAGACAAAAATGAAAAAATTGATCTTGCACGAGTTTATACCACGGGGCTTTTGAAAAGTCAAGAGAAAATATTGTTCATGAAAAATGACTTGCTGAACTGGTGGTGCTTTTTCTGTGGGCCGGGGTTTTTCCGAACCCACAGAAAAAGGATGTGCGTGATCAGGAGGCTGCGGGGAGTGCCCGGGGCTCATCAAAGTGGAAGCGCTCCAGAAGCGACGCGATTTCCTGGGCCCGTTCGGTAAGGTTGATGGCATGAGATGCCACGGTCTGGGATGCCTCGGAGGTGATCTTTGTCGCTTCCCGAATGGCGTGCAGCATAGCAGCCGTCTCTCCGGTGCGGGAGGCGATGTCGGAAAGTTCGGTGCCGATCTCCTGCGTGAACGCCGCCTGCTGCTGGCTTACCGACGCTACCTCCGCAGAGGTGGCGGAGCATGAAGAGACCTCCCGTAATCCCAGCCCCAGCTTCTCCCGCGCTTCTCCGGTAAGGGCTGAAGCTTGGACAAGTGCCCTAGAGGAACTCTTCGCAGAGGTTAGCGCCTTCCGGGTATGATCCAAAAGGGTGGCTGTGATTTGGGTGATCTGGGATGCTGAGGTGCCCGACCCTTCCGCAAGATTGCGAACCTCCGAGGCCACCACTGCGAAGCCCCTCCCCGCATCTCCCGCCCGGGCAGCCTCAATGGCGGCATTCAATGCCAGAAGGTTGGTCTGATCTGCGATATCCTGGATGGAGCGAACAAAGGTTTCGATGGCCTTCACGCACTCCGCCAGCTCTTCCATGCTCTGATTACTCTTCCCGAACTCCTCTTGAGCCTCCTCCACCGCCCTCAGGGTCTCCCCAAGCCGAAGAGCGGAGTGTTCCACCAGAGAGAGGGCCGAGGAGGAGGCCTTTTCTCCTTGCAGGACCGATTCCGTCAGCATACTCGCTCCCGAGGCAACACTCTGGGCCGCTGCGGAGGTGTTTTCCAGGGTGCGGTTATTGCTATCGGAAAGGCTTTCGATCTCCTCCATGGATTGGCGGATCTCCTCCATAGAGGCAAGCTGTTCCTCCGAGAGAGAGGCCAGAGTTTCCGCCACCTCAAGGTTGTGCTGGGAAATCTCTCTGGTCGAGCCGATGAGATGTTGGAGAGATCGCTTCATGGAGATGAGACTCCGAGCCATATCCCCGAATTCGTCCTTAGCCTCGGCAATCCAGCGGTTTTCTCGGGGCACTGTGAAGTCGAGCCGGGAGGCCCGATCCAGAGCGTCTACCAGAAGCCTCGTTCCCCGACTGATTCTTCTGGTAAGATAGAGGAGCCCTGCGATAATGAGTATCGAAATGCCTCCCAGAAGGAGTAGGAGCTTTCCCGCAAAGGCGAGAACAAAGGCGGAGACGGCGCTTTCTGGAACCGCTATGGCGAAGGGGTAGCCTATTATGGTGTTTTCATAGTAGAGAAGGAAGTTCTCTTCTCCGTGCTGATAGTTCCCTCGTCCGGAATGCCCCGCCACCATACGGCGGGCCACCTCTCGGAGAGATTCGGGAATGTCGCCATCCAAGAGAAGATTGCTCTTGAGAACCTGGCTCTTTTCGGGAGAGGCCAGCAGGGTGCCTTCCGAAGAGATGAAAAGTCCCCAGGAGCCGGGGAGAATGGCGAGAGATGACACGAAATCCTGGATATGGTCCATAAGGATATCTGCTCCCATCACCCCAAGAAGAGATCCATCGCTACCGTAGAGGGGGGTGGCCATGGAGATTACAAGCTTTCCTGTCATGGCATCTCTGTAGGGATGTACCGTTACGGTATGTCCTTCTTCTACTGCTTTGATATACCAATCCCGCTTTCGGGGATCGTAGTCTGCGGGAGGAACCCATTCGTTGCTGTTTACGAGTTCTCCCGTCTTTTGAGAACCGAAGAAGATGCCGTTTACCCCGGAGTTTTTTTTACGCTCCATCTCCAGGGTGAAAAAGGCCCCAAGGCGTTTCTGAAAGTCTTCAGGAAATCCTTCCGAGGTGAGCATGCTTTTCGCATAGTTTGCGGCACTCTCGGGGATGTCTTTCATGCTCTGGAAATATCCGTTCAGAATATTTCCAGAGGCCTCCATAAACTGTCTTCCCGTATCGTCCAGCCGGGAACGCAGCTCCCGGTCCAAAAGAAAAAAAGTACCTCCCCCAAGAAGCAGAAAGAGCAAAAGTACCACGCACAACATGATCCATAGGCTTTTACGCAGAGACACAGAGTACCACTCCTTTCAAGTGAGAAACACAATGGAAAACCCTTTAGTTTTTCCAGACAAACTTTCCGCTTTCTTTTTGGGAGACACCCTCAGCATGTCATAGATGTGTAACAGTTTGATGTCGTTGACGTTGCAGTTTCGAGTCCTCCAATTCCTATAACCACGGAGTTGTTATAGTTAGTCTAGTCTAACCAATGGGCATTTTAGCAGGGTTTTTCGGTTTGTCAATGAACGTATAGCCCCGTATAACGTGTAGTTTGGAATATGTTTTAGAAAAAACTTTCGAAGCACAAGTTTTGATTGGCATGGATTGCAATCTCCTCCATAATGGAGTTCCTGGAGAATGTGCGGGTTTCAACAGGTAAAACCATGGGACGCTCTGTCCGGAAAGGATAAAGGTATGACATTTGTGGGGTTGTGTATTGTGGTTCTGGGGGGAGATGCCCTCTGGAATCTCTTTCTGCTATGGCGGAACATTCGCTACTATCAAGATCTTCGGGAGCGGGGGGTTCCTAAACCTCTGGAAAGGTTTTTCCCCCAGGGGTATGAGGTCTCCCATGAGATAGCCTACGCTCTTCACAGCCTCCGCTTGAGCTTCTTCTCCCAGGTTGCGGGATTTCTCCTGCTGGGGGGGGTTCTCTTTTTCGGAGGGCTTGGGGTTCTCTGTAGCTGGGGAGTTCGTATGGGAGGATCCGGATGGGGAGGGAGCCTGCTCTGTTTCGGAGTTTTCATGCTGGGAAGCGCTTTGCTCCGCCTTCCTCTGGATATCTACCACGATTTTGTTCTGGAGGCCCGGCACGGTTTTGGCACGAGAAATGTAAAGGTCTTTGTGGGGGACCGGCTGAAGTCCCTGGGTATCCAGATGCTGGTGATGCTCCCTCTCTTCGCAGCTCTCGTCTCCCTCACGTCGTTGCATTACTGGTATCTCTGGGGGGCTGCTCTCTCTGTTGCTGTGCTTCTGCTCTTCTCCTATCTTGCTCCGCAGTGGCTTCTTCCTCTCTTCTACACCCTCAAGCCTCTGGAGGACGCTTCTGTAAGGGAGAAGATCGAAGCCCTTCTCGAAAGGGCCTCTCTGAAATGTCAGGGGGTCTTTGTGGGGGACGAGAGCCAGCGCTCCCACCACGCCAATGCCATGGTGCTCGGCCTGGGAAAGGCCAAGAAGATTCTCCTCTTCGACACCCTTCTGGAAAAGATGGAGGAGCCGGAGCTTCTCGCCATAACGGCTCACGAGATCGGGCACGCTGTGCATGGGCATATTCGCAAGCGTCTTTTCTGGGGCGTTCTCAGTATGGTGCTTCTCTTCGGCCTTATGGGGTTGCTCTGGGAGCTGCCCCTCCCCATGGATGCAGGGGGTACCGCTACCACGGTGCAGGGAAAGTTTCTGCTTCTTTTTCTGACCGTAAGTGCCGGAGGCTCTCTGATTTCGGGGCTTCTCTCCCCTCTTTATCGCCGGGAGGAGTTCGAGGCGGATGCCTACGGGGCGAATCTTGCGGGGAGATCTGCTATGATGGGGGCCCTTCGTAAGCTCGCCACGGGGGAGCTGCATTGGATCGGAGGGGATCCTCTCTATCGGCGGTGGAAGCATACTCATCCCACCATCTCTGAACGTCTTCAGAGGCTTGATGAGGAGGGGAAGTCTCCCGAAACGGGGGTTTGTGAGGGCTCCTGAAAGGGTTTTCTTGGGTGAAGGGACATGGAAGAAAGAAGGGATTTTGTACATGGACGAATTTAAGGCATTGCGATCCATGGTTCACAAAAAGTGGCAGCATCAGGAGGAGTCTCAGGGGGAGCGTCCCGCCACGGTGCGGCTTCCCATGAACGTCTATCTGCGCATCGCCGCCTACGCGGCAGATCGTAGGAAGACCGTTTCCGAAGCGCTTGCGGAAATTGCGGTGGCCTACCTCGACGAAAAAAAAGGCCCCCCGAAAAATTTCTGACGGGGAACCTGGTACGTTGCTTTGCTTTACTTGCGGAAGAGAAGTACCTGATACACCAGGGATTCCGGGTTATCCGCAATATGAAAGGGGAGGGTAAAGGTGTACCCCTGATCCTCCGGGAGCCGGAGAGTTTTGATGTTCTCCCCGGTAAAGATCTGGGGAGGAGTAATGTCCAGCCCCTCAAAGCCCTTCTGGGAGAGGGCTATCACCGCGTGGCCGCTGATCATGTTGGAGATCTCTCCCGCCACGCTGAGAGCGGTGTCATCCGCGGTGGATGCCTCTATCATGCCGTGGGTCATCTTTGTAACATACTCTGAAAAGCTGGCAAAATCCATAAAAAGAGAGACCGTGCCGTGGCATCCTTCGCCGTGCACCGAGATAAGCGTGGCAAGCTTGCTCCCCGGCGCGTTTATACCGAGGCAAGCCCTTCTCTTGATGAAAGAGAGGGCGATTCCCATCTTTTCGCTGGTTTCTATCATGCTCTTCCCGAAGCTGTTCACGAGAAGCGTTATCTTTTCCAGATCCGGCCGATCCAGTGCCATGGATTCCATGCCTCCTCATTTCCTGCCATAACGAAACCTGGTCATGGTAGCACATTTTTCTTTCGGGAGAAACGCCGGATTAGGTGAAATGTTCGGTGTCGTTTGTTCTCCCGCGTTGAAGCCTCTCTCCCAGAGTGGTAACGCGGTTCTTGCTCTCTCCCCGCTTCAGGCAGAGAGCAAGGGCTTTTTTCGTTCCCAGAAGGATTACAAGCTCCTTACCCCTGGTGACTCCGGTGTAGAGCAGATTGCGCTGCAGGAGCATATAGTGCTGGGTATGCACCGGGAGGATCACCCCTGGATATTCGCTCCCCTGGCTTTTGTGCACGCTTATGGCGTAGGCGAGAATCAGCTCGTCCAGCTCCTGAAAGGAGTAGCGAAGGCTTCGATCGTCGAAGCGTACCAGCAGCTCCTGATCTTCGGAAGAGATCTTTTCGATGTATCCCATATCGCCGTTAAAAACATCTTTATCGTAGTTGTTCACCACCTGGAGCACCTTATCCCGTTCACGAAAGGTGGAGCCGAAACGTTCTATGGAAGGCCCCGAAGGATTTAAGCCTTCCTGAAGCTGCCGGTTCAGTTGCAGCACCCCCAGATGCCCCCGCATCATGGGGGAGAGCACCTGGATATCCCGCAGAGGATGGAGCCCGAAACGCCGGGGAATCCGTTCGGTGATCATCCGCAGAATAAGATCCCCCCCTCGTTCGGGATCTTCGCACTCCACAAAGTAGAAATCCGAAAGCCCCTTATCGTTTTTGGAGGGGAAGAAGGGATACTCCCCCTGATTGATCCGGTGGGCGTTGGTGATGATGGCGCTTGTGGACGCCTGGCGGTAGATGGTATCCAGCCGGGCCACCGGAAGAACTCCTGAAGCGATGCAATCCTGAAGGACCTTGCCCGGCCCCACCGAGGGAAGCTGATCCGCATCCCCCACCAGAATAAGGGTGCTCCTTCGGGAGAGGGCCCGTACAAACTGCCAGGCCAGCACCAGATCGATCATGCTCGCCTCGTCGAGAATGAAGACATCCCCCTCCAGGGGGTTGTCGCTGTGGCGTTTGAATCCTCCCGTGCGGGGATCGAACTCCAGAAGCCGGTGCAGCGTTTTGGCCTCCTCTCCGGTGGCCTCGCTCATCCGTTTGGCCGCACGCCCTGTGGGGGCGCCGAGAACAACCTTCCTCCGGGCGGCCCGAAAGAGAGTGCAGAGAATGGTGATGATGGTGGTCTTTCCCACCCCGGGGCCTCCGGTGATAATGCACATCTTGTGCTGCAGCGCCGTGAGAAGGGCTTTCCGCTGGGATTCTCCCAGAACGAGAGAGTGCTGCTCCTCCGCCCACTCCAGCGCCGCAGCGTGATTGGAGGGGATGGAGAGGGGGCCCGTGGCGAGAAGCTGGCGAATCTGTTCGCTCAGCCGAAGCTCGCATTCATCCATGGCGGTGAGGTAGATCAGCGGGTTTTCTTCAAGAGACTCTGCCCCTTGGCGGATATCCTCGTGTTCCCGGAGCCTTCCGGAGGAGAGGGCCTCATCCACCGCTTTATGTACCACCTCGGGGGGGATCTCCAGAAGAGCAGCGGTCTTCTCCTCCAGCTCCTGCCGGGGATAGGCGCAGTGTCCCTGGCCGGTAAGCTCTTGAAGAAGGAACTCCACTCCTGCCTTTCCTCGAAGAGGGGAGTCCTTGGGAATTCCCAAGCGCTCCGCCACGGCATCCGCCGTTTTGAACCCCATCCCCCAGATATCCCGGGCGAGGCAGTAGGGATCTTCCTGGATCTTCTGGATCGCCTGATCTCCGTAGGCCTTGTATATGCGGAAAGCCCGGCTTGTCCCCACTCCATGACTGTGGAGAAAGACCATGATATGCCGGATTTCCTTCTGCTCTTTCCAGGTCTCCACAATCCGGGAAGAGCGGGTGGGGCCGATACCTTCCACCTCCTCCAACCGGGAGGGCTCCTCTTCGATAACCCGAAAGACCTCCATGCCGAAGGCCCGGATAAGCCGTGCCGCCATGGCCTTGCCGATGCCGTGGATCATCCCCGAGGCGAGGTACTGCTGCATCCCCTCCAGGCTCCCCGGAGGCGTGGCCCGGATAACATCTCCCTGAAACTGGCGGCCGTACGTAGGATCTATCTTCCAGCGTCCCTCCGCCCGGACCCACTCCCCGGGATGTGCCGAGGGGAGGGTTCCCGTAAGGGTAACCAGATCCCGGAACTCTCTCGCCTTTATGCGCAGAACAGAAAAGCCCGTCTCCGGGCTGTGAAAGGTAATGCGTTCGATGCTTCCTTCAAGAACGGCATCTTCTCTCGCAGAATGCATGGATTACAGGAGGCTCCAGGTCTTTCCGGGAGAGAGGAGGGGGGCGTATTTTGACGGGAGCGAGGGGCTCTTGTCGGTTCGGAGGGGGAGGGCTTTAAGGGCTGCATCCACTACCCTGGGATCGTAGAGGGTCCCCCGGCAGGAGAGCAGATGTTCCCGCACCTCCTCGGCGCTTCGGGGGCCGTGATAGGGGCGCAGGCTCATCATGGCATCCACCACATCTGCCACCGCAAGAATCCGGGATTCGAGAAGAGTCTCTTCCTTTGAGAGTCCTTCGGGATAGCCGGAGCCGTCCCATCGCTCGTGGTGTTCCCGGATGATCCGCGCCAGTTGATGTTCTTTGAGAATGTTTTCTACCATATCGGCCCCATCTCCGGGGTGTTGTTTGATAATGTCGTACTCCTCCGGAGTGAGGCGCCCCTTTTTGAGGAGAATCGCATCGGGGGAGAAGAGCTTTCCCAAATCGTGAAGAAGCCCTGCCCGAACGAGCAGATCCTGTTTCGAGGCGGAGAGGCCGAGGGCTTTCGCGATGACTCGGGCGTTGTCCGCCACCTTGCAGGAGTGGTGGGATGTATAGGCATCCCGTTTCTCTAGTACCATCGACATGGTGAAAAGCTGCGTTTCCAGGGCATGATGCCGGGTGAAATAGGATGTAATGCTGTAGACGAGCGCACCCATAAGAACAAAGGAGAAGAGGAGCAGGTGTCGTACCACGCGATCCCGAAAAAAACTTTGGAAAAATGCGGTCTCCTGAAGGTAGTATCCCGCTGCGAGAGGGATCCCCCGTGGCTCTGGAGTGATGATGATCTGAGAGCCCAGAAGGGCATTGATCGTCTGAAGTACCTCCACGTTGTCGGTTCCGAGAAGAGCGTAGTACCCTGAAAAAGTGCTGTCCTCGAAAACGAGGGGGATCTTTTGGGCCAGATAAAAATCTCCGTTTTTTGGGAGAACCTTGAGAGTCCGGGCGGGGAGCGAGGGGAGCAGTGACTCATCGAGAAAGGGGGTGCCGAAACGGTAGAGAAGATCGTTTTCTTTTACTATCAGCCATTCCTGGACGCCGTAGCTCTCGTGCATCTCCTGGAACCGCTCTTCGAGGAAGTCTCTGTCATCATCCTCCACCGCACGCACCATGGCATCCCAGTAGAAAAAGCCCTCGAAAAGGGTATCAAAGCGCTGGCTGATGTCCCTGGAGAGAAGCTCTCGGGCAAACTCCAGATGCTTTTCGAGCATCTCCTGGTGTGAAAAGAAAAGAATGCCTCCTACCAGTGAGGAAAGCAGGAGAGAGATCATAATTGAAAGGTGAATCCGACGGCCTCGCTGTGATGTCACGTTCATGCTCCTTTTCTCCGTGGTTTTTACAAAAAAACGTTCTGCGGAAACTTTTGTGGACTTCGCCCGTAGTATTTCCAGAGGAGCCGCTCCATCATACTACGGAAAATCTTTTCCGAAAAGAATCTCCGGAGATTTTCGCGGGAGATGTTCCCTCTCATCTGTGGAGGTTTTTGGTTGCCGGTTTTTGCCTCGGGGGAAGAGTTAGGTGGTCCTTAGTAAGGAGCATGGAGGATGCGTATTTTTTTACAGGGACAAAAAAATGTGTGTTTCATTGCAAAAACCCCTATCATTGTGATATTCTGCTCCCCAGAAGAAAGACTAAAGATTTTTTAAGGAGGTATGGGTTATGGCTGCGGTAGTAAATAAAGATACCTGTGTAGGTTGTGAGGCTTGTGTAGCCTCCTGTCCCGTGGAGGCCATTGCCATGGTGGATGGCAAGGCGGAAGTGAACGATGCCTGCGTGGATTGCGGTGCCTGCGTGAGCACCTGTCCTGTGGAGGCCATCTCTCTTTAGGAGTATCTGCGAAGCCCTCGCACCTGTTCAGAAGGCCCCTCCCTCGGGGGAGGGACGATCGCTGGAAATGTCGTGAAGAGGATCCCCCTAGTGGGTTTTCCGTGATATCGGAAAAAGAGACGTCGGTTTCTTTAAAGTTGAAGGAGGTAATGATTATGGCTGCAGTAGTGAATAAAGACACCTGCGTAGGTTGTGAGGCCTGTGTAGCCGCCTGTCCCGTGGAGGCCATTGCGATGGTGGATGGCAAGGCGGAAGTGAACGATGCCTGTGTGGATTGTGGTGCTTGCGTGAGCGCCTGCCCCGTGGAGGCCATCTCTCTGTAGCTCTTGTGAGGCTGTGATTGTTTCCCGATACGGCCCATGTAAAAAAAGCGACCCCTAGGGGTCGCTTTTTTGTTGACTTTTTTGAGATCCTGGCGTACTCTTGGACAGAAGGCATTGTTAGGCCCTTATAACACCATGGGAGGAAGAGCATGAGTGTTTCTTCAAGAGTAGAGGATTATCTGGAGGCCATTCTGGCCATGGAGATTGAAAAAGGAAAGGCCACGGTAACGGAGCTTGCCCGAAGGGTGAATGTCTCTAAGGCCACCGTGGTAGCCACCTGCCGCAAGCTTATGGATGCGGCCATGTTGGAGCATGAGCAGTACGGAGATCTGCGGCTTACCGAAGAGGGGCGCTCCCGGGCTCTGCAGGTCTATCGGCGGCACGAGCATCTGACGTACCTTTTCTCCGAGCTTTTGGGAATAGAACGCTTCCGGGCCCAGGAGATAGCCTGTGTTATGGAGCATGAACTTGATCACTCCGCGGAGCATCGTCTTTTGGGGTTGGTGGATTATATCGCCCGGGCCCGGCGGGAGAAACAGCCTTGGGTGCAGGAGCTTTCCCAGAGCATGGAGGCCATGGAACAAAAAGAAGAACTTTGCCTCCCCCTGATGCTCGCAGAGCCCGGGAGGTTCTACCGTGTGGTGAGGGTGACGGCGGAGCAGGAGCAGCGCCTTGCTCTTGCTGAACAGGGGATTTACCCCGGTTCCGAGGTGGAGTATCTCCGCAGGAACGAGGATGAGGGGGAGAGTTTTTCTTTGAATGTTTCCGTGCATAAGCGCCCACTCTCTCTGGATCGAGAGCAAGCAGTATCCATATGGATTGAGGAGGTGTGACCCATGTTTCCTCTTTGTTTTGCCGAAGAAGGTACGGAAGTCAAGGTTTTGCGCCTCTCTGGAGGGGAAAGTATGCACCGGAGACTGGCGGATATGGGAATTATCCCCGGTGTGGTTCTTCGTGTTCTCCGGGGTGGCTGTGCCGAGGGGCCTGCCATGGTTGCCCTGGGAGAGAGCCGTCTTGCCCTGGGGCACGGTATGGCCAACCGAATCTTTGTAACGCACAAGGACGTGGCCTGACCAACCCCTAAAGAAGGGGAATATAATACGACAGACACAAGGAGATCCTCCCTCGTTTCAGAGGGAGGATCTCCTTTTTGCATTCTTCAGAGGTTTCGGATGGAGGAAGAAAGATTGTGCGGAGAGAGGGGGCGGGAAGGCTTTTCTGCAAGCGTGGATACCTGCTGTAAGAAATTTTCCCAATCCAAAAAACCCGCTTCCCGAGCCTCCAGAGCTTCTGTAAGCCCTGAAGGGGATGCCATTTCTCCCAGCGCATAGACCATGAAAATGCCTCCTTGCGAATATGATGCGTAAAGCCGGCAGAAGAGTTCTGCCGGCTCGTCGAGGGGTGTATTGCGAGGATGTGCTTACTTACATATCGCGAACTTGAACCCAGATCACTGCATCCTGGGAAAGTTCCTTGCCTTTGTGCTCCGTCTTGGGGCCTACTCCGAGGGCTGCAAACCCCCACCATCCCGCTTTGGGAAGGGCGTAAACGAAGGTGCCGTTGGCATCTGCCTTGATAGTCTGGGTAACGAAGCAGTCCTGGGGAGCCTCCAAAGCCGCCTCGGCTTCGAAGGCGTTCTTCTCCTGGTTCGGCTGGTGGTTCAGATACTCCACTTCGACCTCCGCAAAGGGGACAGGATTGCCGTCGGAGTAGACCACGCCGGAGAAGACGTTTCCCGTCCAGAGGCCGTAGGGCTTCGCCAAGGGGAGGATCTCCGCCGGGAGTCCCACCAGGCTATCCCAATCCGTGGGGAGCCCTGCAAGATTAACCACGATCTTGGTGAACTGCTGCATGTAGGCATCTTCGGATCCTTCGAAGTATATTGCCGGGGCGAGAGCGAAGATGTAGTCTCCCATGCTCTTGAGGCGGTAGGATGTCTCGTAGCCCTTCCCCACGTTTCCAAGGCTGGTCCACATGATGGGTTTCAGGGTCTCTATAAGATCTGTCTTCTCCCCCTTATGCACCACGAAAAATTCCTGGGGGGTCCCCATGTCCATGGTATGCCCCGCCTCGAAAGGATGGGTGAAGATTGCCGTCAGAGGAAGGTTGCCTCCCTTTTCGAGGGCGGATTCCGGGGTGTAGATCATCTGAAAGTGTGCTGCTCCGGGGGCGGCGGTAAGAGCAAGAAGGGCGGCGACGCTGAGGCAAAGGTGGAACAATCTTTTGGTTTGCATAGAGAATCTCTCCTTTAACGATACAAAATTTTGTGGGGATATTCCCCTTGTGAATACGTTTCACGCGCTTTGTGTCTCTTGGGGCGGAGTTTTCGTGCTCTAAAAAACGTCTTCTCCCTTGATCTCGATGGAATGTCCCGGACCCGCGTCGAAAAGTACCACGTAGGGTACTTCGGGAATGTCGAAAACGAAGCTTGAATCCTCGGCCATCACGCCCTCCACGATAATATTACCCTCCGTGTCGAGAACCTTCATGCTTATTCCTGAGGCGGAGGAGCCATCGGAGAAGCCTCCCTCACATGTGGCGGTGCCGTCCATATTGTCATAGCATGTGCAGAGAGGGGTGTGAGCCAGGGCGGCGGTGCCGAAGACCATCATCCCCAGAGCGAGAATCAGGGCAAAACCTTTGCGAAAAGCGGTGCTGTTCATCTTTTTTCCTCCTTAACTGTTTGGAAATCCTTTCCTTAGGGAGCCTTGTTAGGGCTCCAGCGAAAACGAGGGGGCGACTATGAAATATGGCCGAAAAAGATCACCTTCCTTCTGTACTGTATATGTCTGTATGCTCTCGGGGCTCTATGCGGGAGAGCGCGAAGGCCCCCAGAAGAGCGAGAGCGTAAAAGATCCCCATGGCCTGAAGTCCCGTAACGTTCCAGAAGCTTCCCAGGGTGAAGATCCCCGAGGCGAAGAGAAATCCCAGAAAAATGGGAAAGATAAGGGAGAGGAACATCCAGCGGGTTCCCTTTTTCCCCGCCTCAAGACGTACCATGATGAGGGTGGCGATGCAGGGGGGGTAGAGGGCCATGAAGATCATCAAGGCTAATGCGTGAAGCTGGGTAAATCCCTTGGCCTGGCTGCCCATGCGCGTCTCAAGGGCTGCTCCCTCTTGTCCCTCCTCGGGCTGGTAGAGAGCCCCTAGGGTGGCCACGGTATTTTCCTTTGCCGCCAGAGCGCTCAAAAGGGCTACGTTTATCTTCCAGTCGAATCCGGCCCAGCGAGTGAGGGGCTCCAGAAGTATTCCTGCCCGACCAAGAAGGCTGGAGGTGAGCACTTCGTCCTTATAGGAGCGTTGCAACGTTCCCCGATCATTGAGCAGAATCCGGAAGGCTGCCTGAATCTCCTTGGCATCCTTGTCCCGTCCGGGGAGAACCACCGCGAAGAAAGCGGGGTCCTTTGCCTTGTACTCCTCCAGAAAGGCCTCTTTGGCCTCTCTGGAACGAACACCCCGGATCCCCCTCTGGTAGCTGTCCCAATAGGTTACGAGGGCATCCACCTGGCTGGAGTCCTCCCGGAATATCGCCCCTGCGGGATTGTCCTGAATCTGGTGAATAAAGCTATCCTTAATCTCTTTTTCGCGGGAGGCAAAGCCCTGGCGCACCGTCCCGGAGAGCCCCGGAAAGGTGGTGAGTCCGTAGATAACGATGGCCACCAGCATAATGATGGTCCCCACTTTTTTGACGAAGAGCCAGGTTCGTTCCAGCGTACGGGTGCCTACGCCGAAAAGCGTGGGGAGGTGGTAGGGAGGCATCTCCATCACAAAGGGAGAGCGTTCCTTGGAGCGGAGCACCGTAAGGGTAAGGACCTTGGCCGCCATGAGGGCGATGATGATGGTGATGGTGGAGATGAAGAACATGGCCAGCCCCTTATGTTGGGTGAAATAGATGTTTACCAACAGGGTGTAGAGGGGGATCTTGGCCATGCAGTTCATGAGAGGTACCACCAGAATCGTGGCGAGCCGGGCCTGTTCGTCCGATATGACTCGGGTGGCCATAACCCCCGGTACCGCACACCCTCCCACGAAGACCCCTCCCAGAATAAGGGGGAGCGTAGACTGCCCGTGAAGGCCGAATTTGCGGAAGAGCCGATCCAGAATAAAGGCCATACGGGGCATGTATCCCGAATCTTCGAGAATGGCGATGCAGGCGAAAAGGATGAGGAAGATGGGGACGTAATTCAGTACTGAAAGCACCGCATCCACCACGCTCAGGGTGAGAGCCCGAAGAAGGGGCTCGGAGTAGAAGAACGCCGGGGGGAGAATGTCGGCCACCCAGGAGCGGAATGCCGCAAGATAGGGCCAGGTGTAGTTGGTAAGTTCGTACCCCTTCACGATCGAAAGCTCGTAGAGCAGATAGATCACCCCGGCGAGCCAGAAGAGGCTCAGCCCCTTATGGAGCACCAGAGCATCAATCCGATCCGTCAGGGTCTTGCTACTGCTTCGGGGGGTGACAACGCACCCCTCGGCAACTTCTTTGGCCGCCAAATGTCGCTGAAAAGCGATATGTCCCTCGGGCTCCTCTTCGAAGGTTTTTCGGAACTCCTCCGAGAGAGAATCCAGAAAGGCTTTTGCCTCCTTGCCCGCTTCCCCGTGACGGGAAAGCTCCTGTAGGAGGCTTTCGTCCTGCTCCAGAAGCTTCACGGCGCTCCAGCGAAGAGGGAACTTCCAGTCCGGACATTGTTGCTCCAACTCTTGCTGCATCCGGGCGATAAAGGGCTCCATGGTTCCGTAGGGGATGGTCAGCGGTTCCTGTGCCCGTCCCTTCCGCAGGGCATGACGCAGCTCCCTCTTTCCTTTACCCCGGCTCGCCACGGAGCTGACCACGGGGATTCCCAGGCGCTTCCCGAGAGCCTCGGGGTCCACCTTCACCCCCCGGGCATCCGCCACATCCGTCATATTAAGGTTCAGCACCACTGGTGCCCCCATCTCAAGAAGCTGTAGCGTAAGATAGAGATGACGCTTGATGTTCGAGGTGTCTACCACGTTGACCACCAGATGGGGGTTCTGATGCAGAATAAAATCCCGGGCTACCCGCTCCTCGTTGGAGAAAGAGGAGAGCCCGTACGTGCCGGGAAGATCCGCCACGCGGATGCGCTCTCCCTCGGAGGAGAAGACTCCCTCCTTGATATCCACGGTCACTCCGGGGTAGTTTGCCACGTGCTGCCTTCCTCCGGTGATCATGTTGAATACTGTGGACTTGCCGCAGTTAGGCTGCCCCGCCAGGGCCACCAGCAATTCTGCTCTGCCTGCCATTATGCTTCCACCTCCACCCACTGGGCTTCCTCGTGGCGGATACTCACGAAGTTGCTATCCACGAGAAACTCCACGGGATCCTTCAGGGGAGAGCAGCGAAGCACCTCTACCTCCACCCCGGGAAAGAAGCCGAAGTCTCGCAACCGTTGACTGATCATCCCTCGGGGGTGTACTTTCTTTACGAGAGCCTTAGTGCCGGGGGAAAGTTCGTTGAGACGCATGGGGATTCCACCTCTTCTTCAAAGAAAAACCTTTGTATTTGTTCGTTTGTAGAAACTAACAGGCGAGATGTTAGCCCATAAAAACATGTTTGTCAACCTTAGAACGTGCTTTCCAAAAGCTTGTCCTGGCTGCTCCTTGTAAGTTTTTCTCCCTTCGGGAAAAGAAAGAGGGGATTTTTCTATTTCATAAGACGAATCTTTCAGCCTTCTTATCTTGAGGAGGGGAGGGATGTCCCGGCAATGTTTGCCCGGCGTCTTTCCTTTTGGCGGTACATAATACGATCCGCCAGAGCGATCGCTTCCCTCAAAGAGGGAGCTTCTTGAGGAATTGCGGCGTATCCCGTGCTGAATCGAAGTGGGGGGAGGCTCGAAGAGATCCGGTGCAGTGATTTTTTCATAGTTTCAAGATGTTCGAGAATTCTCTCCTTTGAGGAGACCCCCGGTCCCTCCTGATGCAGGAGAAGAAATTCATCTCCCCCGTACCGAAAGAGAGGGCATTCGGGAAAGCTTTTCTGGAGGGCCTGGGCGAACTCCCGTAAAAGGGCATCTCCCATTTCGTGCCCGTAGGAGTCGTTGACCTCCTTAAAGTTATCCATGTCGAAAAAGAATACGTTTCCTTTGAAATTTTTCTGCTCCTTCGAGGCGAGCATCTCCTGAAGTTTCGTGCGGTTGAAGGCCCCAGTGAGGCTGTCCCGCTCCGCCTGGGAAAAGAGAAGTTCCATGCCGAGCACCACGGTCATGCTGTCTGCCAGAAGCCGGGCGGTCTTTTCGAGCATCCGGAGCTGTTCCGTGGAGACTCCGTGGCGATGTTTCCAGGAAAGGCCGAGAAGGCCTCCCACGGAGCTTCCTCCAAGAAAGGGAATTCCCGCCCAAGAGCCTCGAAAGCCGTGTCCCGGATAAGGGGGGGAGAAACGCACGTCTTCCACAAAAAGAGCTCTTTTTTTCTCCGTCACTGCCTGGAGGGGTGAGCTTTTGAGGGAAGAACCCTCCAGGCTTTCGCGGATATGCTCCTGAGATGCGAGATGGCAGCCCCAGGAGGCATCCTCCCTGGGAAGCAGAAAAACCCAGGAATCCGCAGAAAAGACCGAGGCGAGAATGGAGAAGAGCCCCCCCAGGAGTTCTTCCTTCTCCTCCCGGTTCTTCAGCCCCTGGATGATGCGTTCGTAGAGGGCTGCCTTGAGAAGATTTTCCATGAGGCTTTGCCGAGGGCTGTTCCAGAAAAAGAGGGGATTTCTTCTCTCCCTTAGAATAATGCGCCGATATCGGGAAAACTCCAGGTGTGTTCGGAGCCAGAGCAGGATCCCCCAGAAGCCCCCGAGACAGCAGAGAAAGGCAAAAAAATCCACGAAGATATCCCTCCTTGGGAAAGGCCGAGCGTTTATGGTAGAGGCGGTAGTTTCTCGAAGCTTTGAATCTCCTCGTCCGCTCGCCGCAGATGTTCTGGAAGAACCTGGCGGAGATCCAACAGGGCATCCACCGTTTTGGAACAGAACTGGGTTCCCCGGTAGCGTTGGATCTCCTCGAAGGCTTCCGAAAGAGACCGCCCCTTCCGGTAGGGGCGGTCCGAAGTAATGGCATCAAAAGCGTCCGCTACCCCGATAATGCGGGATTCAAGCGGTATCTCTTCTCCTGAAATGCCTTGAGGGTATCCCTTTCCGTCCATCCGCTCATGGTGGTAGAGCACTATCCGGGCGATGTCACGCAAGAGCGGAAAACGCCGCAGAATGGAGAACCCCTTTTCGGAGTGCTGCTGCATCTCGCCGTATTCATCCTTCGTGAGAGGCCCCTCTTTCAGCAGCACCCGATCGGGAACCCCAATCTTGCCGATATCGTGAAGATGTGCCGCATGATGCAGCTCCGCAAGTCGGGGGGGAGAAAAGCCCATCTTCTTTCCCAGAAGCACCGAAATTTCCGCTACGCGCCAGGAGTGAGAGAATGTGAAAGGGTCCCGGGCATCAAGAATGCCGATGACGAAGTTGATAAGATCGTGCATGGGAACCCGGGAGGAGGTGCGGGGATGGAGAAGGGGAGAAGGAAACTCCTCCGAGAGGGAGAGCAGGAAGGAGCTGCTGTCAACCAGGGGGAGAACGTCGGGTTTCTGCACGAATGGAACCTCCGTAAGTTAGTCTTAAATAACTTTTGCGGCCATTCTAGCCCGGGGCTGCTCGGTTGTCAAGGAGAGTCCTTTAGGGAGAGGACGAAGACCTTCGCTGAAAAATGCTTTTTATGCCTGTCTCCACCGTGTTTTTTCGAAGCTTTCGCAGCAGGGCGAGCTGTTTGCTTTTGAGAACTTTTCGCGCCTCGCCGCGTTTATTTCTTTGCAGAGCTTCTCCCGCAGATGTAGCGGAAAAGATGTTTTTGGGAAGAGTTGCAGAAAGAGTGCCAGGGGAGAAAAAGTACAGTATAATAGTCGTGTGAATTCTTTGAATTTTTCGCAGAAGTGATGGTTTTGGACGATTGATCTTCGGGATCTCTTTCGGAGGCGTTCGCAATTTCGACTGGGAGGGCCCGGAAGGCTTTTGGGAAAACGTTGTTTTTCCAGAACGTGTATAGGGAGTGTTTTTGGAGTGGCTCTACACATGGAGTCTAAACTCTTTTGAGAAGATGGCGTGTAGGAGGTGGTGTGCTATGGCTCTGGCGGTGGATGTTATGGATTTTGCTATGAAAATGGAGCAGGAGGCGGGAGATTTCTACGCCCGATCCGCCCAGGACGTAAGGCGGGAACCCGTACGGATATTACTGCTCTATCTGGCGGATTGGGAGCGGGGGCATTACCGGTATCTCGAAGCCCATAGGAACGCCCTTCGTGAGAAGGGGCGCTGGGGAGAGGATCTCTCTCCTCCCCTGGATGCTCAGGAAGGGAGAGCTATTCTCGAGAAAGCCCAGGGAGGCGGAGGGGTAGAACTCCCTATACGGGAGTGTGCCACAGATCTCGGAGTGCTTCGCATCGCTCTCTCGCTGGAGCGGGATTTCCACACCTTCTACGAAAACGCTGCGGCGAAGATAGGGGATTCCGAGGGAAAAAGAGTCCTTCAGGAGCTTGCTCGGTGGGAGCAGGGGCATGAGGAGATGATTCGAGAGCAGCTGGAGTCGCTGCAGAAGGACTTCATGGCCTCCATGGGGTTTGAACCCTTTTAGCTTTCTGTCGCCGTGAGGATTCGTGCAGGTGTACTCCCCTTTGAAAGACTGCGGGAAGGTCCTTTTACCATGTTACAAAGGGCCTTTCCGCAGTCTTTTTGTCTTTTTTATGATCTTTTATGCACTCTTGTGCGCTTCTTTAGAAAACGCCGCTCTCCCGGAGAATTCCTTTACTTCCTTCGGAGGAGCTTTTTTTATCCCAGGGTCTCTTTCAGAAACCGGAGATAGTTTCCTCCGGCGATCTTTGCAAGATCCTCCTCGGAATAGCCCTTTTTCCGGAAGGCCTCCAGAAGAGCGGGAACCTCTCCATGATCTTTAAGGCCGTCGTAGGAGTGCAGATCGCCGGAAAAGCCCAAATCCGGAAGGTGGTCGCAGATGTCGAAGCCGAAGCAGGGGCAGTCGATCCCGGCGATGGAGATGATGTGCTCCACGTGGCGTATCATATCCTCTGGGGTAATCCGGTGTTCTTTGTAATCTTCCCTGATGAAGGCGCTGCAGACGTTGAGTCCTATCACCCCTCCCCGGTCTGCGATGGCCCGGATCTGTTCGTCCGTGAGGTTCCGCATGGAGGGGGTGATGCTACGGCAGTTGGAGTGAGAGGCCATCACTGGCTTTGTAGCCAGGTTCATCACGTCCCAGAACCCCTGATCGTTCAGGTGGCTCACGTCGATAAACATCCCCAGCCGCTCCGCCTCGGCAATAACGCCTACGCCGAAGTTTGTTATTCCTCCGGGGGTGCCGCTCGCCTTGGGAGAGAAAAAGCATCCGTCCCCCACGTAGTTGCGGCGGCTCCATACAAGCCCTATCCCTCGAACCCCCAGAGCATGAAAGATCCGCAGCAGATAGGGGTCGTTCCCCAGAGGCTCCGCCCCTTCGAAGGAGAGAAGCATGCCGATTTTTCCTTCCTCATGGGCCTTCCGGGCCTCCGCAGCAGAGGTGCAGAGGGCCACGTCATCCTTGGCCTTTTCGATCTCTTCGAGAAGCACGCTGATCTGATCCAGCGTCCCCCGAAGAGCCATTTCGGGAAGGTAGATGCTGCTCAGAAAAAGGGAAGAGACCACCAGGGAGAGCCCCCCTTTTCGCAGAGAGGGGAGATAGCGCTCCCCAAGGATATGGCGCTCCCCCCGAACGTGGCGGTACCACAAATCCGGAGCGAGATCGAAATGAGCGTCCGCAATGAAAAGCGATGGGTTTTTGGGGTTGTTCATGGCATCCATGATGAAAAAGAATCTCCTTTGGGATGAGAAATTTTCCGGAAAGCCCCGGGGCTTCCGGTTTCAGGAAAAATTTTTGGGATAAAACCGCTCCATCTTCCCCCGGCGGTGTCCTTCCAGATCCAGAGCGACTACCCCGAAGCCGAGAGCGAGCAGATCTGCGGTAAGCTCTTTACGCCGCTCCATAGCACGGAAAAGATCCTCCTCGGGAAGCTCCAGCACCCCCGCTCCGGGAGGAAAGAACCGAAGCCGCCCTCGGGGAAAACCATATTTTCGAAGAAGCTCTTCCCCCCGCTGCACCAGAAGGAGATTTGCCTCTTCCAGAAGTGCTCCCGGAGGAAAGCGCGTGGCAAGACAGGGCTTGGGAGGGCGATCCCAGTGGGAAAAACCCTCCCGGTGCAGACACTCCCGGATCGTCTCTTTGGAAAGCCCCGCCTCCTCCAGGGGGTGGCGGATGCGGTCTTCCTCCGCCGCCTCCAGCCCCGGCCGGTACTCTTTTCGGTCTTCCCCATGCACCCCGTCTGCAAGAGGGCCTTTGCACTGCTCCGTAACCCACGCACTGGCTTTGGCGTGCATGGCCTTCCGGCAGTAGTAGCAGCGCCTGGGGGTGTTTGCGCGTACCTCGGGGATTTCCAGGGTCGGCACCTCCAGAAGATGCCAGGAGAGGCGGAGCTTCGAAGCCACTTCCCCGGCGATACGCCGCTCTTCCTCCTCCACCAGAGGGCAGGTAAGGGTGAGGAGTTGTACTGCCGACTCGGGGAGGGCTCTGGCGGCAGCCCAGGCGAGGCAGGCGCTGTCCACCCCCCCCGAGAGGAGTACCGTAATGGTTTGCATCTCCCGGAGGAGGGAGATAAGCTTTGCCAAAGAGGCGTTCCCTGAGAGATCTTTTTCGGGGAGCGTCTCTTTTCTTCTGTCTCTGGATGCGGAGCCCATGAAAGAACCCCCTCTAGGCCGTAAAGGAGAGATAATAGAGAATCTCCATCTTTCCGGGTAAGTTAGGGGAGATCCCGCAGGCGGCAAAACCCATTTCGTGAAACTTTTCCGCAAAAAGGCAGGTCTGGGGTTTTTCGAGAGGAAGCTTTAACAGCACTCCGGGAATGCTGAGTTTTCGCAGATGCTGCAGGGCCTGACGGGTCTGGAGAAAGAGATCCACCCCGAAATGAAGCACCCGGATCTCCCCTTGTTGCTCCGAAGGGGAGGCGGTAATATGAAGAATGCTTCGCCTTGAAAGGGGGGCATCTGTCTGGGGGCGTGCAAAGACTGGGGAGAGCCCCGCATTTTCCAGGAGCGGCTTTACGCTTCTTTCGTCCTTCCAGCTTGCAAAGAAGGGTGGGAATTCCGGTTTTCCCAAGATCCGGCAGAGCAGATCTCCCGGCTTTCCCGGACTGTGCCGGGTAAAGCCGAAGCTGTTGGGAATCCGGGCATATCGGGCAAAGCCGTAATCTGTAAAGAGCTTCCGCGTATCCTCCTCTCCCGAAGGGAGCAGGGCGGTTGCTCCGGGGCACCCCCGGGACAAAGCCTGATCCAGAAGCCAGGGGACTATTTGCCCTCCTATCTCGGAGAAGGAGAGGCTTCGGTGCACTCCCAGGGGAGCCATTCGGGGAGTGCCTGGGACATCCTCCTGAAAGAGAAGTCCTCCGAACCCGAAGATCTCTCCCTTTTCGTTCCGTACCGTGCAGGGGAGGAGTTTTTCCGAGAGAATAAGATTTCGCAGTCTCTCCGGAGAGATCCATGGAGCCTGCACCAGTGCCGCCGGAGCATATTCCTGCATAAAGGAGACCGCTTTTGCTGTCTCTTCGGGGAGGAGAGAATCCACCTGGAGCACCCGGATCTCCTCCGGAGGAAGGGCTCTGTTCCGTGGGGGGATTTGGAGAGAGGCGGGTTTTTCTTCCAGGGAGAAGAAGAGATGGTAGCTGTTCCCCTCCTCCCCCTGCTGATGGAAGGAGACAAGATCTGCCATCTTTTTCAGCAAAAATCCCCCCAGTTTGGCGTCCATCTCCTCCAGCTCCGGAGAGTCCTTTTCTTCAAAATCCTCGGGAGAGGGCCCCTCCTTCCGGGAGTCTGTAACGGTTATCCGCACCCCCAGAGGGGCCCTGCGGAAGGTGATCTCCAGAGGGGGGACCTTGGAGGAAGGGTGCTCCTGAGAAGAGAGCATCATAAAGATCTCCTCCAGGGCGAGTTCCATTCGGAGGGATCGTTCCCGGCTGGCTCCGGAGTGTTCGAAAAAGCATGTCCCCATCTTCAGAAGCGGGGGGAGAAAGGCGGTACTTCTCGGTAGAATCACCGAAAGGGGTTCCTGAAAGGGGATCATGGGCAAAAGCTCCTTTCCTGAAAACAGGTGACTCTATCTCTTAGAGCGGTTCTCGTTGTCATGTGACACTATAGTAACAGGAGAGCCGGAGCTTGTGTGTCCCCGGCAGCGAGCATAGTGATCGGCGAGCGCAGCTTTGCGTCGCGGAGGCCCGGCTAGCGGCAGGCGGACGTGCCGGTAAGCCCCGGCTGCGCACCTGGTCGGCGGAAGTCTGGGGCGACGGGCCGGAGCCGCAAAGCAAGGGAGCGGTTCGCCACTTTCGGAGCCGAGGGGACACACAAGCGGAGGCTCCGTGAAACAGCATGTGACACATTATTTGTGAAACCGCTCTAGAAAGCGTTCCGGAAGACCCGTGAAGGATCGTACCGTTCCGAGGGCCCCTTTTCTTCGCCGGGATGTCCCAGGGCGATAAGGGCGAAGGGAACCAGATTTTCCGGAAGATGCAGCAGATCTCGCATCCCTTTCTTAAGCCCGTCGTGGGGATGGATTCCCATCCAGCAGCTCCCCAGCCCTTGATGGGTAGCTTCGATGAGCACATTTTCCACCGCGGCGGCGCAATCCTGCTCCCAGAACATAGGGGCTTTCAGGTCATCCGTGATGCCGCAGATGAGAAAAGCCAGGGGGGCGGTGAGGAGCATCTTGGAATAGGGGTGGAACTTCGGAATGGCATCCAGAAGAGTGCGATCGTCGAGCACCACCACGGCCCAGGGCTGCTGGTTGTGGGCGCTGGGGGCTGCCATGGCGGCCCGGAGAAGAATTTCAATTTTTGCCTCCTCCACAGGCTGAGGAAGATACTTCCGGATGCTCCGGCGCAGAAAAACGGGACTTGTATTCGTGGTCATAGGTTTGCCTCCTTTAATCAATTCGGCGGAAAACAAGGGACTTCAAGAGTTCCTTGAAAAAACTCTCAAAGGTCTTGAAGATCAACAATCCTCCGAAATTGTACCAGAAAAACGGAATCACCGTACTTTCAGGCAGAAAGATGGGTGCATGTTTTTCTCGAATCTTCTATAATATGGGCCGTTTTCCGGGATCGTTCCGTTCGAATGGAAGTACCCGGGAGCGTACATAATCTCAAAAAGGAGCGGATATGCATGGCAGGGAAAGAAACCTTTGCTTTTAAGAGCGAGGGGAAACAGCTTCTGGATCTTATGATCCACTCCATCTATTCCAACAAGGATATCTTTCTCCGGGAACTCATCTCCAACAGCTCAGATGCTCTTGACAAGCTTCGGCTTGAAGGGCTGGGGGATGAGAAGCTCCGGGCTTTCACCGAGGATCTGCACATTCGCCTTGAGGTGGATCGGGAGAAGCGGGTTCTCTGGGTCTGGGACAACGGCATCGGCATGACCAGACAGGAGATTATCGACTTCATCGGCACCATCGCCAAATCCGGCACCAAGGAGTTTCTCACCCTCATGGAGAGCCGGGGAGAGAAGGAACTCTCTCCGGAGCTTATCGGCCAGTTTGGGGTGGGATTCTATGCCAGCTTCATGGTGGCGGATCGGGTGGAGCTGGTAAGCCGCAAGGCGGGAGAGGAAGAGGCCTGGCGATGGCAGTCCTCCGGGGATGGCATCTACAGCCTGGAGGAGGCCTCCCGGGAAGTTCCCGGCACCACGGTGATTCTGCATCTCAAGAAGGCGGATGAAGAGGAGGGGATGAAGGACTACGCAAGTCCCTTCGTGCTTCGGAGCATCGTCACCAAGTATTCGGACTACGTCTCCTGGCCTATCCGTATGAAGGGGGAGAGGGGAGAAGAAGAGGGAGAGGAGCCCGAGGATGAGGTGCTCAACTCCCAAAAGGCTCTCTGGATGCGCCCCGAGAGCGAGGTCTCCGAGGAGGAGTACACCGAGTTCTACCACCATATCAGCCACGACTGGGGAGATCCCTGGGAGCGGATTCTCTACTCCGTAGAGGGTACTACCTCCTTCCGGGGGCTTCTCTTCATTCCTCAAAAGGCCCCCATGGATCTCTTTATCCGCGAGGCGGAGCGAGGGATCTCCCTCTACATCCGGCGGGTCTTCATCATGCAGGACTGCAAGGAACTCATTCCGGAATACATGCGCTTTCTCCGGGGAGTGGTGGATGCGGAGGATCTCTCTCTCAACATCTCTCGGGAGATTCTGCAGCAGGATCGGCATATCCAGATCATCCGGCGCAGCATCACCAGGAAGGTGCTTGACACGCTTAAAAACATTCTTGTCTCGGATCGCCCCCGGTACGAATCGTTCTGGAAGGAGTTCGGCCAGGTTCTCAAGGAGGGGCTGGTGCACGACGAAAAGAACCGGGAGACCATCCTGGGGCTCGCTCTCTTTGAATCCAGCAGCCAGGAAGGGCTGGTGAGCCTGGAGGAGTATCTGGGGCGCATGAAGGATGGGCAGGAGGAGATCTATTTCCTCAGCGGAGAACGCAAAGAGGCTCTTGGTTCCTCCCCCCATCTGGAGGCTTTCCGTAAGAAGGGATACGAGGTGCTTCTGCTCTCGGAACCTGTGGATCAGGTTTGGACCCAGTCCTTCCCGGAGTTTCAGGGCAAGAAGTTTGTTGCCGCCGGCAAGGGGGATGTGGAGCTTGGCACTCCCGAGGAGCGGGAGGAAGAGAAGAAGGAGCGGGAATCCCAGAAGGAGAGCTATGCCCCTCTCTTCGCCAAGATGAAAGACTGCCTGCAAGAGAAGGTAAAGGATGTGCGCCTCTCCTCCCGACTGGTGGACTCTCCCGCGTGCCTTGTGGGGGATACCCACGATATGACCCCCCAGCTCGAGCGGATGCTCGCTGCCATGGGACAGAAGGTTCCCAAGGTGAAGCGTATTCTGGAGCTGAACCCCGAACATCCCACGGTGAAGGGCCTTCTGCGGCATCTGGAGGATGCGGAGTTCCCGGAGTACGCCGAAGTGCTCTACGGAGAAGCCCTTCTCGCGGAGGGAGAGCAGCTTGAGGATCCCGGTTCCTTCAGCCGCAGCGTCTCCCGTCTTTTGAGCCGCCTTCTGGGGGAGGCCTAGCCCTGAAGGGGCCGGAGCAGTTCCGGGAGGTGTGGCGGGAGGGGTACGCCCCTCCCGTGGCCTATCCCTGGCAGGAGGAGGCGGTGGAGGCTCTGCGCGAACGCAGCGGGGTTCTTGCGGCTCCCACCGGGTCCGGCAAGACCTGGGTGGCCTACCGGTGGGCCCATCTTCTGGACGCTTCGGGGATGCCGGGACACCCCCGAGAGCGGGTGATCTTCACCGCCCCCATCAAGGCGCTCTCCAACGAACGTTACCTTGATCTGCGTAAGATGGGGCTGGATGTGGGGATCGAGACGGGGGATTTCAAGAAAAACGCGGATGCTCCGGTGCTCTGCTGCACCCAGGAGATCTATACCCTCAAGTATGCGGGAAGGCGGCATATCCGGCTGGTGGTGGATGAGTTTCACTACATTTTTACGGATCCCCCCCGGGCTCGAACCTATATGGATGGTCTGCGCCTCACGGATCCCGAGGTGCCTCTGCTCATGATGTCCGCTACCTTTGGGGAGGCCGCCCGGGTGAAGCTCTATCTTGAGCGGGTGCTCCAGAGGCCCTTCGTGCTCTTTGAGAGCGAGGCCCGGATTACGGAGCTGGTCTTTTCGAAAGAGCCCGTCTCGCATCCTGCGGATATCCGGAACGCTCTGGTCTTTCTCTTCTCCCGCCAGGGAGTGGAGGAGATGGCGGAGCAGACCGCCCTCTGCCGGGAGCGACTTCCCCGAGAGAAGATCGATAGGATCCGCTTCATCGGGAGCATCCTTGGGGTAAAGAAGGTTCCCAATCCCCTTCTTTCGGGGGTGGGGCTCTACCACGGCAGCCTGCTCCCCCGGGAGAAGCTCCTGGTGGAGACCGCCTTTCGGGAGCGTCTTCTCGATGTGGTGGTGGGTACCGATGCCCTTGCTCTGGGGGTGAACCTCCCCGCGGAGTACGTTATCTTCGCCCAGCTCGCCTCGTATCATGATGACATTCCCATCTCGAAGAATCACTTTCTTCAGATGGCGGGCCGGGCGGGGCGCAAGGGGCTCTACGAAAAGGGATATGTCACCTGGTTCGACCGAAGCCCCTGGGAGAACCGTCTCTACGATACCGGGGAGATCTATCTGGGGCTTCTCAAAAAACCTTCAGAACCCGCCGCCATCGAACTCTATCCCTCCTACGGAAGGCTTCTTCGGGAGGAGTGTACCCTGGAGGCGGAGGCCCGGATGATCGCCCAATACTCCCTCCCCGAGAGGGATTACTGGGAGGTTATCCGAGAGATCCGTTCGGTGCTCCGCAAGGTGGGGAGCCTCTCGAAACGTCTGGTGAAGCCTCACCTCTGCAAGAAATACCGGGCCATTCTGGGAGAGATCTGGTTCGATGAAATGGAGCTGGAGCAGAACATGAAGATAGCCCGTCTCTTCTGCCTTCAGGGAATGCCTCATGCCCTCTCGGCGGTGCGGCTTCTCGAACCCTATGAGCGCAACCGGCTTCAGGCGTTGCTCCGGATAAAACGCCTTGCCAATGCCCTTCCCCGGGGGTACGGTTTTAAGGGGATGTCCGTGTTGGAAAAAGAAATTCATAGCGTGGATGCCACGGTCTTTACCTTCGAAGAGCGTCTTCGGGAGATCGAAGAAAGCCGCTCCTTCTGAGGTTCCGAAGAAGCGGCTTTGAACTCTCCTTTTGGTGAGGGAGTTTCAGGGGCTCAAAAAAGTCAGGAGCTTTCCTCCTGGAGAAGCTCCTCCTCCAGTCGCACAAGCTTTTCCCGCTGTCGGGGACCGAGTTCCTGCATCAGCTTCTCCCGGCAGGTCTTGGCAAAGACTTCCCGGCTGGAGTTGCCTTTTTTCTTTGCCTCCGTCCAGCTCAACCCCTTTTTCTTCCCCAGCCGGATATCCAGATCGCAGAGCCGGGTGCCGTCTTCGGCGTACTCCAGCCCCACCAGAATCTCCTTGATCTCCTCTGGGGGGAGAAAGGTAAAGAGCCGAATCCGGTAGACCTGAAGGGGGATGAGCACCCGGCCGTAATCCTTCTCCCAGCACTCCCCCAGCACCAGTCCCACCCCGAGATCAATAAGCACCATCATCACCCGCCGGTACTGGGTCACGTAGCGTTCGTACTTATCGTAGAGCATAATATTTACTTCGTACCAGTCCCGGTTCTCCATACCCTGATTGACGTACCCCAGGGCCCGGGCCCGGAGCTGCTGGTAGAGACTGCTGTAGGGTACGGGGATATCCAGGGCCTGAGGATAGAACGCCTCCACCGGAGTGTTGCGATTCAGCCGGGAGGTGGTAAAGCAGACCCCCACCCCCTCAAGCTCCGACCGATGGGTGGCGATACGCTCCAGGGGGACCGGGGTGCCCGAAAAATCCTCCCGAATCTGCTCCACCACCTTGGGGAGATTCCCCGGAACCCGCATGAGGATGAGCCGGGGGAGAAGCCGCACTCCTTTCAGGATATCTCCTTTTCCCTCGTTGATCACGAGGGAGAGAATCTCCTCGGGAGAAATCTCGTGGAGAAGATAGCCCTCATCCCGTTCCCTTCCTCCGGGAAGGATGATCACCGTATCCCCCGCAGTGGCACTTCCCAGAAGAAGGGAGAGCGGTTCTTTTGCTACTGTGAGCCGGGATGCAAGCAGGGGGAGAAGCAGCTCTTCCGAAGTGTCCATTTCCATAACCCGATAGCTGCCCCGAAGAAGAGGAAGCATGAAACCCCACTCCTTTCAATGTGCTGTTCTAAGATGCTACTCCAGAATTTCGCAAAAGCTTACAAGCCGAGACGGAACTTCTTTGACCGAGCATCCCGCACATAGAACGGATAGTCAAAAAAACGCCACTCCTGGGTGCGCAGATTACAGCATCCGATCTTTTGCAGCCCGTTACGGCAGATCCCACTCACATCTTCCGGCGGTGGAGTGTCGTCGTGGCCGTAGAGGTAGTAATCCGCCCTCTCTCGGGGGAGCCCCGTGCCTTGATGCGAGAGAGCGAAAGAGACTCCCTCCAGGGAGATTACCCCGCTCTGCGCAAAAAGAGTGCTTTGTGGAAAAGCCCGAGTTGCCTCCTTAAGATTATCGTGGTTTCCGAGAACAATATAAGTATGGGGAGAGTCCAGAAAGGCCCCCAAGGCTTGAATGCGTCGCCGGTAGAGGGGGAGATCCTCCGGCGAGAGATCAATCTTTACCTCGTCTGCCAGATCCCCCGTGTGGATGATGGCTCGGGGATTCAGAAGCAGAAGAAGCTGCTTCAAGGGGCGGTAGAAGCTTGCAGGGGTATCTGAAACGTGGAGTATCCAGGGATCTCCGGTGCGGTGCATCGCTCGAAGTGCTGGAGCATCTCTCTCCGGAAAGGGGAAAAGTCGGGAGATGCCAGCGTGTGCGCGCTGCATCCAGGTTTGCAGGTCTTCGGGGTGAGCACAAGCCCTTTTCACGCTTCTTCTCCCTCGAAAGATGGAAGAACATGCCGGGTTTCAAAGAGGCGCATCTTTTTTTCCATCTCCCGAAGATACTGTTCCATCTCTATCTTCTGTTGTCTGAGGATGCAGAGATCTTCAATCAGCCGGGTATTGTTCTCCTCCAGGGTCTCCATATTTTTTTCCTGGCGCAGAATTTCCTGGCGGATGTAGCCTAGAACCCTATGGAGAGAGACCGCAAGATCCCCGACCTCGTTTTTTCTGCCCAGTTCCTTTTCATGGTACGAGAGAATCGCATCGAAAGAGTCATTCGGCGTCATCTGACCGTTTTCCTTCCGCCTTGCCTCGGATCTCCACTGAGAAAGAACACTTTTCTGTGCAAACAGGTCGAGAAGAGCGCACATGTCTCGAAGGGGGCGCCGAAGAGAACGCTGCAGAAGGAGCACGAGAAAAAAGGTGAAAAAAAAGGCGAAAAGACAGAGCGTGTAGAGAAGGGAGGAGCGGAACGCCAGGGCGCGCTGCTGGGGGGGGGTGATGGAGATATAGCTTTCCACTCTTCCCTCGAAGGTTCCCTCGTAAAAAAGGCTATGGTTGATGGAATAGCTTTCCCGAGGAAGAGCGGAGCGGAAGAGAAGGAGATTTTGAAGGGGGATCAAGTCTCCGCCTTCGGTGCGGCGCACACTGATGAGGATGGTTCCCTCTGTGTCGTAAAGAACAATGCCCAGGATGCTGGGATCATTCATGTAGGCGTAGAGGATCTTTTTGATTTGAGAAAGATCCTTATGATATACCGAAGGCTCCAGCACAGCTCCCAGGCGCTGGATGTTCTGGGTTACTCCTGTTCGAGTGGTATGATACAAAGCTTTCTGGAGCTGCTTTTCCATAAAAAGGGCAAAAGGAAGAGCGGTAGCTCCGAAAAGAACTACTACGAAAAGCACTATGGGAAAGAGAAAGCTTTTCGGACGCATGGCAGATCTCCTTAGTTTTGGATAGTATCTCCTTTATGCGCAAAAGGGGGAGGGGATTGTTGTGTACAACAAAAATGAAAACAGGAAGATTCGCGGTCTACCTATAGAAAGAGGCTCCCTGAAGATCTTCGTACAGTATACCCTCAATTCTCCTTAAGGGGCGTGAAAAATATGAAACGTACTCCTCTTATGCAGTATCATACGTCAGAGGCTGAGGAAAGTTTCGTTTCTTTACTCCTCTCTATTTCTCGAAACCTGATGCCGGGGGAGGGGGCGCAGATCACTGAAGAGAGACTCTCTGCAAGGTTTCGGGAAAAAATGTTTTTCAGGCATGAAAAGTGTGGTAATTCTGGAGATTGGGGAGCCTTTTTTCTCTCCCTGTGGTATGGTAGATGGAGTACGGGGTTTTTTTCAGGGATTCCGGGCCTGCTTCGGAGGTGTTTTTTTTGTTCCCTCCTCCGGAGCTTGTAAAGAGCCTTCAAACAAACCTTTCACTTTCTGTGGAGGAGGATATGACGATGGATGCAAGCAAAGTTGAAGAGCGGGTTATCAAGATTATTCGCCGGGAACTTGATGTGGATTCTTCTCAGGAGGTAGCCATGGCTACCACGCTGGAAGAGTTGGATTTTGATTCTCTTAACATGATGGATGTTGTCTTGGAGGTTGAACAGGAGTATTCCATTCGGGTAAGCGAAGACGAGGTGGAGTTCTTTCTCTTCGTGGGGGATCTTGTGCGGTATGTGCAGAAGAAGATAAACGAGCGGGAGCGTGCTGTCTCCTGATTCCTCGGGTAGTGTAAAGAGATTGCCCCGTAACGGGGCTAACGGGCCTGCAGACAGGTCGCCGTACGCATTTCCTGCCGTTCAGGGCGGGGATCCGTACGGCGACCCTTTTTGTGTTGTTCTTCAATCAGGGGAGAGGTTAGGTCTCGGATCGGAGCGCTTTCTGCACGTCCCGGATGATATTGTCGATATGCCGAAGCATGGCTTCCTCTGCCGCATGGGGATCTTTCCGGGCGATGGCCTCGGCGATCGCCTGATGATCTCCTCCGAGCACGTAGCCCTCCCGAGCCCGGATGGAAATGAAGAGATTGCGGATGGCCCCGTTCTGGCGCACCAGGCGCAGGGCTGCCGCAAGAACCTTGTTTTTCGCTGCATTGGCGATGGCCTCATGAAAGGTGCGGTCCATGACGGCTACCTGGACGTTCCCCCTGGTGTGGTTGTCGAGAATCTCTCCGTAGGCGAGAATTGCGGCGATATCCGCCTCGCTCCCCCGCAGAGCTGCGAGGCGGCTTGTCTCACGCTCTATAGCCCGCCGGGCCAGAAGAACATCAAGGAGCTGTTCTGGGGAGTGTCCCCGGAGGGTCTGGAAAAAGTCTTCTGCCAGAGAGCGTTGGTGCTCTTCCTGATTCCACTCCCGCACCAGCATTGTCCCCTCCTCTGAGAGGATGCGTCCCTTATTGCTTATCTGCTGCACGTACCCTTTTTGCTCCAGAGTCCAGAGAAGCCTCCCCGCAGTGGCCATGCTGACCTCCACTCCCAGAGACTCTAGGGCAAGAGAGAGTGTGCTCGCCCCCATGGGTTTTTGAGACTCTTGAAGAATTGAGAGTGCTGCATGCTCCAGGGACTTGGCCTGTTCTTCCATCTGCATCTCCTCCTCGGGATATGCGGGTATGGGGATTCTTCTCGGGAGAAAACTTGTCATTGATGATGAGTGTCTCTACTCTACTAAACTCTTTTTGAGGCGTCAAGGAGCTTTTTTCGGAGAGCCTCAAAAGGAGTTTCTTGTTGGGGACCTGCTGAAAAGTTTCGGAAAAGCCGCTCTTCTGGTAGCTTTTCTGCGAAAAAGCTCTCCTTTCTGAAAGGATTTTCTGCTGGCATATTGCCCGAATTTTTCGTTCTCTTTGGAAAAACCCCTTTCCAAAAAGGCTCTTTTTTCCTATAATCGACCCTGAAGGCCCCAAAAGCCCTTTTCGCATAGTCATCTTTGATGAGTAAATGTTGAGGAGGACGTTCCGGAAAGGCAGAAAAGGGACCTAAGGGGTCCATGCCCTCGGGCATTGCGGCGGCGTGTGGGTTTGTGGCGAGCATCTTGTATGGAGCTATCCCGGAAAGGGGGAAATGTATCGTGAAACATGGCAGAAGTTTGCGGATATGGAGTGTGGCGTTGCTGGTTCTTCTGGTGGGTGCCTTTGGTGCCTTTGGAGGAGAGAAGGTTATTCAGATTGCAGGGTTTGAACCCGGCACGTGTGATGTGCAGAAGACTACCTCGGAGTACTTTGTTCCCATCAACTGTTTCGATCGTCTCGTGGAGTGCATCACCGGGGAGAACGGCTACCCCGAACTGGTGCCGGGGCTCGCAGAGAGCTGGGAAGTTTCCGAAGATGGCCTGGTCTACACCTTCAATCTTCGCAAAGGGGTAAAGTTTCACAACGGCGAAGAGATGACTGCGGATGACGTGATCTACACTTTCGACCGTATGCTTGATCCCGAAACCAAGGCTCTGAATACGAACAACTTCGACTACGTTCTCGGCGCCCAGGCCCGGATGAACGGCGAAGCCGAGAGCACCGAGGGACTCAAGGCTCTGGATGACTACACATTGCAGATCACACTTAGGGAGCCCTTTGCACCCTTCCTTGCCCGGCTTTCGGACTACGCCTCCAGCGTGTATAACCGAAAATTTACTGAAGAGGTGGGGCAGGATTTTGGTCTCTCCGCCGAGACGGTCTGTGGTACCGGTGCCTTTAAGCTCACGGAGTACGTGCTGAACGACCATCTCGTGCTGGAAGCCTTTGACGACTATTATCAGGGGCGCACCAAGGTGGATAAGGTAGTCGCCAAGATCATCCCCGACGCGGAGACCATGCGGATGATGTTCGAGACCGGTGAGATTGATATTTTCGACTGCGATCAGGCCATCTCCCAGCTCCCCTATTTCCTTGAGAACCCCAAGTGGAAAGATAATATCCATCGGGGCCTTCGGGTGGGGATCTACTACGTGCATCTGAACCAGCTCAAGGAGCCCTTCACGGATGTGCGGGTGCGCAAGGCCTTCCAGATGGCGGTGGATCGCCAGAAGATCCTGGAGAGCATGTTCCACGGGGACGGGGTGCTGGCGAACGGTCTTATGCCCAAGGGGCTCATCGGCTATAATCCCGATATTCAGGAGATCGAATACAACCCCGAAAAGGCCAAAGCACTTCTCGCGGAGGCGGGTTATCCCGACGGCGTAGAGATGGGCCTCGTACAGGTTTCCGGCTGGTCTAACCGGTGGGTGCGGATGAACGAGATCATCCAGGCCATGGTGAAGAAGGCGGGATTCAACGTAGAGATCAAGCAGATGGACGAGGCTTCCTACTACTCCATCCGCAACAAGGGAGAGATGGATTCCTACACCCAGAGCTGGTCTTTTGGGGTGAACGATCCCGACAGTATCTTCTACATGTTCTTCGCGGATAACGACGGCGGGCGTCACCGCTCCTGGAACAACCAGAACAAGCAGTCCATCGAGGATATCAAGCGGGCCCGTACCATTATCAATCCCGAAGAGCGTATTGCTCTCTACCGCCAGATCGAAAAGACCCTTGTTCATGACGATGCGGCGATTCTCCCCCTCTTCTCCGTGGATCATCTCTATGTAGTGAACCCCCGAGTTAAGGGATTTCAGGTTCCCTGGACGGGGTGGAGCGACATGAGCTACTACGGCATGGATGTAGAGGAGTAGTCGTATACCTTTTTCCCGGTTCTAAAGGGGTGTCGAGGCGCCGCGGGGAGATCCTGCGGCGCTTTTTACAAAGACGAAAAAGTAGGTGAATCCATGGGGCGTTATATTCTTCGGCGAATTCTTATCTCCATTCCCGTTCTTATGGGCATTACCCTTCTGCTCTTTTTGCTGCTTAACGTCATTCCGGGAGATCCCGTGGCTCTTATGCTTAAAGAGAAAGCCGACCCTGATGTGATCGCTCGGGTGCGCACGCAGATGCATCTGGACGATCCCTGGCCGGTACGGTATGTGCGGTTTCTCGGAGGGGCTCTCAAGGGAGATCTGGGGGTCTCCTACAAGCTCCGCAGGCCTGTCTCGGATCTTATCCTCAAAGCCTTTCCCAACACGCTTATGCTTGCGATGGCCGCAGCCCTGGTGGCGTGGATCATAGGCATCCCTGCGGGGATTCTCTCGGCGGTAAAGCAGTATTCTCTTCCGGATCACTTTTTTATGGGGTTCTCTCTTCTGGGGGTTTCCATGCCCGTCTTCTGGTCTGCCCTGCTCTTTCAGTACGTTTTCGGGGTAAAGCTGGGGCTCTTGCCGGTGGCGGGCTTTTACGGCTGGAGATACCTCATTCTTCCCGCCATCGTTCTTGGGTGGAGTTCCTGCGGCACCGTGGCCAGGCTCACCCGTTCCAGCCTTCTTGAGGTGATGCGCTCCGACTACATTCGTACCGCCAGGTCCAAGGGGGTGCGGGAGATCATGGTGATTTCCGGGCATGCTCTCAAAAACTCTCTGCTTCCGGTAATTACCATCATGGCTATGCAAGTAGCCTTTCTTCTCTCGGGGTCCGTCATTACCGAGAGCATTTTCGGCATCCCCGGAGTAGGGCGTATCGCCATCATGGCCATTCAGAACCGGGATATGCCGCTTCTTCAGGGCTCCGTGCTCTTTACTACGGTGCTTGTCATTCTTGGCAACTTGATAGCAGATCTTCTCTACTCTACCCTGGATCCCCGGATCCGGTGCGATCGATAGGAGGTGGGGCGAAGAATGGATGCTCTACACAATGCTACTCCCGAAAAGGAGGTTCTCCCCCAGCCTCTGGAAGAGCGCCTTGGGGTCCCCTCGCTCTTTCAGGATCTTCTGCGGGCCTTCCGGCAGAACCGTATGGCCTCCTTGGGGCTTCTTCTGGTGCTGATCCTTGTGGTGCTCGCCATCGGTGCTCCGGTGATCACCCCCTACGATCCCTACGAGGTGGATCTGGATAACCAGCTTCTGGCGCCTAGCTGGAGCCACTGGTTCGGCACGGATATGTTCGGCCGGGATCTTCTCACCCGAGTGATCTATGGTGCCCGGATCTCTCTGGTGATCGGTCTGGTGCCGAGCTTCTTCTCCATGTTCATCGGTACGATTCTGGGCATTCTGGCGGGGTACTACGGAGGATGGACGGATTTCTGGATCATGCGCCTGGCGGATATGGTGCTCGCCTTTCCTTCTCTGCTCCTGGCCATGTGCTTCATGTACACCCTGGGGGCTACCCTCTTCAACATCTTCATTGCCCTCAGCCTGGTGGGGTGGGCCACCACCGCCCGGGTGGTGCGTTCTCAGACCCTCTCTCTCAAGGAGAAGGAGTTCGTGGAGGCCGCCCGGGCCATGGGGGTACGGCGCCGCACCATCATGATACGGCATATTTTCCCCAACTGCCTCCCCGCCCTGGTGGTGCTCTTTACCCTTCGCATTCCCCAGGCCATCATGTCCGAGGCCTCTCTGAGCTTTCTCGGCGTAGGGGCCCAGCCTCCCACCCCGAGTTGGGGGCTTCTGGTCTCCCGAGGCAAGGAGTTTCTCTTCTCCGCTCCCTGGGTGGCCATCCTTCCGGGGGTAGCTATTCTTATCACCGTGCTGGCGTTTAACTTTATGGGAGACGGCCTGCGGGATGCCATTGATCCGTACATGAAAGACTAGGGGAAGGGGGAGAAACAGTGACGAACCATACACTTGAAGTACGTAATCTCAAAACCCATTTCTATACAAGTCGGGGAGTGGTTCCTGCGGTGGACGGGGTCTCCTTTGATGTCCCCCGGGGAAAGGTGACAGGGCTGGTGGGAGAATCCGGCTGCGGCAAGAGCGTGACATCCCTCTCTGTCATGGGGCTTGTCTCCCCGCCGGGGCGTATCGTGGAGGGAAAGATCCTTTTTGAGGGTACCGATCTTGCCCGTAAAACCCCCCGGGAGATGTGCTCCCTCCGGGGAAAGGAACTCTCCATGATCTTTCAGGAGCCCATGACATCCCTCAACCCCGTACATACAGTGCTGAAGCAGGTGGGGGAGGTGCTGCAGCTTCATACCTCCATGAATGCCAGGGAGCGCCGGGATGCGGTAATCCACATGCTTGATCTGGTGGGGATCCCGGAGCCCGCCTCCCGCTGCCGCTGTTATCCTCATCAACTTTCTGGAGGGCTGCGCCAGCGAGTGATGATCGCCATGGCCCTCATCTGCGAACCAAAACTCCTCATTGCGGATGAGCCCACCACGGCGCTGGATGTGACCATTCAGGCCCAGATACTCCAGCTCATGCTTGATCTGCAGCGCCGTATCCACACCTCCATCATTCTCATTACCCACGATCTTGGGGTGGTGGCGGAGGTGTGCGACTACGTTCATGTTATGTATGCTGGCAAGGTGGTGGAGTCTGCCCCCGTTTTCGAGCTTTTCGAAAATCCTCTGCACCCCTATACGGAGGGGCTTCTCCGATCTATTCCGAGTATCGAAAGCAGAGGAAAGGGCCAGAAGTTGCACACCATCGAAGGCTCTGTGCCGAGCCTGCTGCATCTTCCTCGGGGCTGTTCTTTCGCCCCCCGGTGTGATCGGGTGCTCCCTCGTTGTTTCGACGATGTGCCGGAGCTGGAGAGCCAGGGCGGAGAGCATGGGGTTCGCTGCTGGCGGGTTGCCCGGGCGGGGGGGAGTGCCGCATGATGCCTCTTATTCGCGTGGAAAATCTGGTAAAGCACTTCCCCGTATCTTCGGGGGTCTTCGGAAAAAGTTCCGGAGTGGTGCATGCGGTGGACGGAGTTACCTTTACGGTGGAGCCCCGGGAGACCTTTGCCCTGGTGGGGGAGTCCGGATGCGGTAAAACCACCCTGGGGAGGCTTTTGCTCCGGCTTGTGGAAAAGACCGAGGGAGAGGTTTTCTTTCAGGGAGAGGAGATTTTTTCTCTCTCTCAGGAAAAGCTGCGAGTGCTTCGCAAGAAGATGCAGATCATCTTTCAGGATCCCTACGCATCTCTGAACCCCCGGATGCGCATACGCTCCATTCTCTCGGAGCCCCTTGAGACGCATACGGGTCTTTCCAAGGGGGAGATCCGCTCTCGGGTGGCGGAGCTTCTGGAGCTTGTGGGGCTCTCTCCCGAGGCCATGGCCAAGTATCCCCATCAGTTCAGCGGGGGACAGCGTCAGAGGGTGGGTATCGCCCGGGCTCTGGCACTCAACCCTGAATTTATCGTCTGTGACGAGGCGGTCTCCGCTCTGGATGTCTCCATTCAGGCCCAGGTGTTGAACCTTCTCAAGGATCTTCAGGAGCGCTTTTCCCTTACCTACCTCTTCATCACCCACGACCTGAGCGTGGTGCGACATCTGGCGGATCGGGTGAGCGTCATGTTTCTGGGAAAGAGCATGGAAATTGGCAAAACCGCAGATATCTTTGCCTCCCCCCGGCACCCCTACACCAAGTTTCTCATCTCTGCAGTTCCCGTGCCGGACCCCCGGAAACGGGACCGGGAGAAGATGATCCTTCAGGGGGATATCCCGAGCCCCATCAACCTTCCTCCGGGATGCCGCTTCCATACTCGCTGCCCCTATGTGAAGCCCCGGTGCCGCGAGGAGGAGCCCCCCTTTGTCTTTGCCGCAGGGCGCGGCGTGGCGTGCCACTATCCTCTGGATTAAGGCAAGAACATTAAAGAAAGGACGATGTACCATGCACAAGGTTCCGGCCCTTCGGCCAGGTGATACCATAGGATTTATTGCTCCCTCCAGCCCGGTTCCTCCGGAAAAACTGGAAAAAAGCATCGCCATCACGGAAGCTCTAGGATTTAAGGTTGTCACAGGGGAGAGCTGTCATGCCTCCTGGGGGTACCTTGCGGGGTCCGACGATCTTCGGGCGGGGGATGTGAACCGCATGTTCGCAGATCCCGCCATAAAGGGGATCTTCTGCGTTCGGGGGGGGGATGGGGCTACCCGAATCCCCGAGCGGATCGACATGTCCCTGATCCGAAAGAACCCCAAGGTCTTTTTAGGATACAGCGATATCACGGTGCTCCATCTTATGATCCTTCAGGAGGCGGGTTTTTGCACCTTCCATGGCCCCATGCCGAGCACGGAGTTCCCTAAAGAGAGCTTTGAAGGATACGTAAAGGATGCTCTTCTTCGGGCTCTTACAAGCCCGGAACCGCTGGGGGAGATCTTTCCCTATGCGGGTGCTCCTGCCATGCAGGGACTCGTACCAGGGGTGGCTGAAGGGGAGCTTACCGGAGGATGCCTCTCCCTGATCTGTGCCCTTCTCGGAACCCCCTGGGAGATCAATACGGCGGGGAAAATTCTCGTCTTTGAAGACGTTAACGAAGAGCCCTATAAAGTCGACCGCATGCTCTGCTCCCTCCGCATGGCGGGAAAGCTTCGGGATGCCGCGGCTGTGGTGGTGGGGCAGATCGAAAAGGCGGAGGCCAAAGACCCCGAAAAGAGCCTTACTCTGGAAGAGGTTTGGGAGAGTCATCTTGCCTCTCTTGATAAACCGGTGCTTCTCGGGGGATGTTTCGGCCACGGAGAGAAAAAAGCCACCCTCCCCCTGGGAGCACGAGCCCGGGTGGATAGTATCAAGGGGAGCTTCTCCATTCTGGAATCCGGGGTCTATTAGAGCGAGAAAAGAGGCGTATATTTCGTGAAACTCTACATAAGTTGCGACATGGAGGGGGCCACCGGGGTGGTGCATCCCGATCAGTGTACCCCCGGCAAGGAAACCTATTCCTTTGGCAGGCACTGGCAGCTTCAGGATGCCCTCGCGGTGATCCGGGGAGCGGAGAAGGCGGGTACTGGGGAGATTCTGCTCAACGACTCCCACAACGGCATGAAAAACCTTGATATCGGAGCCTTTGGTGGAAAGGTGCGCCTCATAAGCGGTACCCCCAAGCCTTTCAGCATGATGGAGGGGGCCAAGGGGTGCGATGCCCTTTTTTTCGTGGCTTACCACGCCAAGGCGGGAACCCTCGGGGGGGTGCTGGATCATACCATGAGCATGGCTCTGCACGAGGTCTCCCTCAACGGTCGTTCCGTGGGGGAGCTTGGAGTGAATGCCGCTCTCGGGGCCTACTGGGGGGTGCCCACACTCCTCGTTACGGGGGATCATGCGCTCTGCGAAGAGGCCCGGAACTTTTTCTCCCATGCCGTAACCACCTGCTCGGTGAAAAAAGGGGTGGGACGCCATGCGGCGGAGCTGCTTAACCCCGAAGAGAGTCTCCCCCTTCTGGAAGATGCGGCTGCCAGTGCCTTGGAACAATCCCGGATTGATCAGGCTCGGGCAGGGTTGGAGAGGGAAGAAAACTACTGCCTCCGGGTGACTCTGGGCTCCACCTTTCTGGCAGACAAGGCGGATCTCTTTCCCGAGGCGGTTCGGGTGGATGGGCGAACGCTGGAATACTCCAGCCCCTCCATGGAAAAGGTCTACCTCTGGTTCCGGGGAGTCATCTCCCTGGGGGGATAACACTGTGGCGGAGGATTTTCCGAAAGAAAAAAACGGAAGATATCCTCCGTTTCTGCTCTTATATTCTATAAGCGAGGTCATCCACTGTGGCAAAGCGAATCATTATCGGCATTGCGGGAAATGAAACCCATACCCCCAAGGGGCAGATCCGTTGTGATATCCCCTACGACTACGTTCGGGCGGTGGAGAATGCCGGGGGGATCCCCCTGGTGCTCCCCCAGATGAAGGATCTTGAGAATGAGGCCCTGGATGAGCAACTCCAGAGAGTGCACGGAGTGATCCTCCCCGGAGGGGGGGATGTGGCTCCTCTTCTCTGGGGAGAGGAGCCCGAACCGGGGTTGGGAGAGACCTTTCCCTTTCTCGATGGCTTTCAGATGGCCCTCACCCGGAGGGCTCTCGAAAGAAAAATCCCCCTTCTGGGGATCTGCAAGGGGCTTCAGATTCTTAACGTGGCACAGGGGGGAACTCTGGTGCAGGATCTCGCCTCCTTTGGGGCGACGGTGCAGCACACCCAGCGCGCTTCCATCGGTTATGCCTCCCATTCGGTGATTCTCGAAGAGGGATCGCTGCTTCAAAGCCTCTGGGGGGAGCGGGTGGAGGTTAACAGCTTCCACCATCAGGCGGTTCGGGAGCCCGGAGAGGGATTGCGCATTACCGCCCGTTCCGTCGATGGGGTGATAGAGGCTTTAGAGATGCCGGACAGGGCTTTTGTGGTGGGGGTACAGTGGCACCCCGAGGGAATGGTTCCAGGGAACGAAAAGATGGAGAAACTCTTTCGTTGTTTCATGGAGGCTTGCGAAACCTTCGCAAGAGCATAAGAAGAGTATAAGGATCAAGAAAGTAAACGAAGCTCCGGGGAGGTTATCCCCGGAGCTTCGACTATTGCTGTGCTATGTCACGCTGATGCTGGAACAACTGCCGAGGGGGGCTTATTCCCAGGGCATATCCGCCAGGTACTTGTACATCTTCCAGTTCTGGGTGATGTTCTTCTGGGCCATCTCGATGAGAGCCTTGGAGTCCTCGGGGTGAGCCCGCTTCAGCATGTTGTACCGGTTCTCGCCGTAGACGTACTCCTCCAGAGCCAACGTGGGCTCCTTGCTGTCAAGCGTAAGGGGGTTCTTGCCCTCCATGGCCAGCATGGGGTTGTACCGCATGAGAATCCAGTGTCCCGAATCCACTGCCTGCTTCTGGTGAATCAGCCCCGTCTCAAGTGCGAAGCCGTGGGCGATGCAGTGGGCGTAGGCGATGATAATGGAGGGGCCGTCATAGGCTTCGGCTTCCCGGAAGGCCTTGATGGTCTGGGCATCGTTTGCTCCCATGGCAACCCGGGCCACGTAGCAGGATCCGTAGGTCATGCAGATCCGGGCGAGGTCTTTCTTGCCCATGGGCTTGCCGCCGGCGGCGAACTTCGCCACTGCCCCCATGGGAGTAGCCTTGGACATCTGGCCCCCGGTATTGGAGTAGACTTCGGTGTCCATTACGAGAATGTTGACGTTCCGGTTAGAGGCCACCACGTGATCCAGGCCACCGTAGCCGATATCGTAGGCCCAGCCGTCGCCGCCGAGGATCCAGACGCTCTTCTTGATGAGGTAGTCCGCTACGCCGAGAAGAACCTTGGCATCCGCCTCTTTGGAGTTGCCGAGAGCCTTACGAAGCTCTTCAACATTTTTCCGCTGGGTGGCGATGCCTTCGTCGTTGCTCTGGTCGGTCTCGAGAAGAGCCTTGACAAGCTGCTCCCCGATGGTGTCCTTAAGGCGTACCACCAGCTCCCGGGCGAACTCTTCGTTCTTGTCTGCTGCCAGGCGCATCCCCATGCCGAACTCTGCATTATCTTCGAAGAGGGAGTTAGACCAGGCAGGGCCGTGTCCTTCGTTATTCACCGCCCAGGGGGTGGTGGGGAGGTTGCCGCCGTAGATGGAGGAGCATCCCGTGGCGTTGGCGATGAGAGCCCGGTCGCCGAAGAGGGTGCTCAGAAGTTTCACGTAGGGAGTTTCACCGCACCCTGCACAGGCTCCGGAGAACTCGAAGAGGGGACGCAGAAGCTGTACGTCCTTCACTGCGTTGAGGTTCAGCTCTCCACGAGCTGCATCGGGAATATCCAGGAAGAACTCCCAGTTTTTCTTTTCCTCTTCCCGGAGAGCGGGCTGGGGAACCATGTTGATGGCCTTCTTGCCCTCTTCGGTCTTGTTCTTTGCAGGGCAGTTCACCACGCAGAGGCTACAGCCGGTGCAGTCTTCCACTGCCACCTGAAGGGTGAATTTTTTGCCTGCAAACTGCTTCCACTTGGCTTCGGTGGATTTGAAGGTCTCGGGAGCATCCTTAAGGAGTTCCTCGTCGTAGACCTTGGCCCGGATAACCCCGTGGGGGCAGACCAGGGAGCACTTGCCGCACTGGATGCAGACGTTGGGATCCCAAGCGGGAACTTCCAGAGCCACGTTGCGCTTCTCCCACTGGGTGGTGGCGGTGGGGAAGGTGCCGTCGGGGGCGAAGGCGCTCACGGGGATGGAGTCTCCCTCCAGAGCGATGATGGGGCCTGCAATTTTCTTGACATCCTCGGGAGCCTCTTCGGGCACCGGAGCGAGAAGATCAAAGCTGCTGGTAACCTTTCCGGGGACCTTCACCTCGTGAAGATCTTCCAGAGTGGCGTCCACGGCGGCGTAGTTCTTCTGTACGACGGCTTCGCCCTTCTTGCCGTAGGTCTTTTTGATAGCATTTTTAATGGCACCGATGGCCTCCTCCCGGGGGAGAATGCCGCTCAGGGCGAAGAAGCAGGTCTGCATAATGCCGTTGATGCGGACACCCATGCCGGTCTTGGCAGCTACTTTATAGCCGTCGATGACGTAGAACTTGATCTTCTTGTCGATGATCCGCTGCTGGGTCTTCTTGGGAAGGTGATCCCAGACCTCTTCGGGGCCGTAGATGCTGTTGAGCAGGAAGGTGCCATTTTCGGCAGCATCCTTGAGCACATCCAGCTTCTCCATGAAGGAGAACTGATGACAGGCGATGAAGTTGGCGGAGTTGATCAGGTAGGGGGAGCGGATCTTGTTGGGGCCGAAGCGAAGATGGGAAACCGTAACCCCTCCGGACTTCTTGGAGTCGTAGACGAAGTATCCCTGGGCGTGGTTGTCCGTATTTTCCCCGATGATCTTGATGGAGTTTTTGTTGGCTCCCACGGTGCCGTCCGAGCCGAGGCCGAAGAAGAGGCAGCGGGTGGACTTGGGATCTGCGGTGGAGAAGTTGGGATCGTAGTCCAGGCTCATATGGGTGACATCATCGTTGATCCCCACGGTAAAGCGCTTCTTGGGGTTCTCCTTGCCGAGTTCATCAAAGACCGCCTTCACCATGGTGGGGGTGAACTCCTTGGAGGAGAGACCGTACCGGCCACCGATGATGCTGACATCGCAGCGATCCTCCCGAAGGGCGCTCGCCACGTCGAGGAAGAGAGGCTCTCCGTCTGCGCCGGGCTCCTTGGTACGATCAAGCACTGCCACAGCCTTCACGGATTCCGGAAGGGCCTTGAGCAGATGCTTTGCCGAGAAGGGACGGTAGAGGCGAACCTTGATGATTCCCACCTTTTCGCCTTGCCCCACGAGATAATCCACAGCCTCGTGAGCGGTTTCGGCGCCGGAACCCATGAGAATAACAACCTTCTCTGCATCCGGGGCTCCCACGTACTCGAAGAGATGGTACTCCCGGCCGATCACCTTGGCGAACTTCTCCATCACCTTCTCTACAATCGCAGGACAGGCGTCGTAGAAGGCATTACAGGCTTCGCGAGCCTGGAAGAAGTGATCGGGATTCTGGGCTGTGCCGCGAAGAACAGGCTTCTCGGGGTTGAGTGCCCGGGCCCGGAACTCCGCAATCTTGTCGTCGTCAATCATGGCCCGAACGTCTTCGCGCGTGATCTCCTCAATCTTGTGAACCTCGTGGGAGGTGCGGAAGCCGTCGAAGAAGTGGACGAAGGGAATCCGGGATTCCAGAGTAGCCGCCTGAGCGATAAGAGCCAGGTCCATGACTTCCTGCACGCTGTTGGATGCGAGGAAGCCGAACCCCGTTCCGCGTGTGGCCATCACATCGCTGTGATCGCCGAAGATGGAGAGGGCATGGGTTGCCACGGTACGGGCGGTAACGTGGAAGACCGTGGAGGTAAGCTCTCCTGCAATTTTGAACATGTTGGGGATCATCAGGAGAAGCCCCTGAGAGGCGGTGAAGGTGGTGGTGAGAGCCCCTGCCTGAAGTGCTCCGTGAACTGCTCCGGAAGCGCCGCCTTCGCTCTGCATTTCTGTTACCTGGGGGATCGTTCCCCACAGGTTCGTCCGATTCTCAGAAGTCCACTGATCGGACCACTCGCCCATGGGGGAAGAGGGGGTGATGGGATAAATGGCGATAACCTCATTGGTCATATGAGCGATATGCGCCGCAGCTTCATTCCCATCCAAAACAACTTTAGGTCTGGCCATGCTGCCTACCTCCTTATAGATAATCCGGCTTTTCTCTGGTACACACCAAAAAATCCGCCGGAATGAGTCTGCCTCGGCAGAAAGGGGGATATCTCTACGTGTCGCACCAATTAGTTGCAGGTTTCACAAGGTGGGGAGCGCAAAAAACGCGCCACAATGGTAACTTTTGTTTTTCGGAGCGCCGCAAAATATCCTTTGCTTTCAAGCATTATACGGCACAATGCTAGAAATGTATAGACGAAACCGACAAATCTTTCTCTGCGGAAAAGCATCTCTTTGGCATCGTTCTTTTCCTGGGAGGAAAGGTTTTTCGCTACTGTTCGGGAGTGCTCAATGGTTTAGGGTAATCTTTTTTCGGTGTTTTTTCACAGGCGGAAGATCTCTTTCTGTTTGCCGCAAGGGCGTCTACCCCCCGGAGCAGATGCCAGATATCTTCCGTGCAGGGGACCGGGATGCCTCTTCTGCGTCCCCGCAGCACCACCTGGCCACTGATGGCATCGTTTTCGGTCGGGCGCTTTGCCTCCACATCCTGAAGCATGGAGTTTCGGTTTGAGCCGGTCTTCCTGCAGACGGAAAAACATTTTTCCAGACACTCTTGGTGATCCAGCGCAACCCCCTCCCCTCGGGCGACCTGCAGGGCCTCCCATACCAGCTTCTCCATGATTTTTCGAAGATCCTCCGAGGCGAGGAGATCCCCGTTAGAGCATCGTGCCAGGGCTGAAAGAGGGTTGATAGCAGCGTTAAGAATAAGTTTTTCCCAGAGCAGGGGGAGGGGGTCCTCCCGAAGAATCGTCCGAAATCCTGCATGCTCAAAAAGAGCTTGCAGAGGGGCAAGATCCCGCTCCTTTCGGAACGGTCCCAGCAGTAGCTCCCCCTCCCCTGCGGCACAGACTGACCCCTCGGAATCAAGCCTGGCTCCGTAGGTGCAGGGCCCCAGCACGATGGATCTTTCTTCCACCTTCTCCGCGAGGATCTCCGCATTCCCCAGACCGTTCTGCACGGTGAGCACCCATCCGTGTTTTTCCAGGAGGCCGGGCATGAAAGGAGCCACCGAGGAGGTGCTCCAGGCTTTTACCGCCACTATTACCAGGGGGGCGGGGGGCAGCTCCTCCGGAGAGGAGGCGAGAGGGGGGAAAAAGACGGAGCGCTCCCCCGAAGCCTCGCGAAAGCGCAGCCCCTTGCGGCGAAGATCCTCCAGCCGTTTCCCCGGACGTTGCAGCATCTGCACATCCTCTCCTGCCGCGAGGAGCCGGGCAGCAAAGAGCCCTCCCAGGGCACCGCACCCCACCAGCGTTATTCTCACGAATCGGAATCCTCCTTCAACGCAGCTTCCAGGACGGCTTTTTCCATGCCGAAGGAGTGTCTCTCCTGGGGGAAAGCTTTGCGGCGCACCTCTGCCACATGTTCCCGCAGGGCCTCCCTCAGAAGAGAACCCCCCTCGACGTAGCGCTTCACGAAACGGGGCTGAAAATCTCCGTAGAGTCCCAATACGTCGTGAAAGACAAGCACCTGTCCATCACATCCTGCTCCCGCACCGATCCCGATGGTGGGTATGGAGAGATCTGCGCTGATCTGCTCTGCCAGAGGGGCGGGGATGCACTCCAGAATCAGCAGCTTTGCTCCCGCCTCTTCCAAAGCCCGGGCATCCTCCAGAAGCTCCCGGGCCCCTGAGGCATCCTTTCCCTGGACCCGAAAGCCTCCCAGAAGGGTGGCGGATTGGGGGGTGAGCCCGATATGCCCCATCACCGCTATGCCGGCCCGGGTAAGGGCCCGCACTGTGGAAGCCTGTCTTCGCCCTCCCTCAAGCTTTACCGCATCGACGCCAGACTCCTTGATCATTCTTCCGGCGTTACGGATGGCTTCGCTCTCGCTGGTTTCGTAGGAGAGAAAGGGCAAATCTCCCACGATAAAAGGCCTTGAGGCCCCCCGGGTTACCCCCTGGCATGCGAGAATCATCATCTCCAGCGTCACCGGAAGGGTCCCCGAAAAGCCCTGTTCCACCATCCCCAGAGAATCCCCCACCAGGATCATATCCGCCCCGGCCTCTTCCACCAGCCGGGCCTGCCAGAAGCTGTACGCCGTAAGCATGGAGATGGGCTCCCCCTGGGCCTTCATCTCCCCAAGGTGATGCAGGGTTATTTTTTTCATGTTCTTGCCATCCTTTCCCCTTGGATTCTCCCTGTTTTTTCATCCCCTCCGCAACCGATGTCGCATGTCGCCGCCGGCATCACTGCGGAACCTTTAGAATGCAGTTGTCGATAAGGCGGGTCTTCCCCACTCGCACCGCCAGAGCGAGAAGAGCGGTCTCTTCGATTTTTTCCAGAGGCTCCAAAGTGCCGGCGTGGCAAATCTCCACGTATTCGGGTTTTGCCAGAAGGCTCTTTTCGAAGAGCCCCAGCACCAGATCCCGAAGAGCGGAAACCCGTTTTTCTCCATCTTCCAGAGCCTTTTGTGCAGTCTTCAGAGAGCTGTTCAAGAGCAGAGCCTCCCGACGCTCCTCCTCGGAAAGATAGGTATTCCGGCTGCTTTTGGCGAGTCCGTCGGGCTCCCGCACGATGGGGCAGGGGCGGATCTCTATGGGGATGTTCAGATCCCGTACCATCCGTTGTATTACCTTGAGCTGCTGGTAATCCTTCTGGCCGAAATAGGCCCTATGGGGTTGTGCAAGGTTGAAGAGCTTGAGCACCACCGTGCAGACCCCTCGAAAATGTCCCGGCCGCGAGGCACCGCAGAGATTCCGGCTTAAGGAGTGTTCTTCCACGAAAACCGAAAAATCCTTACCGTACATATCTTCAGCCTCGGGAGCGAAGAGCAGATCCGCTCCTTCGCTTTCTAAAAGAGTGAGATCCCCTTTGAAATCGCGAGGGTAGCTCTGAAGATCTTCGGAGGGGCCGAACTGGGTGGGGTTTACAAAAATGGATACCACAGTAAGATCGTTCTCGTTTTTGCATTGCCGCACAAGGGAGAGATGCCCTTTGTGAAGAAACCCCATGGTGGGGACGAGCCCAATGCTTTTTCCCCGTCCACGTTCCCTCTCCATTTTATGGAAGAAAGCCTGGGGATTCTTGATAACCTCGGTCATATCCAACACCTCCAGCAGATCTGATTCGAAACCTTCTCATGGAAACAAAGGAAAACCAGACCACCATACTCCAAGAGGAGATATCTTTCAACCTGGGGAAAGCGTTTTTCTGGACGTGTGGGATTGTAACGTTTTTCCGAAAATATGCCGGAAGGGTCAATTCCTGATCGGTTTTTCAGGAGGGGATATGTAAAAAAGGCTTTTTTTCTTGGTATAATGCAAAAGGGGGAGGATCGGAAATTATTCCTCTCAGCGGTCGTTATGTGGCATAATACTGTTGCCTGAAGATATGCCTTTGGAAAAAAGTTTTCCCTAAAAAAGACACGGTGCGGAGAGGAGGAGCTTCTACATGGCGGATCGCCCGGATGTGTTGATTTGTGACGATTCTCTTCTTATTCGAAAGCAACTGCGGGATATCCTTGAAAAGACCTGCGGCCTCAAGGTGGTGGAGGCGGACAACGGTGTAAATGCGGTGGCAATGTTCCGCGAACACCGGCCAAAGATCGTTATCATGGACATCGTTATGCCTGCAAAAACGGGGCTTGAGGCCCTCAAGGAGATTGCTCAAATTGAGGGAGAGCCTCGTGCAAAGGTGATTATTGCGTCTTCTGCCGGAACCGAGGAGAACATAAAGGAGGCTATCTTCGCAGGAGCTTATGATTTTGTCCAAAAGCCCATCCGACGGGAGAGAATTGTCTCTCTGGTGATGGATATCCTTGATAACGACGAAGGGACGGCCAACTGATGTTTATGGGGTTGTTCGGGGAGTTCCTTCTCCAGAAGGGGTATGTTACCTCCAAACAGCTTCGCGTGGCCTATGGAGCGGTGGAACATGCCCGGCCAAAGCTCGGCATACTGGCTGTGAATGAGCGATACATGACCTCCGATCAGGTGGAGACAGTGCATGCCATGCAGGTCCACGAAGATCGGCGCTTTGGCGATATTGCCATAGAGATGGGCTATCTTTCCGAAGAGCAGCTTCAGGTACTTCTCTCGCAGCAGAAAAAAGGGTATGCGGTGCTAGGGCAGGCCCTTATGGACGAGAACATCCTGTCTGTTAAAGATTTTAACGAAGCTATAGAGGCCTACAAACGGGAATACGAGCTTGGCAGAGATGTCTTCGAAGCCCTCACCATGGACGATGTCGATGTGACGGTACGCTTCTGCCTCCAGGGAAAGCGCATTCTTGAGCACGAACTCCTTACCGATTACGTCTCTCTCTTTGCCAGAAGCATGATCCGTTTTGTGGATCGTTTTGTGGTGCTCTGTCCCGCCTTTCCGGAAGAGGACGATCTTGCTTTGGAGTATCTTGCGCTCCAGCTCGTTACGCAGAGGGATAAGCCCTCCATGTTCACGGCTATCTCGGGGGATCCCCTCTCTTTGGTGGCCCTGGGAAGGGCCTTTTCCGGAGAGGATATTACCTCCCTGGATGAGCTGGGAAAGGCTGCTACCGAGGAGTATCTCAATCTTGTAAACGGACTCTTTGCGGTGAACATGTCCGATTTTGGCAAAAACTTTATGATGCACCCTCCTCTTGGAGTCGCCGCTTCGGTACTTGAGGGGATGGAAAAAGAAATTTTTGCCGTGCTCTTCCGGTTTGGAGATTTCTCCTTGAAGCTTCTTGTCATGGAGGGTGTCCCCCCGCTGCTGGAAGAACGGCTTCTTAAAGACTAGCTTCCTTCCTTTTCAGCTTCTCCTCCGGTTTTCGGCGTTTTTGGTCATCCTTCCCGACGAAACGCCCCTTCTTCGAAGAAGGGGCGTTTCGTCGGGAAGGATATGAAATACTTTAAATAATTTTAGAAGAGGGGGTTATCGTGATGATGCTTCCCCCACCAGAAGCCCGGGCTGTTCCGGGCTTCCCGTGCGATCTGTTCCAGAAGTTCCCGAAGCTCTGAGGCTCGAGTGTCTTCGGGGATCTCTGCAAGAATACGCGCTATTACCGGAGCCGGGGGGAGGCGACACCACGCCTCATAGGAAACCGAATCCTCCATAAAGAGATATTCTCTGTAGCAGTGTGGACAGAGAACTGCGGCATTCTCAAGGACGTCCTCCCCTCCTCTTGGGGGGGAGATTTTGTAGTATACACGCAACCCCTTGAAGGTGCCGCACTTCTCGCAGCGCCGTTCCACTCTGTCCAGAGACTCTTTACGTAGTTTAAGATTTCGCACTTCCATATACATTCCTCCGGTAGCTCTGGTTGTATTTCCCCGTATCCATCGTCGAAGTCCCTTCCCCCGGGAGCGTTCTCCTCCGCCGTATTCGAGTTTACCCTGCGAGTTCATGCATCGCTGCGGCGGTGATCCGTATACTCTCCATCAGTCGGGAGACGGGGCAGGATTCGTTTGCCTGATGGATCAGATGGGGGTCACCGGGAAAAATTGGGCCGAAGGCCACGATATTGGGCATGGATTTGGCGTAGGTGCCTCCTCCGATGGCGAGAAGGGTCGCTTTTTGTCCCGTCTCCCTCTCGTACACTTTTTGAAGAGTATGCACCAGTTCAGAGTCTGCCGCCACATGCACGGGAGGATTCTGCTTTATCATTTCCAGAGAAAACCCCAGAGGTTCAAGGGACTTCTCTAGCCCCTGGAGAATCTCTGTGGGATTTGCGGTAACCGGATGGCGAATGTCAAAAGTGAGGTTGATTGTGCCATCTTTCCAGGAGAGAAGTCCCAGGTTGCAGGAGAGCTTTCCTGAAACTGCATCTTCCTGCGATATGCCGAGGCGTTCCCCCCGGGTATCCTCCAGAAGGAGTGCCAGCTTGTGGAAGAGTTCAAAGAGAGGGTCCCTGGCATTCAAGGTTCCCAGAAGCGAGAAGAGGCGGAAAATCGCATTCTCTCCCAGTTCTGGAGTGCTCCCGTGGGCAGATTTTCCCTTGGTGGTGAGGCTTAGCGTATCTCCTCGCTGTTCTGCTCGGATTCGCCACGATCGCTCTGCCCCAAGGGTTCCCAAAAGAGCATCCGTATTCCGCAGATTTTCCGGAAGAACGACCCGAAGCGATGCCCCCTCGGGAACTGCATTGACCACGGTCCCTCCTTGGAGTTCCAGAATTTCCACGCGGGAACTTTCGGGAAAGGGTATGCTGGCCCGGATACCGAGGCCCCCCTTCTCTACGTTGATGATGGGGTACTCCGCATCGGGGGTAAAACCCATAAGGGGGTGTTCGTCATGTTGTGCGTAGTAGGCGGCACCTTTCATCCCGCTCTCTTCGTTTGTGCCGAAGATAATGCGGATCCGGCGCCGTAGGGAGAGTCCCAGATCTTTAATCGCCTTCAGTCCCCAGAGGGCTCCTATGATTGGCCCCTTGTTGTCCAGTACCCCCCGACCGTAGAGAACTCCCTCATAAATCTCGCCGCCGTAGGGGGGGTAGCTCCACCCGTCGCCCTCGGGGACCACATCAAGATGTCCCAGCACGGCGATCATTTCGTCTCCTTCACCGTACTCCGCATAGCCTATCATGCCGTCCAGATTTACCGTGCGGAAGCCCATGGATTCTGCGGTTTTCAAGGCATGCTCCAGAGCCTTTCCAACCCCTTCTCCAAAGGGCATGCCGGGTTTCGGTGGCCCCTCCACGCTTGGAATCCGGATAGATTCCTGAATGGAGCGTAAAATGTGAGGCTCCAGAGACTGTACATACTCGCCAAGGTTCATGATGTGGCATCCTCCTCTTTTGTGATAGGGGGGAAACGGTAGTCGAAATCGCAGAAGCCGTGCCCTTCCATTAAGGTATGAGGGCGAAGGAGCCGAGCTTCTGGATTAAAGCCTTCGAGAAAAGAAAAATCTCTCTGGCAGGAGAGTATAAAACCCCACTCCTCCAACCCCAGACGCCGGTACATCTCCGCGAAGGCGCATCGGGAAACGTGAAAAGCAAGCCTTTGGGGGGACTCTTCGATCATGCGGAGTTCGAGGCTGCCTCCTCGGTTCCACTCCGCCACCACCTTCCGAAAGGTCTTGCATCCGTTGGAGGGGGCATTTTCGCACAGATGCCTCCCTTGCGTGCACGCCTCCTCACGAATAGCTCTGGTGAGGCTTTTTCGTACCGCCTGCTCGCCGAAATCTGCACACAGATGAGGGAGAAGGGCGTGGAAGTAGCGGGCCTCGATCTCCCTCCGAAGAATCAGCGGTACCGAAGAGACCGGGGGGAGTTCCATTTGTACAGGGTCTATCATGGCATAACCTCCTTACTCGAAATATATTGTAACATTCTCTGCGTTTTCGGGAATACACAAAAAGTGCATCGTGATATTTTTGCCGGAAGCTCGCTTTGTGCGATAATCAGAGCTGTTACCTTTTGTTGATCCAAAGGCATCCCATTCGGTTCTCCGGAATCCTCAAAAGCAGCAGAAACTGCACACCGGGTACTCTTGAGTCTTCAGATGTTCCGTGGAATACTGAGCGTATTATCTCGCAGAGAAAGGGGTATGTCATGTCAGCGTGTCTTAGGATCAATCGAGAGAAGTTTCTCCAGAGCATCTTCGAGGAGAAGGAGATTCTCAAGGAAGTATACCAGGCCTTTCGTGATGATGCGGCTCGGGTGCGTAGAGACATGGCGTCTGCGGAGATCCGGGAAAATCTTCTCCGGGCCGCAAGGATTATGCATGCTCTCAAGGGAATTTTGAGTTCTGTTGCCGACTTCGAGGATGCTGCAGAGGCGGAGGCTCTGGAAAAACTTCTGGAGTCGAGGGTAACGGAGGAAGAGGAAAATCTCCTCCGAGAACGCATGGACACCCTTTGCAAAAAACTTCCTGAGGTAGAGGAGGAGCTTCGGAAAATTCTAGGGGAAATGTAAGGGCTTTCTTTTTCCGTCGGGGGCAAACAGCTACTTCTGTTACGGTAAGGTTACAGTTATGTGTTATTTCTTCCTGTACGATTCCTTTCGAGGTACAATCCAAAGGTTCGAGAGGAAAAACCGCATGTGTTTGTACGAATCCTATGAGGTGATATGTTAATGTTTGGGAAAATCTTCGGCGGTGGAGCTTTTCGGAAATGTTCCGGTGGGCTTCTGGTGTTCGTGTTTCTTCTCGTGGGTGCCTTTACCGCCCTGGGGGATGATGCAGCCTCCATAATGAAAGGTGTTAACGGTTGTGCTCTGGTAATGGATCTCCAGACCGGCGAGATTATTGATGGCTATAACGTCTCTAGGGCTCTCTCTTTTGAGTATCCCTCCAGCAGTGTCCTCAAGCCTATCGTCGCCTTTGGCGCTCTGCGTTATGGCTTGATGGCCGCGAGGGAAGAGATTGAGGGGTCCCGGAAGGAGTATCTTGAGACGTACGGCAACGGATTGCTCTCGTACATGCGTGTGGATCGAGGCCCTCTCGATCTGAACCGAGCCATGGCGCTGAGCGATAATGTCTACTTCTACGCCCTGGGAGCCCGTATGGGAAAGGATGTTGTGCGGACTCTCTACCAATCCTTTAACGTGGGAAAACCCACGGGGCTGGACCCCAAGGTGGAGAAGTCGGGGTTTCTTCCGGAGGAGCTTTCGGGGGTTGAGGCGCTTCATTTTCTTGGCTGGGGAGGGAAGAGCACCCGCCTTACTGCGGCCCAGATGATGGTTATCATGGCGAGCTTCGGAAACGGAGGCGAACAGCTTCGTCCCTTCTTTCCGAATTCAGGAAAGACAAAAAAAGTGGTGGCCCAGATTAAGGCCCCCGAGGAGTTTGAGCTGATACGGCACTCGCTGAGGAGTGTGGTGCTTGAAGGAACAGGAAAGGATGCCAATATCGAAGGATGTGAGGTGTACGGCAAAACCGGCTCTCTCAACATCCCCGGTAGTAATGTTGCCATGGGAGTCTTTGCGGGGTTTACCCGGGGAATGGAGCGCGACGTGGCCTTTGTGGTTGTGGTGGAGGGCTCCTACTCCTCTCGGGCGGTAGGTCTTGCGGGCAGTCTTCTGGAGCATATCCAGAGAGCCTCTTCGGGAGCATCTCTCTCCGAAGGCGCTTAGAGCGAGAGCGTTTCCTGTACGTAGAGAGGTTTTTTTGAAGGAAGGATGGGGAATAGAGATGATTCTGGAAGAGGAAGCTCGAAGCACTGTTCTCGGTGAGGAGCAGCTTTTCAACCGAGAACTCCAGTGGCTTGCCTTTAACGATAGAGTTTTGGAGGAGGCGGAGAAGAGTTGCCATCCCCTCTTGGAACGAGTTAAATTCCTTTCCATCTACGCCAGCAACCTTCAGGAATTTTTCATTATTCGTTTTGCGGGGGTTTTACGGCAGATCGTGCGGGGAGTTATGGTTCCCTCCAAGGATGGGCTTTCTCCTCTGGAGCAGATGAATCTTATCCGGGAGACCACGGCGGCATCTCTGAGGCGTCATCGGAGCTGCTGGATTGATCACGTTTTCCCCCGCCTTCGGGAGGAAAATATCCACATTGAGGAGTATTCCGTCCTCACGGAGGAGGAAAAAGAAAAGCTTCGATGCTACTTCCGCCAGGAGATTCTTCCGGTACTCACCCCCCAAGGGGTTGATGTGGGGCGTCCCTTTCCGCACATCTCCAGCGGGAGCCTGAATCTTCTCGTTCAGATCCGCGACAGTGCAGGTAAGGATCATTATGCCCGCATAAAGGTTCCCAAGACCTTTCCTCGTTTTGTCCCCGTGGAGAGCCCTGGGGCTTTGCTTTCTCCCCCGGTCTCCGAAATGCTTCCCCAGGGAAGAAAATACCGTTTCGTATGGCTCGAAGATGTGGTGATGGAAGGTGTCCCCTCGCTCTTTCCGGGGTACGAGGTGGTGGGAGCATGGCCCTTTCAGCTTCTTCGGGATGCGGATCTCGAAATTCAGGAGGATGAAGCTCCGGATCTTCTTGAGACGGTCTCCGAAGTGGTGGAGCAGCGCTTTTTCGGCATCCCTGTAGCGATCCTTCTCGACTGGCGTATCCCCGAAAAAATTCAGAACTTTCTGCGCAAACACCTGGAGCTTGCCCCCTACCAGGTCTACCCTGTGGATGGCCGGGTCTGTCTTTCAGACCTCATGGAACTCTACGGAAAAATCAACCGGCCGGATCTCAAGGATCTCCCCTTTACCCCCAACCTCCCCAGGGCGTTGACCCTGAATATCTCCTTTCAGGAGATTCTGCGCCGCCACGATCTTCTTCTTTTCCACCCCTACGACTCCTTCTCGCCGGTGGTGGATTTTCTCCGATGGGCTGCCCGGGATCCCAAGGTACTGGCCATCAAGATGACTCTCTACCGGGTGGGGAAGAACTCTCCCATTGTGGAAACTCTCATGGAGGCCCGCCACAACGGCAAGCAGGTGGCGGTTATGGTGGAACTCAAGGCTCGGTTTGATGAGGAGAACAACATCGTCTGGGCCCGGGCTCTGGAGCGGGCGGGGGTGCATGTGGTCTACGGCCTGGCGGGGCTTAAGGTGCATTCCAAAATGTGTCTCGTCATCCGGCGGGAGCAGGGGGGGATCCGGCGCTACGTTCATCTTAGTACGGGAAACTACAACCCCTCCACGGCGGGGATCTATACCGATATCGGTCTTTTTTCGCAGGATCAGGTCCTCGGAGAGGATGTCGCCTCCCTCTTTAACGTCATCACCGGCTACGGCAGGGGCGTACGCTATCAGAAGCTTCTGGTAGCTCCCGAAGACCTTCGCAAGGGGATGCTTGGCAGGATTTACCGGGAGATCCGGCGACACCAGGAGTATGGAGACGGCTATATAGCCTTCAAGATGAACTCTCTTGTGGATAAAGAGTGCATTCTCGCCCTCTATGAGGCCTCACGGGAGGGAGTGCGCATTGATCTTCAGGTTCGAGGAATCTGCTCTCTGGTGCCTGGGGTTCCCGGCATGAGCGATACCATCCGGGTTACCTCCATGGTGGGGCGTTTTCTCGAACACTCCCGGTTCTACTACTTCCGCAATGGAGGAGAAGAGGAGCTTCTTCTGGGGAGTTCTGACCTCATGGAACGCAATCTTGATCGCCGAGTGGAGGTGCTCTTCCCCGTGGAAGATCCGGAGCTTCGGAGCATGCTCTTTGAAATTTTGCGGGTCCATCTGCAGGACAATGTGCAGGCCCGGGAGCTTCTCGCAGATGGTTCCTATCGCCACCTTGTCCCTGGCGAAGGGGAGCCCCGGATACATGCCCAGGAGTGGATGCTCGAACACCGGGGTATGTGGAACCGGCGGAGCGATGGAGGGGCTTCCTAATGTCTAAAACCGAGGATTTTTCGGTATCTCTTGAGGAGCGGGGGATCTGTCTTTTCGGGGCCGAAGAGCTGCTTGTGCGCCTTCGGGGATTTTTCTCCGAAACGACGGGGGTTCTTGCCTCGGACGATCCTGAGAATCTGCACCGTATGCGGGTCGCCTCCCGGAGAATTCGGAGCGCTCTCCCCCTTCTGGAGGGGTGTGTGGATTCCCGGGAGTACCGTGCATTTCGTAAAGATGCCCGCCGATTCACCCAGGCCCTGGGGGATGCCCGGGATACAGATGTGCAGATGCTCTTTCTTCAGGGGCTTCTCAAGGGGAAGATCCTCCCTTCTGATGCATCTCCGGGACTTCGGCGTCTTTTTTTGCGGCTCTCCCAAAAGAGGGGGCATCTTCAGCATAAGGTAGAGGAGGCTCTGCAGCGAGAGGCGGAGCATCAGGGGCTTCATACCATGGAGCGCCAGCTCCGCCGGCTGGTGGTGCACTGCCGCCTTCGGGGAGAGGCAGCGGATTCGCTCCCCCTTCGGGAACGGGCTCGGAACATGCTTGAGTTGCGCCTCGAGGAGATTCTTGCCTTGGGGTATGTTATGGGGGCTCCGGAGTTTTTCGAAGGGCATCACGATCTGCGCATCGCCGTAAAGCGCCTTCGGTACACCCTTGAGCTTTTCTCCCCCCTTCTTCCGGCGGAGCAGGGAAAGAACTTCATCAAAACGCTCAAGGATCTTCAAACGCTTCTCGGAGATCTTCATGATCTTGATGTCTGGAAGGAGATGCTCCCCCTTCTTGCCGAAGAGGAGCGCGAGCGTACCCTGGAGTATTACGGCCATCTCCGTTGCTTTCCTCAAATCGAAAAGGGGATGCTCCTTCTGGAGAGGCACGTCGCTGTGGAGAGAAAAAACCTTTTCGAAGAAGCGGCAAAGCTCTGGAAGAAGCTGGAAGAGGCATCCTTTTGGGGGGAGATCTACCGGGTCTTTGAAGAGCTTCCGAAAAAAAGCGCTCTCCTTTCGGGTAAAGAGGCAGATTTCCCTGAGGAAGATCTGGGAGATGGCGAGGAGGTTTGAAAATATATGAAAATTGCTCTTTTTGCGGATATTCACGGTAACTTCCCCGCCCTGCATGCGGTATGGCGCCACGCCCGAAGGTTTGGGGCAGAGGATTTCTGGAACCTCGGAGACAGCGTGGGGTATGGCCCCTTTGCTCCGGAGGTTCTCACATTTTTACGCACCGAGTACGTGCTCAGCCTTCGAGGAAACTACGATACCAAGGTGCTGCAGCTCCCCGAAAGAGGGGAGAAGTGGCTTGCCACCAAGCGCCCGGAAAAAGCTCTGGCCTTTCAATCGTGTTGGGAATCTCTTTCAGAAAAGGAGCTTTCCTATCTCGGAGAGCTTCCCGAGACGCTACGTCTCCGTTACGGTGGCAAAGCCTTCTTTCTCTGCCACGGCAGCCCGGACTCGCCGGGAGAACATCTCGATGGCAGTACCAGCGAAGAGCGTTTCCAGGAACTTGGAGAGGCCACCGGCGCGGATTGCATCCTCTGCGGACACTCTCACATCCCCTTCGATCGCACTGTGGGGGGATGGCGTTTTATTAATCCCGGTAGCGTCGGGCGGCCGGATGATGGAGATCCCCGGGCATCCTACTGCATTCTTGACATCTCCAAAGAAGGAATACAGACCGCCTTTTACCGGGTGGGGTACGATGTGGATCAGGTTCTCCTCGGCCTCCGAAGCCAGGGGCTTCCGGACGTTTTCGGCCGCATGTTCCTTCAGGGTGCAAGTCTCGATACTGTTTTAGGGAACACCGCGGGGAATGACGGTAGCGCAGTGCGTCGTGCTATTCTCGGAGTTCTCGAAGAGTATGCTGATGTATGCGATCACGCAGAGCAGGTAACCTCTCTGGCGCTCTCGCTCTTCGACTGGCTCCGGAATCTTCACGGATACGGAAAGGAAGAACGAAATCTTCTGGAATATGCCGCCCTGTTGCACGACATCGGCTGGTGTGAAGGTCGTCGGGGGCATCATAAAAGCTCCCGCAAACTTATCATGGAGATACCGGATCTCCCCTTCTCTGCCCGCCAGAGGCGTCTGGTGGCCTCTATTGCCCGATACCACCGGCGCTCCCTACCTTCGGAAGATCATCCGACGTACCGGGATCTCTCTCTGGAAGACAAAAATCTGGTCTGTGCTCTGGGGGGGATATTGCGCATAGCGGATGCTCTCGATTGCAGCCACTTGGGGATTGTGGAGGATCTCTCCTGCGTGGTCGGCTCTGAGGGGGTGGTGATCACCTGTCTTGCGGTGCAGCCCTCCCAGGGAGAGGACGAGGCGGCGGAAAAGAAAAAGGATCTCTTCGAAAAGCACTTTGAGCGAGAGGTACGGATTGCATGGGTTCTTCAACACTAGATCCTCCTGCCGGAGCCATCCGAGAGGAGGTTCTCGGTTTTATTGATCTGGGAACAAACTCTATCCGGCTTCTCCTGGTGCGCCTCAACCCGAACCGCTCCTACTCCCTGCTTCTGCAGCAGCGGCAGATGGTACGCCTGGGGGAGGGGGCCCAGGTGGAGGGGTATCTTGAGGAGGCCGCCATGGAGCGTACCATCCGGGCTGCCCGGGGCTTCGCCGATATCGCTGCCTCTTACGGAGCCCGGGAGATTGTGGCGGTGGCCACTGCGGGAACCAGAAATGCCGAGAACGGCGAGCCCTTTCTCGAACGCCTTCGGGAAGAGACGGGGCTTGATATGCGTATCATCTCCGGGAGAGAGGAGGCCCGCCTCATCTATCTGGGGGTCTCCGAAGACGTACAGCTTCAGCGTCGTCGGGGATTATTTGTGGATATCGGAGGAGGAAGCACGGAGATCTCCGTGGGGGACCAGAAGGGCTATTATTTTCTCGACAGCCTTCATCTCGGAGCCATCCGGATGGCCTCTCTCTATGCTCCCGCTTCGGAGACCGGACCCATTGCCCGGGATCGCCTGGGGCTCATGGAAAACTATGTGCGCAACTCCGTGGTCCGCTCTATCCAGAAAATCCGGGAACTCAACCCTGAGATCTGCGTAGGCAGCTCCGGCACCATCCTCAACCTCGCAGGGGTAGCGGCCCGCAGAAGGGGTGATTCCGGCCAGCCCCTCCGGATTATCAAGCTGGAGGAACTTCGTGAGGCGTTGTATTACCTGGCATCCCTCCCTCTGGAGGAGCGGCGCCGCACTCCGGGGCTCAATCCCGAACGGGGAGATATCATCGTCCCCGGAGGGATGGTGCTCATCACCCTCATGCAGGAGGCGGGTATCACCGAGCTGTGCACCAGTGAACGGGGGCTTCGGGAGGGGCTTCTGGTGGATTATCTGCGGAAGATCGGCCTCTTTGAAGGCATGTCCATCCGCGAAAAGAGCATCTTTCAGCTTGGCCGAAGCTGCCGTTTCAACGAGGAACACGCCCGACGGGTAGCCTCCCTCGCCACAGATCTCTTCGACGAGGCGAAGCGCATCAAACTCCACGCCTTTGGAGAGTGGGAGCGGGAGCTTCTCTACTATGCGGGGATTTTGCACGACATCGGGATGTTCATCTCCTTTTCGGGGCATCAGGCCCACTCCCACTACATCATCCGCCATGCCGAAATTCTCGGGTTCGATCAGACGGAGATAGCCATCATGGCGGCTCTGGCCTTCTACCACCGTAAAAAGCTCCCTCGAAAAAAACACGAAGCCTTCTGTATGCTCGACGAACGTTCCCAGAGAATTGTATTCTCACTCTGTTCCTTTCTCCGCATGGCGGAGAGCCTGGATCGGGGGCATGCGGGGGTAGTCTCGTCGCTTCAGATGGAAAGCTCTAAAAAAAAGGTCCATCTTATGGTGGAGGTTCTTAAGGACTCTCCCCTCGAACTCTGGGGAATCCGCGAACACATCCAGGATTTTCGCCGTATCTTCCGCAAAATGCTTTCGGTCGACTTTTCCGCCTCATCCTGATACAAGCTCATAATCATAAAAGATGCGGCCACCGGAGGGTTTCCGGCAGCCGCATCCGCGGTTCTCATGATCTCTCTTAAAACTACTCCTGCTGTACAAGCCCCGTAAAGGAACCTCCGTGAGATCCGTCCTGGAACTGCCACTTCCCGATAAAGCGCCCCACGCTGTCGAAGGTGCCGTAAAAATGCCGGCTTCCGTCCATCGTCTGGAAGGAGCCGAGAGAGCCCTGAGCCTCTCCCTGTACTTCAAGAGGAAGGGCGTTGTCCTCTTTGGCAGAGACGATCATACCGGAGATGCCTCCCCGCTGGCCCACCACGATACGGAAGGTGCCGTAGTCCGGTGCCCCCGTATAAGTCCCCCGCAGAGCCGCCGAAAAGGGCGCGACACTGGCGAGAGAGAGAGAGCCCTGAGCTTCTCCTCCCGCGAGGGTGGTCTCAAGCCCCGTGAAGGAGCCCCCACGCTGATCCCGGAAGCTCCAGTTTCCCATGAGCCGTCCAGCCTCATCAAGAGTTCCCTCGAAAAGGTAGATTTTGGAAGGATCTTCGAAGAGATAGATTCCCTCGGCGGTTATCTCTCCCTGTACCTCGGTGGTGTTGCCATCGTACTTGGCAGAAACGAGCGCTCCCCGGATTCCTCCCGCCGAGGAGGCCACAAGAAAGGATCCGTAATCCGCCACCCCGATGAAGGTGCCCCTAAAAAGCCTCTCGCTCCCCTGAGCCATGCAGGAAGCTCCCAGCAGTATTACCATACCTACGAGCAGAATCCTTCTGCACCGCGTATAAACCATTGTGATCATGTGTAAACCCTCCTTCTTAAAATAAGCGTATTTTGCACAATTCTTCACTGAAACGTCTCAAGGAGATCATACCACAAAAACCCCCATTGTGCTTATGCTGTTCCGGGGAAAATTATCAAAATATTTGCTTCTACAAAGAAAGATCGCAGATCAGGGGGAGATGATCTGAAAGATCCGACGAAGGCACGGCAAAGGAGCGCACGGAAAACTCCGGCGTGGCGAGGATAAAATCAAGCTGCCGCAGAGGGGATCTGCTGGAGTAGGTAGGAAGGTTCAGAGAATCGGTAGGACGCAGATTCGACGCCTCCAGAAACTCCCGAAGCTCTCCCTCCCCCCCAAAGGTGTTGCAGTCTCCTCCGAAAATAACGGGTTTTTTCACCTCTTTCACGAGGCGTGCAAGATCCCGAAGCTGTTGATGCCGCGCGCTCTTCCCCAGAGGAAGATGCACCAGGAAAAAAGTAAAATCCCCGAAATCCACCTCCAGAACAGCCCGTTTCATCCCCCGGCTCATCTGATGCACCGTACTCTTCTTTACAGAGAGTCGGGAGAGCACCGCATTCCCCTGATGACAAAAAAGAGGCAGTCGGGCCACGGGGTTATCGGGAGCGTACTTCACTGCCCCCTGAAAGGTCATCCCCAGAGAGGCCGCCATGCCCTGGGCCTGGCAGGAAAAGTTGTGGCGAAAGGAGCCGAAGTCTACCTCCAGAAGCCCCAGAATATCCGGAGCCTGGCTCTCCACAAAGGAGGCGATCTTCTTCATGCGGTACGTAGTGGGGTTTAGGCACCCCGCAAAGGGGAAAGGGAGATGGTAATGCCACCCCGTACCGGTACCGTAGCGGATGTTGTAGACCAGCACGCGGACATCCCCCCTTGGGGGTGTCTCCTCTAAAAAGAATGTTCCCGGGCGATCTGCCATTTGAACCATTTGTATTTATCCTTTGGGAGAATTCGGTATCCCCGGGTCTCCTTGGTGATCCAGATAAGATAATCCTTTACAAAGGCCTCCTGCAACCCCGTATGCGAGAGTCCCTTGCTATCCTTTAAGGATGCGTAGGTGTCCTTGAGTTCACGATCTTCGTCGGCATCCCACCGCATAAGGGCGAAGGCGTGGGCCACCGTCTGGGGCACCGATCGCGACGGTACCAGCGGAAAGAGGAGGGAGTGTTCCTCCCAGTCGTAAATGCCATCTCCCTTCCCGGGGACGAGGCATATCCTGGGATATCCCCGGGCGCGAAGCCGGACAGTGCGAAAGATCTCCGGATCCAGAGCGGGCATCTCCCTCAGGTGGGCATCCAGAGCCTCCAGAGAGAGAATCTCCTGAGGGATTCCCTGAAAAAAGGGGGAGGGGACGAGACGGCTTCGCCGGGCAGACATCTCGGAAAAAGAACGAACCTGCTTGATCTTCTCCTGAATCTCCATACGCAGCTCCGGCCCCCCCTTCCCCTTATACTTGGCAGCATAGCGCTTACGCTTATCCGCATCCTTGGCATGCTCTTCCCGGATGGAGACCGCCAGATCCTTAGCCTCCTCCACTCGTTCTGTGATGGCAAGAAGCTCGTCAAGAATGGTAAGAAGATGTTCCCGCTCTGCCAAAGCCTCCCGAAGAAGCTCCAGCCACTTGGCGTAATCCTCCCGGGCCTTCTCGTAAAGGGCCGTGCCCTCGCGCATGTCGATCTGTATTCGATCCTGAGCGTAGCGAAAAACCTGAGTGCGGAGCGTTACCTCCGTACGGGGAAGGAGCTTTTCTTCTAGGCACTTCAGCATTTTTTCGCCCTTTTCGGCGTGGTGCGGTTCGTTCAGATTCTGGAGCAGAATGTGCTGCAACGCCTGGCGGCGCTTCTGAAGCTTCTCCACAGCCTCCTCGGCATTCTTGATCTTGGCCTCCCGGGGGCAATCCACCGAGCAGGCAGGAAGAGGGCGATTGAAATAGCAGGAGTGGAGATCTTTTATGTAATCCGTGAGTAGGTAGTACTGATAGCGGCTCAGCGGAGCCCTCTCCATGCTCTTTCGCAGAAAAAGTTCCGGCTCTGCCGAGGAGAGCTGAGGGGCCAGATAGCCGTAGTTGACCAGCAGGCCATCGGCGGTGGAAAAAGATGGGTTTGCCTTTGCCTCTTCATCCACCCTCTGCATGCGATAATTACAGACTCCCAGAAGAATAGTCCAGTAGGAGGTCCGGAGCTTCTCATTCAGTTCGCGCAAAGCCTTTCGATCCTCGGGATCTGTAGAATCTCCGGGGATCTTCTGATGCTCCTCCAGAAGTCCCTTAGCCTCTCGCAGGGAATCAAGAAGATCCTGGGGGAGTTCCGCTCCGAGATACTCCGTAAGAGGAGAATTTTGTTCGGAATTTTGACAGCTTTCTGCGGGTTTTTGTGTCATAATTAGGAGGAGGCCCTTTCTGTAGTGTTTCGAACCATCAATAAACAAACCTGAAACCTGAAAAAACATTCTCCTATTATAGGGCCTTGCAGTCAAAAGACAATACGATCATGTTCCTGCAAAAAGAGGAAAAAATGCTCTCAAATAATCAGGATAAGTCAACAATGCAATACAAATATCTTCGATATATTTTGTGGTATACTGCAATAAGCGTACTGGCTTTTTTCGGAAAATAGATTGGATGGTAAAGGAGGGGTGCCCGGAGATAGTGAGGAAAAGTATAGGAGCAGCAGGTGGTTGGTTGGTTTGTGGCGTTGGAGAAAAAGGGAAATTCAGAGTTTGTCGGGAAGAATCCTATCCGTTCCCGACAGAAAAAAGCACCTTATGTATGAAAAGGAGGTATTTTCCTTGTTTAAGAAATCCGTAGCTATTTTGTTGTCCGTCGTTTTTGCAGTGGTACTCTGTGGTATGGCCTTCGCAGGCCCCGCCAAGGTGGGTATCATGACCGGCACCACCTCCCAGGGAGAAGAGGAGTATCAGGCAGCCCAGGAGATGATAAAAAAGTACGGCGAGGATAGAATCATCCACGTAACCTATCCCGACAAGTTCATGGACGAGCAGGAGACCACCATCCAGCAGATTATGAGCATGGCGGCAGATCCTGACGTGAAGGCCATCGTGCTGGTGCAGGGAGTCCCCGGCACCGCCGCCGCCATCGACAAGGTCAAGGAAATTCGTCCCGACATGTTCTTCATCAACATCGTCCCTCACGAAGATCCCATTCTCTCCGCCCAGAAGGCGGACATCGTGCTTGAGACCGACAACCCCGCCCGGGGTATCACTATCGTCGCTCTTGCCGAGAAGATGGGTGCCAAGACATTCTGCCACATCTCCTTCCCCCGTCATATGTCCTATGAGCTGCTCTCCCAGCGACGGGACATCATGAAGGAAGAGTGCGAGAAGCGCGGTATCGAGTGGGTCTTCATCAACGCTCCCGATCCCACGGGAGACGCCGGTATTGCCGGAGCCCAGCAGTTTATCCTTGAGGACGTACCCCGCCAGGTAGAGAAGTACGGCGTGGACACCGCCTTCTTCTCCACCAACTGCGGCATGCAGGAGCCCCTTATCAAATCCGTACTCAATACCGGAGCCATCTATCCTGAGCAGTGCTGCCCCAGCCCCTACCACGCCCTTCCCGGTGCTCTCGGCATCGAGATCCCCGAAGGTAAGGCCGGCGACATCGAGTTCATCCACCAGGCCATCGAAGAGAAGATCGTAGCTGGCGGCGGCGCTGGCCGTTTCGCCACCTGGATCGTCCCCGCCAACATGGCCTTTGCCTATGCTGCCACCGACTACGCCTTTGACATCGGCGACGGCAAGGTGCAGGGCTTCGATCGGGCTCACATGGATGCGCTTCTTATGGGGCACCTCGGCGGCGAAGTTCGGATCTCTACCTACGAAAAGGGCGAGGAGAAGGCCGATAACTTTATCCTCGTGGTGGGCGAATCCATCATCTACGGAGCCGACAAGGCTGAGAAGTAGACATTAGTGCATTATTATCTGCTTGTCCGTAGAAACTATACGCGCAGGTGAAGAGGCCCAGGGCCGCCTCGGCAGGGGCGGCCCTGAACCTTTTTTGAGGGAGGGATCTATCGTTGCCGGAGAATCGCCTTGAAATGCGTAACGTGGTAAAAGAGTACTTTGGCAACAGGGTGCTGAAAGGGGTCAACCTTACCGTAGGAGCCGGGGAAATCCATTCTCTGGTGGGTGAAAACGGTGCGGGGAAATCTACCCTGATGAACATCTTGTTTGGCATGCCGGTGATCCATAACACCGGTGGTTTTGAAGGAGAGCTTCTCTTTGATGGGGAACCCGTGGTTATTCAGTCTCCCCAGCACGCCATGGATCTTGGCATCGGCATGGTGCATCAGGAATTCATGCTTCTCCCGGGATTCAGCATCACCGAGAACATCAAGCTCAATCGAGAGATAACCTCAAAGACTCTGGCAAGCCGGCTGTTTGGGAGTAAGCTCGAAAAGCTCGACATGCCCGCCATGCGGAGGGATGCCCGGGATTCCCTCAACCGCCTCGACATGGGGCTGGACGAGATGCTCCCCGTAGCGGGGCTCCCCGTGGGGTACATGCAGTTCGTGGAGATCGCCCGGGAGCTGGATAAGAAAAACCTCAAACTCCTGGTTCTGGATGAACCGACAGCGGTGCTCACGGAGTCCGAGGCGGATCGGCTTCTTGCGGCCATGAAGCGCCTGGCGGATCAGGGGATCTCTATTCTCTTCATCACCCATCGGCTTGACGAAGTGCTTACGGTCTCTCACAACATTACGGTGCTTCGGGATGGCGAACAGGTGGCAAACCTTCCCACCTCCGAGGCTTCGGTGGAGAGACTGGCAGAACTCATGGTGGGGCGCAAGATCGACATGAGCGCGCGCGATCACGCCAAGGAAGAGTCGGTGGAGAAGGCAGAAACCCTCCTTCGCATGGAAAATCTCTGGGTGCATATGCCCGGCGAAGAGGTAAAGGGAGTCTCTCTGGAGGTTCGCAAGGGAGAGATCCTCGGCCTTGGAGGGCTGGCAGGGCACGGCAAGATCGGTATTGCCAACGGTATCATGGGGCTCTCTCCCGCCACCGGAAAGCTGTACAAGGGGGGGGCGCAGATCTCCCTCAACGATCCCGTCTCTGCCCTTAACGGCGGCATGGCTTTCGTATCGGAAGACCGTCGTGGTCTCGGGTTGCTGCTGGATCAGTCTATCGAGCTGAACATCGTGGTGCAGGCCATGCAGAGCCAGAACAAATTCCTCAAGGGCTCCCTCTTCAAAATGATGGACTCCAAAAAAGTGCGGGAGCATGCTCTCAAGATGATCGAAGATCTCGACATCCGCTGCACCGGGCCGGAACAGCTTTCGCGGCGTCTCTCCGGAGGAAATCAGCAGAAGGTCTGTATCGCCAAGGCCCTTACTCTGAATCCGGATGTCCTCTTCGTCTCCGAGCCCACCCGGGGGATCGACGTGGGGGCCAAGAAGATCGTGCTTGATCTCCTGGTGCACCTCAATCGAGAGTACGGAGTGACCATCGTCATGACCTCTTCGGAGCTTGCTGAGCTTCGAACCATCTCCGACCGCATCGCCATCATCTATGAAGGCAAGCTGGAGGGGATTCTCCCCCCCGATGCGAGCGACAAGGATTTCGGGCTTCTCATGGCAGGAGAGGCTACACATCACCGAAAGGAGGCGTCCTGATGGCGGCCATAGAAAAGAGCCGGGAGTCACTTGGAGATCGTCTCCAGGAAATGATACGCGATTTCGGTGTGCCCCGACTGATCATCCTCATCTTCCTGGGAATCCTCATTGTCTCCGCTCACTTCCTTAATCTTCCCATGGGGCAGATCCTCAGCAGCATTCTCACCCGGTTTGGTATGAACGGGGTGCTGGTGCTCGCCATGATCCCCTCCATCCAGTGCGGCACAGGGCCTAACTTTGCCCTCCCCCTGGGGGTTACCTGCGGCATCGTGGCGGCCACCTTGAGCATCGAGCTGGATCTTATAGGCTTTCAGGCCTTCTTCTTTGCCCTTATGGTGGCCATCCCCCTGGGTGCTCTCACGGGGTACTTCTACGGCCTTCTCCTCAACAAGGTAAAGGGGCAGGAGCTTACGGTGGGCACCTACTTCGGTTTTTCCATCGTCTCTCTCATGTGTATCTTCTGGACCCTGGTGCCCTTCAAGAGCCCCGAGATGATCTGGCCCTACGGAGGCTCCGGCCTTCGGGTAACCATCTCTCTTCAGGATCGGTTCGACAAGGTGCTGGACAGCTTCCTCTCCTTCCAGATCGGAGATGTAACGGTTCCCACGGGGTTGCTGCTCTTTTTTGGATTCCTCTGCCTTCTCATCTGGCTCTTTAATCGTTCCAAAACCGGGATCGCCATGCTTACGGTGGGGAACAATCCCCGCTTTGCAGAATCCTCGGGATTGAACGTCAATAAGTATCGGGTCGTCGGATCGGTGCTCTCCAACGCCCTGGCTGCGGTGGGAATCGTGGTCTATGCCCAGAGCTTCGGCTTTCTTCAGCTCTACATGGCTCCCCTCTTCATGGCCTTCTTTGCGGTGGCCTCCATCCTCATCGGAGGGGCTACCCTGCGGCGGGCCACGGTATGGCACGCCGTCATCGGCTGCTTCCTCTTTCAGTCCGTCCTGGTGGTCTCCATGCCGGTGGCAAACGTAGTGGTGGCGGATAATCTCGCCGAGGTGGTGCGCATCATCATCAGCAACGGGATTATCCTCTACGCTCTGACACGGAGAGAAGCGGGGGTTGACGTACGGTGACGGATAAATCCATACTCGAACAGAACATTAACGGCAACGGAAAACCCGAACTGCCGGTACGACGGCAAGATTTTGAAATGGGAGAGTTCCTGCAGCGGAACGTGGTGCCCATCTTCTTCCTCATCATCTGTATCTTCGGAGGGTATCACAGCGGACTTCCTCTTCCCTTTCTGGTCAACGAGATTATCACCCGGATGGCGCGAAACTCCTTCCTTGTCATCTCCCTCATCATCCCCATTCTTGCTGGGATGGGGCTGAACTTTGGCATCGTTCTGGGGGCCATGGCGGGGCAGTTCGCCTATGTTATTACGGTAAATCTCGGCATGGCGGGGCTCTCGGGGTTCCTCTGGACCGCTGTCCTCTGCCTTCCCATGGCGGTAGTCTTCGGATGGCTCACGGGGATGCTCTTCAACAACGCCAAGGGCAAAGAGATGATTACCGGTATCATTCTGGGATTCTTCGCCAACGGAGTATACCAGTTTGTCTGCCTCTATCTGGTGGGGACATTCATCCCCGTGCCGGTAAAATCCATGCTCCTCTCCACCGGGGTCGGCCTGCGGAATACCATCGACATCAAACCCATGCACTATGCCCTGGATAACCTCTGGAAGATACGCTTCAAAATCCCCGGAGTAATCTTCCCCATCATCATACCCATGGTGACCATTCTCGTGGTGCTGCTTCTCTGTGTACTTCTGCACTACCTCTTCAAGACAAAGCTCGGTCAGGATTTCCGTGCGGTGGGGCAGGATCGGCACATCGCAGCGGTAGCGGGAATCAAGGTGGATAGGGTGCGCATCCTGGCGGTGGTCTTCTCCACCGTTCTTGCAGGATGGGGACAGGTCATCTTCCTTCAAAATCTGGGAAATATCAATACCTACGGCAGCCACGTTCAGGTGGGAACCTTTGCGGTGGCGGCCATCCTCATCGGGGGTGCCTCGGTATCCAAGGCCACCATCGGTCAGGCCCTTCTCGGAACACTGCTCTTTCACACCATGTTCATCGTCTCCCCCCTGGCGGGAAAGAACCTCATGGGGAACGCCCAGATAGGGGAGTACTTCCGAGTCTTCGTAACCTACGGGGTTATCGGCCTTGCCCTGGCACTGCACGCATGGCAGAGCCGAGCCCGGGCTAAAAAACTTCAGCGCGATGCAGAAGACGCGGCCCTGGGGCAATAGCCAATAGCTGGTAGCTCATTAACCAGTGAGCCTAAAGAACATATCCACCCATGGAATGCCGGGGAAAGTACATCTCTCCGGCATTTTTTTTTGTCCTCTTCTGGGGTATAATGGATAGATGATAAAGAAAATGTTAAAGGAGTGACAGCAGTGTCTATGGATTCGTATATGGCCCGGGTGGCGACCTTTCACCAGGGATGCGATCACCCCGTGGGAACTGGTAGCCTTGGTAACCGGGATCTGGTGGAGTTGCGCCTGAAGCTCATCGAAGAAGAGGTGCGGGAGCTTCGAGAATCTCTGGAGGAATCCCCCCGAAACGATGCGGCGGTACTCAAGGAGCTTGCGGATATTCAGTACGTGCTCTCGGGCTTTGCGGTAGCCTTCGGGCTTCCTCTGCCGGAAGCCTTCGATCGGGTGCATGCCTCAAACCTTACCAAATTCGTAAACGGAGTTATGCAGAAGCGGGAGGACGGTAAACTTTTGAAAGGCCCTCACTACACCCCCCCGGTGCTGGATGATCTGCTGGAAAAAGTGAACAAAGAGGAAAAAGAGGGGAGTTAGGGGAAAGGGGAGGAGACATTGTGGGAAAGCTCTACTTTCGCTATGGGGCTATGAGTTCTGGTAAAACCGCCCAGCTCATCGGGGTGGCCAAAAACTACGAAATCCAGGGAAAGCGGGTGCTCATCTTCACCGCCGCCCTGGATACGCGAATTGAGCAGAACACCGTGGCCTCACGAAACGGCCTCAAGGCTACGAGCCTCAGCTTTCATAACGATACGGATCTCTATGCCGAAGTCTTTCGCTACATGTCCAAAGAGCTGCACTGTGTCCTCGTGGACGAGGCCCATTTTCTCTCGGGGCCTCAGGTGATACAGCTTAGCTCCGTAGCCGATAGCCTGGGTATCCCCGTGATCTGCTTCGGCCTGAAAAACGACTTTCGGAACAAGCTCTTCGAAGGGGCGGAGTATCTATTGCTTCATGCGGATAGCCTGGAGGAGATCAAAACGGTATGTTGGTTCTGCAATCGTAAGGCAACCATGAACCTGCGCCTCGTCAAGGGGCAGCCGGTTTACGAAGGGGAACAGGTTCTCATCGGAGGCACCGAAAGCTATCTCCCGGTATGCCGCCGCTGCTACCATAACCCCCCGCTGTGGAAACTGCGGGATGGGCTGGAATAGCTCTTCTCTCCGCAGGAATAAAAAACAAGACAGACAAGAGAAGTCAGAGAAGCCAAGCAAGCCAGACCGCACAAACAACACGCGGGAGCCCTTCGGGGCTCTCGTTTTCTTTGGGGCTTATAGAAGCTGCGAAAAAGCTTCCGAGGCGGAGGAGGCTATTCCGTTGAAGAAGCCCCCGAAGATGTTCCCGAAGAAACTTCGGAGCCCTTTTCCCTGGATTTTTCCTCTTTTTGAGAATCCTGGAACCGAGCCTCCCTAAGTGCCTTATCATAGGTCTTGCGCTGACGGAACTCCTCTCGCTTGCCTACATTCCACTGGGAGAGAGGCGTCAGAAATCCCACCACCCGGGAAAAAATCTCACAGGGAGTTCTCTCTTTTTTTTTCTGCTGCGTTCTTTTCTGCTCTTGCTCTTGCTTTTCCTTCGGCTCCATTCGAAATCCCTCCCTCTCGCGTTCTCTTTCCACATGGTCAGCATGATCAGGGGTACATCTTCCTACTGTGTTGAGCTTTTGCGCTTTTCGCCGTACATAAAGGCATCCGCCGCTTCGAGTAGATACTGCAGAGAAATGCCGGGGGAGTAGGCGGCTGCCCCAAAACTCAAGGAGAGAGGATTTTTCTCATGTGGCTCCAGGAAACAGTTCGCCTCGGTGCTCATCACAATTCGTTCTCCCAGGTCGATGGCCTCCTCTTCAGAAGAGGGAGTTACCACAAGAAACTCATCCCCTCCCCAGCGTGCCACGAGATCACCCTCACCAAGACAATTCTTCACGGTCTTTCCGAAATGTCGCAGCACCCTATCCCCCACAAAATGCCCGTGCCGATCGTTCACCTTTTTGAAGTTATCCAGATCGATCATCAGCAGCGTAAGTGCCGCCTCTCCCTGAACTGCCCGGTCATAGTATTCTTCAAGATGTTCCTCCATTCCCTTGCGGTTCAGAAGCCCCGTAAGAGGATCCGTTCGGGCCATGCGCTCCAGCTCCTTCTCCTTGCGGAGGTCGATAATGCCCTCCAGCATCATGGTCTCTCCCCGGATTTCCACAGGCACCGCACTCTTCAAAACCCGGATTTCTGAACCATCCCGCAGAAGAAAGGGACGTTCCGCCTTATCAAAAAGGTTCCCCAGCTCCCAAACAGGGCACTTTCCCTCCGGGGCGGGGCAAAAGGTCTCCTGGCAGGGCTTTCCCAGGGCCTTGAACTGTTCAAAATTCTCGTACCCCGCCAGATCAAGAGCAGCCCTGTTCATGAGGTGTACATACTTATCTCGACGGATTACCGCTACCCCGAAAGGCATGGCGTCGATGATATGCTGCAAGCTCTCAAGCTCATCCTGAAGTCCATCAATTTTGCGCTCCTCCTGGCTTGAGAAGATGCAGCAGAAGCATGCCTCGGGATCATGCCTCTCTTTGCCCTCCAGAGGGAAAAATTCCATTCGCCAGATTTGCCCCCTCTCTCCAAGAGTGGTGGGAAGGGAGAAGAAAATGCGGTGCTCCCCCTGACGCAGAAGGGAGTGCCAGTCCGTATCGGGAGCGATCTTGTCTATGTGGGTATACTCGACGGCTCTGGAAGAAAAACTGCTACAGACGGTGCCATCCCGACGGAGCAGAAAAATGTGTGTGGTCATGAAAACCTCCCCGGAGATAATTGCGCGAATGCTGCTTGGGTTAATGTCGTAAGAGGCAAGAAACAAGGCAATGGCATGCAGAAGATGTGAGGCGCAAGATGTAAAAGGTAATCAAATTCCTTACAGAGTAAATTGTACCCTCAAAGACCGAAAAACACCAGATCTTTGAAGTGTTCTTTGTTTTCTGTGGTCTGTTGTTTTTAAGATTTCTCTTTAGTTTTGCGAATTCCTTTCGTTAGCTGGGATGTGGCTCTCTGTGTCCAGAATTCCTCGTTTTTCCCTGAAAAAAGGTATTCTGCCCAAAGAAAGAGCTTTTCAGAGTTCTCAAACCTCTCTAGTTTCTCCTCCGGCCCCTCCGCTTTTCTGAGGCTCTTTTCTAGGTTTTCGTTTCGAGTTATACTCAAAAGTGGTGTATGGAGTGTAGACGAGAAAAAAAACGGCGTATCCCTCCAAATATCAATTGGGCTAGGAGGCTCACAATCGACATCTGGAGGGATACGCCATGGAAAAGTTTACAGGAGCTGGGTCTATAAATCCAGCAGAAGATTTTTCGGATCCTCTCACGGAACTTCTACGAAAAGGAGCCCGGGAGCTGCTGGCCAAGGCTGTGGAAGCAGAACTTGCTGTTTTTCTTGAAGGCTTGCTTTGTCAAATCAAGTGCATCGCTCAAGAATTCGTTGTGCAGATTTCCCTTCGCTTTGCTTTTGGAGATGTCTGTCGAGATACAGAAGCTTCCTTGTGTAGGTGTGCAGGCGTGTTTTGCCAAGGTGGGACACCGTGAGGATATCGCACAGTTTCCCTCCCTCCATTACTCCGATACGATGGCAAAAACTCTTCAAGACCCCCATATCATGGGAGATCATGAGAATAGAAAGCCTCTTTTGAGAGTGAAGATCCAGCAAAAGTTGGAGAATCTGATTGCGCGTTCCTCTGTCGAGAGCCGAAACTGCCTCGTCACAGATCAGAAGTTTTGGTTGTACCGAAAGAGCTCGGGCTATGGCTACCCGCTGGCATTGTCCGGTGCTCAGTTCCGGGGGCCTGCGGCGATGAAGTTCCTCGGGAATTCCCGCTTCTATCAGGTGCTGCCGGGCCACCTCATCCAGAGATTTTCCTCGATGTAGCCCAAGATATTGGGAGGGTTCCTTTACTATTTCCAGAGCGGCTCTCCGGGGATTCAAAGATCCCCGTCCATCCTGAAAGATAAGTTGAAGGTTGCGATTCAGCTCCCTGCCACCTCTTTCGGCGGGTTTTTTTATATCTTTTCCGTGGAGCATAATGGATCCTTGGTGATAATTTTCCAATCCTGCTACGCATCGGGCAAGGGTGGATTTACCGCAACCGCTCTCTCCGAGAATCCCCAGGATTTCCCCTTCCTCCAAAGAAAGGGAAATGTCTTTAAGCACCGGGTTTTTCCGGCCTCCGTACCTTTTCCCAAGATTTTTTATCTGAAGAAGAGAAGAATCCCCTTGCCGAGGTTTTCCGGTTCTAATCCGGGGAGGGTCTCCGGAACTCCTAAGGAGGTTCTCCGTGTAGGTGGATGCGGGAGACGAAAGCACTTCGTGGAGGGGGCCCTGATCCCGCACTTTTCCCTTTTCCAGGACGAGGATTTTGTCCGAGATAAGCCGGGCTACCCGGAGATCGTGAGTGATGAAAAGCACTGTTCCTCCCAATATTCTTTTAGTTTTCTGAAGAAGACGAAGCACCTCGGTCTGGCTGACCATATCTAGGGCGGAGGTGACTTCGTCGGCTATGAGCACTTTGGGCCGGAGACAGAGAGAGAGCGCGATGCATACCCGCTGGCACATTCCCCCGGAGAGTTCGAAAGGATACGATTCCAGTACCTGATCTGTGTTCGTGAAGTTCATGAGGGTGAGGTAGCGCTTTGCCAGTATTTTCACCTCCGAAGGGGCACAGATTTGGTGGAAGAGGAGGGTCTCCTTGAAATGTCCAAGAACAGTTCGTGTGGGATTCAAGGCCTGCTGGGCATCCTGAAAGATATGTCCTATTGAGGTTCCTCGAATTTCCTGCCAAGGGATAGCCTTTTCTTCCAGGCTTAGGGTTCGACCTTGTGTCTGGAAGATTCCCCGTACTTTTGCCGAGGGAGGAAGCAGCCCCGTAAGAGCCTTCACGATGGTGGATTTCCCCGAACCGCTTTCTCCGATGATGCCGAGACACTCGCCCTGATTCAGGGAGAAGGATAGATCGCTCACTGCGGGAAGAGGCATATTTTTGTAGAAAACCTGCAAATTCTGCAGTGTCAAAACGGGGTCTTTCAAGTTTAATAAATTCTTTGTGGAACTATTCATGGCTATGATTTTTTCCTTTGGCAGGGTTCCCAGGTGAGAGTGGGAATTTCGAAGGGGTCCAGTCTATCGCGCATGCCTTCGCCCATCAGATTTAGCGCCAGCACTGTGAGAAAAATAAAAAGCACTGGCCCCAAGAGCAGGTGAGGGGTTCCGAAAAAGTAGGCTTTGCTGTCCGCCAACATGCTTCCCCATTCTGGAGCGGGGGGCTTGGATCCGAGACCGAAGAAGGAGAGAGCGGAAATGGAGATCATCAGGGTGCCGAGTTCGAAGGTACCCAGTACCACCGCCGGACTTACCACTTTGGGAAAAATTTCCCGGCGGATGATGGTGAAGGTGCTGGCTCCCAATACCCTAGCAGCGAGAACTTCTCCATCGTTTTTGGAGTTCAGGGTGATGCTCCGAGCGAGCCTGGCGAAGGGAACCCACCACACCGAAACGATGGTGAGCAGTAACTGCAGAAACCCTGTTCCAAAGAGAGCGGTCACGATAATGGCCAACACTATGAAGGGAAACGCCATGAGGGCATCTACGATTCTCATCAGCAGGGCTTCCACGGCGCCTCCGTACATGCCCGCCACCATGCCCACGAAACAGCCTATACCCATCGAAGCCAGAAGGGCACCCATGGAGGCGCTCAGAGTGGTTCTTCCTCCGTAAAGCAGTCGAGAGAGTACGTCCCGACCGAAGGCGTCTGTTCCCAGGGGATGCTGTATTGAGGGAGATTGAAGCCTGTTCGCCGGTTCTTGGGCGATAGGATCGTGGGGGGCCAGAAGGTCCGCAAAGGTTATTCCCAGAAGAATGGTTCCGAAAAGGAATATGCCAATTTTAAGGGGCCAAGGCGTGTTTTTCCAATGTTGTTTCATGCAAATGCAACCTCCTTGCGCCGAAGTCGGGGATCCGCATAGATGCAGGCCACATCCACCAGATAGTTCACCACGATCACCAGTATAAGCATAACGAACCCATATCCCTGAATAACGGGGTAGTCGTGGAGCAGAATGCTGTCCAGGGCGTATTTGCCTACTCCAGGCCAAGAGAAGACATTCTCCACGATTACCGATCCCCCCAGAAGGCTTGTCAGCGAGAGGGCGGTCATGGTTATCAGGGGAAGAAGGGTGTTTCGAAAGGCGTTGTAAATAACTTCACTCCGTCCCATTCCCCGGGCGATGGTGAAGGAGATGTAGGTCTTTCCGAATTCCTGAAGCATATTGGCGCGCATCAGCCGGATCAGGGGAGGAGAAGAAATGATTCCTAGGGTGAGGGTGGGAAGCCACAGCCTAGACCAGCTTGCGGTGTTGCTAATTTCATAGACGTGATGAACCACTCCAAAATAGTAGAGAAGGAGAAGCCCCAGAGCGAAAGCTGGAAGAGAGGCGAGAATCACACAGACCATGCGAATAGCTTGATCCGTGGTTTCTCCTCGGCGAACTGCCGAGGCCGTCCCGAGGAGTATCCCCAGGGAAACCTGGAGAGCCAGAGCGGGGAGAGAAAGGAGAAGCGTGGCGGGAAGGCGCGTGAGAAGTTCCTCGCTTACGGGGCGTTTGGTGAATATGGAATTGCCCAGGTCCAGTTTCAGAATGCGTTGGAGCCATATGCCGTACTGCACCATGAGATTTGCGTCCAGATGAAGCTCTTCTCGCATTTCGGCGTAGCGCTTTTGGTAAAGTCCGGTATCCGTCATGGCAACCTCGGGATCCCCCAGCAGAAGCTTTACCGGATCCCCCGGAGCCAGATGGATCAGAAAAAAGAGGAGGAAGCTTGATAGGAGCAAGGTAAGACAGAGTTCAACGGTTTTTTGCAGTAGAATTTTGTTTCGCAAAGGTATCTTCCTCCCCGCTATAGCCGTATTCGGATTTCCGAGTTTTGGGAAAATTTTGCCGTGTCCGGATTATTCGAAACGTAGATTTGCATTCACCGCATTTTCAAATTGCCGGAAATGCTCCACAAATCCTTTTAAGTTGTCTCGGATGGCGCTGGTCTGTACTCTGGGACAGATAAATATGGCGGGACACTGTTCCGTCACTCGGGCGTTGATCTTTATGGTCAGCTCTCGACGCTCTTTTTCCGTAGAAGTTTCGGAGAGTTGTTCCAGAAGAGTGTTGGTTGTAGGATCGTTAAACTCTCCGTAGTTGGCGCTCCCGGAGGGGGAAAATTGTCCCGCCAACAGAGAGTACTCATCTCCGAAGGTCTGCCAGGCTTCGATGGTGGCATCCCATTCACCGGTCTCCCTGGCGGCCTGAATAAGGCTATAGTCACCATGTTGTACCTGGGCCTTCACTCCGAGCTTGGCCCACTGGTGCTGGATGGTTTCCCCTAGAGCCTTGTCCTGGCCCCAAGTCATGAGTTTGATAGCCAAATCCTGATTCCCCTTGTGTCGGAAGCCGTCTTTTCCGAGTTTCCACCCGGCTTCGTCCAGAAGTAGGGCTGCTTTTTCCGGATCGAAGTGAGTGTAGATATCTCTTTGATGATCCCGGTACTTGGGGTTCGAGCTGATCCAAGTGGTTAAAGGAATGCTGAGTCCCTCAGTTCCCAAGAACACGATTTCCTCTCGGTCCAACCCCCAGGATAGGGCCTGGCGGACCCGGATATCCTGAAGAAGGGGCTTTCGCAAATTCAGATAGATGGTCTGGGTGTTGGAAGCTGGAGTAGTGTACAGCACTACATCCTTGGCTTTTTTGAGTTGAGGAATACTCTCGTTTGAAATGTGGAAAACCATGTCTGCCCGCCCGCTCAGAATCGATAGGGTCCGGGTTTCGGGATCCCCGATTTGTTCATGAATAATTCGGGGAATGGTAGGTTTTTTCCCGTAGTAATGGGGATTGATCTCCAGAGTCATTCTCTGTTTGGGCTCGAAAGCCACCACCTTATACATGCCGCTCATATCCATGGTTTCCACGGAATTATGAAGGGCCTGACTGTTAAAGATACAAAGTTCCATGTAAGAAAGGTTCAGAGGTACCGGAAGGTTGGCTCTGGCAGTTTTTACCTCGAAGCTCCAGGGATCGAGGATTGCGAAGGTCAACCCCTCCAAGAAGGGAAGAGCTCGGGCGTTTGTTTTTCGGGAGCGTTCGAGAGATCCTATGACAGCCTCGGCATCGATGGGTTTCCCGCTCCAGAATTTTCCCTCCGGGCGCAGGTAGATTTTCCAGGTATATTCGTCTACCCGTTCGGAATCCTTGGCGAGACAAGGCTGGACTTTTCCCTCGGGGTCCACCTTAAAAAGGGTTTCTATAGCTCCATTATTGATGTAGTGATTGGAACCCGGATAGTAGGATGGATCGGGGTTGCAAGCGATTTCCCGTTCTACGAATACCAATTCGTCCTTTCCATGGGTTTCTCCCGCCAGCGGGGTCAGGGTCGATAGAACAAAAAAACCCAAGGTTGAGTATAAAAGTTTCACGGCAAAATTTTTCATGTGAATCCTCCTTAGAATGTTGTTGTTTGATTCCAAAGCACGTTCTCTTCAGAGTATCATCCTCCTAAAAGCTGTGGTTTTTCCGTAGAGCTATGAATTGTTTTATTCCTCAAGGGAATCCAGGTCTTTTCCTTTCCAGAACCCTGCCAAGGCTAGGCAGCCAATGGCACAGAACAGTATCCACGGAAGAAAAGGTGTGCCGTTGATTTGAGAGAAATCAAAAAGGATTCCCCCAAGAAAAACACCTCCCCCACTTCCGATGGCGAAGCTCATGGCGTTAAACCCCAAATACAGTCCCGTATTTTCTTGATTTGCCAGGGTTATTGCCAGATTTTGTTGGTTTGGGCGCGCAAGAAGCATGCCCATGGTATAAAGAGCCACAAGGCACAAAAAGAGAGACGTTGTCGGAATCAGAGGGGTAACTGCCAAAGCTGCGGATATGATGGCGGTCCCCATAAGAATGATCTGGCGAGGGGTAAAGCTCCGGAGCAGGCGAGTTACAAGAGGATATTGAAGAATTGCCGTTACTCCGGCATAGATCGAATACATCCAGCTCACACTCTCGGGTTTTCCAGAAATCTGCTGAATCTGCAGAGGGTAGCTGATATCGATCTGGGATGCCCCCAGCCAGAATATGGACATAAGAATAACGAACCGGATGTATTGCCGGTCTCGCCGCAGGATATCGAAGGAATTTCTTATGGACAAAGCCTTCGTCCTGGGGTGAATATGGGGGAGTAGCGTAATCGCAATGAGAAGATTCACAAAAAAACATCCCGCCGTGGCAAAACACACTGCCTTGAAATCAAGGGCCAGTAGCAGTGCTCCAAGAAGGGGGCCTGCGGTGGAAGCCACTCCCACGAGAGTATTGTTCAGAGAAAAATATCGAGAACGATTTTCCGGTGTGGTCAGGGTAGCGATGGCGGTCTGGTAGGGAGTTTCGAAAACCACTCCTCCCAAGCCGATGAAAAGCATGGCCATAAGGAGCGAGGAAAAACTTTCCGCGAAAGCCAGAAAGAAAAATCCTGCGGTACGCATGACCATACCTAGGGATATCAGTATTTTAATATCCCTTCTATCTGCCAAAATCCCCCCCAGAAGAGCCAATCCCTGCTGAGAAAACTTCCGGATCGCCAGAGCTGCTCCCACTTCGGTGGCGGCAAAGCCCATATTGTGTACATAGTGCCCTATCACCAAGGGCATGATCATTTCGAAACCCGTGACCATAAAAAAGGTAAAAGCCAGAAGAACGAGAAGACCCCGGTTTTCTATTTTCATGTTTTTCTCATACTTCGGTGTAACGGAGACCTATCTTTTGCAAGGCCGACTCCGCGTATCTTCGGGCCTCTCTTCCTAGGGTGTCAAAAGCCAGAAGATGTCCCAGGTAGGCTGCGTTATCCTTAGATTCCCCTACAATTTTGCCTTCGCATCCCTCGAGGGACCACCGATAAACGTTGGGAGCCTGTTTCAGATCTTCCAACCCGGAAAAACCTTGTAACATTCCCTCTTTTGGAGGGACGAGAAAGGCCACGGCGGCGCTTTTATATTTTTCCTCAGATATCTTTGAGAAAGGCCGAATCCCAAGAGAGAGTTCCACGAAGGCCTTTAATATATCTACTCCCGTCACGAGTTCCACGAGTTCTGCGATATAGTTTCCCCCGGGCCGGGGGTTTATCTCCACGATTTTTGGCCCCTCCCGGGTGAGCTTTACTTCCGTGTGGGCTATGCCCTGGTGGAATTGAACTTTTCGGAGCACCTCATGGACATAGTGAATGATAACCTTTTCGGTGTTCGAATCAATTTTAGCGGGAAACATGTGAGCATCCTCAATACAGTAGGGGGTTCCCGTCACAGATTTATCCGTAATGCCCAGAGTGGTGATCTCGCCGTTGAAAAGAATACTCTCGACGCTGAATTCGGGACCATCCAAATATTCCTCCAGGAGGTACAATTTTTCACGAGGCTGCTCCCGAAAATTCACCCCGAAGGTCTCTAGATTTAAAAAGGCTTGACGCAGCTCCTCTTCTTCTCGGATTTGCTGAACGAAAGCGCTTGAAGAAAGGTCCACGGGCTTCAGAATCAGAGGATATCCTAGCTTATTTGCTCCCTCTTTCAATTCTTCCCATCGGTAACAGAGAATGTGCTTGGCATTGGGAAGTTTTGCACGGTCCATCTGTTTCCTCAAGAGATGTTTTTCCCGGATGCATTTCACTCTTTCAGGAAAGGGACAGGGCAATTTTGAGGCTTGAGAAAGGGCGTTTACGGTATCGATGTAGTAGTCACAAATAGTTATAATGCCGTCATAATGTCGATTTTCAAGAACGGAAAGCAGCCGGGCAAAATCATTGGTTTCCACGACAACTATCTCCTCCGCCAGGGCAAGAACCGGATGCAGATTATTATCGAAATCCGATCCGTAATGACGGGGGTTTCGGGTTACAAAGGTATAACAATGCCCCATGTCCCTGATTTTTTCAGGCAATAATCTTCCATTTGCTCCCACCCAACTCTCCACCATAAATAAGTGAGCCATGCGGAATCCCTCCTTGCTCACGCTTTTCTGCGGATAGGCTCTCCACCGCAGAGGGGGGAGCTTTTTGTTTGTCCAGTAAAACTTGAGTGTTATAATACAAGGATCAAGAGCCTTCGTCCAATGGGAAAAAAAGATGGGGGCAATCGGAAAGGTCATGAGGAGGTCCTGGAATGAATACGGAGATTTTGGTCACCTTTTTGGTGGTGGGAGAAACATCTAGTTTTACCCGATCCGCCAGGAGACTTAATCTTTCACAATCCACGGTGTCGAATCGGATTGCGGCTCTTGAGAACGAGGTGAGGCAGCCTCTTTTTGTCCGACTTCATGATCGGGTGGAGCTGACTTCTGCGGGGAGAGCCCTGATCCCCTATGCCAGAAAAATAACTGCTCTGGAACACGAAGCTCTCAGAAATCTGGATGTCCCCAGCCCTCGGGAGCGCCTGGTGATAGCCACAGTGCACGCCTGCTATGACTGTTTTCTGGCGTGGGGGATCGAAGAATATCAGAGACGGTATGCGAACCGTTCCATCCGAGTGGTACTCAAACATTCTCAAGAAGTTATTCTGGGTGTTTTAGATGGCCGATACGACGTGGGATATACGCACCATCCCATGCGGTCCGTGCGGTATGGGTGCCGAAAAGTGGCCTCGGACGAACTGGTGCTTGTGGGGTCTGATCCCGGATATCTTCAGGGGGTTACTGCTAAGGAACTGAATCGGCTTCCCTTTATATACTCTGGCTTTCTGGATACCCCGGTGGTGGAGGAACTCTTCGGAAAGACTCCCTGCTTCGAACTCGAATTCGATATCGGTTCCAAGGCATTACCCTATATCAGGGAGGGAGGGCGGATTAGCATCCTCCCCCGGCGGATGGTTCAGGGGGCACTAGAGGAAGGAGAACTTTTCGCAATCCCCCTTCTGGATTTCACGTTGCCTCCATTGGAGTACTTTGTTCTACACAGTGAGAGGTGCCTCCAGGAAAACTGTTCCGTCCGGGACTGGCTTGAAGTGGGAGAGCTTTTTTTCTCCTAGGAGACTGCCTCGTGTTTGTCGAGCAATTTGCCGCATTCACCAAGGCGGATATCGTTGTATCTGGCGAAATATTTTATAGGGGACATGTCCCTTGGAAATCGCCCTAGGGCCTCATTTTTAGAATGGGCCCTAAGGCGTTGCTTAAAGATCTCACTTCCCGGAACTGGGATCCCTAGAATAAGGACATCTGGCTCCACAGCAGGTTATAATATCCCCCCGTTTCTTTCAGGAGGTTATGGTGTGTGCCTTTCTGGGCGATAGCCCCATGCCGAAAAACAAGAATTTGATCTGCCGAGCGTATGGTGTTCAGATGATGGGCAATTACCAGGACCGTCCTGTTCTTTGCCAGTTCTGAAACGGCCTCTTGGATGAGAGATTCATTTATGGGGTCCACGTTGCTGGTCATTTCGTCTAAAATCAGAATGGGAGCGTCCTTTAAGAAGGCCCGGGCAATGGAGATGCGCTGCCTCTGACCTCCCGACAGGCCGACACCGTTTTCGCCGATTTTTGTTTTGTACCCCTCGGGAAGGCCAAGAATGAAATCATGGATTCTCGCCGCTTTGGCAGCTTCTTCGATTTCGCGCTGAGTCGCACCACGTTTACCTACCCGGATGTTCTCGGCAATGGAATCGGCGAAGAGCTGCACGTTTTGCATGACAATACTTATGCGGTGCAGAAGATCGTCATATTTCATGTCCTGAAGATTTACTCCCCCGATACGCACTTCTCCCTGATTAACATCCCAGAAGCGAAGGAGAAGATTGGTCACGCTTGTCTTCCCGGACCCCGATTCCCCCACAAGGGCAGCCATACTTTTTTCGGGTATGTGAAAATCGATATTCCTAAGAGCGAATGCCCCCTCCCCATAGACGAAGGACACGTGATCAAAGGTAATATCGTGGCGGGTGGAAATCTGCGAAACCACGGGTTCTGAAAGGAGAGGCGCTCCGAGAATGCGCTGAAGGCGTTGGTAGCTATCACAAACTGAAACGTAATGCCTCCAATGGGTTTCCATATTGGTGAAGGGTTTGTAGAACTCCCTTGCTAAAACGATAAAAAGGAGATATTCGTACACTTTCAGTTTTTGGTAAAAGCAGCAAAGGGCCCCCATAAATACCATGAACCAATAGGTAACGTCCAACAGAAACCCGTAGATTGCCAGTTGTTTTGCCTTCATGCCGGAGGCGTTTTTGCTCGTCCTGCCGAAAATCTCCGTAGCTCTTTCTAAGCGTTCCTGGAAATGAGGATTCTCCGCAAAACTCTTAAGAACCGGAATCCCCCGCACGTATTCCACGAATAAGCTCACCATATCCGCAAGGGCATTGCCGTTTTCTTCTTCCAAGCGTTTGCCTAGAGATATTTTTGTGGCCAGGAACCAGAGAGCAAAGGGCAATCCTGCGAGCATGATCAGAGCGAGCTGCCAATTGACAAACAACAGGCCCGCAAACAGAATGGCCGCCACCAGGAAATCCGCGCTCATGCGTGTCCAGGTATGGCCTACCACAAGAGACATATTATCCACATCCTTGTGGAGAATCGTGCTGAACTCTCCGAGACGTTCGTCGGTATAAAATCCGAGGCTAAAACGTTTCAGTCTGATGATCGTGCGTTCCCGAATCTGCTGGACGATATCGAAACCCGCATGGTGTTTCGTGAGGTCTGCGCACATGTTCAAGAGCCCCTTGGCCACCATGATCCCTAAGAGGAGAAGCCAATCCAGATAGAGCGTTTCGAAGCCTTTGCCCTCCGGAGCATTGACGATCTGAAAGAGCATGTGAAAAACGGTCAGCATCGAAGCCGTCCCGCATAATCCGTAGAGGGTAAAGAAAAGAATGGAGAATCCCATGGAGCGCTTGCCGTTTTTTGAAAGTAAATCCAGAATTTCTCGAATCATGCCTTCGCCTCCTTGAGCATCCAGACATCAACTTTGTTTTGGGCTTCCACCATTTTGCGATAGAATTCGCATCGGCTCAGTAGCTCCTCATGGATTCCCGTATCAAGGATTTTTCCTTCGTTCATCACCACAATCTGATCGCTGTCGCGTATGGTTCGCAGATGGTGGGCGATGGTCAGAACCGTTTTATTTTCTCGGAGTTCCTCCAGAGCTTCCTGTATAAGCCGTTCGTTTTCCCCATCCACCCCCGCCATAGCTTCGTCCATAACGAGAATGGGAGCATCCTTCAAAATCATTCGCGCCATGGAAATTCGTTGTTTTTCACCTCCTGAAAGCTTTGCCCCCATTTCGCCGATTTGGGTACCGTATCCTTGGGGGAGCTGTTCGATGACATGGTGGATTCTCGCTTTACGAGCAGCTTCGCGGATTTCTTCCAGAGAAGCCCCGGGTTTTCCCAAACGTATATTTTCCAGAATGCTGGTGTTGAAGAGAATTACCTCCTGCTGAACGCTGGCGATAAGTGAAGCAAGGGTCTCTTGGCTTAATGTGCCCACAGCCTTTCCGCGAATAAGAATAGAACCTTTTCGAGGTTGCCAGAATCCCATAAGAAGATTTGCCAAGGTGCTCTTGCCGCATCCGGAAGGCCCCACCAGGGCGGTCAGGCTTTTTTCCGGAAGATGGAGGTTGATGTCTTTAAGTTCAAATCCTTTGCCGGGATAATTAAAATTAACCGAATTGAAGGAGATGTCTCCCGGTTTTGTCCTTTTTTCTTTCGTTGTTTCTTCGGGAATAGAGACGTCGAGAATCTTCGAAATATGGTGCATGGCTTCCTTGAAAACAATTTTGGAATGTTGGAGGGTTGCGGTTTTCCCGATAGCAGCGGTAAAGCCCGTGGCGAGAATGATGGATAGAATAAAGCGGGGAATTGTGATACCTCCCCGGAAGAGAAAGATGCTACCGAGAATCATCACCAGGAGAACCCCGCTTTCCATGAAAATGTCGATCAATCCCATGGGAATAGTGAAGGCTCCCATGCTCTTTTTTATCCAGTAAACGTACTCTTTGGCGGTTTTCAGGGCCTGCTTGCTTTTATCCTCCTCTTTGCCGAAGGCTTTGATGACGGCGATGTTGTGCACGTACTCCATTAGCTCGTTCTTCATTTTATTTTCGTGATCAAAATAGATTTTAAATCCCATCGCCCAGCTCTTGGCGGAAAGTTTTTTTACGAGAAACATTAAGGGGAGTCCCAAAAGCATGGCCAGAGCAAGACGCCAATCGAGAAAAAACATCCCCATGAAAATCAGTAAAGGAAGTAGCGTGGCGCTCATGATTTCCGGAAGAGCGTGGGCGAGGTAGGTTTCCACTTGTTCCACATCGTGTTCCACAATGTTCGTAAGTTCTCCGGAAGGGTGTTCCTGGAAGAAACCCAGAGGCAGCTTTTTCAGGTGACGTATTATATTCAGCCTGAGCTGGGTCAAGGCATTATATGCCGTTTCATGGGCTTTCTTCGTGGCTGCATAATTGCAGATCCCCTTTATCAGGTACAGGAACAAGATGCCACCAAGAACCAGGAGAAGCCGCTTCATTGTTACTGTTTTTGTGATCAGGCCGCTCACCAGATAGACAGCACCTAGCTGCGCCAAAAGATCGAAAAGGATGCGCAACGCGATCAGGATGTTAGTTCCGAAACTTTTGCGCCTTGCCTCTCCTACGAGCTGTTTTTCCTTCATGATGCCTCCTAAAAAATGTTGAGAATAAGCGCCTTGAGGCGCATATTTGCGTCGGGGGAATCGGGTAGTTTTACGTTTCTTTTCCCTCTGACGATGGAGTGAGGAGCATGTCTCGTGCCTTTCAAAAAGATCTCCAGGCTTGTACACCTAAGGTGTGGTTTTTTCGTGATCTTTCATTTTGCTCCCCCCTATCTAGTTTAACCGATTAAAAATTCGGTTTTGAATTTAAAAAAATCCGGGAAACTACAGCAGAGAATCCACCCCTTGGAAATAACACTGGGTTACCAGCTCAAGAAGTTCCCCGGCTCGTTCCCGGCTCGTATAGTGCCGGGCGATTTCAATAAGGCTTTCGGTGAAATTCGATGCCAGAATGTGGGGGAGAAGGTCCTCATATTTTTTCTGCTTCCGTAAGGTCAAGGCCCTTCGGATATGAAGTTCCACGGAATCTATGAGGGCATCTTTGGCTCCGGCGTGTCGAGTACCTTCACTTTTATCCACCAGAATAACCAGGCCTTTGGGGTTCTCCAAAAGCCCCAGAAAATGGTCCTGCCCGGTAATCCGAAAGGTTTCCAGGGCGGAAAGATCCTCGGTGAAAAGAGCTTCCTCCGATGCGATGGCTTCGTGAAAACAGGCGTATACCGGTTCCACCACTGCATCGAAGAGAGCCGCTTTGTTTTCGAAGTAAGAGTAGATATTACTTACTGGAAGATTTGCCTGATCCGCGATCATTCGTAACGTGGCGGAAGAAAAGCTATGCTCGTAAAAAATCGTTGTTGCAGCTTGAATAATGCTTTCACGAACTTCCTCCTTGAGATGCTGAACCATGAAAAGAACCCCCAAAACCAATTTTATGTTCGATGTTAACCCTTCTGCCGGGGTGTGTCAAGGAAAAGTTTTATTCGTAGAACTATAGGGGGCGGGAATATTCGTCCAGAGTCTGAAAGGCCCCCTGAACCATGAGGGCAAGATCTTTCTCGGAGGTGCAGTAGGGGGCATAAAGGAGAGCACGTTTCTCAGAGGGCGAAGGAGTAACCCTTTTTGCAAGGCCCTCCGGTAAATGTGGTAGGCCACTCTTGTCTGCCGGGGAAAGCTTTCTCCGTTTTTGGGATTTGCAAGTTCAAGTCCCCCAATCATCCCTAGTTGCCGGAATTTCCCCACGAAAGGGCGTGCCTGGGCCAGGGGTTCCAGAATGATGCCGCAGGTTTTTTCTCCTGGCGGTAAGATCTGCGAAAAGAATATGCTCTTGTCCTACGATTGCCAACCGGTAGGAGCGGTTAGGTGTACCGCATATTATTCTCTAACGACACGTGTTCTCTAGTTTTGCAGAAGGAGTTTCTTTTTTCTGACAAATAATCGCTCTTCCATCATTGACACCCTTTAAGAGCTTGGATACACTTAGGAGGGGTTTCCTATCCCCTCGTGTATGTGCGGTGTTTTTCGGCATGGTGTATCAATAATTTTTTTGAGGAGGTCTGTGGAATGAAAAAGAAAGTCGTTGTGGCGGTACTTTTCGGGGTTTGCGGCATGTTTTTGCTGGGAAGCGGTGTTTTTGGGGCGAGCAAGATTGAAATTGGATGTGCCATCTATAAGTTTGATGACACCTTCATGACGGGAGTGCGGAACGCCATTGCCGAGGCCGCCAAGGACAAGGCAAAAGTGGATATCGTGGACAGCCAGAACTCCCAGTCCACTCAGAACGATCGAGTGGACATGTTCATCACCAAGAAGATGAATGCTCTGGCCATCAATCCCGTGGATCGTACCGCTGCGGGGGTTATCGTGGAAAAAGCCAAAAAGGTGAACATTCCCGTGGTGTTCTTCAACAAAGAGCCTCTTCCCGAGGATATGCAGCGATGGGACAAGGTCTACTACGTGGGAGCCCGGGCTGAGGAGTCCGGCACCATGTCCGGCCAGATTGTGGTGGACTACTGGAAGAGCCACCCCGAAGCAGACAAAAACGGCGACGGCGTTCTTCAGTACATCATGATCAAGGGTGAGCCGGGACACCAGGATGCGGAGCTTCGTACGGAGTTCTCCATCAAGGCTGTGACCGATGCAGGTATTCCCGTAGAGAAGCTTGCGGAGGATACGGGGTTCTGGAACCGGGTACAGGGGCAGGAAAAGATGGCGGCCTTCCTGGCGGCCCACGGTGACAAAATCGAAGCGGTCTTTGCCAATAACGACGACATGGCTCTCGGGGCTATCGAGGCTCTTAAGGCGGCGGGATACTTCAAAGATGGCAAGTTCATGCCCGTAGTGGGTGTGGATGCCACCGCTCCCGCCATCCAGGCCCTCAAAGACGGCACTCTTCTGGGGACGGTGCTTAACGATGCTGTAAACCAGGGGCGGGCTACCTTCAACCTCTCCTACCTGCTTGCTCAGGGGGAGACCCCCACATCGGAAAACTCCGGGTACGAAATCTCCGAAGGGAAGTATGTCTGGGTTCCCTATCAGATGGTTACTCCGGAGAACGTGAAGGATTTCGAGTAGCACTTTTTTGGCGAACAGATTTGGGAGGGGAGCACTGTTCCCCTCCCTTTGCATACACTTTCTCTGAAGATGCTCCGGAGAAAGGGAGCAGGTGCGGGGGGAAGGATCTCTATGAAAGATAACAATACCTTTGCATTGGAAATGCGGCATATTTCGAAGGCCTTTCCCGGCGTTCAGGCTCTTCAGGATGTAAGCCTGGAGGTGTGTCCGGGAACGGTGCATGCCCTGATGGGAGAGAACGGGGCGGGAAAATCCACCCTCATGAAATGTCTTTTCGGACTTTACTCCATGGATGACGGGGAGGTTCTGCTTCAGGGGAAACCCGTCTCCATAGCCAACTCCCGGGAGGCTCTCGATCTGGGCATTTCGATGATCCACCAGGAGTTGCACCCCATCCCTGATCGCTCGGTGATGGAAAACGTCTGGCTTGGCCGGGCCCCTCTCAAAAAGATCGGAAAGCTGCACTTCGTGGATAACAAGGTCATGCGCGAAAAGACCCAGAAGCTCTTCGAGGATCTGAATCTGGATATCAATCCCCGGAGCCTGGTGCGGGATCTCTCGGTCTCCAAGGTGCAGTCCATGGAGATCGCCAAGGCGGTCTCCTACAATGCCCGGATCATCGTTATGGATGAGCCCTCCTCCTCCCTTACGGGGCACGAGGTGGAGCACCTTTTTGGAATCATCCGGGATCTCAAGAGTCGGGGGATATCCATTATCTACATTTCTCACAAGATGGAAGAGATCCTCGAAATCGCAGATGACGTCACCATCATGCGGGATGGCAAGAAAGTCGGTACCTGGCCTGCGGGAGAGCTTACCACGGACCTCATCATCTCACGAATGGTTGGGCGGGAGATGACCAACCGCTTTCCTCCCCGGAAAAACACCCCTTCAGAGCATGCGGTGCTGGAGGTGCGGGGGTATACCTCCCCCTTCCCCAAGTCCTTTCAGGATGTCTCTTTTACCCTGCGTCGGGGAGAGATCCTCGGGGTGGGAGGCCTTGTGGGAGCGCAGCGAACCGAGGTTATGGAGGCTCTCTTTGGTCTCCGCTCCCTGGCCTCCGGAGAGGTGCTCCTTTCTGGGAGCAAGGCGAATCTCTCCTCTCCCATCAAGGCGAAGGAGCATAAAATGGCCTTTCTCACCGAAGAGCGCCGCGCCACAGGGATCTTTCCGGTGCTCTCGGTGCAGTTCAACCTTGTAACCGCCCATCTGGCCTCCTACGTAGGACGCGGCAAACTTCTCGACCAGCGAGCCATACGCAGAGATGCCCGGGATGGAATTCAACGGCTTTCGGTGAAAACTCCCTCCCCTCGTGAGCTGATCCGCAATCTCTCAGGAGGGAATCAGCAGAAGGTGCTTCTTGCCCGGTGGCTTCTTACTAATCCGGAGATTCTTATTCTTGATGAGCCTACCCGTGGGATTGATGTGGGAGCCAAGTACGAGATCTACTCCATCATGGCGGATCTCGCAAACCAGGGAAAGAGTATCATCATGATCTCTTCGGAGATGCCGGAACTCTTCGGCATGACGGATCGTATTCTCGTGATGAGCCAGGGGCGTCTTGCGGGGATTGTAAATACTGCGGAGGCTACGGAAGAGGATGTCATGCGGCTGGCCACCAAGTATGTGGCTTGATTGAGGGAGGAAGGGAAGAACTTTTTATGGAAACGAAACGGACATTTCTCGGATCGTCGTTGCATTTTCTCTCGCAGAACGCCATTTTCGTGGTTCTCGTGGTTTTGGTACTCCTTATTGCGGTGGTGGATCCCCGGTTTTTATCCTTTTCTATTTTGCGAGATGTACTTATGCAGAGTTCCACCCGGGTTATCATGGCTCTGGGAGTGGCCTTCATCCTCATCACAGGAGGAGTGGACCTCTCCTCGGGGCGCATGGTGGGGTTTGCGGCGGTCATCTCCGCCTCCATGCTTCAGATCCCCGAATACGCCCGGCGATTCTATCCCGAGCTGCCGCACCTGCCGGTGCTGCTCCCCATTATTCTGGCGGTGCTGGCCTGTATGCTCTTTGGCATGCTCAATGGGGTCATTGTGGCCAAGCTCAGCGTGCCTCCCTTTATCACCACCCTCGGCACCATGGTCATCGTCTACGGCATCAACTCCATCTACTTTGACATGGCTCCCAACAACTCCCAGCCTATCGGAGGGCTCCGGCCGGATTTCACTGCCCTGGGATCGGGGCGTCTTTTCAATATACCGGTGATCATTATCATCGCCCTGGTGGTGGCGGTGGTGGTGTGGATTCTCTTCAATAAAACCCAGCTTGGGATGAACATGTACGCCATCGGGGGAAATCGGGAGGCCGCCATCGTCTCCGGGGTGAACGTTATCGCCACCCTGATTCTTCTCTACGCTATCGCCGGAGCGCTTTACGGTGTGGCGGGGGTGCTTGAAGCGGCCCGTACCGGAGGGGCTACCAACAACTACGGTAACATGTACGAATTGGATGCCATTGCGGCCTGCGTGGTGGGGGGCGTCTCCACCACCGGGGGCGTGGGTACCGTGCCGGGAGTGCTTGCAGGGGTGCTCATCTTCGGGGTTATCAACTACGGTCTTACCTTTATCGGCATCAATCCCTACTGGCAGCTTATCGTGAAGGGGATTATCATTGTGGCGGCGGTAGCCTTCGACATCCGCAAGTACATCGCCAAGCGATAGGTTTTTTTCGCCATGTTCCCATGAGGAACCCCAAAGCCCTTCGGTTTTTTCAAGCCGGAGGGCTTTGTTTTGTATTGTCTTCCACGCTTTTTTGAACTACACTTTACCAAGGAAAAGCTGTGGCATGAGCAAAGGAGGAATGCGCCCATGACGATAGAGACATTGCTCGGGGTGGCCCGGGGAGATGCTGAGGCGGATCTGGTGCTTCGTGGGGCCCGGATCGCCAATGTCTGCACTCTGGAGTACGAAGAGGCAGAGGTGGCTATCCACAAGGGGTATATCGCGGGGGTAGGAAAGGGATACCGGGGGAGACGAGAAGAAGATCTTTCCGGGCTCGTACTGGCTCCGGGTTTTCTCGACGGACACTGCCATATTGAGAGCACCATGCTCACTCCTGCGGGTTTTGCAGAGCTGGCCATTATTCGCGGCACCACCGCAGTGGCGGCGGATCCCCACGAAATCGCCAATACCCTGGGGATGAAGGGGATTGAGTTCATGTGGCGGGAGAGCCTGGACTGCCCGGTGGATATCTTCTATACCGCCCCCTCCTGCGTTCCCGCCTCCTCCTTTGAGACCCCTCTGGAGCCTCTTGATGCGGGGGCTTTAGAAGAGATGTTTGCCCGGGGATGGTGCGACTCTCTGGGGGAGGTGATGAACTATCCCGGGGTGATTCAGGGGGATCCTGTCCTCTGGGCCAAGCTTTACGTCACGGGGAAGCGCCCTCGGTCGGGGCACGCTCCGGGGCTCCGGGGCAAGGATCTCTGCGCCTACCTTCTCTCGGGGTGCGATTCGGATCACGAGAGCTTTACCCTGGAGGAGGGGTTGGAAAAGCTCCGACGGGGGATGTGGCTCATGATCCGGGAGGGGGCCACAGAACATAATCTTGAGGAGCTTGCCTCTCTGGTGCGGGAGAGCGAGGCTCGCATCAGCCGCTGCATGATGGTGAGCGATGATCTTTCCGCCCGATATCTCCGAGAGACCGGGCATATGGACGTGAAGATCCGCCGGGCCATAGAGCTGGGGATCTCCCCTCTTGCGGCGCTGCGGATGGTGACCCTCTCTCCGGCGGAGTATTTCGGCTGGAAGGATCGGGGGGCCCTCGTGCCGGGGCGTAGGGCAGATCTGGTGGCGGTGGATTCCCTGGAGAGCTGCGGGGTGCAGAAGGTCTGGAAAGATGGGGAGCTGGTGGTCTCTGAAGGAAAGCTGCTTCAGGGAAAAATACCCCGGATGCCTTTTCCTCTTCCGGAGAGCCGAAGCATTTCGGTACCTCGGGAGGAGGATTTCCGACTTCCCGTGCCTCCGGGGGCAAAGGTTCGGGTGCTGGGGCTTCGGCCGGGGCAGGTGGTGACGGAGCATCTCATCATGGAGCCCACGCTGCAGGATGGCTGTGCTGTGGCGGACCCGTCACGGGATCTTGCCTTTCTTGCGGTGTTGGAGAAAAATCAGGGCACCGGACGGCTGGGAGTCGGCTTTGTCTCCGGGCTGGGGCTCCAGGAGGGGGCGCTCTTCTCTTCGGTGGCTCACGATGCCCATAATTTTGTGGTGGCGGGGGTGGATATTTCCTCCATTCTCAAGGCCTTTGCATATCTTATTGAGCAGGGGGGTGGTATCGGAGCGGTGCGGGACTGTGCGCTTTTGGCATCTCTGGATCTTCCCGTGGGAGGGCTCATGAATCCCTCCGAGGGAGATGACGTCATTGCAGGGCTTGAAGCGGCGGAGCGAGGGGCGGCGGAGCTGGGAACGAAGCTGGGTCATCCCTTCATGGCGTTGAGCTTTCTCTCCCTCTCGGTGATTCCGGAACTCAAGCTCACCGATCAAGGGTACGTGGATTTGGGCCGGGGAGGGCATCAGCCTCTCTTTGTGCAGGATTGATTTATTCTAATTATTTTTAAGGAGGAATCGTCATGGCATCATGGTTTGAAAGTCAGTTTAAACTTAAAGAAGCGGGCAGCGACGTTAAAACCGAAATCCTTGCGGGAATTACCACCTTCATGACCATGGGGTACATTATCTTCGTCAACCCCGGCATTCTTCAGAATACCGGCATGCCCTTCGGAGCCCTCATGACCGCCACCTGCCTCGCCAGCGCTCTGGCGACCTTTCTCATGGCCTTTATGGCGAACTATCCCATCGCCCTTGCTCCGGGGATGGGTTTGAACGCCTTCTTCGCCTTCGGGGTGGTGCTCGGCATGGGGATCTCCTGGCAGGTGGCTCTGGCGGCCATCTTTATTGAGGGTATTCTCTTCATCCTCCTGACTCTTACGAAGGTTCGGGAGAGCATTGTCAACGGCATCCCCCAATCGCTCAAGATAGGTATCTCCACGGGGATCGGTCTTTTCATCGCCTTCATCGGGTTGCAGAGTGCGGGGGTTATCGTCAAGAACGATGCGGTGCTGGTGGGGTTGGGGAATCTCACCTCCCCCGAGGTTCTTCTCGCCTGCCTGGGATTCTTCATCATGGTGGCTCTGGAGGTGCGCAAGATTCGGGGATCCATTCTCTGGGGGATCCTCGCCATCACCGCCATCGCCGTCTTTACCGGGGTGGCTCAGGCTCCCGAGGGGTTTGTCTCCACCCCTCCGTCGGTGATGCCCATCTTTGCCAAGATGGACTTCTCGGGCCTCGCCAACCCCAACTTCTGGATTGTGGTCTTCTCCTTCTTCTTTGTGGATTTCTTCGACACCGTGGGAACCTTGGTGGGTGTGACGAACCGGGCGGGGATGTTGGATAGCCAGGGACGTCTCCCCAGGGCCCGGCAGGCTCTCATGGCGGACGCCATAGGAACCACCGCTGGAGCCGTGTTGGGAACCTCTACAGTAACCTCCTACGTGGAGAGCGCCAGCGGTGTGGAGCAGGGAGGCCGCACGGGGCTCACTGCCCTGGTGACGGGGATTCTCTTCCTTCTGGCCCTCTTCTTCTCCCCCGTGGTGGCCATCGTTCCCGCATGTGCCACCGCTCCCGCTCTCGTGCTGGTGGGGATCTTCATGATGGCGAGCCTCAAGGATCTCGATTTCGGAGATTGGACGGAGTTTGTCCCCGCCAGCGTGGCCATCTTCGTTATGCCCTTCAGCTACAGCATCGCCCACGGTATTGAGTTTAGCTTCATCTCCTACGTGGTGATCAAGATTCTCGGAGGACGGCATAAAGATGTGAGCCCCATCATGCTCGCCCTGGCGGTGCTCTTCGTGCTCAAGGAAGTTTTCTTCTAGGATTACAGGATCTCTGCAGCAAGCTCCCGGAGTGTACAACTTCGGGAGCTTGTTGCCAGCTCTTTCGAAGTATCTCAAAATGTCCCGTACCGTTTTTTATCCAATCCGTCCCGCCCCTCCGGGGATAGAGGCCCGGTAGATGCGGCACTCCCGCTCCATGTGGAGGAGATATGCCCGGCTTATCTCCTCTTCGAAGTCCGAGGCTCCTTCGTGACGTACCAGGGCTACCGCACACCCTCCGAACCCTGCCCCGGTCATTCGGGCTCCATCGCAGGCGGGGTGTTGCCAGCAGCATTCCACGAGACAATCCAGCTCCCGGCAGGAGACCTCGTAATCGAACTGCAGGGAGAGATGTGATCGGTTCATGAGCCTGCCGAAGCTCTTCAGGTCCCCCGTCTCCAGAACCTGGGCGGCCCTCTGGGTACGGTGATTTTCCAGAATCACATGCCGGGCCCTTCGGCGAAGCAGGGGATCCGAAAGTTTCGGCGCCAGGGGGGCGAACTCCTCCGGGGATATCTCCCCCAGAGCCTGCCAGCTCCCCCATGCTTGCAGCTCCTGCAATGCCTTGGTGCACTCCTCCCGGCGGAGGTTGTACCCCGAGGTGGTAAGCTCCCGGCTCTTCCGGGAGTCTAAAATGAAAAGAACATGCTCTTTAAGAGGCACCGGAATGGATCGGTACTCCAGGGTCTGGGAGTTCAGAAAAAGGGCGTGTTCCGGGGTGCCCAGGGCGATGGCGCACTGATCCATGATCCCCGACTGCACCCCCATAAAGCGGTTTTCCGCCTCCTGCCCCAGCTTTGCCAGAGTGAGGGCTTCCGGGGCTTCCAGGGGAAAGCCGAAGAGATCCTGGAGAATCACCCCGGTGAGCACCTCCAGAGCGGCGGAGGAGGAGAGCCCCCCTCCGGCGGGGAGATCTCCCCAGAAGAGAGCCTCGAACCCTGAAGGGAGGGTGTGCCCGTGGTTCCGAAAGGCCCAGAGCACCCCCTTGGGATAGTTGGCCCAGCCATCCTCTTTCCGGTAGACCAGATCTTCCAGAGAGAAGCTCACCGGCTCCGGTGTGGGGAAGTTCTCCGAGGAGAGCCGTACCAGAGAATCCTCCCGTAGCCGGACGGCGGCCCGGATGCCGAAGGATATGGGGGCGGGGAGCACGTATCCTCCGTGACAGTCTGTGTGTTCTCCGATAAGATTGACCCGTCCCGGAGCGGCGTAGAGCCTTGTTTGCCAGGCATCGCCGAAGCGGGAGGCAAAGCGTTGTCGCAGTTTTTCGTGCATGAAAGAATCCTCCTTAGGGTCTTTTACAGGTGAACTCGCTTCATTTCATTCTACAGGGAGGAGAAGTCCGTGGCCAGTGAAAAAATGATGGCCAGAAAGAAGCTGATGCGTGGTGGTTGCGTGATAACTGCGTGGTAGCGGTGAGGATAAGCATAGGGAGGTAGATATTCGTGATGAGAAAGGGGGCCTGGGGAAGGTGAAAGATGATGATGGTATCAGCTCTCTCGTACGATCTCTGGTAGCCTGGGGCGTGCGGCATGACCTGGGGGAGGAGGAGGATTATATCCCCCTCTGCAACACCTTCTTCGGTCTTCTTGGAGTGGAAGAGCCCTTGGGGGAGGAGTTTCGGCAACTCGAAAGCTCCGAAGAGGTTCTCTCCCTTCTGGAGGAGCTGGCCTCTCTTCTTCGGGAGCGGGGGCACCCCTGGGGTGATATGGAGGGGGAGGGATTCGTCAGCCGGATCATGGGAGTGCTCACCCCCCGAAACGCCGAGGTGAATCGCTGTTTTCGGGAGCAGGAAACCCAAGAAGGGGCTGAAGAGGCAGTAAACTGGTTCTATCGGATCTCCTCCAACTCCCTCTATATCCGTCACGATCTGGTGGCCCGGAATCTGCACTGGCAGGTTCCTTCCACCTACGGCACCATGCAGATCACCATCAACTGCTCCAAGCCCGAGAAGGATCCCCGGGATATCCGGGCCGCCCGGGAGAGGCGAAGCTCCTCCTACCCCCTCTGTCTTCTCTGCGTGGAGAACGCCGGCTATTGGGGGCATCCGGGGCATCCCGAGCGGAGCAACCACCGGCTCGTTTCTCTGGATATTGATGGGGAGCCCTGGTATCTCCAGTTCTCCCCCTACGTCTACTACCACCAGCACAGCATCCTTCTCTCCCGGGAGCATCGCCCCATGGCCATCACGGATCGCAGCATCCCCCGGATCTGCGCCTTTCTGGAGCGATTTCCTCATATGTTTCTCGGCTCCAACGGGGACCTTCCCATCGTGGGGGGCTCCATTCTCGGGCACGATCACTTTCAGGGGGGCACCTGGCACTTCCCCGTGGAGGATGCCTCCATCTGGGGGAGAGCCCGGCACGGAGCGGTCACGCTGGAGCTTCCGCGGTGGCCCCTCTCGATTATCCGCCTGCGGAGCGAAAATCCCCGGATGCTGGAAGAGCTGGGATGGCAGCTTATCCAGTTCTGGCGGGGGTATGAAGATCGCGAGCGCCAGATCCTTCCCTTCACCGAGGATGCCCAGGGGCGAGAGGAGCACAGCACCGTAACCCTCATCGGCCGTCGCCGGGAAAAGGCCTGGGAGATGGATCTGGTGCTCCGGAACAACCGCACCACCCCGGAGCGCCCGGAAGGGCTCTTTCACGTACACCCTCGGCGGCATCACATTAAAAAAGAGAACATCGGCCTCATCGAGGTGATGGGGCTGGCGGTGCTTCCGGGGAGGCTTAAGAGCGAGCTGGAGCAGATGCGGGAAGTCCTTGCGGGAAGCCGGAAGCGAGATTCTCTTCCGGAGGGTTTCCCCCACGCAACATGGCTGGAATCGCTGCAGAAAGAATTTCCCGCTCCATTAGAACCCTCTTGGGCTGAGGAGCTGCTACGGCGCCGCTGTGGTGAGATCTTCTGCCAGGGGTTGGAAGATTGCGGAGTCTTTCCCGATACCCCCTCGGGACACCGGGGGATGAAGCGCTTTCTTGAGAAGGCAGCGGAGCAGTGCTCTCTTCCGGGAAAGCTTCTGGAGTGATATTTCATATTTATTAGAGATGTTCGAAGATGGGGCGGCGTTTTCGAGAGGGTTTGAACCGAAAACCTTGAGGGAAAGGCCGGAAGAAGGAGGTGCTTTTGTATGAAAAGCCGAAGCAGTGCGGTGCTTTTTGTTCTTGTGGGATTGTTGCTCGGAGGATTCCTCTTCCAAGCCTTTCCGGGCCATGCCGCAGAAGAGCCCGGTATCCGCTGGGGGGAGGATCGCATCGTTGCCTTGGGGCAGGCAGTAGGCCCCTCCGGAGCGGCCTCTCCCGGAAGTGCCCGGCTTCTCGCCCGGCGGGGAGCGGTGATGGATCTGCAGCGTAATCTTCTGGAGTACGTTCAGGGGGTGCGGGTGGATGCGAAAACCACCATGGAAAACTACATGGCCCACGACGAGGTACGCACCTCGGTGGAAGGCACCATCAAGGGGGTGGAAATCTGGCGAAGCTCCTGGGATGGGGAGATCTACAGCGTCTGGGGAGGCTTTTCGCTGCAGAAGGTTCGCCAAGCCGGAGCCCCCCGCATCCCCGGCCTGGCCTCCCGAAGCGTCCCCTCCTATGATGAAAAAGGATACTCTTCCCTGGTGCTCGATCTGGGGGATATCCCCTTTGAGCCTTCCCTGGTGATCTCCATCCGCTCCGCCTCGGGAAAAAAGATCTACGGCCCGGAGTTTGTGGATGAGGCCTCCTTCGTGGAGAGGGGGATGTGTCGCTATGAGGAGCACGGGGGCTCCTGGAAGAGCAGCTTCCTCCCCTCTTTTCTGAAGGGTACCCCCGCATGGGCGGAGGAGAAGGCCCTGGTGATCTCTCAGGATATCCACATGAACGATGCGGGGGAGATCGTTATCTCTGACGAAGCGGCGGAGGTGATTGAGCGCAACTCCTTTGATTTCCGCATCCCCTGTGAAGTGACGGTGATCACCAAAACAGCTGCCCTTCGGGGATTTCTGGATTCGTTCTTTGTCTTCCGCGCATCGTCGAATCCGGGGTCTGTGGAAAACAGATGAACTTTCCCCGCCACATCTGCCCCCTCTGGGGGATGGTGCTCCTCGGGTTCTGCCTCGCCTGGGGAGGCTATGCGGGGATATCTCCTCCCCGGATGGTGGAGGAGCTGGAGCGGGATGTCATGGATATCTACAGCCAAGCCCTTCGCCCCCCCCGGGGGGATTGGCCCGTGGTGCTGGTGCTTGCCCGGGAGGCCTCTTTTCGGAAGCTCGGGGCCTGGCCTTGGTCTCGCAAGATTCATGGCAGCATGGTAAACCTTCTTGGGAATGCCCGAACCATCGTGCTGGATCTCATCTTTCCCGAAAGCCGGGGCTCCGAAGAGGATCGCTTTCTGGCAGAGGCGGTGAAGCGCCACGGAAACTGCGTGGTGGGGGCGCATCTGGTGCGGGAAGGAGAGGAGGAGGTGCTGGTGCTCCCCTATCCGGAGCTTGCAGCGAGTGCCCGGCATCTCGGGATCACCAACGTGGTCCCCGACATGGACGGGCTCTACCGCTTCCTGCTTCCTCTCTGGGGGTACGGAAAAAGGAGCCTCCCCTCCATTTCCCTGGCGGCGGCCCTGGCAGATTCCGGAAGCTCTCTGGAGATGCGTCACGATCCTCGGGGAGCCACCCTTCTTCTGGGAGGACGCCCCCTGCCGCTGGAGCCCTTCGGGGGGATCTGGGTAACCCCCTGGGATTATGAGAAGTATCCCATGTACGAATATGTGGACGTGCTGGAGGGGAAGATCACCTGGAGTGCCTTCGAAGATGCTTTGGTGCTGGTGGGGGTCGACGTGGCGGGGGCCATGGTGCAGGACATGGTCCCCGTACCCTGGAAGACCGGAGCTCGCACCATCCCTGGGGTTGCCTTTGTGGCTCTGGGGACGGAGAGCCTTCTCTCCGGAACCCCTCCGAGAAGCCTCTCCCGAAAGGAAATCCTTTTCTGGACCCTTCTTTTCGGTTTTCTCGGGGCCCTGGGAGGGCTGCTCGGGAATCCTCGCTGGAGCTGGATCCTTTTCGGAACCCTCGGCATGGCAATTCTCGGCGTCTCCTGGTTTCTCTGGAGTTCTTCCGGGCTCTGGCTCCCTCCGGTGGTTCCCCTCTTGACCCTTCTCCTTACCTACTTCGGGGCCCTCTTTGTCCGGCTGCTGGGGCTTTACCGTTCCGTCCGCCTGGGGAGCTTCTACTCGGAAATTCTCGCCTCCCTCACAGAGCAGGAGAAGAAAGACTGGCACAGCCCCGGAGCCTATCTTCAGCAGATATGGCCGAGGATTCAGGAAACCACCTCCATCGCCCTTCTTAAACGACACGCCTCCCCCAAAAGTGTGGAGCAGCTTCTTGCCCGGGGAGCGCAGCTTCTCGCCCGGGAGGAGGGGACCTGGCTTCTCAAAATTTCCTCTACCCCTCACCCTTACCGCCTCTTTATCCAACCCCCCTCGGGGTGGGGCGGGCTGGTGGAGCTGGGGTGGAGACGTCGGGTCTCCCGGGAGGATCTGCAGAGCGCCGTGGCGGTGGTGCTTTCGGTCTCCTGGTTCGGAGTGGCTCTCAAGCGTGAAGCTCAGCGCCTTCGGGCCTTTGAAGGCACCATCAAGGCGGTGGTGGCGGCGGTGGATGCCAAGGATGCGGAGACTCGGGGGCATTCGGACAGGGTGGCGCTACTCTCTCGGGCTCTTGCGGAGGCTTTGGGGCTTGATCCTCAATTTGTGGAAGAACTCTACTTCGGGGCTCTGCTTCACGATGTGGGGAAGATCGGCATCCCCGACGCCATTCTCCAGAAGCCCGACAAGCTCTGCTACGAGGAGTTCGAAGCCATTAAGGAGCACCCCCTTCTGGGAAAGGGGATCATGGAGGCGGTGGCACTTCCCGAGGTGGCGGTGCAGGGGATAGTGGAGCATCACGAACGGCTGGACGGCACGGGATATCCCCGGGGGCTCAAGGGAGAGGAGGTCAGCCTGGCGGGGCGGATCATCGCTGTGGCGGATGCCTTTGATGCTCTCTCCAGCCGACGAACCTACAAAGAACGCTGGTCCCTGGAGCGTATTTTTGCCTACTTCCGGGAAGAGCGGGGTACCCGGTACGATCCCCAGGTGGTGGATGTTCTCCTCTCCATCGGCGAGGATTGGTATGCCTCCCGGGAGCTGCCGGAGGCAGTGCTTGAATCTGAACCTGCGGGAGAATCTGAAGAGCATGAGAGGAACCATGAGAACCATAAGGAAGAGAGAAACGAAAAGAACGAAGAGGATCAACAGAATGAACGGAAATAGGTCGTAATACAAAAAGAGCGAGGAGTTCTGTGCTGGGGAACTCCTCGTGGGGGGTGCGTTTTTTGTTTTTTGATTAAGAAATGCTGTGAGATACGCCGGTTCTCTTCACGCAATCCACCGTTTGCGGATATTATGAATGCTTAACAGGAAAAGCCCCGCACAGAAGGCCCCGAGAATGCCGAAATCCATCAGAAAGGGGAGCATGTGCTCCCCCCGGAGGGAGCCGTGCAGAAGGTCCGCCCCGTAGGTGAGAGGAAGGGCGTAGGAGAGGGGGCGCAGGAAAAAGGGCAAGTTGCTCACGGGGACGAAGAGGCCGCAGAGAAAGATCATGGGAAACCGGAAGAAGTTGGAAAAAGTCTGGGCCTCAAAAACCTCGTTTACCGCCACGGCGATGAAAAGCCCCAAAAAGGTGGAGGCCAGGGCGATGAGCAGCGCCGCAGGAACAAAGATATGCCACGCCACCGGAGGAAGGCCGAAGAAGAGGGCCGCCATGATCACGGGGACAAAGGCGTTGGCCACCCCGAAGAGAACGGCGCCGCTTGTCTTGGCGATCATGAGCATCTCCAGGGAGAGAGGAGCCAGAAGAAGCCGTTCGAAGGTGCGGTTTTTCTTCTCGAAGGTCACCGTTACCGCCAGCATGGAGGTGGTGCCGAAAAGAATGGATACCGCCACCACCCCCGGAAGCACCAGAGGCAGGCTCTCCAGCCCCCGGCCGGACTTTACGAAGAACATCCCCGTCCAGGCCAGAGGAAAGATGATCCCCCAACTGATATTCGGGGGCTTGAGATAGTAAGTGCGCATATCCTTCAGCAGGATATTCCAGAAGACGATCCAGGATTTCATGCCTCTCCCCCCTCGTTTTTCTTGTTGTTCGTGCTCCCCTTATCGCTTTTGCTGCCACCATTGCCGCCCTTGCGTTCCTTCTCCTTCTGCATCATCCCCGCCTCGATCCCCGTGATCTGCACAAAGACGTTCTCCAGGCTGGGGCGGATCTTCCGGGCCTCGTAGACCTCTGCCCCCCGATCCTCCAGAAAACGCACCAGAGCCCCCACCCGAATGGGATGCGCCGCCTCCACCTGAAGAACACCCCCCTCGGGAGAGCTGAAGGTATACTCTTCCTCGAAGGGCTCCTGCTGGAGAAGGGCCTTCAGATTCTCCGGCCCCTCCTGATAGGCCAGATGCAGCACGTGGTGATTCTGGATAGGCTCCATAAGGGTCTCCACCCGATCTACCCGGACGATGCGCCCCTCCACGATAAAGGCGATACGTTCACAGAGCCGTTCCGCCTCCTCGATATAATGGGTGGTGAGAAAGATGGTGGTTCCCCCCTGGTGAAGCTTGGCGATGAGCTGCCGAAGCTGCCGGGCGCTGGCCACGTCGATCCCCGTGGTGGGCTCGTCCAGAAAGAGGATTTTGGGGTTGTGAATAATCCCTGCGGCGATGGTGAGTTTGCGCTTCATCCCCTTGGAGTAGCTGCCAAACTTGCGGTTTGCCGCCGGGGTGAGGCTGAAAAATTCCAGAAGCTCCCGAGCCCGGGCGGTGCGCTCCTTCTTCCCCATGCCGTAGAGGGCAGCGCAGAAGGTGAGATTGTCGAACCCCGTAAGCTCCGCATAGAGATTGCTCTCGTCGGGAACCACCCCCAGAAGATGCTGGGCGCTCCGGGGATGGGCCACGCAATCCACCCCCCCGATGCGGATGGAGCCCGTATCGGGGCGGGCAAGCCCCGTGAGAATATTGATGGTGGTGGTCTTTCCCGCTCCGTTGGGGCCGAGAAAGCCGAAAAGCTCCCCAGAAAAGACCTCGAAACTGATATCCTTCAGGGCCTGCACATCCTCAAACCGCTTGGAGAGCCCCTGTACTTCCAGGGCTATCTCTCTTGGGGCATTTCGGTTGGTTTGGCTAGTTGGGCTGGGCTCCCCAGTTCCCCTGATGTGGGGCTTTTCTGTTGCCTGTGCCGCTTCCGCCACGTGCCTCGTATCGCTGCCTGCAGTCATAATGTCATCCTCTCCGATCCGTGGATCTATCCGGGCAGAGGGATATATCCTCCCCCCGAAGAAAGCCTGCGGCCTCCTCCTCCGAGAGAGGAGAGAGCAGCTTGCGAATCTTCTCATCCCAGAGATGCAAGGTCTTTTCGTTGATCCTGTAGTGCACAAAGTAGCCTCGTTTATCCGGAATAACCAGATCCGCCTCCCGAAGTATCCGAAGATGCTGGGATACTGCAGCGGGGGTGATCCCCAGATGTTTTGCCAGAGCGTTCACGCAGAAAGGACGGGCTTTCAGCAGTTCCAGCATGCGTATCCTGCTCTCTACTGCAAGAATTTTAAAGATCCCCGCCATCTTTCGAAGCTCTTCCTCTCTCATGTCCTTCGTTTGCATGTCATCCCCCTCTCAAATTTGTTTAAGTATCTGCGCAGATACAGTAGGGGTATTTGTTGGATATGTCAAGGGCGGGCGCTCTTCTTTCAATCCACAGGTTATGGTAGTAATACCGTACATTTTATTTTGCGCAGAGGCAAGAGAGACTTTGTTGCGTCTCAATTTTCTGTCTGTTGCGGCAATTCGTCGTTTCAATATTTCTCCTTACATCTTCAATTCCCTTTTTACTGCAGCCCTAGCAAGGCATGCGGTATCCTTTGAAGGCCTCGACTGTTGCTATTGCATGGCGACAATTTCCCCGTCGTGTTTTTTCCGTCGAACAAGCATTGACACAGACGCGTTTGTTCGCCTAGAATCAAGTTAGGTATGGCTAACTTGATGATCGCCGCTTTCGCGCTGGGCGCAGAAAAACCGGAGTGGGCGAAAATCGGTTGTTGACGGTTCGGAAAGGACGATTCGTATGGATATGATGCGGTACGAGCAGATGTTGAAAAAACCCTCCGCGGAGGGGTGCGACGCGGAGGCGAAGTGGGATGCCAGGGCGGACGAGTTCAGCGATTCACAGAAGAAGAAGGAACCGGAGCTTACCGACAGAGTGACGGAATTCCTGCTGGCAAAAGGATTTCTTGGCGGTCTCGATGTGCTGGACGTGGGCGGAGGAGCCGGACGGTACGCTGTCCCCTTCGCGGCGTACGCGAAGAAGGTCGTGATGACGGATATCTCGGGGCGGATGCTGGAGCGTGCACAGGAGAACGCGGAGCGGACGGGACGGAGCAACCTGGAGTACGTCAAGCTCGACTGGACCGCGGCCGACCCGGCGTCGTCAGGGTGGGAGGGGCGCTTCGACCTGGTTTTTGCGTCCATGTGCCCCGCTGTCAAGAGCCGGGAGGGGATCGACAAAATGTCGGCCGTCTCCGGAGGGCGTTGCGTGATCAATCAGATGATCGAGTCGAAGGACACCGTTGCGGAGATGCTCCGAGAGGAGCTGGCGATTCGTCCTTCCTACGATCCGCATAACGACAGAGATTCCGTACAGGGGATCTTCAATATTCTCTGGCTTCAAGGGTACGAGCCGGAGATCACGTATCTGAAGGAGCGCATGGAGGTGCGGCTCTCCGTGGAAGAGGCAGCCTCCCGCTATACGAGGAAGTTTGGTGAGGCCGCGGCGGAGAGGGGCCTGAGCTTGAAAGGGATTCTTTCCGGGTGCGCCGAGGGCGGCGAGATCGTTGTGAAAAACCGCACGACGCTTGCGATGATTTTCTGGAAAGCCCGCATGGGCGAATGAGCATGGTAGGGGGAGAACGATGAAAAAGATGATCGTGGCGGCACTGTGCGCGCTGTGCATGTTTTGCGGGATCGGGGCGGGGAGTGCCGAGGCGATGACGCTTAGGCTGGAGGGCGGAAATATCGGCGTGCCGAATCCGTTCAGACACACGATCCGGGGGCCTGGCATAGCGAGGATGCAGATTTTGTACGACTCCCTGCTGGAGAAGGACGAGAACGGAGATATCCCGTGGCTTGCGGAGAGCTGGGAGTTGAGCGAGGATGGCACGGTGTACACCTTCCGGCTGAGGGAGAACACGTTCTGGCACGATGGGGAGCCTCTGACCGCGGAGGATGTGGTTTTTACCTTCGCGTACTACCGGAAGCATCTCCCGGTGTACGGACGCCTGATGGCGGGCGGGGAGTACATCGTGGCGGACGCGAGAGCGGTGGACCCACGTACGGTGGAGATTACGCTCCCACGCTTCGACAATACCTATCTTGCGAGCGTCGGCCTGGCCCGTATCCTTCCGAAGCACATATGGGAGAAGGTCGAAGATCCGACGGCCTATGACGGCGAGGGCGTCACCGTAGGCAGCGGGCCCTACAGGCTCCATCGCTTCGACGCGAAGCAGGGGGCGTACCGGTACGTTACGTTCGATCGCTACTGGGGGCCAAAGCCTGGGGCGGAAGCGGTGGAGTGGGTTCCGGTTGGGGACAGGGTGCTCGCCTTCGAAAAAGGGGAGATCGATCTGATCAACGCGCCGGTGGATCTTCTGCCGCGATACAAAAACGACCCTGTGTTCACGATCCTGACGGCGCACTCGCTGCACAGTTATCGGCTGATGATGAATATGGAGGCCGTTCCTGCGCTGCGCGACGCTGCCGTCAGGAAAGCGATGGCGTATGCTCTCGACCGTGAAGGACTGGTCAAGTCGATCGCGCGCGGTTCCGCCACGGTAAGTAGCATGGGGTACGTGCCGGCGGAAAGTCCTTGGCACAATCCCGGGATAGAGCAGTACCCCCACGATCCCCGGAGGGCGAAGGAGCTTCTGGGGGGACGGAGCTTCTCGTTTTCGCTGCTGACGGACAACACTCCTGAGGGGACGAAAACGGCGGAGCTGATCAAGCTGTCTCTCTCTGCGGTTGGCATTGATGCGGTGGTGAAGAGCGTCGAAGGCAGGACGAGGGACAACGCGATGCGGACAGGCGAGTATGAACTTCTGCTGGTTAACTTTGGTGGCATGGGGGGCGACCCCGACTTTATCCGCGCGCTCTACGGTGTGGGGGCCGGGCTAGTCAAGGGGTGGTCGAACGAAGAGCTGTCGGAGCTGTTGAACGCGCAGACCGTGGAGAGAGACGCCGAGGTCCGTAAGGCGATGGTTTTCCGGATTCAGGAGATTCTCGCCGACGAAGTTCCCGTGGTGATGCTCTTCGGGGCCGTCGACAACTTCGTCTACCGGAGCGGGAAGTACGACGGCTGGGTGTGTCGGTACGATCACAACAAGGTTGACCACAACAAGCTCTCCTATCTGAATAGAAAACCGTGATGAGAAGCCGCTATGCCGCGGTGCTCCTGGTGGTTCTCGTGGCGAATTTCCTTCTGCCGAGGCTGATGCCGGGCGACCCGTTTGAACTGCTTTCCGTGGAGGACGGGTACGCCGGCGCCGCCTTCACGGACGAGCAGATTGCGCGGTACAAGGCGTATTACGGCCTCGACAGGCCGATGCATGCGCAGTTCCTGCAGTATGTCCAGGGGCTGTTGACGGGCGATCTGGGGTACAGCATCTACTACAAGACGAGCGTGGCGGAGATGATCCGCGCGCGTATTCCGTGGACGGTGTTCATCGTGCTCTGCGCGCTCGTCGCGAGCAGCGTTGTGGGCACGGTGCTGGGAGCTTTGTCCGCCATGCTTCGTGAGGGGCCGGCGGACAGACTCATGTATTTTTTCATGATGGTTTTCTCCGAAATCCCGTCGTTTTTGCTGGGGACGCTACTGCTGATCTTGTTCGCGGCGAGATTTGGCTGGTTCCCTCTCTCTGGAGGGGCGACCTCCTTTGCCGTCTACTCCTCACCGCTGGAGCAGGTCGCCGATCTGCTGCGCCATGCAGCGTTGCCGGTGCTTACTTTGGCGCTGGTCGGGGTGGGGAACTTCTACCTGCTGGCGAGGAGCAGCATGCTGACGGTGCTGACGAAGGACTACATCCGCACGGCGAGGGCCAAGGGGCTGTCGAAAGGCCGCATCCTCTTTCACCACGCGCTCAGGAACGCCCTTCCTCCGATCGTTGCCCGTTTTTTTATGAGCATGGGGGGGATGTTTGGCGGTGCCGTGCTTGTGGAGAACGTCTTCGCCTACCCCGGAATGGGGCGTCTGCTGCGGGATGCGGTACTCGCCCGTGACTACGTGCTGGCCCAGGGTGTTTTCCTGACGATCGCCGTGACGGCTCTACTCATGAACTGGGCGGCGGACATCGTCTACCGCAGGCTTGACCCAAGGGTGGTGTAGATGAGTTCGCAGGAGGTTTCTCTCAGGAGACGGCGCTTCGCCCTTCGTTTCGGCGGATCGGCTGCGGAGAAGAATGGAAACGCCCCGTTCCGCGCCCTGCGCCCGGTTTCCGGGCTCTCCCTCTGTGGTAAGGCCGGTTTGACCGTCCTTCTGTTCATCCTCGCCACGGGGGTGTTTTCCCTTCTGTTCATGGGCGACGCGCACCGCGTCCCGTCGGGAGAGTCGCTGGAATCTCCAAGTCCGCGGCACATCCTGGGCACGGACGACCTCGGCATAGACATGGTGGCGCAACTTTGCCGGGGTGCGCTGGTCAGCGCCCTGGTCGGACTGGGAGCGGCGGTGTTGGCGGGCGCGGGGGGAAGCGTGCTCGGGATGCTGGGGGGGTACGCGGGAGGATGGCCCGACAGGCTGATCTCGGGGCTCTGCGACGTGCTGGCGGCCATTCCGCAGCTCCCCCTGATGATTGTCCTCGGGGCGTTTCTGGGGCCTAGTGTCCGGAATATCGTTTTCGTTGTGGCGCTGCTCTCGTGGGTGGGGCCGGCCCGTATCGCCCGGGCGAAAACGCTCTCCATGCGCCGCGAGAAGTTTATCGTCGCGGCGGCCTGCTACGGCGCGTCGCTGTCTCATATCGCGGTGAAGCATCTTGTGCCAGCGCTGGCACCCCTCGTCGCGGCGAGTGTTCTGCGAATCATCGGCCACGCGGTGGTGGCGGAAGCGGGGCTGACATTTCTCGGGCTGGGAGATCCCACGTCGAAGAGCTGGGGGATGATTCTGAACCGATCAATGAGCTTCGGCGGAATCTATTTCACGGATTTCTGGAAGTGGTGGGTGCTTCCGCCGCTGATCGCGTTGACGATGCTGGTGGTCTCCACGGCGTTCATCGCAAGGGACCTTGAGAAGTTCGTGAACAGAAAACTGTAGAAGGCAAGGGGAGAGGTGCGCGGTGAACGAGGCTGTTCTGGAGATTCGGAAGATGACGGTGCGCTATTCGGGGAGTGGCTCGGACGCGGTGCGCGGCGTAAATCTGGCGCTCAGTTCCGGCGAGTGCGTCGGTTTGATTGGGGAGTCGGGGAGCGGTAAATCCTCGCTTGCGCTGGCTTCGCTGGGACTGCTGCGGAGGCGGGCCAACGTGGAAGGCGGCGTCCTCTTCAAAGGAGTCGAATTGAACGGGCTGTCGGAGAGCGCAATGGAACCCTACCGATGGAGCAAAATCGCAATCGTCTTTCAGAACGGTTTAGACGTGCTGAACCCGGTGGTTACGGTGGGCGAACAGATCGCCGAATGTATTCGCAGACACTCGGGAGGGGCGGCAGCGGCGGAGAAGACGAGGCGTCTGCTGGAGATGGTAGGTTTGCGGGCGTCCTGGAGCGAGGCCTATCCGCATCAGTTCTCGGGGGGTATGCGACAGAAGGTGCTTGTGGCCATGGCGCTCTCCTGCGATCCGGAGGTTTTGCTCGTGGACGAGCCGACCATGGCTCTCGATGCGGTTTCAAAGCGCGAAATCGTCCAACTGCTTCTGCGGCTTCAGGCGGAGCGCGGCTTTGCCATGCTCGTGATTTCACACGAGCTGCCCGTGATTTCCGCGATGACCTCCCGTGTTATGGTGATGTACTCGGGAAGCGTTCTCGAAGAAGGGCCGACGGAAGAGCTGTTGAAAGACCCGCTGCACCCCTACACGAGGGGGCTGATCTCCTCGTCTCCCTCGGTGAATCCCTACCGCGACATGTGGGGCATTCCGGGAGAGATCGCCCTTACGGGTGAGAAGCAGTGTCCCTTTTTCAGTCGGTGCACGCAACGTATCGGCAGGTGTGCCGAAGAGCTTCCGGCTTTGAAGACGGTTCGTGACGGGCGGCGCGTCGCCTGTATCCGCAACGGAATCGTCACGCTCCTCAGAGGGTGCGGCATCTCCAAGACCTACGGTGCTGTAGAGCGGAGCGTGGCGGCGTGCGTCGACTGCTCTCTGGAGGTCAGGGCTGGGGAAGTGTGTGCGCTAATAGGCGAGTCCGGCTCGGGCAAGACCACGCTTGCGGAGATTCTCTCGGGGATCACGCGCCCGGACTCCGGAGAGATGCTGTTCGAGGGGCGGCATGTACGCGGCAACAGCGAGACATCGAAGACGGGCGGCATGCAGATCGTCTTTCAAGATCCCCTTTCCGCAACCAACGAACACTTGACGATAGAGGAGACCGTGAGGGAGCCTCTGGATATTCTGAGGGAGGGGACGAAGACGGAGAGATGCCGGGTGGCGAGCGAGGCGTTGAAAAACGTGCAGCTTCCCTGTGACGAGGCCTTTCTGAAACGGCGCTGTTTCATGCTCAGTGGCGGCCAGCGGCAGCGGGTGGCCGTCGCGCGGGCGCTCGTGATGCGGCCGAAGCTGCTGATCGCCGACGAGATTAGCGCCATGCTCGACCCCTCCACGGCGGCCAACATGCTGCGCCTGCTGAAGGGGCTTCAGAACTCGCAGGGGTTCGCCATGCTCTTCGTCACGCACGACCTCGCGCTGGCGCAGAAGATCGCGGACAGGGTCTACGTGATGCGCTGCGGAAGGATCGTTGAACACGGTCCGACGGAAGACGTGCTGGGCTCACCGAAAGAAGAGTATACGAAGCTGCTCATGAGCGGCCTGGGCACCGTGCTCAGCGCGTAAGAGCGGAGCGGAAAGAGTCCATGGCGCCCAAATTCACAGGCAAAGAAAACGAAAACCTCTCTGGACTGTTCGTAGGGCAGTGATGGGGTAGTGTTTACGAAGACACAAACCCTCACCGGAGAGATACGATCCATCATGCCAAAAAACGCCGGAATAATCGACGTCGAAATACAGGGAGGTGACAGTAATCCTACTTCCTTCGGAAGATTGTGCTTAATAGTCGGGCTTTTCTGCAAGAAGAGAGATGTGGTTTGCGCTCGTCGTACACCTCATTCCTTTTTTCGTGATTCTTTATGGAGTGTCCGTTGTTATTAAACCACATTGCATATGGTGTATGGCTCTGATTACCTTGGAAGCAGTTGTTAGCCACCGCCCTCGGGTAGGTGGCTTTTTGCTTTTTTCGTTTCCTTCTTTTACTGCGGGATCCTCCGGATTTCGGTATACTACTAAGGGATCATGATGAGAGCCATGACAACCATGCTTATGCACAGAATAGATATAGAAAAGAAAAGCTCTCCGGGGTGCCCCGGGGAAAGGACGGGAAGATGTCTCAGATTCTGGAAGCTCTTGTACAGCGGAAGAGCGTGCGAACCTTTAAGGATAAGCCCGTAGGGGAGGAGATGGTGCAGCTTCTTCTGCGGGCCGCAGCGTGCGCTCCCTCCTGGGGGGATGCCAGGCCCTGGCACTTTGTGGTTCTTGAGGATATAAAGATCATTACCCGCATACCTGAGTTTCACCCCGAGAGCGCGGTGCTTCTCAAGTGTCCTCTCGCCATTGCCCTCTTTGGGGAGCCTCAACGGGAGGGTTTTCCCGGAAGCTGGCCTCTGGACTGTGCGGCGGCGATGGAGAATGTTCTTCTTCAGGCCCAGGCGCTTCATCTCGGGGCGGTGTGGCTTGGGGTCTATCCTCATGAGCGGCGGATGCATGCTTTGGAGGCTCTTCTGGAGGTGCCCCCTCATATCCGGGCCTTCGGGGTGGCGGCGGTGGGGCACCCTGGGGAGAACCCTTCTCCCCGGGAGGAGCGTTTCGATCCCTCCCGGGTGCATTACGGATCGTGGAGGAGCACCGAGGCCGAGAGCGAATCTGATGAATTTGACAAACCTGACGAACCTGAAGCAGTTCCCGAACATCACGGGGGAGAAGAAGGGAGAGCTGAGCATGCCTGAATACGGAGGAACGCCCCTGGTTTCCATGCAGGGAATCACCAAGAGCTTCTATGGGGTTTTCGCCAACAAAAAAGTAGATTTTGATGTTTTCGTCGGAGAGATCCACACCCTTTTGGGGGAAAACGGTGCAGGAAAGAGCACCCTCATGAATGTTTTAAGCGGCCTTTACCGTCCCGAAGAGGGATCCATCCGGGTGGAGGGGGCGCTTCGGGATTTTCGATCCCCCCGGGATGCCATTGCGGGAGGAGTGGGGATGGTACACCAGCACTTTATGCTTGTGCCGGTGCAGACCGTGTGGGAGAACATGATTCTGGGGCGGAAGGATATACCCCTGAGGCTTCCCCGAAAGAAGATTATTCGGGAGGTGGAAGAGCTTTCCCAGCGCTACGGTCTGGAGGTGGATCCCGAGGCCAAGATCTGGCAGCTTTCCATCGGGGAGCAGCAGCGGGTGGAGATTCTTCGGGCTCTCTACCGGGGGGCCCGGCTTCTGGTGCTGGACGAGCCCACCGCAGTGCTCACCCCCCAGGAGGCCAAGAGCCTCTTCGGAGTGATGCGCCGCATGGCCGCTGAAGGACACGGTCTGGTCTTTATCTCCCACAAGCTGGATGAGGTGATGGAGATCTCCGATCGGGTGACTATTCTTCGCAAGGGGGAGAAGGTGGGGGTCTTCGATACCGCCGCCATGACCCGGGAATCTCTGGCGGAGAAGATGGTGGGGCGTACCGTGGTGCCCACGGTGAATCCCGGAGGCGAAAAGTCCGGGGAGGTGGCCTATGCCTGCCGGAACCTCCGGGTTATGGGGGATCGGGGAGTAGAGAAGGTGAAGGGGCTCTCTCTGGAGCTTCGTAAGGGGGAGATCTTCGGCCTGGCGGGAATCTCCGGCAACGGACAGACGGAACTTTGCGAGGCCCTGGCGGGGATGCGCCCTCTCCTCTCGGGGGAGCTGCAGATCCGGGGAAAACCCCTGCATAAGCCCTCTCCTCGAAAGATTCTCAAGGAAGGGGTGGCCTTTATCCCTGCGGATCGTCGGGGGGTGGGGCTGATCCCCTCCATGAATCTTCGGGAGAATGTGGCTTTGCGCAAATACTGGCGTCCGGAGTACGATAAGTGGATAGGCTGCCTGGATTGGGAGGCTGTGGCGGGGAAGACCGGGGAGATTGTGGGGGGATATAACGTACAGATCCCCCGGCTCGGCATTCCTGTGCGCTCTCTTTCCGGGGGGAATTTGCAGAAGCTCATGCTGGGGCGGGAGATGATCGACAAGCCCCAGGTGATCATAGCCTTTCAACCCACCTGGGGGCTTGATGTGGGGGCCACCCAGTACGTGCGGCGGCAGCTTGTGGAGGCTCGGGAGCGGGGGGCGGCGGTGCTCCTCGTCTCGGAGGATCTGGAGGAGGTCATGGCTCTCAGCGATCGGATTGGCATTATCTTCGGAGGGGAGATCATGGGGATTCTGCCCGGCAGTGAGCATGTGGAGGAGGAGCGTCTGGGGCTTCTCATGGCGGGCTCCCGGTTGGAAGATCTCGAAAGGGGGAGGAACTGATCATGTGGGTACTGCGTCTGAAAAAGCGGGTGGATCCCCCTCGGTGGCTGGAAGTTGCCATCCCCCTGGCGGGGGTGGTGGGGGCCCTGGTCTTTTCGGGGATTCTTCTGGCCTTTCTCGGGGTCTCTCCTCTGGAGGCCTACAGTTCCATGATCCGGGGTGCCCTGGGGGATTGGTACGGCATCAGCGAGACTCTGGTAAAGGCGGTGCCTCTTGCCCTCTGCGGCCTTGCGGTGACCCTGGCCTTCAAGATGAAGGTCTGGAATATCGGGGCCGAGGGGCAGTTTTATCTCGGCTGTATCGCCACCGCTGCGGCGGTGCGCTACTTTCCTGCGGAAAATGGTTTTATCATGTTTCTTATCATGTTCGGCTTCGCCGTTGTGGCGGGGGGAATCTGGGGAGCCATCCCAGGGTTTCTCAAGGGGCGGTGGAGTGTCAACGAAATTATCACCACCCTCATGCTCAACTACGTGGCGCTCCATCTGGCGGATTACTTCGTCTACGGTCCCTGGCGGGATCCCGCAGCTCTGGGCTTTCCCATGACCGCCCCCTTTCACCAGGCTGCCCGGCTCTCCCAGTTCTTCGACAGTCGTCTTCACTCGGGGATCTTTCTCGCCATTCTTGCAGCGCTGGTGATGCGCTTCATTTTCTTGTGGACCAAGTGGGGGTTCGAGGTTCGGGTGGTGGGACAGAATCCCCGGGGGGCGCACTATGCGGGAATCCCCTATCTGCGTAATTTGGTGCTGGTGATGTTTCTCTCGGGAGCCCTGGCGGGGCTGGCGGGGATGTGTGAGATCGCGGGGCTTCAGGGGCGGTTACAGCACGCTGCCTCTTCGGGCTACGGCTATACCGCTATCATCGTGGCCTGGCTGGCCCGGCTGAACTCCCTGGCGGTACTGCTGGTGGCCTTTCTCATGGGAGTAATCCTCGTGGGGGGGGATACCCTTCAGGTGGTGATGGGGCTCCCTCTGGCGAGCACCCAGATCATTCAGGGGGCTATCCTCTTCTTTGTTTTGGGAGGGGAGTTCTTCCGATACTATAGCGTTTCTCTTCATAAAAAGGAGGCGGAGTAGCCATGGAAATTCTTATTCCCATTCTCGCTGCGGCGGTGCGGAGCGGTACCCCTATTCTCTACGCTACTCTGGGAGAGATCATTACCGAAAAGGCGGGAATCATGAACCTGGGGCTGGAGGGAATTATGCTCATGGGTGCCCTGGGGGGATTCTGGGTGAACTATATGGGCTACTCCCCCTGGCTGGCCATCCTCTTCGCCTTCGGAGTGGGGGCTCTTATGGGGTTGGTGCATGCCTTTCTCTGTGTTACCCTGCGGACCAATCAGGTGGTGAGCGGTTTGGCCCTTACCATGTTCGGCACCGGAGCGAGTTCCCTTCTGGGGCGGGGGTTCATCGGAGAGACCATTCCAGGAATCCGGGCTCTCCCTCTCCCCATGCTTTCGGAGATTCCCTGGATAGGCCCCATCTTCTTCCGGCATGATCCTCTGGTCTATATGGCCTATCTCCTGGTGGGGGTGCTCTGTTGGTTTCTCTACCGTTCCCGGCCGGGGCTGCATCTTCGGGCGGTGGGGGAATCGCCCCAGGTGGTGGATGCCTCGGGGCTTTCGGCTATCAAGCTCCGTTATCTTTACACCATTATCGGGGCGGGGATCGTGGCCATCGGAGGGGCCTATCTTTCGGTGGTCTACAACAAGCTCTGGGGGGATATGATGACCGCCGGCCGGGGATGGATTGCGGTGGCTCTGGTGATTTTCGCCATCTGGAATCCCCTCCGGGCGGCTTTTGGGGCCTACCTCTTCGGAGGGGTGGAGGCCATGCAGCTCCGGATGCAGGCGGGAGGAACGGGGATTTCGGCGCCTCTGCTGCTGATGCTCCCCTACCTCTTTACCATCGGGGTGCTGGTCTTTATCTCCATCCGAAAGGGACGGGGGATTCTCCTCGGAGCCCCCGCAGCCTTAGGAGAGCCTTACTACCGGGAGGAACGGGAGTGACCTGTTGTCTCGGGAGAGCTTTTTCCCAAGGCTCGAACTCCTCTTGGTGTGCTATGGCGAAGGTTTCTATTTTGAGTACGAGAAAAGAAAGGAATACTGCATAAACTATGAAGGGTAATCTACTTATTCGTAATACTACGGTCTATACCATGGGGTCCCGTGGGGTGTTGGAGCATGCGGATATCCTCATTCGAGATGGTCGCATTGCGGTGGCGGGAGGGGCAGAAACTCCCCCAGAACCTCTGGAGATTCTGGATGGACGCTCTCTCATCGCTACACCGGGGCTTATGGATGTTCATACACATCTCGGGGCCTGCGAGGATAGCTACCCCGAGCAGATGTCCAGTGAAAACGAGATGACCGATCCCGCCATACCGCAGCTTCGGATTCTCGACGCCATCAACCCTCGGGATCGAGCTTTCGCAGATGCCCGGGAGAGCGGGGTTACGGCGGTACAGGTGCTCCCCGGAAGCGGTAACGTCATCGGGGGGGAGTGTGCCATTCTCAGTACCGCCGGGGAGTATGTGGAGGATATGCTTCTTCAGGCTCCCTCGGGGATGAAGGTGGCTTTTGGAGAGAACCCCAAGGGGGTCTATGGGGGGAAGGATAAATTTCCCTCCACCCGTATGGGGGTGGCGGCGTGCCTGCGGGAGCAGCTTCTGGGGGCTCAGAACTACGCCCGCCATCTGGAGCATCAGGCAGAAAAGGAAGAAAAGGAGCGGGATCCTCTGGAGCGGGATTTTGCCAAGGAGGCTCTTCTTCGGGTGCTTTCCCGGGAGGTGCCTCTGCGTATTCATGCCCATCGAGGAGATGATATGGCCACGGGATTGCGCATCGCTCGGGAGTTCGGCTGCAACTGTACGCTTGAGCACGGTACCGAGGGGCATCTGGTGGGGGATCTTCTGGTGCGGCACAAGATCCCCGTGGCCTTCGGCCCCTTTCTGAGCTTCCGCTCCAAGCTGGAGCTTGTGGAGATGGAGCCCCGACATCTGGTGGAGCTTTACCGCAAGGGGGTGCCGGTGAGCCTCATGACGGATCATCCGGTGCTCCCCATAAGCTATATGCTTGCCCAGGCGGGGCGGCTGGTGCGGGAGGGGCTTACGCCTCTTGAGGTACTGGGGCTGCTCACATCTTCCGCGGCGGCGCATCTGGGGCTTTCGCAGGAGATGGGCTCCCTGGAAGAGGGCAAACGGGGGGATCTGGTGCTCTGGGACGGAGACCCTCTCGCCTACACCACCAGCGTGGTGGCCACGGTGATCCAGGGGATTGTGGTGTACCGTAAGAAATAGGGGGAAGCGGGATGCCCTGAAATCTCCCAGGTTTTTTATTCCGAAGGTTGGTTATGCAACGCCAAGGGCGGGCCTGCGCGTAGCGGCCCACCCTTGGCGTTTGTGGAATTCAGGGCGAGGGTCTTTCATCCTATATTTGCATGTTCCCCGGGGATATTTCGGGGTTTTTAGGGGAAAGAACGTAAAAATTCTTTCTAAGCTTGAGTTTTTACAGTAGTTTTTACAATAATGTTGCTAAAAAGAGGCGGGAGAGCCTTTATTCCCGGAGGTTGCGGTAGTATAGTCTTTTTGTGATTTCTCTGCAGGAGATCTCAAGAATGCAGGCCGTTACAGAAGGAGATGAAGGTGTCTTGTACTGTCGAAAATTTTCGAGAATGTGTAAGAGAGGATGTGTCGAAAGGTGAAGCTTCGAGCAAAGATGATGGTCTGGATTCTTACGGTGGTGGTGCTGGTCTTCGTGGCAGGGCTGGGGACGTTGTCCTATATTGCCCGATCCATGCTCTTTGAAGAGGCTCGGGATAAGGCGGAGCAGATGGCCTGGCGTCACTCCGGATGGGTGACGGAGCGCATGGAGGAGGCGGCGGATGTGGCTTCCAGCATCCGGGATGCTCTCCTTGTCTTTCGAAAAAGTTCCAGCGAGATCCCCCGTGAGAGCTTTACGGCTTTTCTTCGGGAGGTAGTGCGGAATAACCCCTCCTTCTTCGGGGTCTACACCGCCTGGGAGCCCAACGCTTTCGATGAAAAAGATGCGGAGTACGTGGATCAGCCGGGGCACGATGCCACAGGGCGCTATGTCCCCTGGGTAGCCAAGGCGAGGGGAGAGGTCTATCTCGAACCGTGCTACGCCTACGACAATCCCGATGATCCCGACTCGGACTGGTATTTCGGCACCAAAAAGCTTCTTCAAGAGCGAGCCTACGACCCCGCTACCTGGGAGTTTCAGGGGGAAGAGGTAACGGTGACGGACTATATCATCCCCATTCAGGAGGGGGGGCGCTTTCTCGGCGTGGTGGCCACGGAGATCGACCTTTCGGATCTTCAGAACGAAATTCTCTCCATCCGCCCCTACGAGACTGGATTCGCCTCGGTGATCACCGGAAGCGGTATGGTGGTGGCCCATCCGGATGCAGCCCTTTTGGGGGCTCCCTTCGAGAGTTCCTATAACGAGGCCATGCTTGGAGCGATCAATCAGGGGGGTGTTTTCTCCGTGGAGGATGATTCTCCCACCCTGGGAAGCCGGGTTCTGCGGATCTACGTTCCCATCCCCATCGGAAGAACCGGTCAGTTCTGGGCCTTTCAGATTACCATTCCCCTTAATAAGGTCTTTGCTCCGGTCTACCGCATGGTGTGGATTGCCCTGCTTCTTGCCCTGACGGGAGTGTTTGTTCTTGGTGGGGTGCTCTGGGTCATCTCCGGCCGTATTACCCGCCCCATTCGTCGGGTGGTGGCTCTGGCAGAACGGGCAGGGCGAGGGGATCTTTCCATGTCTCGGGAAGACTTTCAGATCGCTTCCCGGGATGAAGTGGGGATCATGGCAGACTCCCTGAGCGCCATGCTCCAGGCCCAGAGGGAGGCCATGCTCTCCGCCATGGAATCTGTGGAGATCACCAACAATGGTTCGGAAAACCTTGCTGCTCTGGCGCAGCAGACCAACGCCGCCATGGAGCAGATTTTCAGCGCTGTCCGGGAGCTGGCGGAAGTTTCCGAGAACAATGCTGCGGCTCTGGAAGAGGTGAATGCTGGAATTGAGGAGACCACCAGCGGTGCTACCGCCTCCGCCCATGCAGCTTCCGCAGGGGCCGAGGCGGCGGGGAACGTTCGGGTGCTGGCAGAGGAGGCTGGCGCCTCCATGAACGCCACGGTGGTGAAGATGGAGCAGGTTCGAAGCCTCACGGAGAAGAGCCAGAAAGAGACCAAGACTCTGGCAGAATCGGTGAATCGGGTGACCCACTTTGTGGATACCATTACGGGTATTGCGGATCAGACGAACCTCCTGGCTCTGAACGCTGCCATCGAAGCCGCCCGAGCTGGTGAGGCGGGGCGGGGCTTTGCGGTGGTGGCGGAGGAAGTTCGTAAGCTTGCAGAGGAATCCTCCCGAGCCGCAGGGGAGGTGCGGAACATTATCGATGCCCTTCAGGGAAACGCCCGTGTTTCGGTGGATTCCGTAGAGGAGACCGCCGTCATTGTGGAGAGCACCATGGGAGAGGTTCAGAGGGCTCAGGAGCAGCTTCAGAAGGCTCTGGAAGCGGTACGGACCATTAACGAACAGGTGCAGAATATCGCCGCAGCATCCCAAGAACAGGCGGCCTCCTCCAGCGAAATGGCGGAGGCGGTGGATCGGGTTACCGAGGGGACCGCTGCCATGGCGGAGCGGGCGAGAAATATGAAGATCAGCGCCGAAGAGACCGCCCAGGCTTCGGAGAGCGTAGCCCAGGGTGCGGAGGCTCTTAATCAGGCAGCGGTGGCGTTGAAAGATGCTCTCTCCTTCTTCAAGCTCTCCCGAACCGGGGAGACGGGATTGGCTCGGAAATAGCCGATCTTTTCAAAATTTTCGGATATGAGAGCATGCTCTCTCTGGATGCTGTGATATAATTGACACGGTGGGGTCTATTGTCTGTTTCGTGACATGGTGGCTTCCTTTCAAGAGGGGTCGTGTTTTTCGGGGAGGAGGGGGTAGCGCATGAGAATTCCTTCAGAATATGCAGGCTATGCTGGAACCTTTGCTGGGGAAGCTCTTTCAAAGAGCGGGAAAGGGAACCTTCCCTCGTCCTTCTCTTCCGAGGGTGGACGCTCTCTCGCCCAGGAAGAGGCCCGAGTTCTTCGGGATGTGCAAAATCACCTTCAAAAGGCGGACCCCGAATCTTTGCAGGTACGGTATGACTACGCTCTGGGACCCGACGGCAAAAGGTATATCACCGGGGCGCACATCTCCTATTGGGAAGAGGAGGAGGTCCCTTCTTCTTCACATGAGGACAAGCCTTCTAAAGATACCTCTCCCTCCCCTACCTACGGGGAAGACCCCAAGGTTCAGGCCGCGGTGCGGGAGCTGGAGCAGATCGACCGTGAAGTGCGGGCTCACGAGGCGGCGCACATGGCCGTGGGGGGGCAGTATGCGGGAGGGGCGAGCTACACCTACACCCTAGGCCCCGACGGCAAACGCTACGCCGTGGGTGGCGAGGTTCCCATCTCCGCTCCCAAGGGAGGCACCCCAGAAGAGACCATTCGGATCATGCAGCAGGTTCGGGCGGCAGCCCTCGCCCCTGGCAGCCCCTCGGGGCAGGATCGCCAGGTAGCGGCGGCGGCGGCGAGTGCTGAGGCTCAGGCGAGGATGGAGCTTCAGGGCCAGGCCCAGCAGGGCGAAGGCCCCGGAGGTCCCGAGGAGCTTTTGGCGTTTTCCGGAGACCCCGACCTCTTCGCACCCCCTCGTGAGATCTCAAAAGAAGGAAGCCTCTCCTTTAACGACGAGCCTTTCCCGGAGTTTTCCCAGAGGAAAGAGAGTGAGGTAGCTACGCTTCTTCCGTGGCAAGACTTTCGCCGGGCCTATGACGGCCCCTGGGTGACGGGGAGATCCGAAAGCTGGGAGGATTCCTCTTGGGAGATGGCCATGTAGGGTGTGTGTTTTTCGAATCAAAGAACTCTTTACGTTTTACCCCGTATAGACGATACTCAAGCTAAGGAGGTGACGACGACGATGATGGAGCTTGTGAACAATGCGGTACAGTCTCAGCAGGCGGCCCTGGGTGTTCAGATCAACACTGCGGTGGCCTCCAAGGCCATGGATCTCGTAGAAGTCCAGGGGCAGATGCTCTTGGATCTTATGGAAAGCGCTGCGAGCATGGGAATTGGGGGTAACATGAACATCGTCGGCTAAACCCTTGAAAGCCTCCGGTTCTCTTGCATAGAGAGCCGGGGGCTTTTTCGTGTCTTCGAAAAAAACGAACAGAAAGGATCTTGCACCTATGGAAACCCTTCGTCTTGGAAGAACAGAGCTTCATGTAACCCGTACCAGTTTCGGAGCCCTCCCTATTCAGAGGGTGGATTTCGAGGTGGCTCGCACAATCCTGCGCAAAGCCTATGAGGGGGGCATCAACTACATCGATACCGCCCGGATGTATTCGGATAGCGAGGAGAAGATAGGTTATGCCCTGGGGGATGTGCGGGAAAAGATGATTATCTCTACCAAATCGCACGGCAAAAATGCCCGGGAGTTTGAAGAGCATCTTGGCATAAGCCTGAAGAGCATGAAGACCGATTATATTGATATCCATCAGTTTCATCTGGCCAGAAAGGTGCACGCCCCGGGAGAGTCCGATGGCCTCTACGACGCCATGCTCAAGGCTCGGGAGCAGGGAAAGGTTCGCTTCATCGGCATAACGTCTCATAGCATTGACGTGGCGCTGGAGGCGGCGGCTTCGGGGCTTTATGATACCGTACAGTTTCCTCTGAACTATCTCTCCTCCGAAAAGGATCTCTCTCTCATTGAGGTGGCCCGGAAGCACGACGTGGGGGTCATCGCTATGAAGGCCATGTCCGGTGGCATTATCACCAATCCGGCCCTCCCCTTCGCCTTTCTGCGGCAGTATGGCAACGTGGTCCCCATCTGGGGGATTCAGCACGAGTGGGAGCTGGATGAGTTTCTCGCCCTGGAGGCCTCTCCTCCTGTGCTCGACGCAGCCATGATGGAGGAGATCGAAAAGGATCGCCGGGAGCTTGGGGGGAACTTCTGCCGGGCCTGTGGCTACTGCCTCCCCTGTCCTGCGGAGATCGACATCCCCCAGGCGGCGCGGATGATCTATCTCCTGCGGCGCATGCCCTGGCAGACCTACGTAACTCCAGAGTGGAAGGCCAAGATGGAAAAGATCCGTAACTGCATCCACTGCGATGCCTGCAAGAGCCGCTGCCCCTATGGGCTGGATACCCCGGCACTTCTCGAAAAGAATCTTGAGGAGTACGAGACGTTCTACGCCGAGCATCTCCCGGAAAAAGAGCAGTAAAAACAGTAGGGAGAAGCAAAGGCCGCTGATGGCCAGAGAACATGAGAGTGCGAATAGAGTTGAGAGGACACAAGGAGGTATGGTCATGCGGAGGCGAAGCTCCCGGGGTCTTTTTTATGGTGTTTTCCTTTCCCTTTTACTGCCGAGAAGGAGCGTTCTTTTTCTGGGGGTCCTTGCAGTCGTTTTCTGTGGATTCCCCGGGCTGGCGGGGGATTCTGATTACAGCACTGCCCAGAAGTTCCGCCTCTTCCCTCATGAAAGAGAGTGGCTCAAGAGCGTGGAGCCTCTGCGGATTGGCATTGATCCTGACTGGCCCCCCCTGGAATTCTGGGGGGAATCCGGTACTCACGAGGGGATTATCTCGGACTATCTCGCCCTCCTTCAGAAGGATCTCCAGATTGATCTGGAATATGTCGCCACCTCCTCCTGGAAGGAGACCATGGAACGGGCCAGAGGGGGGGATCTGGATCTTGTGCCGGGGCTCAACGATCTGCCCGAGCGCCGGGAGTTTCTTGCCTTCACCGACCCCTATCTCAATATACCTCTGGTCATTGCCGCCCGTATGGACGGGGACTATGTCGGAGGGCTTCGCTCCCTTCGTGGAAAGACCGCAGGGCTGGTGGCGGGGTATGCGGTGAACGCTATTCTTCTTGAGGAGTACCCGGAGATTCGCTTCAAAATCTTTCCGGATATCCAGGCAGCCCTGATGGCGCTCCACCGGAGACAGGTACACGGCGTTATCCAGAGCAACCTGGTGCTTTCCTACTACATAAAATTTCTCGGTCTTGGCTCTCTGCAGATCGTGGCTCCCACCCCCTATGAGGATCTCCTGAGTATGGGGGTGCGCCGGGATCTGGCTCCGCTGGTGCCTATCCTCAACCGTCTTCTGGCATCTGTTACGGAGAACGAAAAGGAGCTTATCCTCGACAAATGGACCACCCGCCCCATTCCGGGATATGTAAACTGGCAGAGGATTTGGAATGTCTTTTTTGGAGTCTTTGGCGCAGGCTTTATCTTTGTGGTCGTTATCCTCTTCTGGAACCGAAAGCTTGCCGCGGAGGTGACGGAGCGGCAACGGGTGGAGATCAAGCTGGAGGAGCAGAAGATCCGGGCAGAGTCCGCCAATCGGGCCAAAAGCGTCTTTCTCGCCAACATGAGTCACGAGATTCGCACGCCTCTGAATGCCATCCTCGGCTACGCCCAGCTTATGAAGCGGGATCCCGCCCTCTCGGTGCATCAGCGGGAGTTTGTGGAGACCATCAAAAAGAGCGGAGATCATCTTCTGCAACTTATCACAGACATCCTCGAAATGTCCAAGATTGAGGCGGGACGGGTGGATCTTGAAGAGGCCCCCTTCGACCTTCACGGCATGATCTCCCAGATGGAAAAGCTTTTTCGTCCCGAGGTGGAGCATCGGGAAATACTGCTGGAGATCCGGCGCAATGCCGAGGTTCCTCCGTATCTCCTCGGAGATGAAAAGAAAGTGCGCCAGGTGCTTTTGAACATCCTCGGAAATGCGGTAAAATTTTCCTCCCAGGGAAAGATCCTCTTCGAGATTGAGAGCGAATCTTTGGGAGTGCGTCAGAGACAGATCTTCTTCAAGATCTGGGATTCCGGGCCCGGTGTCCCCGAGGGGGAGCTGGAAAAAATCTTTGAGCCCTTCGAACAGACCCGAGAGGGAATTGATAAGGGAGGAACCGGCCTGGGGCTTCCCATCAGCAGACACTATGCCCGCCTCATGGGGGGGGATCTGGCCCTTACAAACGTTCCCGGAGGAGGGGCCCTCTGCGTTTTCTCCTTCCGGGGGGATGAGGTGCCGGGGGTGGAAGAAGATGCTACGTACGAACTGCCCCATCTTCCTATCCTTCGGCTTCTCTCGCCGGAGATTCCGCCCCTTCTTCTGGTGGTGGATGATCGGAAGAGCAACCGGGATCTCCTGCGGCATCTTCTTGAGGATGTGGGTTTCCGGGTGGAGGAGGCGGCAGATGGTGTGGAGGCCATGACATATCTGGAGAATACGCATCCCCAGGGGGTTCTTCTGGATCGCAGAATGCCCCATATGGATGGTTTGGAGGTGCTCCGGCGGGTGAAGGAAAGCCCCGAAACCGCACACATTCCGGTTATCATGGTGAGTGCCAGCGTTCTGGAAGAAGATTGCTCCCAAGTTCTCCGCATGGGGGCGGATGCGTTCATACGTAAACCCTTCCGGGAGGAGGAGCTTCTCGAAACCCTTGGGCGTCTCCTGCATCTTCGTTATACCTACGGAGAGGCCTCACAAGAGGGGAAGCCCTCGCCTTCAGGGCAGAAAGCGCTTTTCCCCCAGGAGCAGAAGGAGCCCTTGAAAAAACTCTCTCCTGAGGCGGCAGACCGCTTCTCCAAGGTTCTGGAATCCGGAGAGGTCTCCCGGCTGGAAGATTTCATCAAGGGGGACATCGCTTCGGAGAACCCCCAGCTGGCGGATACCCTGATCAAGCTACTCCGGCGGTATGAATACGACGAGATGCGGCGGCTTGTGCAGGGGGAGGCCTCGGAATAGTAGGATGTTCTTCTGTGTGCCGCATGCCTGCAGCGCCGTGCAATAGAGTGTAGTGTAGAGAGGAGAGATACTTTTTGATGACTCTGCGACATCGGAGATTGCTTTTTTTTGTACTGGTTCTTCTTGTCTTTCTTGCGCTTCTGGGAATTTTTGTGGATGGTTTTGACTCTGCTTGGAAAGGTTTTCTCTTTCTTCAGAAAACCCCTGCAAGGCTGATTCGGGATTTTATGAAGGTCGCCTCTGTGGGCGGAACGCTCCTCAACGGGGCTCTTGTGGGAGCTGTGGGGCTCGGGTTGGTTCTCTGCAACCGGGTGAAGCTTTCGGGGCCTACCTTTGCGGCGATCTTCACCATGGTGGGATTTGCCTTTTTTGGAAAGACTCTGACGAACATCCTCCCTATCATCGCGGGAGTTTATCTCTCTGCGAAATTTGCTCGTAAAGGGTTCGCACATTACCTGATAATAGCCCTCTTCGGAACCGCCCTGGCTCCTCTTGTCTCCTTTTTCGCCTGTGAAATAGGAAATTCCCTTCTCTCTTCCTGGCTTGTGGCGATTCTTCTCGGGGTAGCTGCAGGCTTTTTGCTCCCCCCCGTGGCGGTGGCCATGCTGCATGTTCACCAGGGGTACAACCTGTACAATATTGGCCTCACCTGCGGTTTTGTGGGGCTCTTTGCGGCCTCCTTCATCAAGGCGGGGAAGCAGGTTTTTGTCTCTCAAATGGAGTGGCTGGATACGAATCCCCCGGTGCTCCTTCTCTTGGTGCCTCTGATCTCACTCTTTCTCATTCTCGGGGCGCTCTTTTTGGAGGGAAAGTCCTGCTGGAAAAATTTCTGGAAGATCCAGGACTTTTCCGGGCGCCTTCCCAGCGACTTCATGGACATGGCCTCCATAGGCGGGGCTCTCTGTAATGCGGGGATTCTGGGCCTCGGAGGATCGCTCTACCTTTACGCCACCGGAAGTGCCTTCAACGGCCCCACCCTGGGAGGGCTCTTTACCGTTATGGGGTTCGGAGCTTTCGGAACCCACCCTCGAAACAGCATCCCCGTAGTTCTCGGGGTCTTTCTCGCATGCCTCGCTTTCGGGGTGCCCCATAACGATCCCGGAGCGGTGCTGGCGGCGATTTTCGTTACCACCGTAGGCCCCCTGGCGGGGGAGTTCGGCTTTTCCGTGGGAGTGCTGGCAGGATTCACCCACTTTGCCATGGTAATGCAGACCGGCGCATGGCATGGAGGGCTTAACCTCTACAACAACGGTTTCGCCGGGGGGTTGACGGTAGGGCTCTTTGTGGCCATCATCGAGTGGTACCGTTCCGTTCGTGAGTAGTGCCCGGTAAAAACCTGGAATACACAGCCCGGGAAAAGATAATTCTGGATGGAGGCAATCCTTATGAAGAGGAAAGAGTATCTGCTCCACCTCATCGGAGGCATCTCAAGCTACATGCTCGACAGCGCAAGTCGCAAGATGGTGATTACCCTGCATCAGGAGGAGGATGGGCTACATCTCACCGTGGAGGATGATCGTAAACACTCAAAAGAGGAGATTTGTGCCATCTGCGAAGCTTTGAACAGCGAAAAGCGTCCGGAGCTTGCGTCATACTACGGCGCCATGACGGGGCTTGATCTTCTGGGGCAATCGCAGCTCGATCTTCTGGGTTGGCAGGTAAAGCGTTGCGAGATTCAGGAGGTTGGAGAAGGGCTTCGGATAGATGTTCTCGTGGGAGAATAGATAGGAGTAGAGTAGTGGGGTGTAGGGGTTTTGCTTTTTCCTGCCTTCTGCTATAATACGTGGCGGCAAAAAAACAAGCGCCGGTAGCTCAAATGGATAGAGCATCAGACTTCGGATCTGAGGGTTACGAGTTCGAATCTTGTCCGGCGCACCACTGATAGCAAAGGCCTAAGCATCTTCAGCTTGGGCCTCTTTTCGTGTCTGGGGTCAGTATGGGGTCTGGCGAAGTACGTTTTAAGGTGTTTTCCGGTGCCAAGTAACGCAAAACCAAAGGACAGATAGATGCCGAGAGATAGTGTGTGGTGGGGCGCGATTGCTGGGGGAGATGGCGGAAACAAGCTCTTCCGTTTAGAACGTGCAGGATGTTCAAATTGGAAACACAGAGAGCTACGAAAGTAAGTCGTGGTCTTCTGTATTGCCTCTTATAGAAAGCCTATTTAAAAAAACCATCCTAATCCACCCGTGTTAAACCAAGATCACATAAAGTATTAGAGATATCGCTATAACAATCCATACGTCAATGTGTTTCCGTTGGAACGTTTTTTCAGCCTCCTCCATATGTGAAATCTTATTTTTTTGACAGAAACAAGGGATCTTTGATTATTTGCAATGGATTTTCCAGCTGGTCTCTGTTTTTGGGGAATTTATCTATGCCAAAGAAATAAGGAGCATTCTCGTTATGCCATTCAACTATTGTTTTTGGATCCTCTATCTTTTTTCGCAATTCTTTTCTTATGCTCACCTCGTCTATCTGCCGTCCCCCATTATTTCTATAAATCTCGCGTATCATCCTGTCAATGCGTTCTTCTAGTTCCCTTCCAGTGCAAAGTGTTTTTTTGTAATAGTTAATTGCTGAATAGAATATATCTTTAGAGAAAACAGGTTTTAACTGGCTTTCTTTTGCTTCAGGCATGCTGTTTATCTGGCCTATAATTTGGGGGAGTGTCATATTTTCTTCCCTGGTAATTAGATAAAATTCCGCAAGCATTTGTTGCAAGTTGCAAGGTTGTACCGTCTTGTCAAATCCGAGGGACATATTAAATGGCGCCCTTGTTTTTGAGTTCTTTCCCTTGCATTCAATGCATTCAAGAATGCAAGAACTTACGTATGAACCAAAGCAAGAAGCCCCAATTATTGTTAAGTTCATTCCTGATTCCAAGTTTATTTCACCAAAAAAACCAGCGAGTTCTTCGAAAGGTATGGTACTGCCATCAGCGAGGCTAAAACAAGAGTTATTTCCATGACAATCAAATTGTATAATAGGCTTAACTATTCTGTTCTCTGATGTGTAAAAACGCTTGATTTTCTTTGAGATTTCTGAAAGGATGTCAAGAAAGCTTCTTTTATTTTCTACGTCGAAGAAGTAAGTTGGTATACATTCGTTCCTTACCCTGTTTGTTTGATTTAATAGTTTATGTAGTTTTTCCCCTGTGGCTGGTTCGTTTTGAGGAAGTGATTGTATGAAGAAGACGGTGTTATAGCTAAAATTCAACTTCATCATCAAGAAGACCTTTCTTGTTTTTAATTTTTTCGGGAAAAATAATTACTGCTCGTTTTCAAAGCCCCAACTAAGCCAATTTATGTACTGATTCAAAAGAATTTCTGCCACATCAATGACAGCTAAAGCGTCTGCTCTTGTGATTGGGAGACCATGTATAGCAACATTACAAGAGCTGTAAACTTTTTTAACAAGTTCTATTTGCTCAGAAGTGATTGCGTTGTTGTAAAACAGTTTGTTTAAAAGTCGCATCCCCGTATCAGAGGGATCAAGCGGTATGCGAAAACCCTTTGCAAGGTTTCTTGCCAAGATATCAATTTCAATTCGAAGCCCTGCGAGCGCAATCCTGGGATCTTTTTCGGCAAATTCTCGATAATATGACATGTTGAGTTCGCTTGGAGAAGGAGTTAGTCCAAGACGAGACATGCGCCGATTTGCTTCTGAAAGCCCTACTGTAGTTGTTTTAGCTTCTTTTTGTAAGTTGTTGGAAATTTCCTTTACCTCAGCGATTTGTTTCTGAGCTTCTTCCCATGGGGAAAGCTCAAACGATATGCTACCAGGCAAGCTGGCTTGCTTTACTCGCTTCAAAAGTAGGCTCAGCTCGTTTCGAAACAGATGAAATAACGTTATTATAACTAAAGGCCAAATGAGAATGCGAAGATATTCAAGTGTAACTTTTGCTATTTCCATTGAATAGCCTCCTTAATTATGTTGTGCCGTGCTGTTTGCGAAATTCTCCGGGTTATTTTTTCCTTTCCTCTACTTCCACACTCCCATCTCGACTTACCAGAATCTCCTTCCCCGATTCCCTCAAATCCGGGTTTACCTCCAGCACCGAGGAGGCGATCTTTTGCCCAAGCCAAATCTTTTGCTGCTGAAGCTCGCTGATCATTGCCGCATGTTCCCGGCTTACGACATGGCGCATGGTGGCAGTGCAGACGAGCGTTGCTGTAAATGCATTGAGGATGAAGGCTGGGAGAAGAGGGATGAGGCGTTTTTTCATCACAATCCCCCTAAATCTGTGTACATTTGGATATGCTCGGCAAGCTTCAGGAAATCTTGTTTCGGATAGGAATTTCCGTCCTTGGTGAAAGCAAGACTCGGGACTTCTCCCTCAATGACATGTCCATAGCCCCAGTGGAGTAGATCCTTGCTGTGGCGTATGGGGCAAAATCTTTGAAGGGATCTATGTTATAACAGCGCCCCGCAAAGTGAATACTGGGATCTATCTTCATTCTCAGAAAGTCATTCAACTTCTTTTCCCGGGTGCCGCTTTTTGTCATGAGATTGTTGACCACAACGAAGATCTTTGCATGGTTGTTTTCAGCACGGATGGTGGCGCAGGTCTCGTTGATGACGACGCCGTTTTTATTGATTCCAAGGGGCGTAAGCAGGATGGGGATGATGCAGTAGTCAAACTTTCGGATCATTTCCTTCGGGTTGGCTTTTGTGTCAGGGCTACAATCGCAGACGATCACCTTTTCCCGGTACTTCGTTTCGTCCCAATCGTTGTAGTCCACCACGGTGATTTTTCCCGTAGCCTTGTCCTTCTTGTCTCTGATTTCCACGCCTTTCCCAAGCATTTTGGAGAGATTCTTTTGGGGATCCAGGTCGAGGAGCAGGGCATCATAACCGGAAAGGGCGAAGGCTCCCGCAAGATGAGCCGCCACCGTGGTTTTTCCGGTTCCCCCCTTGCAGGTCCAGACACCAATATATTTCCTGGACATGTCTTTGTTGACGGGACTCCATACCATGGTGTTTTTCTCTTTATCGTAGACCCCGAGAACAAGATTGATGGATGTGGTTTCGTTGGCGTAAGCTTTTGCCTGGGCGGAAAATCCCTTTTCTGAGGAAACAAAGAACCCTTTATCAAATTCGCTGTTATGTGATTCCATGAATTCTATAAATTTTTCGATGGGTTTTGTGGAGACCGTTCGCTTGTAGTCCTTTACCTGGATTGCCGCTCGAACACCGTTTTTTTCGGCATAAATATCGTATCCCTCATTGCAAGGAGGCATGGTGTATGCTTTCCATCCCTGAGTTTGCATGTACATGCAGATCAGTTTTTCAAAGTCGTAAGGATCCCCCATGCCTTCTTTTGCCTCCTGGTTTTTATTTTCAAGCCTAATCTTACGGCCACAACCGTAATTTCCTTAAGCCTGTCTGCCTTCTTACAACTCCTCCAGCGGTAGCAAGCGGAGATTGATCAGCACCACCTCAGAAACCGAGTTCGTCCGTATGGGGGGGCCCCAGGTGCCTGCCCCGGAGGAGACGTAAAGATTCGTATCTCCCGAGGTGAGAAGCCCCCAGCTCTTGGGAAAGAGGATTCCGGTGACGAAGTTGAAGGGGAAGATCTGCCCGTTATGGGTGTGCCCCGAAAGCTGGAGAAGAACCCCGGATTCCACCGCCTGGCGGAAGTCCTCCTTAGTGGGGGTGTGGTTTGCCACGAGAAGGGGATATCCCCGGTACTTCTCCTCCAGGGTGGCGAGAATTTCCTTGGGATGCTTGTGGGTGTCTCCGAAACGGGGGGCCTGGGTATCGTTTCTGCCGAGGAGGAGGAAGCTGCCATCCACCACGGTGACCTCGTCCCGAAGGAGTGAAATGCCGCAGCTTTCGAGATAGGCGGTGTCTCGGGCAAGATTGGCGTAGTATTCGTGGTTTCCCGTCACCCCGTAAAGCCCCAGGGGGGGCTGCAGGGCCTGCATGGTTTGGGGGAATCCGATAGCATCCCCCACCTCGGGGGAATTTTCGAGAATATCCCCCCCCAGGATCACCAGATCCGGGGAGAGTTCCCTCACTCTGGATGCCATGAGGCCAAGTTTTTTCTCCCCCACCACTCTCCCCGCGTGGATATCCGAAAGAAAGGCGATACGGTAGGTTTTTTCCGTCTCAACCCCTGGGCTGTAGGCTTGAAGGTCAAGGGTATGGGTGCGCAGGGCGGTGGTGTTGCCGTACCCCCAGAAGAGAAGTGCCAGAACAGCCGCTCCGGCGAAAAGCCAGAAACTGTGGGTTTCCTTAGGGGTGGGCCATCTTCCGGAGAAGATCCGTATCCCCCCTTTAAGAAGATCCCAGAGCACCCCTGCGAAGAGGGCATGGATGAGCACCGCCAGAAAGATCCCTCCGGCGAAGAAGATGAGAAAGGACAACTCTTCCGGGAGGGAGGGGCGGAAGATCCTCCCGAGAGGAAAGATGAGAGCCCCGAGAATCCAGAGAAGTGAGAGTGCTCCTTTTACAGAGGGGAAGGCCTGCCGCAGGTGCCGGAGCACGTAGAAATTCATCCCTAGATAGACAAGAAGCACCGTGGAGAAGAAGATGGTAAAGGAGCGCATCAGCGAATCACTCCAAGCTCTCTGTGGTTGTACCAGCAGTAGTTCTGAGGGGGTTTCACAAGGCCCTTCATGCCGAAGGGGAAGTCGCTGGCAAAGACTATGCCTTCTCCTTCTTCCCAAATCAGCATATCCCGGTTCCCCTTTTTGACGAAGGGGAATCCTCCGTAAAAGCCGAAAAAGTTAGATTCAAAGGTTTGGAGTGTTGGAAAGAGGGGGAGCTTCATCCGGGAGATCATGCGGAGGATGAACTCGCTGTCTGTAATGTTCCCCCCTGCCCGGGCGAGCCCCGAGAGGGATGCCTCGTTGCCGTTTACTGCTGCCACGAGCTGAGGTGTGCCGGGGATGAAGAAGGGGTGGCAGTTAGTATCGGTGACGGAGCCTTCGCTGGCCTCTCGGGAGTGGAAGAGCACCCAGTCGTATTCTGCTTCGAGCATGCGCACAGCGATTTCGCCGCAGGTAAGGAAAACCCCCTTGCGAAACTCTGAAATTGCGTGGTTTTTGAGCAGGGCGTAGCCGTTCCCCTCGCCTCCGTCTCGAAGCTCCAGGGCTTCGAGATAGGCTTTCAGGGAGGAGCAGCCGGGAATGGTTTCGAGAGCGTGCTGAAGACGATGGATGCCGTTTCGGTTGGCGAGAAGCATTCTGCACATGGATGAAGTCTCTCCTTATCAGGCATTTCCTCCTGGGGCGATAATTCCTGTAGCTATGCCGATCTGTTCGATGGTGCGGAACTCCACGTTTTCCGGATTCTCGGAAGTGCCCTTGTAGATTACCGTGCCTGCAATGCGCGGGGCCTCTCCCGTTTGAGGGTCATAGGGGGCGATGCAGAGAAGCACGGTGTACCCCTCTTTGCGGAGTTCCGAAGCGATCTTTTCGAATCCCATAATGACGGGGTTTTTTTCGAAATCCTCATTTTCCAGAGCCTGCGTTTCGTCTGTTGGGGACATTTTTTTCCCTCCCTTGCCTGGGGCATGGAAAAAGCCTGGCGGTTTTTCCCTTTGTCATGTTTTCGAGATCAGTTTACCCTTGCTCACGGGGTTGTGCAACGTAAAAATGCGCAGGTCGCACTCAAAAGGGGGAAAATGTATGAGGAGGACCGTACGGTCCTCCTCATAAGCGGTGTGTGTTGGTTGGTGCGGGTCCCTTTATGGAAAAGCTATCCTGTGAAGGAGAGCGTTGCACGCTCTTTCGGGGGTTTTTATTTTTTGAGAGTCTCTGCTCCCGAAAATCCACCGGAATGGTAGCACGTATTTGCTAATTGTCAACATCATACTGATATTTATTGTTAAATCAGACATTTCAGATATTTTAGGCATTTTGCGATAAAAAAACTCTTTTTGATCTCCCCCCTCTTCGGCTCTCCTTGTGGTATCCTTTGCTGTATGTGTATGCTCGAAGAGTCCATGCTTTTTTGGTAAAAAACTTGTCTTCCCCTCAATCGCCGGAGAAAACTTTTCGGCGGAGGGTCAATTCCATGGAATAGAGGAGAGAAAAACTATGATACATTGTGGCATCGTAGGGCTCCCCCTTTCGGGGAAATCCACGATTTTCAACGTTATTACCCGGGCCGGGGCAGAGGTTAAGGCTTATGCGGGAGGAAAGACAGATCCCAACAAGGCCATGGTGTCGGTCCCAGATTTTCGGCATGAAAAGCTGACGGAAATTTTCGAGCCCAAAAAGAGTACCCCCGCCACCATGGAGTTCGTCGATCTGGCTGGGCTTTCCAGAGATGCCAGCAAGGGGGCGGGACTTGGAAATGCCTTTCTCTCCTTTGTGGGGGATGCGGATGCTCTTATCCACGTGATTCGCTGCTTCTCCAACCCCGATGTGGCGCACCCCGAGAACGATATCAATCCCTGTCGGGATTGGGAGATCGTGGAGGGTGAACTTATGTATCGGGATCTGGGAGTTATCGAAAACCGTCGGGAGAGGCTGCAGGCTAAGAAGAAGCGGCTTCCCGAGGAGGAGAAGGAGCTGGAGCTTCTCGAACGATGCCAGAACTTTCTGCTGGAGGAGCGTCCTCTTCGGGAGATGACGTTTTCTGAGGCGGAGGATCGGGCACTCCGAGGTTTTACCTTCTTGAGCCGTAAGCCCGAAATGGTGGTGCTGAATCTGGATGAAACTCAGGTGAACCCTGAGGTTATTCCGGAGCACGAGAAATTTCAGGCCCTTATGGAGCAGCACGGCATTCGGGTGGTGCGGGTCTACGGCAGCATGGAGATGGAGATGGGGGAGCTTTCTCCGGAGGAGCAGCAGGAGTTTATGGGGGATCTCGGCATTACCGAACCCGGCCGGGATCGCCTTATCGGAGAGGCTTACCGCCTTTTGGGGCTGATCTCTTTCTTCACCACCGGTAAAGATGAGGTGAAATCCTGGACGATCTCCCAGGGAGATACGGCGGTGGATGCGGCGGGGGCCATTCATAGCGATCTCGCCCGGGGATTCATCCGGGCCCAGGTGGTGCACTATCGCGATTTCATCGAAGCGGGAGCGACCCTGGGGGGCTGTCGCGAGAAGGGGCTTCTCCGCCTGGAGGGGAAGGATTATCTGGTGCAGGACGGAGATATGATCGAAATTCGATTTAACGTGTAGTTCTGAAACTCCCCGGAAGGAGGAAGCGTGTATGCTGATGAAAGAATTGCTCTGGTCGCCGCTTGAGATGCGGGGGAGAGTGCTGTCGAATCGGGTGGTGGTGGCCCCCATGGCATCGGGAAGCGCCGACGATGAGGGGGTTCCCACCGAGAAGGGGATGGATCTGTACCGAAAGTTTGCTGCCGGGCAGGCGGGGATGGTGACGCTGGAGCATCATGCAGTACGCCGGGATGGCTACGTCCGACGAGGGCAGTACAGCCTGCACGCAGAGCAGCTTGTGGAAAAGCATGCTCCTCTGGGAGAGATCTTCCGGAATGCCGGGGTTCCCGCTCTGGTGCAGATCAACCATGCGGGGAGCGCTGTGAAGGATCCGGAGCTTCTGCAGGGGGGCTTTCTCCCTCTGGCACCCTCGCCGGTACCGCACCCTAAGGGGCTCGAAGGTGTGATCCCCCGGGAGATGACCAAAGGGGATTGTGAAGAGATGCGCCAGGCCTTTGTGCAGGCGGCTCTTCGGGGGATACGCGCGGGGTATGTTGGGGTGGAGGTGCACGCCTGCCACGGTTTCCTCCTGGGGCAATTTTTGAGCCCCCTTACGAATTTCCGGCGAGATGCGTACGGTGGAGAGATTGCCGGGCGTTCCCGGCTTCTTCGGGATATCGTGGCGGCCCTTCGGGAGGAGCTGGGGGATGCTCTTCTTTCGGTGCGTCTCGGAGTGGCGGACGAACTCGGGGAGAAGCCCCGGGGGCTTGCCTTCGAGGATGTTCTCTGGGCGGGGAAAGAACTCGCCGCCCTTGGGGTGGATATGATCAGCGTGAGCGGGAATTTCTGTGGTTTTGACGCTCCCCGAACTGCCCCCTGGGCCCCCTATGCGGCGGCGATTCAGCAGAGGGTTGGGGATGTCCCGGTGCTCTGTACGGGAAATATCCGTTCTCTGGAGGAGGCGGAATCCCTTCTGGAGCGTGGTTGCTGCACCCTTATAGGCTTGGGGCGCCCCTTTGTGCAGAACCCGAATATTCTCTCCGAGTGGGGGTATGCCCCCTGCAAGGGATGCTCTCTCTGTGGCGAGGGAAAGCATCCCGAATGAAGCTCTTTCTGAGCTGTGATATGGAGGGGGCCACGGGGCTGGTCTCCTTTTCCCAGGTGCTGCCCAAGAGTCCGGAATATCCCCTAGGAAGGGCCATGCAGCTCTTCGATGTGCGTGTTCTGGTGGAGGCTGCTCTGGAGTGGGGTGTGGAAGAAATTCTCATCAACGATGCTCATTCTGCCATGAGAAACCTGGATCTTCGGGATTTTCCCGATTCGGAAAAGCTGCAACTCTGCAGTGGTTCCTCCAAGATTCTCGGTATGGTAGAGGGGGTGGCGGAGTGTGACGCGGCCTTTTTCGTGGCTTATCACGCCATGGCGGGAACCGAAAAGGCCGTGATGGACCACACCATGGGCTTCTCTCCCTTCGAGGTGCGTCTCAACCGTCAGCTTGTGGGGGAGACGGGGCTTAATGCTGCGGCTTGCGGAGCCTTGAGGGTTCCGGTGGCCCTCGTTACGGGGGATTATGCGGTCTGCTGCGAAGCCAGGAGTATCCTCGGAGAAGGAGTTACCTGCTGTGCCGTTAAAGAGGGGTGCGGAGCCCATGCGGCTCGTCTTCTCGGACCGGCTCAGACGAAGGTTCTTCTCCAAAAGGCCGCTCTGGAGGCTCTTGACAAGGTTGCTGCGGGAGCGGTTTCCCCCTTCGACGTTGCCCTTCCCTGTCAGGGAAGCGTCACCTTCTGTACAACTCTCCAGTGTGACCGGGCTTCCCTGGTGCCGGGGTCTGAACGCATTACCGGAAGAACTCTCACGGGAACCTTCGAGAGTGTGCTGGATTTTTACCGCTGGCAGGCTTCGGTGATCGCTCTTGGAGAGCATGCCTGATTTTACCGAGATTTTGGGGCCTTCCTTTGGGGAAAAACTGATCTCCTGGTTCCGGGAGCACCGGCGTCCTCTTCCCTGGCGAAGGGAGTACCACCCCTATCACGTCTGGCTTTCGGAGATCATGCTGCAGCAAACCCAGATGGATCGGGGGGTCTCCTACTTTCTGCGGTGGATTGAGCGTTTTCCCTCCCTTCGTCATGTGGCGGAGGCTTCGGAGGAGGAGATTCTCAAATATTGGGAGGGGCTGGGATACTACCGGCGAGCCCGGAATCTCAAGGCTGCGGCGGAGAAGATCACGGCCCTTGGGGGGGGGGAGCTTCCCCGAACCCGAGAGGAGCTTCTGGAGCTTCCCGGAGTGGGGGAGTATACCTCAGGGGCCATCGCGAGCATCGCCTGGAATCAGGCTGTCCCCGCGGTGGATGCCAACGTGGAGCGTTTTTTTGCCCGGTATCTCGATTGGGAGCGGTCTCCCAAAGATCGGGGATTTCGGGGAATTCTGGAAGAGATAATTCTTAAAGTTATGGAGATGTATCCCCCCCGAGAGGTAACCCAGGCTCTCATGGAGTTCGGGGCTCTCTGCTGCACTCCGAGAGAGCCGAACTGCGAAGCCTGCCCTCTGGAGCAGTTCTGTCTTGCCCGGAGCAGGGGAACGGTGTTGCAGCGTCCCCGGCAGGAGAAAAAAGCTCCGGTGGTACAGCGGCATGTGGGGGCGGGAATTCTTCAAGATTCACGGGGGTACTATCTTCTGTACCGCCGTCCCGAGGGGGATCTCCTGGGAGGGCTCTGGGAGTTCCCGCAGACGGAGATCTTTCAGAGGGGGGCGCTCCGGAACTCTCTGGAGGTTTTTTTCCGGGAGCGTGGCTTTGCGGTGACGGTGGGGGAGAGGCTCTGCTCGGTGCGGCACTCCTTTACGGTGAACCGGGTGCTTCTGGAGGCGTGGCGATGCTTCTGGATTGAGGCACCTCCTGGGGAGCTTCCCGAAGGCTTTGCCCTGGTCGCTCCCCCCCGCATGGCGGAGCTTTCCTTTCATGCGGGGGGGCGGAAGATTCTGGAATATATGACGACGAAAGAGGGGGCCTGAGAGAGCCCCCTCTTTCGTCGTTGTTTTTTGTCTCTTTTGTGGGCTACGGCAGGCTATCTTTTGAGGGTCAGCCGGGGAGCCTCGTCTTCCCCCAGGTGGTAGGAGCTGGCAAGTTTCTTCAGTTCCTCTACCCTGGCGCTCTGCTCCTGCCGGAGTGCTCCGAGTTCTTTCATTCCCGCTGCAACATGGGTGGAGGACTCTTCCACGTGAAGAGAGACCTCTTCTCCCTCCCGCAGAAGCTCCACGATGTTCTCCACCGCGCTGGCTATCTCCTGGCTGCTGGCGGACTGTTCCTCCGCAGCCGCAGCGATGGTCTGAATGGCGTCGTTCAGTTCGTTTACCCTGGATACGGCGTCACCGATCTCTTGAGAAGTCGTGCGAGACTGCTCAAGAGTCCCCAGGAGCATGCTTTCCGCCTTTTTGGTGTCTGTTACGGCGGTCTTGGCTTTGGCGTTGATTCCCTCGATGATCTGGGTAATGTTTCGGGCTGCTTCGTTGCTCTCCTCGGCGAGCTTGCGTACTTCCTCCGCCACCACCGCAAAGCCCCGGCCCGCTTCTCCCGCCCGAGCGGCTTCTATAGCGGCGTTCAGGGCGAGAAGGTTTGTCTGGTCTGCAATCCCCGTAATGGTCTTTACGAATCCTGCAATGCCTCCCATGGATGTGGCGAGTTCCTCGATGGCATCAACCACTCTGGTGTTCGCCTTTCCAAGCCCTTCCATGTCGTCTGCCATGCGGATCACTGCCTGAGCCCCCCGGTTGATCCCCTCGGCGATTTTCAGGGTGCGTTCGCTAATATCTGAAGCGCTCCGGGCGGAGTCCTGGGCACCGCTGGAGACCTCTTCCACCCCTGCATTTGTCTGGGCGGTGGCGGAGGAGATGTTTTCGAGCATGGCGTTCATGGATTCCTTGGCCTCCATGGAAGAGTGTACGGCTTCGTCGACCCGGCGGTTGATCTCCTGAAGATCCTGGCTGCTCTGCTCAAGATGGTCACTCAGGCTTCGGACCTTGGAGACCAGCTCTCGATAAGAATTACCGATAATTTGAAAAGCTCCCATAACACGGAGGATTTCGTTTCGACTGGAGGTGTCTCCGGAGATCTGGGTTCGCAGATCTCCTTCGGCGATGGCCCCCGCCACTGCCTCGATTTTCTTAAGGGGAGCTACCTGGCGAGATATGGCGAATGCCAGAAAAAGAAGCCCCAGAAGAACTCCGGGGATCGCTACCAGAAGCATCCTCTGGCGCATGAGCCGGAGGGGGTTGAGGATGACGGTTTCGGGGACGCTGATTCCCACGTGCCATCCGAGTTTTTCGAGCTTTACCACGTAGGCGTACTTCTGGGTTTTTTGGAAAGGATAGACGAGCTGGAAAACGCTTGCTCCCTGGTTCTGCCGGGATTCTTTCTGGTAGGCCTCCCAGAATTCCGGTGCCGCTTCGGAAGCCGAGGCCCCCGGAGAGAGTGTTGGGTGGGAAATGAAAGTTCCTTGGGGGTCGAAGACGAAGCCGTACCCCCCCTCGCCGAGAGATACCCGCAAGGCCTGCTCCGTGATTTCCTTAAGAGAGAGGGCATTCATCAGCACCATCACTATATCCCCGGTTCTCGGGTCTTCCACAGGGGTGAAGCGTACCTGGCAGGGGTATGCGTAGTTCTTCGAGAAAAGGCTATAGGGCTTCTTTTGGACCATCGTCGCCTGGTAGATCGGATCGGCTTCGGCGAAGACGCGGATCTCCGAGTCGTGGATGTTGTTGGAAGCCTGGGAGATTGCCACGGGGACGAGAGCCCCTTCGAAGGGCTGCAGAATGGCGAACCTGCCTCCGTACTGGGATGCCCAGGAAGAAGGGCGGTCATTGTTTGCCGTAATGGGGTGCAATCCGTTGCTGGAGAAGTAGAGCAGCGGAATCTCTCGCCCCTCTAGGGGAGCCGTCTTTGTGGAGAGCATGAAGTTGCCGTTGTCAAAGTCGGAGAGGGCAGACTTGGCGAGGATCTCCGCCTCATAGAGGATATGTGCCGTTTGGGTATCGAGAACCTCTGAAAGAATTTTCGAGGTTCCCATGGCACTCTCCTGGATGCTCTTGATGAGGTTTCCTCTTGCGATGACGTAGCTGATGTACTGCACCGAAAGAAGCACCAGCACCATGATGGTGCCTGCAGCCAGAACGCTTTTCATCTTGAAGGACATACCTCGTTTGTGAGCCATGAGCAAAAACCTCCTTTAAGTATTTTTCCCGAGCATCCCCCATCTTCGCTGATGTGGCTGTAGGGGAGATCCTCTTCGTAAAGAGAGTGTGGTTCGAGATTCTTTTCCAAAAACAAGAGAAGCAGGGAGAGACGTCCTTTCTCCCCGCTTCCGTACTGCCGTTAGAACTTCTTTCTGCAGGAGGAGCCGGAACGCTTTTTTTCTCCGCACATTCCCAGAAGAAGAGGGAAGAGAATCAGCACCCCCGAAAGGGGCGTTCCGGTGGAGCACCCTCCCGAGCTGTCTCCCTCGGAGGAGCCCAGGAGGTTCAGCGCCTTAGGGGCAGTCCCCCTGGTGGAAGCGATGAAGGAACTCTCCAGGAACCTTCCGGGGGTCATATCTGCTCCGGCGATAACAGGAACATGGCCTGAGGGGGAGAGCGTCCTCTGAGATGTCCAGAGGGGAGAAGATACGCTATTCAGGAGTACGTTGCGAATCTGCCAGTTTGCGAGCCCCTGATCCCGTGCCCAGAGAGCGGCCGCCACCCCCGCAGCGATGGGCGATGAGAAGGAAGTGCCGTTGAGAGTCTGCAGGCTCTCTTCGTTTTTAGAGGTGGTGAGGATCGCGTTTCCCGGCACCGCTGCGTCGATCGCTTTATTGCCGTAGTTGGAGAAGTTCTCCGCCAGAAAGCCCGATTCGTTGGTGCTCGCGACACTGAGAAAGATCGCCGAGGAGATTCGAGATGGGTAGACATAGCGGTTGTTTACATCAAGGTTGTTGTTCCCTGCGGCGGAAAAGAAGATCGCCCCTTCTCGCTGGATTCTCGCAAAGAGGTTGTCGAAAAAAGTTTCCATCTCTTCATCCCTGTAGAAGCTTCCGGAGGTAGCGAAGCTGAAGTTGCATATGAGGTGCCGGTTCGCCAGGGGCCCGGAAAGGAGGCCGAGAAGATGGTCCACGCTTCGCGCCAGGTCTGCGGTGCTGCTGTTGCCGGAGGAGTCGGCGCACTTGATGGGAATGATGGAGACCTTGGGAGTTACCCCGGTCTGCCTCCCCACGATGACCCCCGTTACGGCGGTGCCGTGTCCCTGATCGTCGTATACCACACTCTGATGTCCCGAAGCCCCCGTAAGGGAGTTGTAGCTAAAGTTCCAGAGAATGGAGGCTCCCTCGAAGTCTCTGTGAGGATTTACTCCCGTATCCATCACCGCCACCACCACGGTCCCCCAGGCGACATCGGGAATCCCCTCTTCAAGGCGTGCGTTCTGGGCCCATGCCACGTGCCAGGGGAGGGTGAGGGCGTCATGCTGATCCTTCCCTGAAGTTCCCTCTGCAAGCTCTGCGCCGTGGTGGAACTTCCGGGATCCGGAGATCAGGACAAGGTCGGGGTGGCTACGAAGAAGCTCCTCCCTCTGCAACGGGGAGAGATCCACCAGGGCCCCGTGAAGATGTGGCAGGGTTCCCCTGGTCTGATCCGTGAGGCTGTAGCTTTGAAGAGCCCCCGCAACGCCCGGTTTTTCTCCCTGCGAAGAGAGGGGGAAGAGAGCCACATACTCCTCTGCATACGCCGAAGGAGCCCCGAGGGAGAGGCTCCAAAACCCCAGAAGGAGAAGAAGGAGAACTTTCCGGCTTCCGGAGAGTTGTGAAGCTATTGGAAACATGGGAATCATCCTTTCTCTGAATTCAGATGGTATTTCGAGGAATTGCTATGGCAGATGCTATTCTATTGCCTGAAGCTGTTTGGTGATTTTTTCTAAAATCTTTTTCACCATCTCTGCAGAGAGTTCGGGCTTTTGTTCTCGAAGAAGAATTTCCTCGAGAATCTCATGGGGTGAAGCTTGCTCATACAGCACTTTGTACACTGCTGTGCAGATGGGAAGATCCACACCGTAGCGCCGTCGGTGGTTCTCCAGAGCTTCGGCAGTATAGTATCCCTCTGCCACCTGTCCGAGAGAGGCAAGGGCCTCTTCGACATTCATTCCTTCCCCCACGGCTTTGCCGAGGCGGAAGTTCCGGGAGTGTTCGCTGTAGCAGGTGACCATGAGATCCCCTGCCCCGGCGAGCCCCGAGAAGGTGAGCGGGTTTCCTCCGAGAACAATCCCCAGCCGAAGGATTTCCGCCAGCCCACGGGTAATGAGGGCCGCCTTGGCGTTATCTCCGAGCTTCATGCCGTGGGTGGCTCCTGCGGCGATGGCGATGACGTTTTTCATCGCCCCCCCGATCTCTACCCCCGTGACATCTCGAGATGTGTAAACTCGAAAGGTCTCTCTGCCGATGATAACCTGCCATTCGAAAGCCTCCTCAAGAAGGTTGGAGGCTATGGAGACTGCCGTGGGGAGCCCGCGGATTACCTCTTCCGCATGGCTTGGCCCCGAGAGAACGCTGTAGACACCCCCCGGAAGAGCCTCCCGACAGACCTCATTGAGAAGTTTTCCCGAAGAGATCTCCACTCCCTTGGCAAGATTACAGAGTTTGACGTTCTGGGGGGCGAGAGGTTTAAGGCTTTCGAGAAGAGAGCGTATCCCCTGGGAGGGGACCGCAAGAATCCATCGTTGGGAGAAGATAGCCGCCTCGGCGAGACTGCTGGTAGTGATGATATGCGGGGAGAGATTCGCAAAGGGAAGGTAGTCGGGATTTTTCCCTGTGGCAGTAATTGCCCGGGCCTGCTGGGAGCGGCGGCACCAGAGACATATGTCATGCCCGTTCGAAGAGAGAACGTGAGCCAAAGCGGTGCCCCAGCTTCCGGCACCAAAAATAGAAATCTTTGACATAGTTGTGTAGCACCTCTTTTCCTCTTTGAATGATATGGTGGAGAAAATATCTCCTCTTTCGAAAGTTATTATACCAGCATAAGCCCCAGATGCACGGTAGAGAAGCGTTACCGAAAAAGAGAGAGAAGATTGTGCCAAAGAGGGGAATGCGGAGAAAACGTGAAACTTCATGGTATAATGATATGTCGCTCATGCTGGGGAACAATCTTCCCGGCGGTGAGAGAATTTGGAATGGGAGGCACAAGGCATGTCCGAACAGCTGGGAGGCCCTCTTGATTTTGGGCAGGTGGTCCCTCTCCCCTTAGAAGAGGAAATGCGGCATAGCTATCTTGACTATGCCATGAGCGTTATCGTGGGTCGGGCGCTCCCGGATGCGCGGGATGGGCTCAAGCCAGTACAGCGCAGAATTCTCTATGCCATGCTGGAGCTGGGGTTGCGGCATAGGCAAGCCTTTAAGAAGTCCGCCCGCGTGGTGGGGGAAACCATGGGTAAGTACCACCCCCATGGGGATGCGGCCATTTACGATACCATGGCCCGGATGGCTCAGGATTTCAGTATGCGCTACATGCTGGTAAACGGCCAGGGAAACTTCGGTTCCATCGACGGAGATCCACCCGCAGCCATGCGGTATACCGAGGCAAAGCTTCACGCCCTCGGCGAGGATATGCTGGCCGATATTGATGAAGATACCGTGGATTGGGGTCCAAACTTCGATGACTCCCTCCAGGAACCGCTGGTACTCCCTTCCCGGGTGCCGAATCTTCTCGTAAACGGAGCCACGGGAATCGCCGTGGGAATGGCCACCAACCTTCCTCCTCATAATCTGGGAGAGGTTGTGGATGCTCTCTGTTACATGATCGACAACGGAGAGGTGGAGCTTGGGGAACTTATGCAGTTCCTTCCAGGGCCGGATTTTCCCACAGGGGGCCAGATTATGGGGCGGGACGGCATTGTGGATGCCTACCGTACCGGTCGGGGAAAGATCACCCTCCGGGGGAGAGCGGCTGTCGAAGATCTTCGCCGAGGCAAGAAAAAAGCGGTGGTGATCACCGAGATCCCCTATATGGTGAACAAAACGTCTCTTATCGAGAATATCGCCAAGGGAGCCCAGAGCAAGACCATCGACGGTATCAGCGATATCCGGGATGAGTCCGACCGTGAGGGGTTGCGGATCGTTATTGAACTGCAGCGGGATGCCAACCCCGAGGTTACTCTCCGGCAGATCTACACGAGAACCCAGCTTCAGGGAACCTTTGGGGTGATCAATCTTGCCCTTGTTCGGGGGGAACCTCGTGAACTCTCCCTGGTGGAGATGCTTCGGGAGTTTGTTAATCACCGGCGTATGGTGATCCGCCGCAGAACCGCCTTTCGTCTCGCCAAGGCGGAGGCCCGGGCGCACATTGTGGAGGGACTTCTCAAGGCCCTTGATATCATTGACCAGGTGATTCAGCTCATCCGGGCCTCTCAAGATGCGGGAGCCGCCAAGGCGGGGCTCATGGAAAAGCTCCTCTTTTCCGAACTGCAGGCTCAGGCCATTTTGGATATGCGGCTTCAGAGGCTTACCGGCCTGGAACGCAACAAGCTGGAGGAGGAGATAGGGCAACTCCTTCAGGATATCCAGCTCTATCGGAACATCCTTGCGGATCCCGCAGTGCTGGACGCAGTTATTAAAAATGAGCTTCGGGAGGTGCGGGGAGCTTTTGCGGACCCCCGGCGAACGGAGATCCTTGATTCTGTGGAGGATATCGCCACGGAGGATCTCATCCCCGAGCGGGATATTGTGGTGGTCTTGAGCCGTGATAACTATCTCCGCCGTATGCCTCTGGAGGATTATCGCCTTCAGAGCCGGGGGGGTAAGGGGGTTAAGAAGGCCGCTCCCGCAGGGGAGGATGAGATCTCTTTGCTCACCGTCACCACCACCCACAACGATCTCTTCCTCTTCACCACCAAGGGGCGCGTCTTTTCTCTGCGGGGATATGCCATCCCCCAGCCCAAGTCTGGAAAGGGAAAGCTGGTCTCCAGCTTCATCGCTCTGGAGGAGGACGAGAAGGTGGTCTCCATGCGAGACAGTCGTCTGGAGGGAACCCGTTTTGTCTTCTTCATCACACGTCAGGGCATTGCCAAGCGTATGCCCGTGACGGAGCTGGATAAGATCACCCGGGCGGGGCGGCGGATTCTCGGTTTGGATGAAGGTGATTCCATCGCCCAGGTGCGGTATACTGCGGGAGGAGAAGAACTTCTCTTCGTCACCGCCAACGGAAGAGCCCTCCGTACCGAAGAAGAGGAGTTCCGTCCCATGGGGCGTCAGGCCCGGGGGGTTCGCGCCATTCGGCTCTCTCCGGATGACCGGGTTGTCGGGTGCGATGTAGCCCGCTCCGGGGAGGATCTCTTTGTGATAACCGAAAGGGGCCTGGGAAAGCGAAGCCCCTACGAAGACTTTTCCCTCTATCACCGAGGAGGCGGAGGGGTAAAGGCTCAGAACTTGGGAGAACGTACCGGACGTCTTGCCTTTGCGGGAGGGGTGGCTCCCGAGGATGAGATATTTATTATAACTTCTCGGGGACGTCTTGTTCGGGTGGCGGCATCGGAGATTTCCCGACTGGGGCGTACTGCCATGGGGAATATCGTGGTGCGTCTCGATGAAGGAGATGCTGTGGTGGATGTGAGTCTTTTGCAGTGCGGGGAGGTGCATGAGGAGGATGCGTAGTTCGAAAGTTCCCTTTGCCCGGGAGGGGGTACCCCCTGCGATGGGTGTTGCGCTCATGATGGGGCTGGGATGGTTTCTGCATCCCTTTATTGCGGTGGGGCTTGCTCCTTTTCTTCTTTTTATTCTCTGGTTCTATCGGGATCCTGAGCGTAAGGCTTCTCCCGTGGGGGAAGGTAAAGAACGTCTTATCAGCCCCGCGGACGGCAAGGTTATGGATATTGCTCCGGCGGAACATCCCTTTACGGGGAGGTGCCAGAAGGTTGCAATCTTCATGTCCCCTCTCAACGTTCATGTAAATCGCTCGCCCTGTGAGGGGAGAGTGGCTTTTCTCGACTACCGGCCGGGGAAAAAGCTGGTGGCCTTTCATCCCAAGGCCTCCGAGGAGAACGAACGTTTCTACCTTGGGCTGGACACTTCTTGCGGTCCTGTTATGATGGTGCAGATCGCGGGAGCCCTGGCGCGCAGAATCGTCTGTCGGGCCAAAAGAGGGCAGCAGTTTAAAGAGGGAGAGCGTTATGGCATGATCCAGTTTGGATCAAAAGTGGATCTCTACTTTCCGGAGGGCATGGAGTGCCTGGTTTCCCCGGGAGAAGAGGTTAAGGCAGGGGAGACAGTGATTGGAGTGAGGTCTTGATGCGACGTAGAGTACGATCCATCTCGTTTCGGCAGATTATCCCGAATATGATAACCAGCGGCAATATCCTGTGCGGTATGCTTTCTCTGGTGGCGTCCTTTCACGGACAGTTTACACTGGCGGCGTGGCTTATTCTCTGGGCGGTCTTCTTCGATTTTATGGACGGCAAGATGGCCCGGAGTCTCGGCGGAGGGAGCGCCTTCGGCATGGAGCTTGACAGCCTGGCGGATGTGGTGAGCTTTGGGGTGGCCCCTGCCATGATTATGTACGGAGCCTATCTGCAGGGTTTCTACGGCGTGGTGGCTCCTTTGATTTGTGCCTTCTACGCTATCTGCGGGGCTCTGCGGCTTGCACGTTTTAACGTTACCGCCTCCAGCGGGAGCTTCTTTCAGGGGCTTCCCATCCCTGGAGGGGGGCTTTTCCTCGTGGCTTTTGTGATGGCGCGGGTACCCCTTCCTCCTGTAGTGGCTCTGGCACTTGTTCTGGGAGCAGCCTTTCTTCTCATCTCCAACGTTCCCTACGGGAATCTCAAGAAGATGAAAAAAGGATACGCAGATCGAAGAAAGGTGCTTGTTCTCTTTCTCGTGACTCTCGGACTTTTCGTTACCCTTCGGGGCGCAGCTACCCTGGCTCTCATGACTACGTACGTGGTGGGAGGGTTCTTCAAGTTCGACTGGGGGCAGTGGCTCTCCCTCCCCTCCGAGGATGGGGAGGAGCTTCAGGCGTAGCAAAGAGAAGATGTAGTAAATTAGAGAAAACAAAAAGCATCCCCTTCGGACGATCGCCCGAAGGGGATGCTTTTTGTCTCCTGGCAGGTTCAGGATTTTTGGGGAGTTGTAACCTTTTTGAGCCGCGGCCAGAGAATATATCCCAGGGTGATGGAAAGGATCAGGGAGGGGAGAATAAAACTCCCGTTGTAGATGGCGGAGTAGAGCCACACCGAGGTTCCTTCCGGAGCGTAGCTCCCGAAGAAGATCACCCCCGAAAGGACGTGGCAGGCAAAGCGTCCCGCCGAGGCGATGGTCATGCTCAGCCAGAGCGGCCTGGAGATCAGCCCCGCCAGGCCGAGGGAGCCGAAGGCGAGAGGATAGTCCAGAAGGGCCTGGAGAGGATGCACCACGTATCCTCCCAGAACAAGCTGGAGAGCCCCCGAAACCATCCCCGCTCCGATGCCGAATCGAAGGCCGTGACGCAGGGCGAAGAGCATAAGGGGGAGATCCTCCAGGGTGATGGAGCCCCCCTGAGGCATGCGCCAGAGCTTAACGTAGGAGAAGGCCACGGAAAGGGCGATGGCAAGAGCGCCCTCCACAAGAACTTGGGTTTTGGATCGATTCACAAGAAATGCACCTCCATAAAAGTAGCCCCGCCCTTCCGGCATAACCTGCGCAGAAGAACGGGGCTTTCAATTTCTCCATGCAAGGCATGGAGGTGCACTTTGAAAGAACGCCCACTCCCTCCGCCGGTACGAACCGGATCAGGTTCCAGGGGTCGGGAAATGTTTCCCCTCTCAGCCGTAAGGCTCCCCCAGGGCTCTATTGATGATCAAGGGTAGCTTATACCCGTATCCCCCTGGGTTGTCAAGTGGGAGTTGCGTATCCTTCCGGAATATCCTATGCTTGAACCCGTCTTGAGCGCATCTTGGGAGGATATGAGAAAGGAGCTTTTTCTATGAATTGTTGTGTTTCTGTAGCGGAGAACATCTATTGGGTGGGGGCGAACGACCGCGAGACCCCTCTTTTCGAGGCCCTATGGCCTCTCCCCCGGGGAGTTGCGTATAACTCCTACCTCATTGACGATGAGAAGGTTACTCTTATTGATACGGTGAAGGGGCCCTATTTTTCGGATTTTGTCGAAAAACTCCAGGCCCATCTGGGGCCGGACAGGGGGATTGATTACCTGGTGATCAATCATATGGAGCCGGATCACTCCGGTTCCGTCCGGGCTCTTCGTGCGGTCTATCCCGACATGACCGTGGTGGGAAACGCCAAGACTCGAACCATGCTGGAGAATTTTTACGGCCCCGCCAGGAGCTTTCTGGAGGTTAAGGAGGGGGACACGCTCTCTCTGGGAAAACACGAACTATCCTTCGTGATGATTCCCATGGTGCATTGGCCCGAGAGCATGGTCTGCTACGAGAGTGTCAGTAAGACTCTCTTCAGCACCGACGCCTTCGGGGCCTTCGGCTCTCTGGATGGGGGGATTTTCGACGACGAAGTGGACATGAACTACTATGAAGATGAAATCTTGCGGTACTTCTCCAATATCGTGGGGCGTTACAGTACCCAGGTACAGAAGGCTATTCAGAAGGTTCGAGGGCTGGATCTCAAGGTGATCTGTCCCGCCCACGGGCCGGTGCTACGAAGTGACCCCATGAAGGTGGTGGATCTCTACGACCGCTGGAGTCGTCACGAGACCGAACGGGGTGTAGTGGTGGTCTACGGCTCCATGTACGGCAATACCAAGAAGATGGCGGAAGAGATTGCCCGGGCCATCGCCCTTGAGGGGGTGGAGAAGGTGATTCTTCACGACATCGCCAAGAGTCATATCTCCTTTGTGGTGCGGGATATGTGGCGTTATCGGGGGCTTGTTCTGGCGAGCTGCACCTATAATACCGGGCTTTTCCCCTCCATGGAGAGCCTGGTGCATAGCATACAGAACAAAATGCCCAGAAACCGGGTTCTTGGGGTGTGCGGTTCCTATAGCTGGAGCAAGGGGGCCCTGGCGGCGTTGCTCCAGTTCGGCGAAAAAGGAAACTGGGAGGTTGTGGAGCCGCACGTAGAGGTCTGCTCTGCTCCTACTGCAGAGGATCTTGCTCTCTGCCGGGAGCTGGGGAGGAACGTGGCGGCGGCTCTGTAACCGCTCTGGAAAGAAAAAGCAACACCACAAGCGAGAGTTTTCTCAGAAGTCCATGAAGAAAACTCTCGCTCATGTCTGTTTCAGGATTCGAGAGGGTTAGCGCCCGTGGCGTTCCTTTCCGTAGGAAAGGGCTTTCTTCTGAGTTTCTGAGCTGCCCAGAGTTTTTTGAAAATCCTTGAGCAACCGTTCCTTGGCTGCCTTCTCCTCTTCCGAATCCTTCTGGGCACCTTCCAGTTCGAGAAGCCCCTCTTCGATGAGCATTTCGATGTCCTTCTCAGGCACATCGGATCGCTCCGAAAGTTCTTCAATATCCGTGCGCCGGAAGGACAGACCTGGGTTTTCCTTCAGGAAGCCCCGTACCCTTTCGTAGGACACTTCAAGATCTTTTCGGCAGTTGGGGCAGATGGCCCTTGTGACACCCGGGATCATCTTGGCACAGCGACGGCATTTTCCTATCTGCATGGTTTCTCCTCCTCTCTTAAAAACGTGAGAGTCTTCTTTGTGTTGCCTCATAAGTCTAGCCTTGTAGAGAATATCCGTCAAGAATAAAGGGGAAAAAAGAAGAGACGTACTTGCGTAGGGCTGCACATTGCACGCATCGCTTTTCCGGAATGCCTGATCAGAGGGATTTTTTTCCGCGAGTTTCAGGGAAAAGTTTATTGTTCTGTATTTTTTGAACTTTCGGAAAGTGCCTTATCCATGCCCATCTGCGAAAAAAAGGACGAATAACGGTATGCAAGTCGATGGAATTTAGGTACAATACCGTACATTTCTTGGTTCCGTTTTTCGCAAGCCCTCTTGAAAATTCCGGTGAAGGGAGCTTCGGCATGGGGAAAAAGAAGAAAAATCGTATTCAGACGGAAAACCACGATCCCGTTCTCTTCCGTCCCTTTGAAACGTTGCTCCGCCAGGGTGGGGGGGAGCCCGTTTCCGGGCTGTCCGAACCGCCTGAACCGCCTGGAGCGGCGTCATCTTCAGGGAGTGTCCTTTCGGGAAGTTGCGGGGATACTCTCAATCTGAAGGGGGTTTTTTCTCTTCGTGCGGAGAGAAAAGGCCAGGGAGGCAAGACTGTTACGCTGATTTCGGGAAGCTGTCTCTCCCAGGAGGATGCGGAAAAGCTTGCCCGGATTCTGCGCAAAGCCTTGGGGTGCGGCTCCCGTACCGAGGAGGATGCTGTTCTCCTTCAGGGAGATTTGCGGGAACGGGCGGAATCGTGGCTTTTGGCTCATGGAGCAAAGCGAGTTGTGGTAGGATAGCTCCTTGAGGAGAGCGGAAATCCCGGACATTTTGGGGATTATCTAAGGATGGAGAGATCGGTGGGAGCCTTTTTCGATTATGGAGAAAGGGGATGTTCGGCACAGGACTAAACGCAGGGAGCTTTATTTCGGGGAGCCGAGGAGAAGGAATGTGGATCTGGATTTACGAGTTGCAGAGTAGGCGGACTTCCGGGACAGTATAAGGCTCCTCTTTGAGGAGACTTCGTTTTGGAGGTAGAGGTTTCGGAAATTGCGGGGCTCTTGGAGCCCTTTTCCGGAAATCATGAACGTAACGTGTTGCATCAAGGAGGAGTGGTTGGATGTCGGAGAAATCCATCGACCAGCTTTGTGAGGAACTTGTCGCAAAGCGTGAAGAAGTTCTTGTAGGCGGAGGAGCCGAAGCTGCGGCGAAGCGACATGAAAAGGGGAGAATGACTGCGCGGGAGCGCGTTCTCGCCTTTCTCGACGAGGGAAGTTTTGTGGAGATTGATGCGTTCGTTAAGCATCGCTGCCCGAACTTCGACATGGAAAGCAAGGATTTTCCCGGAGATGGTGTTATAGCAGGCTACGGCACCGTGGATGGGCGGGTAGTGTATATTTACAGCCAGGACTTTACTGTTCTCGGAGGGTCCCTCGGAGAGGTGCATGCCCAGAAAATCTGTAAAGTTATGGATCTCAGCGTAAAGAACGGGGCGCCCCTTATCGGCATTAACGATTCCGGTGGAGCGCGTATTCAGGAAGGGGTTAACGCCCTTTCGGGGTATGGCAACATCTTTTTCCGGAATGTCAAGGCCTCCGGGGTGGTTCCTCAGATCACCATCATCGCCGGCCCCTGTGCGGGGGGAGCAGTCTATAGTCCTGCTCTTACGGATTTTGTATTCATGATTGACAAAATGGGGCTTATGCACATTACAGGCCCTGCTGTGATCAAGGCTGTTACGGGGGAAGAAGTTACCAGCGAGGAACTCGGCGGTGCCAAGGCGCATAACGAGAAATCCGGAGTGGCTCAGTTTTTTGCCAAGGATGAGGCGGACTGCTTCGACCAGGTTCGCAAGCTTCTCTCCTACCTTCCCGGAAACAACATGGAAGAGCTTCCGGTGCAGGATTCCGAAGAGGATCCCTACAGCCAGAACTTCGAACTCCGCAAGGTGGTACCCACCAACCCCAACAAGGGATACGATGTGCGGGACGTAATCCGTCTGGTGATGGATACGGAGAGCTTCTTCGAGGTTCAGGCGGGGTGGGCTAAAAATATGGTGGTGGGTTTTGCCCGTATCGGAGGGATCCCCGTGGGGATCATTGCCAACCAGGCGAACGTCAAGGCGGGATGCCTCGACATCGACGCTTCCGACAAGGCGAGCCGGTTTATCCGTTTCTGCGATGCCTACACCATCCCCATCGTCACGCTGGAGGATGTCCCCGGATACCTTCCCGGTGTGGAGCAGGAGCACGGCGGCATTATCCGCCACGGAGCCAAGCTGATCTACGCCTACAGTGAGGCCACCACCCCCATGGTAACGGTGATTCTTCGCAAGGCCTACGGCGGCAGCTATATCGGTATGTGCTGTAAGGAACTCGGAGCGGACTGGGTGCTTGCATGGCCCCAGGCCCAAATTGCCGTTATGGGTGCCCAGGGGGCTGCGAATATCGTCTTTCGGCGCGAGATCGAAGCCGCCAAGGATCCTGTGGCCATGCGGTCTCAGAAGATTGACGAGTATGAAGAAGCCTTTGCAAACCCCTATCGGGCGGCGGAGCGGGGATATGTGGATCGGGTTATTCTTCCCGAAGAGACCCGGAGCGCCATCTACGAAGCCCTGGTTCTGGCGGAGAGCAAGAAAGATCAGCGCCCTCGCCGGAAGCACGGAATCATACCCAACTAAGGAGGCCTGTTCATGGAAAATATGACACCCCTGGCGGCTCACTTTCAAGGGGCTGGAGGCGCCATCATTCTTGCGCTCATCGCTTTCAGCGTGGTTTTTCTGGTGTTGTCAGCTCTTTCTCTTATCATTGTGGCAAACCGAATTATAGCGGAGAAGGTAGAGAGCTTTAAAAAGAGCGCTCCTGCGGCTCCTCAGAAGGCCCCCTCCAAGGGGGCAGCTCCTCAGAAGGCAGTGGCAGCTCCTCAGGCACAGGCTCAGTGTGTGGCCTCCGGAGAGGACGAAAATGAGATCGTGGCGATTATTGCCGCTGCCATTGCGGCTACCCTCGGGAGCGGTGCGGCGATTCTTGATATTAGTCCTGTTATCTCCATGAGAAAGCATCGGCGGGTAGGGCCCCTCTGGAGATCCTACGCCAAGACAAGCACCATGGAGGGACTGGAATAGTTCGTGTCGGCCCATCTGTTGAATCCTGCGGACGTTACAAACAGAAAATTGATACTCTAGAAGTGCAAGGAGGATGTCTTTAATGGCTCGTATGTTTCGTGTGACTGTAAATGGAAAATCCTATGATGTGGCAGTGGATGAAATGGGAAGCGGTGTTGCCCCTGCAGCAGTTCCCGCTCCTGCTCCTGCCCCCGCGCCGACTGCTGCCCCTGCTCCTGCAGCAGCCCCTGCCCCTGCTCCTGCAGCAGCCCCTGCACCTGCTCCGGAACCTGCTCCGGCTCCTTCCGGTGACGGGGAGCCTATCACGGCCCCCATGCCCGGCAAGGTGTGGAAGATTCCCGTCTCTGTGGGAGATCAGGTGAGCGAAGGGGATGTCCTTGTGGTGCTGGAGGCCATGAAGATGGAAAACGAAATTCAGGCAGGCAGCGCCGGAACGGTACAGGCGATCAAGGTCAAGGAGGGCGACCCCGTCAACACCGGCGACGTTCTCGTGATCGTCGGCTAGACTGGCTCTTCCGAAGAGAAACGGAGGAGGAAACGTATAGATGCTCTATTTTGAAGCTTTACGCGAAGTACTGGAGTCGTCTGGTTTTGCGGGGCTCACCGGGGGTAATGTGGTGATGCTCATCGTGGCGTGTGTGCTCCTCTACCTCGCCATCGGCAAAGGATTTGAGCCCCTTCTTCTGGTGCCCATCGCTTTCGGGTGCCTTCTGGTAAACATTCCCCTTTCGGGAATTATGGACGAGCATGGGTTTCTGTACTACGTCTTCTTCGGGGCCAAGCACGAGATTTACCCGGTGATTATCTTCATGGGGGTAGGGGCTCTCACCGACTTCGCCCCCCTCATGGCAAATCCCATCACCTTTCTTCTTGGTGCGGCGGCCCAGCTCGGGGTCTTCATCGCCCTTTTCGGAGCCATGGTGATGGGCTTCAGTGTGAAAGAGGCTGCCAGTATCGCCATTATCGGCGGTGCCGACGGCCCCACCAGCATCTACCTGACCATGAAGATGGCGCCGCAGATACTCGGGGCGGTGGCGGTGGCCGCCTACAGCTACATGGCCCTGGTACCTCTTATCCAGCCTCCGGTGATCAAGCTTCTTACCACCAAGGCGGATCGGGGTATCCGGATGGACAACCTTCGCCCTGTAAGCAAGACCGAGCGGGTTATCTTCCCCATCGTGGTTACCGTGGCTTCGGGGCTCATTCTCCCCGCATCGGTGCCCCTTATCGGAATTCTTATGTTCGGGAACCTTCTGCGGGAGTGCGGCGTTACGGAGCGGCTCAATTTGGCGGCCCAGAACGAAATCCTGAACACCGTTACCATCTTCCTGGGGTTGGCGGTGGGATCCACCATGGATGCCCCCAACTTCCTCAACTTGGATACGGTAAAGATCATCGTTCTTGGTTTGGTGGCCTTTATCTTCAGTACCGCCGGGGGGACTCTCTTCGGGCAGCTCATGAAGATCCTTTCGAAGGGAAAGATCAACCCCATGATCGGCGCTGCGGGAGTCTCTGCGGTTCCCATGGCAGCCCGGGTGGTGCAACGGATGTGTCAGCGTGAATTTCCCAGCAACTTTTTGCTTATGCACGCCATGGGGCCGAATGTGGCGGGAGTGATCGGTACCGCCGTGGCGGCGGGAACCATGCTCACCCTTCTCACGCACTAGGCAGTTTTTTATAGCAAGTTTCCTCGGTATTTCCTAAAGAGTAACTGTTACGCATAGAGGGTAGCCCTCAAGGGTTGCCCTCTATGCGTTTTTGTGGCGTTGAGCAGGAAGATTTTTTTGGAGAGAGGGTGGTTCTTAAAGTTATTCCTTTTTTCGGAATGTATATGCATAAAGAGAATAGTGCTTTTTTTTTCTACAGGGACTTAAAAAAAATGGCGCTTGTGGTATAATGCGGCTGAATGTTCTGGCGATCACAAGAGGTGGTATGGTCAGAAAACGTCTTTTGAAGCCTTCCTTGAGGGGAAGCCTTGCGTGATGGGTGCCTTTTTGTCTACGCAAAAGGGCTGACTTAGAAGGTGTAACAGTGGGATCTGGGTTTTTACATACGAAGGAGGAGTTTTTTCGTGAGCAAGTACGTGGAAAGAATGGTTGAGCACGTCAAAAAGACCTATTCAGGAGAGCCGGAATTTCTTCAGGCGGCGGTAGAGGTTCTTGATTCCCTCCGCCCCGTGATGGAGCAGGATTCTCGTTATGAGGCAAACGCAATTCTCGAGAGAATTATCGTTCCCGAGAGAACCATCTCCTTCCGGGTGACCTGGGTGGACGACAAGGGAAAGGCCCAGGTGAATCACGGCTATCGAGTGCAGTACAACAGCGCTCTCGGCCCCTACAAGGGCGGCCTCCGCTTCCATCCTTCGGTAAATCTCAGTATCCTCAAGTTCCTTGGCTTTGAGCAGATCTTCAAAAACAGCCTTACGGGTCTTCCCATGGGAGGCGGCAAGGGCGGTAGCGACTTCGACCCCCGGGGCAAGTCCTGTAATGAGGTTATGCGCTTCTGCCAGAGCTTTATGAGCGAGCTGTGGCGCCACATCGGTCAGGATATCGACGTTCCCGCCGGCGACATCGGTGTGGGGGGGCGGGAGATCGGCTTCCTCATGGGGCAGTACAAGAAGCTGGCCAATATCCACCAGGGTGGCGTTCTCACCGGTAAGGGCCAGGGTTGGGGCGGAAGCAAGATGCGCCCTGAAGCCACCGGCTTTGGTTGCGTCTACTTCGCCCAGGAGATGCTCGCCACCAAGGGCGAGAGCTTTGAGGGCAAAAAGGTCGCCATCAGCGGCTTTGGCAACGTAGCCTGGGGGGCCGTCCAGAAGGCCACCGAGTTGGGAGCCAAGGTTGTTACCATTTCCGGCCCCGATGGTTTTGTTTACGATCCCAACGGCATCAGCACCCCCGAGAAGATCGCGTACATGCTTGAGATGCGGGCCAGCGGTCGGGACAAGGTTCAGGATTATGCCGATAAGTTTGGTGTGGAGTTCCATGCGGGGAAGCGTCCCTGGTGCACTCCCGTGGATGTTGCCATCCCCTGCGCTACCCAGAACGAGCTTGGTTTGGAGGATGCGAAGGAGCTGAAGAAGAACGGCGTTATCGCTATCCCCGAGGCTTCCAACATGTCCACCACCCCCGAGGCCATGGAGTTCATTCTCGAGAGCGGTATCCTCTTCTCCCCCGGCAAGGCGTCTAACGCTGGCGGTGTGGCCACCTCGGGTCTTGAGATGTCTCAGAACAGCCTGCGTTTCGGCTGGGAGAGCGATGAAGTGGATCAGAAGCTCCATACCATCATGAGGAACATCCACAAGAGCTGTAAGGATGCGGCAGAGCAGTTCGGTACCCCCGGTAACTACGTAAACGGTGCCAACATCGCGGGTTTCCTCCGGGTGGCCAACGCCATGATTGATCAGGGAGTCTGCTAGAGGTATTTTCTGCCATACACTTCTATGTTGCGTAATGAAGAGAGCCCTTAGGGGCTCTCTTTTTGGTTTGCCCAGCGTGGCGAGGAACTCCGTCCTGCTGCAAGAAGCAGGAACTGCCCCGACCATGGGGAAAGAAGTCCGAATTGCAAGGGCGGTTGCTGATAACGGCAGGGTCTGAAGGAAGCAATAGAAAGGACATGGCCCTCCGCAAGTTTTTCCTTCAGGCAGTGGTTAACCTCTTCGGGTTTATCGCAACGTTTCCGCTGCCAGGTGATGATCGCAGCACCCTCCATCTTCTCTTCGGCGGCAAGCCCAAAGGGTTTTCTCTCCACCCCGTCCTCAATGTTGCTGGCTGCTTCGAAGAGCTTGTATATCCCTCCACTGTTCGTTCCGCTTTCCCCGGAACAAGGCGTTGGCCTCAGCGGATATCCCGTAGTAGATCCTCTTGAAGCCCTTGTCCCGATTTTCGCCGCATAGACGGAGAATTTCCGTCTATGCGGCGCTGTCGCTTCGTAGCGCCACGGCCTCCACTTTCTCGGGAATCATACCGAACAGATACTGGAACTCTTCCATCTGTTTGCAGCCGGGAGGGGCGTTCCCGTCAGCGATCTCGTGGAGACGCTCAGCTCAAACTCTGCGCAGTAGCGGATAAGGCCCCAGAACCCCCTGTTTTCCTTGCAGTTGAAGAGCGACCCGAAAACCCCTCTCTTGAGTCCCGTATCATCCATGTCAAAGGTGAGAAGCTTGAGGGGATTCAGCTTCTGCGTATGAAGGAACATCTTGGTAAAGACATCCCGGCAGGGGGTCCGAATACCGAACTTCTCAAGGCTGAGCTTCTCCTCAAGAAAATCCAGCCCCTCCACGGAGGTTCCTTCGACCAGGTTAAGAAGCGCGAGGGCAAGGACATACTCTGAGTCTTTCGCACCGCGGTTGCTTCTTGTGCCTATACATGAGCCAATTATTTCATTTTTTGACATAATAGACACTGCCTCTCAGTGAAGTTTTGTGCCCTTCTAAACACTACCTTATCACTGCTCTACGAAGAGTCCAGAGGGGTTTTCGTTTTTTTGCCTGTGGGTTTGGGTTGCTCAAACTCTCTTGACATAATCTTTCTCCAGGTGTATTTTGAAACCGATCACTGAATATATCACTGAATGCATCCAATGACCGGGGGGAGGGGGGTTTTGATGAGATAAAATAAAATTGCGAGAAAAAATTGGAAAAGGAGTGAGTTCATAGTGAGTAAAACCAAAACAGGCCGGGAATCGGCATATGAGCGCATACGAGAAATGGTGCTTAACGGAGAAATTGAATCGGGCATTATTATTACTGTCAGCGAACTTGCAGAAAGACTTAGATTAGGTAAGAGTCCGGTTCGGGATGCCATTCTCAAATTAGGAGAGGAGGGCTACGTTCAAATTATGCCTCGAAAAGGGCTGTTGTTTAAAAGCCTAAAAGGAAAAGATATAAAAAACATATATCAACTTCGTGAAGCAATAGAACTTTATGCTATAGGTATTTTCGTCGATGAATACGATAAAAACCTAAAAAAATGCCTTGAGGATTTGATTTCAAGACAAATAGAATGCGCCAGTGGAAATGAAATAGAGAAGTTTATGGAGTTAGATGAAAAGTTTCACTCTACTATAGTTGCTTCTCTTGGGAATGATTTAATGGATGACACCATAAGAGACATAAGGAGAAAGCTATTCCATTTTGGCATAACAAGCATCACAAAGCATAAAAACATAGAAGAAGCCGTAGAAGAACACAAAAATATTTTAATTGCCATAGAAGAAAGGGATCGGGATAAATCAAGAAAATTGCTGGGAAAACACATTTTTGATGCCTATCACAATATCTTATCGCAAAAATAATCTTACTTGATGTTTTGCTGATAGAAGTGGGATGGCAGGGTGTTTGCCTAGAAAATTTTTTGTTGATTTTTTGTCCAAGACATGTCTGGAGGCTGTTTCGTGAAAAAAGCTCTGATAACACATTCTGATTTCGGCTCGGGCAATAAAGAGGCAGTAAATAAAATCTTTGACGGAAGTTCTTGCGAAGTTGTTTTTAATAAAACGGGCCGGGCGATGAGTGAAACGGAGATCATCGATTGCGTTAATAGGGAAGGTGTCGAAGCTATTCTAGTCTACTCTAGCGCTGACCAGCTCACTCAAAAAGTTTTTGAAAACTGCCCCTCGTTGAAGGTTGTTTCTCGCCATGGAGTTGGTGTTGACAACATTGATATCGCTACCGCAAAAAAATATGGAGTTGAAGTACGGACCACTGCAGGAGGTAACGATTTTCAGGCTGTAGCTGATCTTACATTTGGTCTTCTCTTGGCAGCAGCACGCCAAATTGCTTTTTCAGATCGTTGCATTCGACAAAAAATCTGGCGAAGAGATAAAGCTATCGATATATGGGGAAAAACCTTGGGAATTATTGGTTTCGGGCGTATTGGAAAAGCTGTCGCTCAAAGAGCCAAAGGTTTCGATATGAAAATCTTAGTTTCTGATCCTTTCGTAGAGGGCCAAAGCACCGAAAATAGCGACATTTTTTTCGTTGATCGTAACGATCTCTTTAAAAAAAGCGATTTCATTACACTGCATTGCAATGCAACGCTAAAAAATCAACAAATGATCAATGAAGAGGCAATTGCTCAAATGAAGGATGGAGCAATTCTTGTAAATACGGCCAGAGCCTCTTTGGTATGCTCTGACGCCCTTCTTGAGGGTCTTAAAACTGGTAAATTAGCGGCAGCTGCTGTTGACGTCTATGATGAAGAGCCTGCGATGGAAGACAAATTAATTAAAGCCGGTCTGGAAAATATGGTTTTTACACCTCATTTGGGCCCTTATACCAAAGAGGTCCTCGAAGAAATGGATATTCTTGCGGCAAAAAATTTAGTTGCGCCGAAAAAATGTTTTGCGTAAATGGTATTTTTTCATAATAAACACTGCAAATAGAGTGTTTATTATCCTCTGCAAATATGGCGAATGTAAGCTATGTAAAGGAGTGTGTTAACATGAAAAAAGAAACTCGCTTAATAGAAAGCATCATTGTTTTAAGTCTAATAGTTTTTATCACAGTTTTATCAATAAGATCAAAGACTGGACTTGTTCTTCCCCTGTTTTTGAGTTGGTTAGTACTCTGTTTTTTCTCTTTCTACAAAGAGATGAGTTATACAGAAGTGCAAAATGCTGCTTTAAATACAATAAAGGATGGCATGCAATCCGTTCTTATTTTGTTATCTGTCGGAGCACTTATAGGGTCATGGATTGCTTCTGGAACTGTGCCAACACTGATATATTTTGGGTTGAAAATTATAAGCCCTAAGCTGTTTCTTCTGTCGGCAGTTCTGTTTTGCTCCATCCTTTCACTTGCCACGGGGACATCCTATGGTTCCGCAGCAACAGGAGGCCTTGCCATGATGGGCATCGGCATCGGCTTGGGAGTACCCACAGGAATGACGGCAGCAGCAGTTATAACAGGAGCTATTTTTGGCGACAAAATGTCACCTTTTTCCGATACTACGAACTTGGCCCCAGCAATGGCCGGAGGAGATCTCTTCAAACACATTTACAGCATGCTTTACACTACACTGCCAGCTTATGCCATAGCTTGTGCTATTTTCATAGGTTTAGGTGTAAAATACGGGACTGCGAATTACGATTTAAGTGTTGCTCAATCAACAATTGAGGCAATCGAAAACTTGTTTAATATAAACTTTGTTACCTTTCTCCCAATGCTTTTTGTAATTGCTCTGCTCTTAAAAAAAGCTCCTTCAATTCCCACCCTTTTAGCTGGTGCTGTTTTCGGCGCTATTATCGCTATTTTTATTCAAGGAAGCACTGTAACAGAAGTTTTAAAATCAATGGCCTCGGGTTACCGAATAGAATCGTCGACACCTCTCATCCAGAAACTTTTAAATCGTGGTGGAATCTCAAGTATGTCAGAGATTGCTTTGGTTATGATATTTGCGATGGGACTTGGCGGGATGCTGCAGAAGACAAACATCCTATCAACGATACTTAACCTATTTGTGAAAAAACTCAATTCTACTCCAAAATTGATCGCTGCTACCTTGCTTTCAGGATATATATCTGGTGCTATTGGCTGCACCCAAGCCTTTTCACACGTCATAACCGGCAAATTGTTTGAACCCATTTATCGAGAAAAAGGTATCGTTCCTGAAGTTCTGTCAAGAACATCGGAAGACTCCGGGACGTTATGTGGAGTTTTGATCCCCTGGCATACGAATTCCATTTTCATGGTTGGTGCTTTGGGGGTTGCTTATTCCCAATATGCCCCTTACATGTTTTTTAATTATATAACTCCTGTTGTTTCCATGTTTTTAGCTTTTACGGGATACGGTATCTGGTCATTAAATAAAGAAAAAACATAAATCTGACCAGCTTAACCTCCTCCGCTCCGCCGGATCAACCATGTTGCTTTCTGGGGAAATGAAGATTTTTTCATAAAAAGACCTCCGTCTAAGCTTTTCCCCATGATATGAAGACGGGAGAAAATTTCTGTTTTTGAGGAAGAGTCCAATCAAGCAGGGTGAGGCGAGAGCGATCGCTTCCCGCCTCACCCCTCTCACAGAACCGTACGTACGGGCCTCGTATACGGCTCCCGCAGAAATCATGAACGATCTGAACCTGAAAATCATGGAATTGCAAAGGCGGAAAGAAGCCCCTGAGACCCGGAGCGCCCCGGAAACTCCTGAAGGAAGAGAAAACGGGAAAGCCCATGAAAAAGCTGAGGAAGATGAGCCCGTTCCCTAGGGAGAACTGGTGCTGGATGCTACCTGCGTTCCCGCCGATATCGCCTATCCCACGGACCTGCGTCTCTTGAACCATGCCAGGGAACAGCTTGAAGAGCTAATCGACCGCATTTACGGGCATTTGGAAGGGTTCGTATCCAAACCCAGTGCAAAACACGACAAAACTGAGCCACCCGCGCGCCCGCAAAGAGCCACCCGATGCGCTGACAGAGAGCCAGGCGGGACAAACTCCCGTAAGATTAAATCATTGCCGAAATGCAGAATTTATCTTCAGGAGGGATTTCCTTGTCAGGCTTTCTCCCCATTGTCCGGACTGTTTACAGTGGGCTGAGTGAGCGCAAGGCCGCCGCCATGTACGGGGCATCCAGAAACACGGTATCGCTGTCTCTCCTAAGGGCACGAGATCAGGGTTGACTTACCCTGGAAGACTTGGATGACATCATAGTTGCGGAGGGTTTGTCACAGCTCACCGCACCATCCCGCGATGGGGCCTTCAAGATGTCCGACTTCGACTACGTCCAGCGGAACTGGCGAAGCCGCACGTCACCCTGAAGTTGCCCTGGGAGGAGTACGTTGAGAAATGCCACCAGGCGACCATCGTCGCTTCCCAGTTCGAGCCCGCGGAATGGCTGGATCAGGTCCCGCTTCCGGTTGCCGCCGAGGCAATAACAGACCGCCTCTCTTCACAGGCGTACAAGATCAGCATCAAGGGCAAGAAGTCCATGCGTGAAACGATTCATGCGTAATTTCTAGCTAAGCAAAAGGGAGAGCCGCTTCTTTCCGGGGGGGTGGCTCTCGGGTTCCGCGCCGGTGGCTCTGTTTCAGCGCGGAGGTGGCTCTCATCTCGGCGAGCAAGTGGCTCTATAAAAACGCTGTTCGCAGTCGCATGACAAACGGCCTTCTGGAGGGGTATAACAGCGTCCTCCGGGCGGGAAGAGGCATAGCTCGTGGATTCCGCACTTCTGCAAATGTCATCCTTAAGAGCCTGCTTACCGCTGGAAAGCTTGACTTCGGATTTCCGTAAAATATTTGGAATCAACTATGACCCACGGTGAATGCGAAGGAATCGGTTTTTTTATTTCTGTTGGGCGGTTTGTGGATATAGTCATATGAAATTTGTCCTCATGCCATTTTCTTTTCAAAACGGAAGAAATAATCTCCGCCTGCTATGTCTTCATGTGTATTCTGGTCTTTGTGGTGGGGATTAAAAAATTCCACTATGTGAAACCCACAGCGGTTCACATAAAAATGGACATTTCGCTTTTCAAAGTATGGGGTAATGGTCTCCCAAACCCTTGTTTCAGGGTACAGCCTTTCAATCTCTTTCCAAATAGCTTGTCCCACACCACGACCCTGCGTTCCATATTTTACATAGAGAAAATCAAGATGATTGTGTTGTGTTTTTTCCTCAATTACAACGATTGCACCACCAATCATTTCACCGTCCAGAATCGCTTTGTAAGCAAATGCCCCTGTTTTTGATAATACACTGTCAATTTCCTTTTCAGGAAGTATCTCTGTGCCCAAATCAGAAAACTCCGCCGCTGCTCCTTTTTGGAAAGCCTCTTGCATGTCTTTTTTATAATTTATTAAATCATTTTGACTGATAAGCAATAGTTTGAAATCCATATACGACGCTCCCTTTGGTTTATAATGATACTTTTTTCGCTTTACGATAAGGAATAGTGCTGTAAACAGAACCGCCATCACTTCAGCTACAACAATGGAAATCCAAATACCGTCAATTCCCCAAATCATTGGGAGAAGCAAAACGGCGCTGAGTTGGAACACCAATGTCCGCAAGAAGGAAATCAAAGCGGAAGTTAGCCCGTCGTTCATGGCAGTAAAGAAGCCTGAGCCGAAAATGGCAAAACCCATAAAGGGAAATGCGATTGCAAAAATACGGAACCCGGAAACAGTCAGATCCATCAGATCCTTGTTGTAGCCCACGAATACTTGTGCCAAAGGAACAGCAAACAGTTGTGCGGCAGTTACCATAACGATTCCACTAACACCAAGTAGTCGAAGGCTCTTTTTCAAAAGGCCCTTGAGTTCGTCATAATTTCTTGCGCCATCGTGATAAGCAAATACAGGGGCCACTCCGATAGAGTAACCTATAAAGGTGGCCGAGAAAATCATGCTGACATACATCATGACACCGTAGGCTGCCACTCCGGTCTCTCCGGCGAATTTCAGAAGCTGTATATTATAGAGCATTCCCACGATGCTCATGGAAACATTGTTCATGAATTCGGAAGATCCGTTGGTACAAGCCTTGAAAATTGCCTTGCCATCAAAGCATGTTTTGCCAAGGCAAAGAATACTGCTGTTTTTTCGAGAAAAATAGATAAAAGGAATAACACCGCCCATAAACTGGCTGATAGCTGTGGCTATAGCTGCTCCTGCCAGCTTATATTCCAGCGGCAGGGAAATTACTAAAACCGCATCCAAAATTATATTGGCAACACCAGCTGCCCCTGTCACGAAAAGGCCAAGCCGAGGTTTTTCCGCTGCTACAAAAAAACTCTGAAACACAAGTTGCAACACAAAAAACGGTAACGTTGTAAGAATGATTCGTCCATAAACAATACAATGCTCAAGAAGCTCGCCTTTTGCGCCAAGCAGCGTGGCAATCGGACGAATAAATACAAATCCTAATATGGCAAATAGGACACCAAGAGCAAAAGACACATACACAAAGAGGGAAAAATATCTGTTTGCCTTTTCCTTATCACCAGCACCAAAGGTGTTGGCAACAATGGCGGTTCCTCCGGTGCCAAACATGAAGCCGACGGTTGCCACGATCATCAAAAAGGGCATGATCAGATTGACTGCAGAAAAGGCCACCTTGCCTGCGTAATTAGAAACAAAGAAACCGTCCACCACGCTGTAAATGGATGTGAAAATCATCATAGCAATGGACGGAAGTGTGAATTTTATCAGTTTGCCATAGGTAAAACGATCTGAAAGCTGTATCGTCATGATTTTCTACCAAACCAACTGTTTGCAAAATCTGCAACAGCCGGTGCTAAATCCTTAATATTCCAATCACTTGTATTGATTGTTAAATGGTACGCATCACGCTGCCCCCAATAAGTGCCTGAAAGGATGTCCCTTGTCTGAGAGCGAATCTTATCAATCTCTTTCATCTTCTGATCGAGCTCTTTTGCTGTAAGATGTTCGCTCTCTGAAGCACGTTCCATACAACGCTTTATCTTTGCCCCCACAGCGGCACAGACAAAAATGTTAAATGGATTGTATTTCTTTAGGATCACATCGGCATTTCTGCCTACAAATATGCAATCCTTGCCCAAGGTGGCAATTCCCTCCATTACTTTTTTTTGCTCAAGCAGAAGTGTTACCTTGCCTGATTGCATATATGTTGCAGAACCGATGGTTCTTCGAAAAGTGATTGGGATATTTTTCCACCCGTGATTGTTTAGCTTGTCCTCTGTATAATTGGTATCAAGTCCGCTTTTTTTAGCAACCGCAGCAATAATCTCACTGTCGTAATAATCAAAATTCATAATATCCGCAAGGCGCTTTCCGAGTTCACGCCCTCCGGAGCCGAATTCACGGCTAATAGTAATAATTTTCATGATTTCTCCCCTTTATAAAGCACCTATTTGCTTACGAAAACAATCCACATATTTTCCCATCAGACGGATGTATGTGTTGATTTCTTCTGCTGGCCAAGATTCAAAAGCCTTTACTTCTGCTTCGTAGAGCTTTGCCACAGTCTTGTTCACATACTCTTTGCCCTTTTCTGTTAGGGCAATTTTTTTTGTTCTGCCTGTGTGTTGCTCTAAATATAGGATGTCATCAGCCTCTAAGCCTCGAATAGCTGAATTTACCGTCTGCTTACTGATTCCAGATTTCTTATAAACATCGCTGAGCAAACAATTTTCGCCTGTATCGTAAATAGTATACAAGACAATAGAAACGCTATCTGTAATGCCGAGCTTCAAGGATGCCTGATGATACAGTGCTTCCATTTCAGAAGTCAAATAATTGATTCGATGGATTTCGTCAAATCTCTTTTGATTCATTGCGACACCTCAAGGTATGATTTCGTACTTTTTATTATAGTACGAAATCATACCTTCGTCAATAGAACTCATAAAAGTTGCAAAAAGGAAACCCGTGGAAAGTGTCCCACGGGTTGTACGCCTTATCCGCCAAAGGCGAATCAAATTAATATGAATTTTTTGGTGTTGCCGTTATTTTTAAAACTGCGAGATTATTTCTCTTTTTCTCAATAGATTAGATTTGTTATACTAAGGATGTTGCTCATTTGTCGAAGCGTCACTCATAACGGTTTTCCATTGTTATCAACAAGCATATACTCAACAGAATAGTCTTTGTAAGGAGATATTGCCGGACGAAACAGTCCAATAAGCATTGGAGTCGTTGCAAGCGAGCTTCGGTACAGATGTGGACTTTTCTGCGGAAGTAGCATAAGCTTTGTAAAATACGAAAGAACACAGTGCGCAGCATGAAATTTGAGTTCCTTAAAATGTTTTCACCCGAAATGTGCAATAATATGGGATGATATTGAAATGTGCCAAGACGAAAGAAAACTTGAACGATGTTTGTCAATCGAATTGTCGCATCCACCTTGTCGAATCCAATCGACTCCGAGGTTATTGCCATGGGGTGCATGAAGCTTTTAAAACCTGTGGTTCATCCTCTTTTTTCAACGGCCTTCCAGGGTTAAGGAATACCAATTGAGGGTTCCTCCAGATCCGGGTATGCCCGCTCCAGCGTCTGGGGTTGTTTCTTCGGGCTTTTTCATAGAGAGCTTCCCGGGCTTCGAGTATTTCTATATGCTTCTCCCGGTGGCGTTGTCCCGGAGAGACGAATCCTATGGCGCTGTGATGGTGCTTTTCGTTGTACCACTCTACGAAATCCTTGGTCCAGAGCCTAGAGGTTTCAAGGTCTTCAAAGCCTCCGGAAGGGAAGACAGGCCGGTATTTGTAGGTTCGAAAGAGAGATTCCGAGTAGGGGTTATCTTTGCTTACCTGAGGCCTGCTTCTGCTGCAGGCAATCCCAAGGGCTCGGCATGTCTCCAGAAAGGTGGTCACCACCGCAAGGAATTTGCCTTCACTGCTCAAGGTAGCGGGTCGCTTCCCGTTACCGGGAACGGGGGTTCTCTTGGTTGCTTTCGCCTTTTTTCTCCAGTTCTGAAGGGTGCTTCGGCTGGTACCGGTTTCTCTTGCCAGAGTGGCCATACAAACGTTCTCCGGGGATATCATCCGTTGCGCCATTGCTTCTCCTACCTCGGGTTTGTAACGTCTCATGTCTCCACCTCCGGAGGGGTTATTATTCTACCCCAAAAACCTCTAGGGGGAGGCGGCATTCATTATAAGACATAATGTTCCCACGTTTTTCTCTTCACTGGAGGATTCTGCAGATTCTCCCAAAGAGCGGAAAGAGGGTGACTCTGGCCGAGGTGGTGGGTCCCTTTTCGATTGACAAGCACAGTTTATGGACTGTTATGAGTTATTCCGAGGGGAGAGGCTGTTCGTAATAGCTTCCCATGAGATTATGCCAGTCCACCTCTTCCGCAAGAAGGTCCGGGCAGGTGGCATCGGGGTAGAACCAGTGCCTTCCCAGACCTACGAAGATCTGATACCACTCGTGAATATCCGGATTGCCGATATTGCCGTTAAGGTCGATGCGCCGAAGCTCCCGGTAGATCAGAGCGGTCATCTGATTTTCGTCTAGCACCGCCACGGTCTTTTCAAAGAACTCGATAAGGTAGAAGTAGGAGGGGCTGCCGAGCTGAAACATGATCTCCTGCCACTTGGGGGGAACCTTGGATGTCTTGGCAAGGATGATTTTCTTGTTGTGCTTTCCGGATCCTTTTTTATTCATAACAAAAAGAAGGCTCTGAGGGTCCACATGGCGCAGCTCATCGAACTTTTCGATGAGCTGTTGTGCTATCGGTTTGTATCTGGGGGTACATACTTCAAAAGAAAATAGATCGTCCACGGTATGGTGCTCCTTTCTGGAACTGCTGGGATGCTCGTGAAATTGTGAAGCCGTAAAACCATACGTTGCCTCCGGGGGGGGAGATGGAAAAAGCATTCTCCGTGCCGTAGCAGATGGCGGTGTGCTTTTCTTCGGGATTGTGGCGATATGCAGACAAGGGCATTATCCCTTACCGTATAGTAGCACATCTTCTTTTTTTTGGAGATCCCCTGTTGACAGATAAAAGGTATTTTGGTATAAAAATACCTAAATAGAGGAGGGGGTACGATGCACAATCTTCTTCGGATTTCGGAGGCCACATCTCTGGGGTTCCACAGTATGGCTCTGATGTCTCTTCGGAGAGAGAGGCTTTCCGTAAGAGAAATGGCGGAGCTTCTTCATGTCTCTGAGGCGCATCTCTCGAAGGTTTTACAGCAGCTTTTTCGAAAAGGGCTTGTGATATCGCATCGAGGGCCCCGGGGAGGGTTTGAGCTTGCTCTCCCCCCGGAGTCGATTAGCCTTATGGATATCTATGAAGCCCTTGAGGGGTCTCCTCAAAGAGGAGTCTGTCTTTTGAACTGCCGAGAGTGCCCTTTTGGAAAATGTTTTCTCGGAGAGCCTATACATAAAATGGAGCAGGAGTTTGTGGCCTTTCTTCGGGATACCACGCTTGCTGCTGTTAGAGAAAGAGAGAGGGATGAAAAATGATGAGAGAGAAAGAGACGCGCAGGATCATTACCATTAACGAGGAACTCTGTGATGGATGCGGCCTCTGTGTAAAGGCCTGTCACGAGGGGGCTATCCAGCTGATTGACGGAAAGGCCCGTCTGGTGAGTGACATTTACTGTGACGGGCTTGGAGATTGTATCGGCGAATGCCCTCAAGGCGCCATTACCATGGAGAGCCGGGAGGCGCTCCCCTTCGATGCTCAAGCGGTGGCGGCGAGACAGAAAGCCTCTTCGGGAGCCTCTGGTCCCCTTCCCTGTGGCTGTCCCGGCACAGCTACTCAGGATCTTCGGGGGAGGACGCATGAAAAAAACCTCCCCTCTCCTTGCACACAAGGGACGGAGCCATCTCGGGAGAGCCGTCTGGGGAACTGGCCTGTGCAGCTCTCTCTTGTGCCGGAAGAGGCTCCTTATCTCTCTCAGGCCGCTCTGGTGATGGCTGCAGACTGTACCGCCTTTGCCCATCCGGATTTTCACGGGGCCTTCCTTAAGGCCGGAGAGGATATCTGCCTCATCGGCTGTCCCAAACTCGATGATGCGGCGCGGTACGAGGAAAAACTTTTCCGCATCTTTTCCTGCCACAAAACCCCGCACGTACGGGTGGTATACATGGAAGTTCCCTGTTGCGGCGGCCTTGTAAGGCTGGTGCAGAACGCGGCATCCAGGGCCGGGCACGATATGGATGTGGTGCTGACAAAAATTTCTGTGCGGGGAGAACTTCTGGAAGAGAAGACCTTCTGCTACCGTCAAAGAGGCTGATGAAGAAAAACGCCGGCTTTTCCTGGAGCATGATCTTTTCTGAAAAATGCAGGAAGAACAATCCCAAAAGCGGGGCAACGAAGCCCCGCTTTTGCTATACTCTATATTCGAATCCTTTCAAAGAAAGAACGTGATAGTGTGGGGGGTATTCATGTTTCACGGGTACGGGATGTGGTCTGTTCTCTTGCGTTGGAGGCGGCTTTCGAGCTTCCTCAGGATGTTGTTGCTGCTCTGGAGAAGGGGCGAAAGAGGGAGCGCTCCCCTCTTGGAGTGGCGGTCTTCGATGATCTTCTCCGTAATCGGGATATCGCCCGGGAGGAGCGGATTCCTCTCTGTCAGGATTGTGGCATGGCGGTGCTCTTCGTGGATCTGGGTGAGGAGGTTCATCTGGAGGGAGGGAGTCTCGAAGAGGCCCTTCACGAAGGAGTTCGGAAAGCCTATACCGAGGGATATCTGCGAAAGTCTGTGGTCACCGATCCCCTCTTCGATCGAAAGAATACGGGAGATAATACCCCCGCCATTATTCACTACCGCCGGGTTCCGGGTAAAACGCTTTTCATCACCGTAGCTCCTAAGGGGATGGGGAGCGAGAATATGAGCCGTATCTGCATGCTTCGCCCTGCGGATGGCGAGGAAGGGGTGCTCGAAAAGGTGGTGGAGACCGTGTCGTTAGCGGGGCCGAACCCCTGTCCTCCCTTGGTGCTCGGAATCTGTGTGGGGGGGAATTTCGAGACCGCTCCTCTGGGGGCCAAGCGGGCTTTGCTGCGTCCTCTGGGGGAGTGCCATCCCGATCCGCGCTACGCTGCTCTCGAACGGCGTATTCTGGATGCGTGCAATACTCTCGGTATTGGCCCCGGAGGGTACGGCGGAAGCGTCACGGTTCTTGGAGCCGCCATAGAGGCGCTTCCCACCCATATCGCGGGGATGCCTCTTGCGGTAAACGTATGTTGCCACGCCCTGCGCCACGCTTCGGCGGTGCTTGAGGAGGAGGCCTGATCATGACAGAGGGGATTAAGCGGGTGACCTTTCCCTGTTTGCCCGAAGATCTACGGGATCTGCGGGCGGGGGAGAGAGTTCTTCTTTCGGGGATACTCTATACCGCCCGGGATGCGGCGCATAAGAGAATGGCGGAGATCCTGCAACGAGGCGAGTCTCTCCCGGTGGATCTTCAAGGGCAGGCACTTTACTATGCGGGGCCTGCTCCTGCAAGGCCGGGGCATGTGATCGGCCCCATAGGGCCCACCACGAGCGGGCGTATGGATCCTCACACTCCGGCCATGCTGGATCAGGGGGTTCTTGGGCTTATCGGCAAGGGGAGGCGTTCTCCCGAGGTGCGGCGTTCTCTGGTGGAGCACGGAGCGGTCTACTTCGGTGCCACCGGAGGAGCTGCTGCGCTACTCTGCGGCTCCGTCCGCAAGGCTTCTGTAGCAGCTTTTGAGGATCTCGCCACCGAGGCGATACGGTGTCTGGAGGTAGAGGATTTTCCCCTGGTAGTGCTTATTGATTCACAGGGAAACGATCTTTACGAAGAGGGGCCCGCACGATACCGCCGATAGCGACTCTTCTGCTTGCAAGAGTTTTTCTTGGAGGAGCGGTTTCGATAGAGGGCGGATGTCGAATATATTCCGAAAGGGGTAGCGTTTTGGAAAACTGGTATGTAGCATTGGCTGTGCTCGGAGGAGCATATCTGGGACATATCTCTCCCATCCCCGCAGGGGGGCTTGTGGGAGGGATTATCGGAGGCCTGCTCCTTAAGGGAGGGCTTGGCATGGGGGTGAGTAAGGTGGCGCTGCTCTCCTTTATCTCCCAGGTTTTGGTAGCTTTTGTCATCGTGGCTCGGTCGGATTTGAGCTGTCTCAAGGATCTGCCTCGTCTTGTTCCGGTGGCGGTGATCTACTCTCTCTGCCTTCTGGGGGTGAGCATCGGTTTTTCCGTGATTATCGGTAAATTTTTTGCCATCGATCCCATTACGGCCCTTTTTTCCACGCCTCCCGGAGGTCTTTCCGGATTGGGACTCGCCGCCACCGAGGTGGGGGCCAACGCTCCTGTGGCGATGCTCTTTCATCTTACCCGGATTATTCTTGTGATGACGCTGGTTCCCTTTATAGCCAAGTGGTGGGTGGGACAATAGCTCTCCCCAAAAAACAGGAATTCGGGGGTATAATTATCTTCAGGAGGTGAGGACGATGAAGGCAAAAATAGGAAGTTTCTTCCGAGAGGTGTGGGTTTGGATATACGGCATTTTTTTCGGCACCTTTCTCGATAAATCCGTAGGGATCATTCGAAAAGAGGCTTTTGATATGAACGACAACGTGATGCTTCTTCTCTACGGCGATTTGCTGGGCATCCCCAATCCGATTTCGTACTACAGCCTGGAGCTTCTCCCCTATCTTGCAGAGGAGCTTGAGCCCTGGCAGCGTCGGATACTGCACCGTAAGTACATTGTGGAAGAAAAGGCGGCTCAGTATGATTTCTGCTAACGCCGTAGCGTCTTCCGGAACGAAAGAAGGTATCAAACGGTTTCTCTTCTTTGGAGGCAAGGGGGGGACCGGCAAAACCTCCTGTGCTGCCGCGGTGGCTCTCGTTCTTGCTCGGAAGGGAAAGAGGGTGCTGGTGGTCTCTACGGACCCTGCTCACTCCCTGGCAGATGCTTTTGCCCTCTCCATAGGGGATAGCATCGTCTCGCTGGAGCCCAATCTCTGGGCCCTTGAGGTGGATCCTGAAAAGGAGTCCCGGGCCTACATGGAGGGGATCAAAGAAAAGCTTCTCCACGTGGTAAGTCCGGTGATTGTGGAAGACATTCAGCGACAGATTGAGATCGCTTACGCATCTCCCGGAGCGGAGGAGGCGGCGGTGTTCGATAAGTTCGTGGAGCTTATGGAGGATGTGGGCTCACGGTACGATGTGCTGATCTTCGATACAGCCCCTACGGGGCACACACTGCGGCTCCTCAGCCTTCCGGAGATGCTCGGCACCTGGATTGAGCATCTTATGGAAAAGCGCGCAAAAGCCATGGAACTCATGAGCATGGCGGCACGGTATGAGAAGCGGCTTCAGGAGAAAGTGGCATCCGATCCTATTATCGAGGTGCTTCAGAAAAGGCAGAAGAAGTTTGCCTTCGCCCGGAATATTCTTACAGATTCCGAGCAGACAATTTTTTATTTTGTGTTAAACCCTGAAAAGCTCCCCCTTTACGAAACTGAAAGGGCGGTGCGGATCCTCGAAAAGTATGGGATCCCCGTAGGGAAGGTTATCGTGAACCGGGTGGTCCCCGAAGGGTGCGGTGCTTTCTGGGAGAGCCGCCGTAAGGTTCAGGAGCAGTGGCTCTTGGAGATCGAACGCCGTTTTGCCTCCCGGGGGGTGCTTACTGTCCCTCTCCTTGAGACGGATGTCACCGGGGTGGAGCAGTTGGAACTCATCGCTGAGAGCCTCTTTCCCGGGGTGTTTGAATCCTGCTGATATTCAGAGAAAAAAAGCTCTCCCGGGGGTGTTGCAAGAGACCCCTCGGGAGAGAAGAAGGGGATTTCTTCAGGAGGGGACGATCAGTACCGGACAGGTTGCTATCGTAAGCAAGTGCTCCGCAGTACTGCCGAGAAGCAGTTCCCAGAGTTCGCCGTGCTGGGAAATTCCCAGAACGAGAAGTGACGGATTCTCTTCCCTAAGGGTCTTCTCCAGCTCCTCCTGAGGGTGCCCGCTCAAGAGTTCTGCAGAGACGTCGGTAAAACTGTTTTCAATGGCGTTGGCTAAAGTGCCGAGGGCTTCGCTTGCTGCGTGTACCAGAGCATCCGCATTTTGGTACTCCTCCAGGGAGACAACGTGGGTGAGAAGAACCGTCGATGGCGTGGTTCTCATGAGTTCCCGGTAGGCTTTCATCATGGCGTGGACCCTATCCGAAACCAGGTCTGTGGCGATAAGTACCTTCTCTCCGAGAGGTCGTTCAGGGAGTTCCTCCGGAACTTCGGATCGTACTAAAAGCTGGGGGAGAGCTACGTGGCGTATCAGATCCAGTACGTCGTCTTCCGGATGCAGTACAAGCACAGAGAGAGAGCACTCTTCGCTGTGAGCTGTCTCTGCGATGGTCTCCGTCTCTTCTCCCGCAAGGGTGATGGTGTTGTGCGGATGTCCGAGTTTTTCTAGCTCCTCCTGGAAGAGCAGCATCTGGTTTTCCGCTTCCTGTACCAGCAGGGGGGTGTTCAGCCCCGCCACGGTATTCACCACATGGAGCACCGTAATGTGGGAGTCTTTCTTCGCCACATGCCGGGTAACCCAGCGGAGCCCCTCTTGAGAGAGAGGAGAAAGATCTGTGGGGTAAAGTATTTTGCGTAGCATGAGAATCCCTCCTTTGTGTAGAAAATGTTTTTTAGAGTATAATTCTTATGGTAACGAGGTCAAGAGGATTATGAATCTGGAGGGGAGAGCGTGAAGAATCCAAAATACTGGTTGTTTTTACGGTTTTTTCAAAAAATTGTCCTTCTGCTCCCCCGTTCCTGGGCGGTAGTTCTGGGAGGGTGGTTGGGTTTGCTGCTCTGGGCAGTGGATCGATCCCATGTGGATGCCGCAGAGTCAAGATGTGTGCGCGTTCTCGGTGTTGGGGTTACTCTTGCCAGGGGAATCGTTCGCCGATCCTACAGAAATCTCGGGAGGGGGGCTGCAGAATTTCTACGGTTCCCCGTGATGAAAGGCTCCTTTAATACCTATGTTCAGGTTCATGGAGAGTCGCATCTCAAGGAGGTCCTCCAGGATGGCAGGGGGGCGGTGCTCCTCACTGCGCACTTCGGCAACTGGGAGCTTTCGGGGGCGTGTCTCGCCGAGATGGGATACCCCATAAATGCAATTGGGGCGAGCCAGAGGCATGATGTAATAACCGAACTCATCGCCTCTCTTCGGGAAAGTGTGGGGATCCGCCTTCTGGGAAAAGGTTTTGATCTTCGGCGCTCTGTGGAATGCCTCAAGAGGGGGGAGTTTCTCGGGGTGCTCCTTGATCAGGATCCCCGGGATCAGGGGATCGTGGTCCCTTTCCTGGGCGTTCCTGCGAGCACCCCTCCGGGGCCTGTCAAAATGGTCTATAAGCGAGATGCTCGGATGGTGCCTCTGTTCATCGTGCGTCGCCACGGAGGCCCGTATCACGACCTCTATATCCTCCCCCCCCTGGAAGGAAAAGAGGGCAAGCCCTTCGGAGAAGATCTGGAGGAATCCCTTAGGCAGTGCAACGATGTTTTAAGTTCCTGGATAGAGCGTTATCCGGATCACTGGATGTGGCTCTACCATCGGTGGGCCTCCACCTCGAAGGACTGAGACATGGAAGTCGACGGTTGCCTCCTCGGTATTGATCCAGGACGGTATAAGTTCGGATGGGCCTTCGGAACCCGCGAGGAGGGGCTCCTCTGTAGCGGCATCGGAGAAGCCGCCGCCTTTACCCTTTGGCTTGGCCGGGTTCTTGGAGAAAAAGAGTACTCCTTTCTCCAAGAGACTCTGGAGGAGGGGGATCCGAAGCATGAGGCTCTTTTGCGAAAAAAACGGATCTTTTTAGGGAGCGGTACCGGAAGCCCTGACTTTGTGAGAGTTTTCGAGCGGCTGGCATGCCCCTTTACCCAAGGGGAAGAATCCTTCACCACTCTCGAAGCGAGGAAGCTCTATTGGGAACGTCATCCTCCCCGGGGGGTATGGCGCCTTCTCCCGAGGGGGTTGTTTCTTCCTCCAAGGCCTGTGGATGATCTGGCGGCATGGTGTATTGTCAAAAAATCTCTCGGTTTTTGAAAAGACGTTTTCAGAAGGTGCCCCAGCGTGATATCATGTGGGGATCGAATTTGCAAGATTCTAAAAGGCTGTACGGAGAGAGAAGGGAGGAGTAAAAAACATGACACCGGAATTGCTGTCGAAATTCTTGAACGCTAACGGAGCATCCCTGATCTCTGTGAGTCAGAGCCTTGGGGTGGTCGCTAAAATACAAAAAGCTCGTATCGCCAGAGGGGTGGATGCCCCCGGAAGCTGTGTGGCTGCCCTTGTCGGAATCGTGGGTGGCGGGATGCATGGCACCTCCTGTATTATGGCGGATAAAGATGCTTTCGCGGCCTATGTGGGGGCCATGGGGGGCGGTATGATCGCTGCGAACCTGGAGGATTCCGTCGCCCTGAGTGTGGTTGGGGAGCTGGCAAATATGGTGAATGGCCAGACTCTGATTAAAATGAACGTGGATGGGGTGGATCTTACCCCTCCGCAGCTTATTACGGGAGAGAATATTCGGGCGGTGCCAATGGAGCGGAAGAATACGAGGACCATGACGATCCCCTTTGCCTTGGACGGAGGCGGCGTGGTCTACCTTGTGATCTCCGCAGAAGTTTAGGAGGGGAACCGAGGGTGAGCCGGGACTATCTCCAGGGGGATGCTTCCTTGAACGCTCTTTTTTCCTATATTTTTGGGCTGAAAGAGAAGGAACTTGATCTGCTCATGCAAAAATATGAGGAGCAGGGAGGAGAGGGGGAGCCCGAGTCACTCTACTCATTTCTCTCCCTTCACGGAAAGGCCTATGTCGTTTTGTGGTGCGTCCTTGCGGTGGTGGAGGATATCAGCCTGGTAACGGGAGCAGTTGTGGGGCCCGATAAGACCGTGGTATGGCATGGGGTGGGGCTCTGTTTCTGTAGAAGAGATAATGCGGCTCTCAAAAACTGGGAGAGAGTTCTTGAGATGGCGGCGGGAGAGTTCTCCGAGGCTCCTCCGAACATCAGCGAGAGCGATTACTGGTCTGCGAGCCACCTTGCCCGGCAGTGCAAAGATGCCTGGCAGGGGAGTATCCCCCACCTCTTTGCGGAGGCAGAGTCCTTTTACGGCAGAAGTTTCAAGGAAAAAAGCGCCCTCCTTGAGGAGCCTCGCCTCACCTCCCAAATAGGGGAGTGGCTTGGAAAGTGGCTTCGGGAGATGATTGGCAAAAACCTTCCTCTTCGGGCTTTTCGGCTTGCACCGGTCTCTCTGCCAGAACTCCGGGAGCTTGCGGTACGTCTCTACCCCCTTCAAGGCGCACTGGACAGCTATGTGGGCAATGCTCTTAATCCGGGCCGAAGAAGCGTCTCCTCCCCGGAGAGCCCTTCGAGTAAGGGAAACCAACCTCGCGATGAAGCCTCTCCAGAGGAAGTCTTGCTGCTCCCCCGGGAGGAGATTTTCCCGGGGGAGCTTGTGGTGGATCCTGTAGAGGGAATTCCCCTTGCGGAACTCCGGCCGGGCAATAGAGTGGTTCTTAAGGACCCGGAAGAGGGCGAGGTCGCCGGAGAGGTCTATGTGGTGCGGCAGCTTAAGAGCAAGGAGTATGAAATCCACGGGAAAAACCGGGAAACAGGAACCTTTTTCCGTTATCTTGCTTCGGGGGATGTCAAGATCCGTCTCTCTCCGGATATGCGCGAAGAGGAATCGCCTCCCTGGTGGCGAGGAAACTGGAAGCTTCTGCTTCTCTTTTTCGGGGCGGTGCTCCTCTTTTTCTTTCTCCTTCTTCAGGGGCTACCCTGAGGTTTTTCCATCACCACAGAGGGGATGCGCAGGAAAACGGACGGGAGCAGACGAGAGCAGTTGCGGAGAGGAAGAACTCTTCGTGTCCAGCTGCTCTTGTTTTTTTGTTTTTCACGCCATCTGGTGGCCCCCATTGATATCCAAAACTTTCCCGTTGCTACATTCATGCTCCAGAAGAAAGAGGATGCCTCGGGCGATCTCCTCGGGGGTGGCAATGCGTCCGCTGGGGGAGAGTTCTGTGGGGCGTCGTTTTTCCTCCTCTGAAGACATCTGGGTCACCGCCGGGCCAGGGTCTGCCGCATTCACTCTGATGCCATGGGGATGGAGTTCGCGAGCGAGGTGGAGGGTAAAGCCGAGGAGGCCCGCTTTGCTTGCGGCATAGTGCACTCCCATGGTCCCTCCGTTTCCCCCCGTAATGCTGCTTACGTTGACTATGGCTGCCCCTGGGCGCCCCGCCATATAGGGGAGGATGCACTTGGTTACCAGGTAGGGGGCGGTAAGATTCGTCTCCAGAACCTGTTGCCACTCCTCCAGGTCGATATCCAGAATAAGGGTGTTATCCCCCACAATTCCGACATTGTTTACGAGATAATCATACCCTCCGAAGAGAGCGGCTCCGGAGACGATGGATGCGGCGATCTGTTCGTAGTTTCGCAGGTCTGTTTGGAACCCCTTTATAAGCATCTCCCCCCGGGAGAGGTCTTTCTCCAGCCGAACGGCTTCCTCCTCGTTGCGCTGGTAGGTGAACGCAACGTTGATGCCGCGGGCTACGAGGCTCCGTACCAGGGCTTCCCCGACAGCTCCGGTTCCCTCTGTAACAAACGCGCTTCTTCCTCTCATTCGCAAATCCTCCTTACAGAGATTTTTTTCGTATAAAGGGGAACATCTCCCGCTTCAAGAATAACCCCTGAAAAAGGAAAAAACAACATGAGGAAAAGAAGAAAATGACAAAAGGGGAAAAAAACAGTATATTCAACGGATATTTCTCCTCGAATCCGAGAGAAGGAGAGAAGGAATTTCTAGCAAGAAGGAGGAGGCTGTTTTGATTAAAAAAATTCTATGTGCAGCTGGGCTTGTCTGGATAAGCGTCTTTGGAGGGGGCCTCGCGGGAGAAGCTGCGGAGGGGGTGGTGCTGGCTCTGTCAGGAGGCGGCACCAAGGGCTATGCCCATATAGGGGTTCTGCAGGTTCTCGAGAGGGAAAACATTCCCATTCGCGCCGTTGTGGGTACCAGTATGGGAGCCATTATGGGGGGGCTCTATGCGGCGGGATACTCTGCAGAGGATCTGGCCCGCATCATGAGGGAGGAGATCGACCTGCCGGCTCTCATGGGGGATCAGAGCACCTCTCTCCCCCGGGGGCGAAAGGATCGCGCCGGTGAGGTGATCTACGCCCTTCATTTCGACGAAAAGGGTCATCCTGTAGGGCCTCTGGGGCTTATTTCCGGGCGGCAGCTTTACAACACCCTTGCTCGGTATGCCGCCAGAGTTAATACTACCGACTTTGATGCCCTTCCCACTTCCTTTGCCGCGGTGGCTACAGATCTCGTTACCGGAGAGATGGTGGTCCTCCGGGAAGGTAGTCTTGCGGATGCCATGCGGGCCTCCATGTCCCTGCCGGGGATTTTTGAGCCATGGAAGCTTCAGGGACGTCTTCTGGTGGATGGAGGGCTTGTGGCGAACATTCCCGTTCGTGTGGCCAAGGATCTCTATCCCGGATATCCTGTGGTGGCAGTCATGGCAAGCAGTGGCCTTAAGGAACGGCAGGAGATCCGCAGCCCTGTGGATGTGCTCGGGCAGATGACCACCATCCTCACCCAGCAGAACATGGAGCTAGATCTTCAGGAGGCGGATCTGGTGATCCGCCCCGAGGTAGGAGATCTGGCGCTTCTCGGAACGGGTAACGAAGACCAAATCATTCATGCGGGAGCGCTTGCAACAGAGAGGACTCTCGGGAGACTGGCGCAGCTTGCCCATGCCACGGGGAATCGTGAAAAACCCCGCCCTCAGGAGTCACCCGTTGTTTCGGACGTTATTCTGGTCGGCTTTCCCAAAATCACAGAAAAATTTTTGACACACGAACTTGCTGTATGGAAGGGAAAGCCTCTGGATACCAGAGATATTCTTGATACCTGTGATCGTATTGAGGCTCGGGACGACCTGGGTGTGGTAGGATATAGGCTGGAATCAAATCCGGATGGTACTGTGAATGTGGTGGTGGAGTCTCTTCCGTTGCCTCCTTACGAGCTGCTCTTTGCAGGGTATACCTCCAACGTTAACCAGCATCGATGGATAGGTCTCACGGGGCTTCGGAGAGATCTCTTCGCTCAGGGAGACACATTGGAAGTACAGCTTATGACGGGAAAGGACTGGAGCCTGGAAGGCCGGTACTTTGCTCCCGCCTTCGCCTATGAGCGGAACGAGTATATGATTCAGGCCCGAAAGTGGCATGTGAATCCCCAGAATGCGTCTTCTATGGAGTGGGAACGCTACGCTCTGGGGATCTACGCGAGCAAGTGGTATGGTAACATGCAGCTACGGTATGGCCTTGTGGGGGAAAAGCTCGCAGGAGCGGGAGATATGGACGAATCGTTTTGGTGGGGACCCTATGTTGCCCTCCAGTACGACAGTGTGGATGACCTTTACGATCCAAGCCAGGGTTTCCAAGGTTCTGCCCGGGTCTGGTGGGCCAATGCGGAGCAGATACTCTGGGATCTCCGAGGGACCTGGTACATGCCTCTGCGGGGGGCGACGCGTTGTTCTCTGCAGTTAGGGGCTTTGGGAGGAGATCCCGATGTGGCCCCTCATGCGGCCTATCTTGGAGGGGATAACACACTCCTTCACCTTGCGAACACTCCCTATCAGGGGGCGAATCTTCTCTGGGGGCGTTTCGGAGTGCAGAGACCTATTTTCAAAGGCGGAGTCTTCCCCATTTATGGGGAACTCTTCTTCACCCAGGGGTATCTTTTCGACAGCTCCTGGAGCAAGGAGGAGCACTCCTGGGAAACCGGAGTTGCCGCCTTTGTCCCCGGCCGTTTCCTTGGGGGGAGAGTTTTTGTGGTTTATGATGACAAGGGGGAGATCACTCTCGGATTTGAAGTGGGAGGTCCCTTCCAGGGGTTTTCCCATATTCCCGAATAAAAGATTCGGGGAAAATTTCCCTGAGGGTGCATTTTTTCGAATCCGGATGTGGTGTATCTCGAAAATGTTTTTATAATTTTTTACTGGGGGGATCTATATGGCGCGCAACATAACGCCCAGAGAGCAGGACTATTCACAGTGGTATCAAGATGTCATCAAGGCGGCGGAGCTGGCGGACTATGCTCCCGTCCGGGGGTGTATGGTCATTCGTCCCACGGGGTACGCGCTCTGGGAGAATATTCAGCAACACTTCGATCGGCGTTTCAAGGAGACGGGACATGTGAATGCTTACTTTCCTGTACTCATACCGATCTCCTTTCTCGAAAAGGAGGCCCAGCACGTGGAGGGCTTTGCTCCGGAGTGTGCGGTGGTAACCCATGCGGGGGGAGAGGAACTCGAAGAGCCTCTGGTGGTTCGCCCCACTTCGGAGACCGTCATAGGGCACATGTACAGCAAATGGGTGCAGTCCTGGCGCGACCTTCCTGTACTCATCAACCAGTGGGCCAACGTCATGCGCTGGGAAAAACGCCCCCGCCTCTTTCTGCGAACCTCGGAATTTCTCTGGCAGGAGGGGCATACCGCTCATGCCACTGCAGAGGAGGCCATGGAGGAGACTCTCCTCATGCTTGAGGTCTACCGGGAGATCATGGAGGAGAAACTTGCCCTTCCTGTGCTTCCGGGGGAGAAATCCGAGGGAGAGCGTTTCCCCGGAGCGGATCGCACCTTCACCTGCGAGACCATGATGAGTGACACCAAAGCTCTTCAGGCGGGGACCAGCCACTTTCTCGGGCAGAATTTTGCCAAGGCCTTCGACATCTCCTTTCAAAGTCAGGAAGGGAGCCTTGAGTATGCCTGGACCACCAGCTGGGGGGTCTCCACACGGCTTATCGGGGCTCTTGTGATGACCCACTCCGATAATGACGGCCTCATCCTCCCTCCCCGGGTGGCTCCCGTCCAGGCGGTGATTATGCCGATCTCCACCGACGAACGGCGCCGGGATGAGGAGATGCTCCCTCTGGCGAAGCACGTGGCGGAGATGCTCAACAAGGTTCTCGGCCCTCGGGCCGTGATGGTGGATACCCAGTTTCATATGCGTCCGGGAGATCGCTTCTTCTCCCACCTTCAGAAAGGGGTCCCTCTCCGTTTGGAGCTGGGGGAGCGGGAGTTGCAGGATAAAACATTCCGTTTTGTCCGTCGGGATAGTGGCGAAAAGGGGTTCCTCTCTCTGGAGAATCTCTCCACCGAGGTCCCTAAAATGCTTGAGGAAATTCAGTGTCAGCTCTACACCAGGGCCCTCGATTTCCGGAAATCTCATACCCTCCGGGCCTCCTCCTTCGATGAGATGAAGGCCATGCTTACGGAGAAGGGAGGATTTGTGGAGGCTTTCTTCGCTGGCTCTCCGGAAGACGAAAAGACCATCAAGGAAGTTACGGGAGGGGCGACGGTCCGCTGTTTCCCTCTGGCCCGCAAGGATGAACGGGGAACCTGTCTCTTTACAGGAAAAAAAGACGCTTCTCTCGCAATTTTTGCCAAGTCCTATTAGGAATGCCTCCCCCAGAAAGTCAGGGGGTTGCCGTGGATTACATAGCAATAGTGCATAGCAAAAGGCAGGAGCTGGGCGGCGGCTCCTGCCTTTTGCTATGCACGGTTTTCTCGGGAGAGCGAGAGGCTAGTCGATCACAGACATCAAATCTCGCTTGTGCTCTTCTTCCTGAATCAGAATATCCTCAAGAACCCGGCGCAAGCCGTATTCCCGAAGCTTCTCCGCCTGAAGGATACGCTCTTTGTAGCGGCGGATGGCGAGATCTTCTCCTGCGAGATCCTGCTTGAGCATCTCCAGCGTATTCGAAGAAACTTCACGCCTCTCCACGTCCGCTGTGGGAAATCCTCCAAGAAAGTCGATCTGCTCGGCCAGCATTACCGCATGCTGCATCTCCTCCTGGGAGTGAATGACCAGCTCCTTCTGAATCGACTCATACTGCGCTCCGGTCATTACCGCCGCATGCTGTACATACTGAACTGCTGCAGCGTACTCCCACTCCAGATCCTTATTCAGATCCTCTAGCAGTTTTTTCATCTCTTCGTTCATAGGACATAGCTCCTTTCAGGATGTTTTTCTCTTCTTCAATGCTGTTAGCACTTTTCTGATACCCGCTTTGGTTCGTTCGCACGCCGCCCAAGGGATCTACTTGCGAAGTTCCTCGTACAGCTGGAGCATCTGGCGAAGCCCCTCAATCTCTCCCTTTGAAAGAGCCCATCCGGGGGCAGGCTCCTCTCCCGAGCCCCCAAAGGAGAAGCTGCTTTTTTCCGCCTGGGCAAGTTTTCGAAGAAGTTCCAGGGCCTCTCCTGAAACAGGCAGAGGGATATCGCACCATAAAAGCCCCCCCTGAAAAGTGATCCATTCTCTCTGGAGAGGAAGGGCATACTTCGTATTGCCGAAAGCGAGGAGGAGCTGTGTGGGAGTGAAGGGAGTCTCCCGCCGAATAAGACAGACAAAACGAAGCTGAGGAGGCGTTCCGTCATCTTTTTTCCCCACATAAAGATAGGCATTCGCTCCCTGATGACGCTCTCTCTTCTCTGCGATGGAGGGGAGGTACCAGAAGATCCCCGTATTGACATCGTAGCTCATAATGGCGGAAGCTCTGCGGAGCAGGCGGGCCTGAGCCGTCTGGGCGCTCTTGGTGTAGCGCTCAATCTTCTCCCAGTATGTATCCTCTGCAGGATCAAGCTGAGCAAGCTGGCGGTATCCCCGCAAATTACCCAGGTAATCTGATGCGGGGAGGGGTTTTACCCTGCCCAGAAGAGCTTCGATCTGCTGAAGCCGTCGTCCCTCCATCGCAGAAGAGCAGAGGGGTTGGAGCGGTTCCAAAGAGACGAGGCGGAATGGCGGAAGCGCCTCGCAGAGAGAGGATGCCTGGGTGAAGTTTTTCTCGCCGAGAAGGCCTTCGAGCTTCTTGCGGGTTTCCTGAAGAAGCTTTTTCTCCAGGGCCAAGGCCTTTTCCCTGTACAGAGCATCCTCAGGATCCAGCTCAAGAAGTTTGTGGTACGTCTTTAGCCTTTCAGTGCCTGCCTCCGCAGGCAGCTTTGCCATCGCCTCCTCCAGAGCTTTCTTTTTCTGCGCAAGATCCCTTCTGCGTGCATCCTCGCAGAGAAGGAGAACTTTTTGTTCCAGGCTCTCTTCGGAAAACGACTCCCCCGAAAAAGAGGCGGAAAGGGTCTCGCAAAGAGCACAGGCCCGAGGGATATCGTCGTTGCTTAACGCCAGAGAGAGTTCCTGATACTGTCTCTCAAGGGAAGAATCTTCCCCGAGTTTTTCCGGAGATTCGAGGGAACTCTTTCTGGTGCTCTCCGGCACGGGAGAGGTCTGCCTGCTGAGGTAAATGATACCTCCAAAGACGGCAAAAACCACCAGGGCCCCCATCAAAATCGTAAACACCTTGCGCTGAGACTTTTCGTCGTTGCCACTCATGAAAAAAACACCCCTCGATGGATAGAAAAATCTGTAACATCCTGGCTGGAAAAAGTGCTGTTAAAAATGCTCTTTTCTGCTACAGCTCCGAAAATAAAACGTTTCGGGTGGCTTCCCGCTCCTTCTCCTGGAAAAAAGTACTCTGGTAGGTCAGGGTGAGCGCCGGGCGGTAGTTCTCCGCTTCGAGGCGGAGGTTAATGACAGTGTGCCCCGTATGCCACTCCGTGTGATAGCGCAGGTCTTCCATGGCTACCGCCATGCCGAAGGAGTCCGGATTCTCAATGTAGATGCTTTTGGGATTGTCCCAGGTCACCCGCTTTTCCAGAGGAGGACCGTACTTTTCCTCAAGGAGAGCCTCCAGGCGGGAGAAATGGGCTATGTCCTTATCAAGGCGCAGGGTGTCGGAATGGAAGGAACAGAAAATCCCCGAAAGAGTATTCCCCGGAAAAATGTAGGTAATGGAACAGGGAATCTCTAGTATAGAGGCTCTGGGAAGCGTAATGTAGAGAAGCTCACCACGGGAGGCCTCGCTGTAGGACGTTATCCCCTCTCGTTCTATCACCATCTCGGGAGGCATTCCCCACCGGATATTGCGGACCTCGGGCTCCAGGACGAAAAGCGGGGAGCCTTCGAGCGATAAGGGGGTAATACCTAAGGAAGAGTAATCCAGAATATCTCCTCTCTCTGCGAAAGAACTGGCCGGGAAAAGCGAAAGTGCACAAAGCAGAACAGATGCTCCGAGGAACCGCAGACTCTTGTGAAAAATCATTGTTCTCTTTCACCCCTACTGAAAATATAGAAAAACCGAGAAACCGTATTCCGTAAAAGTTCGGATTTTGTGTTCCGAAAACCTACGAGGGCAAGTATACCATGCTTTGCGAAAAAGAAATTTCTCCCTTCTCAGAGGAGAGGAGGAGATGTAGAGTATCTCTCTTTTTTCCCGGATTCCACGGAAGCATCGAAGAGCATGCGACGTAGTGGAGAAAGGCTTTCCCCGACACACTATAATGAAGCAAGATCGAGGGCGCGCGGGAAAAACGAAACCCCCTCGAAAAAAATCACAAGAAGGGTTGACGGGAACGGCCATAGGTGATATTATCCCCCCTGCGCCTGACAGAGCGCCGGTAACAAACAGGT